>NZ_CP015994.1:0-607337 GCF_002214625.1 Anaplasma ovis str. Haibei
ACGCGGCCTTCAGGTGTGTTGGCGCTTTCCAGTCGTGCCCTGTGCACGTATTGCGCTCTTTGTGAAATTCTGGGGATAGGCCGTAAAGTTCGGTGGACAACAGGCGCGTCACGTGTCGTGACACATGACGGCAGCCTGAAGCCATACCCCGAAGAAGCAGCGCGTATGCGCCGCGCTGCTTCCGGGGAAGTGTGGTGCCTACTGCTCTATAGCGGTAGTAGGTTGTGTTCGTGCGCATGGCACTGGGTTCCATCACTGCAATGTGTGTTCCATGCCACACTGTCAATCAGCGCATCGTCGGTGTAATCCCGATTAGGTATGGTGCCACCACGCACTCCCGCGTTGGTGATATGCGGGTCCGTATGAGGCAACGTAGGATCTGACAACATGCCGCTTTCTATCTCGGTATAGTCATCATTGCTGCGTGGAGTACGTTGCACTTTGTTGGTGCCACTACCGCCTGATGCACGCATATTGTCGTGCCTAGCTCTCAGGAAGTCATCCAATGCGTCATCGTGCGCACTGCGTGTACTTACTGTATCGGATTCACTTGATTTCGTGCCATGCACACCGTGATCAACCGCTTCAGTAGGTACTTCTCCCAAACCTGGTGCTTGCTCTTTTCTTGTGCCAAGCGCAACCTTTCCGACTAGCAGATTAGGATGCTTGGACAGCACACCGACCTCGTTTCCGTGCTTATCAAATAGATGCACAAGTTCGGAGTAGCCATCCCCAGTTGCACCTATGCCGTCGTAAGATATGTTTCCGTTGTCACGAATCTCCAGAAGCGTACCATCCGCGTACTTGTTCAAGTTGGCCAGGAGTACATTTGTTACTGGGATCCTCGACATGTGGTCAGTCACTGCATTCTCATGAACGAGAACAGAGCTGATGTACCTGTGCTCACCCAAATCCTGAGGCATGCCCTTAGGGTTCTCCAGCCCGCTCGAAGTTGAAGGGACCAAATGTTTTTGCCCATTGTGAGTTACCACCTTTAGGTGTGTAATAGCCTTTGGTAGCTGGAAATAACTCCCGTCATTAATGTCGGCAATGAAAAAGACGTGCTCGTGCACTTTTTGTCCGTTTACCACCCTATCGCTAGCAAGCAAATATAGCATTGAACCGCGTAGCTGCTGCAGATCATGCTCACTCGCATCAACTTTGAGCACCTTTGTAGCATCTATGGCACCCTGATCTGCTGGGGTATTTTCCACTATGCCAGCACGCTTATGTATTTCCTGCACCAACTCTGGGCTATCACCCCATTGACGTTGCATGAAAGAATAGTAGTCGCTGAACCCACTGTCGGTGCCTAAATCCCCTTTACCAGTTAGTGAAACGCGTTTTGTACCGTTGCCACCGTCTTGTAGCTCGACTTCTTGTTCGTGCAAGGAGGAAACAAAGTCACTGTGGCTGTAGTTAGGGTCAAACGCAAGGAAAATATCCCCCTGGAAGAAGCTAGGGGCGTTAGAAAGCTCACCAATCTTCACATTTTCTGGCTCATAAATAAGCTCCGCCCTAGCAAAGTGTGATTGGTCGTGCACCCTGATTATTTCACCTTGTTCAGTTTTAGGTATCTGCGGATCATCCGCGTTCCACCGCAGTTTGAACAATGTACCATCAGCGTATCTTGTGAAATCTATAAGGTCCAACTTTGCGTGCTTGGCAATCCAGTCTGCTTCGATTCTTTGATACGCGAAAATTGGGTCAATGTACGTATAACCCTTTGTATTGTATGGCATGCCGGGCGGGTTTGTGTTCCCATCTTTTGTGCATGGTACAAGCCTAGTGGTGCCATTTTCCGTCCTTACAAGCTTGAGGTGTGTTATACTGTCAGGAAACTGCAACACTCTGCTTGCGGCTACATCCCTGATGAAAAAAGCTGGATTATCAACTACGTTACCGTCCTCATCCCTTCTCTCCTCACGCATGTAAAACTGAAGGCGAGACAACCGTTGTATGACCATTTCGTTGTTCGAGTATACAGCAGCGTCGTACGTATCGTCGCTTGTTCTGTCAGTACCCCTATCATCAACGACCTCACCCTTCCTAGCTACTGTGCCAGGACCAATCTCTGGAGCGTTGGTAGCAGGCTCTATTGTGACCCCTTCAGACACTGTAATACTGTCATCTCCACTGTGCCCTATGACTTTAGGATCTGAGAATTTATTCAAACCAACTACGACGCTTGTCCCATTGTCTACTGTGCCGCGCACAAATTGAGAAATCTTGTTGCCACGTTCATCCAACGTTACCACCGCAACTGGAGCTTCAGAGTATGTGGTGTATACAGACTTGAGACCGTCAGATGTAACAAAGTTTCTGAATCCCGCTTGCCCGTTTTCGAACACTACAAAAGCCTCGCTATCACTCGGCAGTTCAGCTATCTTTTTGCCTCCTGGGAGAAACACGGACACACCGCTCACATCTCCTTTACCGGTAGCTTCAAGAGATAAAATGCCTTGCTGACGCCACAGTTCCTTCAGTGCAGACTGATCATCCCCCCTCATCCTTATAGGATCAATATACAAAAGGTGCTTCAGAGCCTTGCAAATCATCAGTGATTCCGCTGAATTCACATGACCTAACATCAGTGCATATGCATGTCTGGTAACATATTCTGCATACGCTGCTCCCAGCATTTTTACCTGCACGTTTAGCCCAATGCTCCGGTTTTCATACTCTGTGCCAGCAATTGTTGCGAAGTCCATGTGAGGTACGCTTTCAGGAATATTGTTCAGCCCTCCGCTTAACATAACGGATGCATGCTCTATAGCCTTGCGGAGAGCATGTTCCGAGTGTGCATTTTGTGTTTGTAGGTACTGGTCGTATGCTTTTTCCGCTTTAACGAGGGATTCGCGTATTTTGGCAGTCTCGTGATCATACTTGGTCATGATTTTGGAGATGCTGTTGACATTCTTGTAGTACTTGCCCAACAAATACTCCTCACCACTTGCGTTGCAGTATGTATATTGGCGTACCCCATCCACAATTACAGGTTTCAGAAAGTGATATTCATACGGTATGTCGAACACGTCCCCGGAATACGGGTTGAGCGCACATATCTTATCGTATATCCCAATGTGCCCTACTGGGGAAAGCACTCTTACCATTCCTCCAGCGCTGTTTTCGAGGTGCGCATCAAAGACCTTGACCTCCTTAACCTCGCCATCAATTATCTTATCTTCAAACCCAATTAGTGAGTGTGTGCGCACAAACAATGCGTTGTGTCGCTTGACAAATTGCTCTGTGGCGTTTTCATTCAACCACTTTTCGAACTCTGCTGGTACGTTCATCACGGGGTTGAATGGATCTAAAGTTACCAGTGTGGACGCACGCTGCCCGCTATACACGCTATGTGGATCGTAGGGTGCAGTCGAGGAGTTCTTGAAGCTTTCACGCAACAAGGAAGGGTTGTGTGTCTGTAGATAGTGGACAAGTGTCGCACCCAAATCGTACTTTAAAGCTATGTACTTAGGAGCTTGCGGGTCTTGCTGGCCTTTCTCGTTTAGCTTCGTGTGCTCATCGATAATGGCCATGATGCCATCCAGATTTTTGGTGCTGTTAAGTTGCGGGTCATCCTTAAACATCTGCAATACATGATCCGCCCTTCTCATGAGGTCTAAGTCTACCCTGTGGCCGTGTTCCACAATGTGCTGTATATACTCACCCACACCCTCATTCAAGATGTCCACTCCTTTGTGGAATCCGTAGCGGCTGGAAATAGCGTAGTCGAACAGAAGGTGGCTCAGCTCATGGGGCAGGTTTGCTACCCTATTTTTCCCTTCCTTATATACGTAAATCCTATTGTCAGAAGGCCACGCTATACCACCGATATTCTTTTTATGTATGCCTACAGCCTCTAGTGCAGCATCAAATTCCCGTTTATGCTCAAATACATATACATTAAGCTCTTGTGGAGTGTTATGAGGCTCCAACGCGAAGTTTGTATTGAACACCTCAAGTGTGGTCTTGAGTGTGCGGTCCACATACTGCTTTGTTGCATCTGCAAGTGGGTCCGTACTGTGCACGGTAAGCTTGATCTGCAACTGCTCCAGAAGCTCAGACTGTATATCAAACTTATTGTGAAAATTCCCCTCTACCTTAGCAAACTGCAGGCCCATCTCATTACCACCACCCGCACCACCCGCAGCAGCGACGGGGCAACTCGGCTTACATGTTCTGATGACCTGCGGAGGCTGGGGAGAGCCTCTCAAAGGGCATCGCTCTGACGTTCTCATAAAAACCCCTGCAAATAAAAAAGGAGGGGAGTAGAGCATAATTTCTTGGGAGAGTCAAGAGAAAATAGCTTCTTAACCTATGTGATATGGGGACTGTAGCGGATTTTTCTGCAGTAACGTATAGAAACTGCGGTGCTCGACATACTAACTGCGGCAGTAATCGCCGAAAGATGCCAACGCTTCATCTTTTGTCTAGGTTTTTTGGTAGTATCACAGCTGCGCTTCATTCATTTTTAATGCGGGTTCTCTATCAATCTCCGGCTTTTGGTTCTTACCCTTATTGAGGATAGCATGACAATCATCGGGCGACGAGACACAGATCGAGAAATTCGCATAACACCTGGAGGGTTAATATCTTCCAGAAATGGAGCAGAGTTGTACTCTGTAGCTGCAGTAGATGATGGACACCAGGTCTCGTTTCCTACATCACGGTATTACTACCTGGGTGAGCACAACATAATATACGAAAATCATGGTTATGCGCTGTCAATCCCGCCCCGGTACCAATTTTTAAAAGTGGTGCAAGACGCAGGAAAACAAGTGCTGCACTTTTGTGATAGAAACGGAAAATTGCTCACTGTTGAGGATTTTAACTCCCTCGACGCCAAAGATATGCGCGATCCGTCTAGTGTATTAAGCGCGCTAGAGCGTGCAAGTGTTCCAACTGTGAGCAATATCGAGAGGCTTACTGCGGATGACAGCGCGCTTGGTAATGTAGAATATGTTGCCCAAGATTTAAAGAGCCTAGTGAAGCTGAATGGGAACCAACCTTCATTCGCGCTTGGCTCACTTGGTGGCAACACATCTGCGGTGCATATGTTTCCCCTGAAACCATTTGAAGCATTGCCCACAATGATTCCGGAAGCCTCTGTGGGGATGCTAAACAGCGAGTACGCGCTGCTGGTACTGGATCGTGGTAGTGGCTCTGCGACTTTCTCGTACTTTTCGCCATCGCTACAACACCCAGCGCACGTACAGATAGAGCCCGCAAAACATCGGCAGGAAGCTATAAATGCGGTAAAATCGGCGCTGCTCGAGCATCCGCTGTATCTTATAATTGAAGGAAGGGCGTTTAGCGTATCAGAAAGCACGGAAGGTGCAATGGTGGTGCGGAATGCCCAGCAGGCAATGAGCCTTCTGCAGCAGGTAAAACTTATTCCAGATGACGAGCGAGAAGATGAGCTAGAATTTGATGTGCTTGGGGGAAAGCATGCTCTGAAGATAACTGTGGGTAATGCTCTGCCGTATCCAGAGGGTGTGCAACACAAGTTTGAGGTTTTGCCGGGGGTACTCAGCAATGTTGCAGTATCGGTTCCTGGGGCTGAAATACCGATAGCTGCACACACGCATGGCGGACACTCGCTACTATTCCGTGATTTCACGTTCGAGCACACCGTCACAGGGGAGACCGGCAGTAGCGTGCTGGGGTTTAAAAAGGATCTTACTCAGCATGCATTTGAGGCGCTAGTCAGAAACAACTTTGCGCTCCACATTCCTGCAACAGATAGTGGGGAGTTTCCCCACATAAATTTCAATGGGAAGCCTGTTGCAGATGGTATACACCCTCTACAGGCTCTGGCACGCAGCGCGGAGTATACAGCTGGTGGAGAAAATGTGCCCGAGAGTGTAGTGGGACCGAAAAATAGCGCACCCAAAGATGTACCACAGGTTCCACAACCTGACACAATGGAGCCCGCTGGCGATGATCCGAGTGCATACCTACAAGATGGGTGGGAATCGAGCGTAAAAGGTGCTATCGTTCCGGGGGAAATACTGTTTGATGTGCAAGCAGGAATGCGAAAACACCAGGCGGTGCTTAGGCTTCATAGTGGCGATGATCATGTGCTGCCCACGTGCAGCTACCGTTTCGGGCAGGATGAGCAGTTGATTGCTCGTGACATTTGGGGGCACAAAGTAGTTATTCCAGAGGAGTACCGCTACCTGAAGGTTGTGCTGCACAATATTGGCGGACAACCGCTATACAAACTGTCGTTCTGTGACGAATCAGGTAAAGTGCCGGATGCTTGGGACATAGCGCGTCACTATCGGGATAGCAACTCCCTACCAGATGATCTCCGAGCGTTGCTGGATCGGGGTATAGTGCCGGATATTATTGCAAACCCACAATTTGTTGCTAATGACCTGCAGCAAATGTCACTTAAAGACTTGTACGATGAGCAGGGTCACGGCCCCGCAATTGCGTTGGCAAAGCGTCAGGGCATTAGGTCAGTTTTGGGTAGTAAATTTGCAGATAGTGAACACGTAATCGTGGGCAAGCTTGCCTCAAGCCTTGCGTATTTCGATTTTGCTGCTCACCCATACTATACCAACCTGTTTTTTTATGATGACAACAAAGTGGAAATACCCCCAACAAATTCCAAGGCTGTGCCGGATGCTGCAGCAGCAGCCTCTAGGAATATGTTGCTGGTACTGGGGCATGAAGGCTTAGCTTATATGTCTAACCAGGACCCGCGTGTAGGCGGCGTGCAATTGGCACACTCTTCGGACGAATACGAACACTTTTTAACCCAGGCAGCTTTAGCACTGAATGGACAACCAACAGGGCTCTCTCGACCTATTGCTCTGCGATTTAAGGTAGACAGTGCAATAATAGATTCTCACAACACTTTGGGTGCGTTGTATCCGGTGTACGCCCTTGTAGGCGACAGAGAGTACCCGTTCATGCTGAATGGCGACCATGTGCATTTTTCTAGGAATATGCTAGAGCTTGTCTACATTCCGAAAGAAGCATCTCCTGCACTATTGTGTGTGGATGGCGCACTTGGGAAGGAAGTCATACAAAAAGTGCTGTATGAACCCATTTTACTGAAAGAGGGCGAGGCAGACCATGACCCACGTTTGCGAACTTTTATGGTGGTACATGGAGATAAAGTTATAGTGCGCAACGCTGTGGACGCGCTGCTTAAGGCGTTGCCACAGGGCGTAGAAGCCACCACACACCGTGAGGTCGACCCCGTCGGTGGCGCACATAGTCCGGCTGAGTCAGACGATTTGCAATCACAACACACGGCCGGAAATGATACAAATAAGCCCGTAGGGCCGTCAGGTAGTGGAGAGCCCAGTACTGACGGACCAATTGCCCCCTACGGCGAATCTTCCCATGGAACTGGCTCAACAGGTGGTATTGGACAGGTGCCGGAAATACTTTCTCTTCCCCTGACGCTGGGAGCAAGAATTGAAGACGGTGATGAACGTGTTGAGAAATTCCAGGTTGTGTTGCGGGTACGAGAAGGCGCAACTGGGGAGCAAAACCCTGCCTTGCCCACGTCAGGATATATATCTAAATATGGAAAGATAATTCACGTCAACAGGCCGTTAGGCTACACCCTTGTTCTGGCACCGGAGCACCAATTTTTGAAGGTAGTTGAGGTATTTGAAAATGGAGCAACACAATATAAATTGGCCCTATGTGACGCAACAGGGCTGCAGCTGACCCACCAGGATTTCATCAATCAGAGCGCCACAAGCTTAACAGACCGTGACCCGTCAGTAAGTCTCTCACATGTTTCGGGGAATTACGCAAACTTCTTACGGGACTCCCGCGCAATATACAACACCGGGAGAGTAATAGCTGCTGGCGCCAACGGTGACGAAGTGGCGGTGGATTTGGAGGATGTTTATAGAACCCAGGGATACTTGCCATACTTTAGGCTTGAAGCATCGGAGTCGGGACGTGCTATAGTGAGTTATAACACACGCGATGGCAACACCCAGGACCGCCCCATGTTTTTGAATGGAGAATACGCGCTGTTTGAGTTTGACCCAGCGTTGCGTGCCTGTACGCTATCGTTGAGCAATGAATACACGGCATTCAATGGTGCAGACGGTAATCCGGATGTCACTTTTCATGATACTAAACTCACATTTACGTCCGCTGACCAGCAGTATTCTAGTGGAATGGCAAGGGCCCGTATTAAGGCTTTGGAGCGCAAACCACTATATGCAACCGTTGATGGCGCGTCTCTGAAATTTACTACAGTGCCTATGGCTCAGGTAGTTGAAGATCCTGAAATAGCGAGGCAATTCATTCAACGCATTATAGACCCAGACTATCATGACAACCAGCGCTATTCCGTAAGGATTGTTGCCATGGATAAATACGAAATGGGATTGCAAGGTATGGGAGTTAAAGTTGGGTCACAGGTAATAGAGATTCCTATATCACGTGAAGACAGCGGCAGGATAGGCTTTTTTATTGATACCCCGCTCGAGATTGTACGTACGACTAATCGTGGCAAAAAATCCACACAGAGCGTACCAAATCTGCAGCACGATGTTCTAAGTGAATTTTTGGCACAACAGGTCTCGCTAACAATCGATCCTAGCGGGCGTGAGTATATTACAACGCCAAGTAGCATACTTGCTCCCGGCAGTAGGAAAAATGCCCAAGGTGGGGCGTTTTTGTCTTCGCTCATGGCACACAATGCGAGCGAGACTGTAGGTGACAGTGTCGGCGAGTTTGTGGAAAGGGCCAGAAAAGCGCGCCACGCTGGTGCCGGCGAGGAACCCGGTACGGACGACTTACTGCCGCCGATACAGCATACACCTGGCGCTCATGCATCTGATACTGATGGTGTGTATCCACATAGTGCGCCTATAGCGCCCGTAGTAGACACTCTGCGGTTACATTTTGATCTCGACCGTAATGCGCAACACGCCCCAACATCATTAGGAGTTGCTGCACACCATGATGGAGGCTCACGCGTTGCACCGAAGGTGTCGTATTATTTCACACAGCAAGGAGAGTTAATTGCCTACATGGGCCCGTCTCTCTTCAAGGTCCTTGATGCAAAGTACGCGAAAGTTGTTCAGCTGCAAGATGATGAGTACGTTCTTAGGTTATGTGATGCCGAAGGTCGAGATCTTGACGAGGCGTATAGCGATGTTGATAAACCTGCTGTAATACTAAACAATTTAGATTGGGAGTGGGACGAAATATACGAAAGCACTGAAGACAAGCCCGCTTTCACGCTGCATATGGGGAATGCCGGGCCTTCTGGACACGCGCCAGTGGTCCTAGTGCCTACACCCGATAACTACCTGAGTGAAGACTATAACAACATGCCCGTTGCACATCTGAACGCTGGTCTAATGGTATTTATTATCGGTCGAGACCAGGTTACGCTCCTGAATCACTCAGTGGTGGATAGCAAGCGGCCGAGTGTGCTAGTTTGGGATTTACAGGATGAAGCAAGCACAACGCACAACGCTCTGCTGCAGCGCGCATCGGATACACATCCCCTGTATTTAGTAATACGGGAAGCTGAGGTTGCCTGGACGCTGGACAAGGATGCTACAGATCTGGAATTTCTGTACAATCCGCGCATTGTCGAGTGGTTGCGGAACACATGGCTGGGAGATTCCACCCAGGTTACATTACGACTCACTATTGAAAACAGCGAGGAGGACTCAGACTTCTTGAGAGTACGCGCACTTGTTCTCGGTGATACACCGAAAGTACTTGAACAGCCAGAAGGCGAGGGGCTGTATTTTGATAAGACAACATATAGCATACGCGTGCGGGAGAGGGGTACTGCGCACGAAGTGCGCACGGATACGCCGGTAGACATCTGGCGTGTGCAGATGCTGGCTGCAGTGGTGCCCGAGGTGTTTTCTCTTGAGGCTCGGGGTAATGCTGGGGCTGACGTCGCGTATTATGTTGTAAGTAATGCAGACGAGCGCGAGGTTAGCTACGTTGCGCAAGATCTTTCCCCAGAAAATTGGCATGCGGGCCGACCTTCGCTGCTGCAGGCAATCCAAGAACATGACGCGCTGTTATCACAACCAGAACATCCACAAGCGGGTGAACGCGAACCCGATGCTGCACCTGTTGACGGGGAGAGTGATTCTGGAAGCGGCGCCACCGGAGCGCGCGGAATGCCTGTGTTTGATGCTGAGCAATGGGGCCACAGTGCCCAGCGCTTAATTTTTGTAGAGGGATCTGCTGCACAGGATCATAAAGGCAACTACACGTTGTGGATAAATGCTGAGTATGAAAATATGATGCGCTTTCACACAAATGTGAACGCTAGGTACCGCACTGGGGAGTACACGTATGAGGAGGCAATAGAGCTGTACAACTCCATTACCACAGAAATGTGCAGACACCAGGGCTATACTTTCCCCGTCATTGGCGGAAGTGTGGACCCGCATGGGCAGGTCACCGTAGGTGGATACAGCTTCGGCGGTATAGAAGCCCTGCACAAGATGTTTGAGCTCACATAGCAAGCAGCGAAGCTACGATCGACCCCGCGTGGAGGCAAGCGGGGTCGAACCGCTGACCTTCTGTGTGCAAAACAGATGCTCTACCAACTGAGCTATGCCCCCAAAATCAGCGTAGAGGCTAGCATAAGAGCACCTCCAATTCAAGAGAATTCTCCGGAGAACTTGCCCCAACTAGACAACCTCCTGTACGCGCTCTACTATTCCGCTAAAGTCGTTTATATCGCTAAAGTTCATATACACAGAAGCGAACCTGATGTATGAAACTTTATCTAGCGCAAACAGGCTCTCCATCACCATACCTCCTATGACCCCGCTGGGGACGACACTCCCCTTGATTGCCTCCAACTTGTAGAACATGTTGCTGACTACCATATCGATCTGGTCGCGGGTAACAGGACGCTTTTTCGTGGCCAAGATGATGGACGTTAGTAGCTTTTGTCTGTCAAAGGCTTCCACGCTACCATCCTTCTTTAAAACCTTTACTGGCTTGAGTAAAAGCTCTTCCACAGTGGTGAATCTGGAATTACAACTGTCGCAGTACCGGCGCCTTCTCACAGACATCTTGCAATCTGAAGGTCTGGAGTTTTTCACGCTGGTGTCGACGCTATTACAAAACGGACATCTCATAAAGACTCAACTTTTTCCTAAGAAACCCTTGCCAACTGTCGAAAACCCAAGTTAGCGATTGTTTTTCATACCACAGACCTTATAATTAGGCAATGCGGAAGGGGTAGAATTCTGTGACCAGCGGCGTGTTGTGCTCTCTAGGATTGGGCTTTTTGACCAAGCGGTGCGTGCATGTTGACAGTTTCGGGAATCGTTATTATTCAGCCACAGTTAGAGGCAAAGAGCGCAGGTGGGTTGTTTACGGGGGGAAGGTAGATCCCTCCACTGTAACGGCAAGGTGCCACTTGTGGTTGCACTATACAACTGACGATCTTCCGCCTGCAAAGGGTAATAGGCAGCATATCCCGAACCTAACCGGCACTGCATGCGCCTACCATCCGCACCGTGGGCCACACAACAAGGAGTCCCGGGGTGTGCACTCATAGCTTAAAATGCACCTGGCACCCGGGTTGTGGGTGGCCTGGTTTAGCTATGGCTGAGCGTACTTGGTGTTTTTCCGTGTAACAGAGTCTTGTGAATGAGTGGTTGGTATGTCACATTATAGCATTACAGAAGTTGTGGTGGGCGTTCTCGTTTCTGCTGCGGTAGTCGCGTTGGGAGCGCACGTTACCAACAGATTGTCGCACGAGATGCAGTTCTACAAAGGCTGTCACACAATTCATGCATACTTCACAGACGTTGATGGGCTCAGAGTAGGCAGTGAAGTGAGAGTATCCGGAGTGAATGTCGGGTCAGTTACTGCGCTGCACTTAGACCAGAACAACATGCCCGTCGTCAAGATGTGCGTACAGAAGGGGGTGAGTCTTCCGGTTGACAGCTCAGCTACGGTTACCTACGCGGATTTACTCGGCAAGAAATACGTGGACATTATGCCGGGATCTGATGAGGCAGTCATAGCTGAAGGTGGTCTCCTGCGGCACACAAGCACTGCTGCAACCCTGCGTATGATATTGGAGGGGGTGGTGAATTCGGTGCTGAACAAGTAAGGTGGTACTACGTTAACGATGCGTGCGCACAAAGAGCGACCAGATGTGTGTGCCATTTGGCCGGCCAGCCTGAAGCTTTACTTCTCGGATGGGTACGGTTACCAGTCCTTCAAAAGTGCAACTCATTTTAAGACCTTTTTAACAGTTGTATAGCACTGTCGTGCAGTGAGGGGCGTTTAGCCTCCTGTTGGTTGTCGGTGTTATTGGGT
Organism: Anaplasma ovis str. Haibei; assembly: GCF_002214625.1. NCBI lineage: Bacteria > Pseudomonadati > Pseudomonadota > Alphaproteobacteria > Rickettsiales > Anaplasmataceae > Anaplasma > Anaplasma ovis. The sequence continues at coordinate 12,310 of NZ_CP015994.1, forward strand.
GTGTCATGAAGCCCGTAGTGTGTATAGCTGCTGTATTGTGTGCGTTTAGTTATCTAGTTCCAGCAAATTCCAATGGGATGAGCGGTCGCGGGGATTTTTACGTGAGCCTTGGGTATGGGCCCGCAATAGGAACAATAAGTGGGTTTAGGCTTAATGCTGCGAAAGAGACCGTAGCAATACTGCCTTACATTGGGAAGTTGGGTTCCGGCGAGCTTTCTTCTGCCAACTACGATTGGGCAGCAGAATCTACGGAGAGTCCGGTTATAAGGTTCGAAAACAGCAGCCTATTGGGTCTTAAGGGAAGCGCAGGTTGCGTGGTGCGTGGCACTAGGCTCGAGGTAGAACTCGGACATGAGCGATATGATTTTAAATCACAGAAGTACGCCTTGCTGAGCGGGGGGAGCGCAACTTTTGCTCTAGTGAAAAGAATATCTGCCAGTGCAACGCGTGACGTTGAGGGTTTTCGGGCTGCGCTGCAGAAAGAGTTGTCCAAGCCGGCTCTGGAATCCATAAAGAAGCGCTTGGAAGACATTAGAGACCATGACGAAGCGCGGGAAAGTAGAGCGCTTGCCACCAAAATTGTGGAGAAGTTTACCCCCCTCATATCCGGGGAGGGGGCTGGCACTGCAGGTGCCACAACTACTACCGGTACTGGTGGTACCGAGGTCTCTGCCCAGGGTGCGCGAGATAAAGCTATTGCAGATATTGTTACTCTTCCACTTCGTACAAGGGGGGTGATTGGCCGGGCGATTGCCACAAGTACGGAGGGTATGGAGATTGTAGAGATAAGTGGAGTTAGGGCAATTTCAGCAATCCTGAATGCATGCTACGATTTTCCACAAGTAGGACTACTAGTTGGCTGGAGAATGTCTCCCTATGCCTGTGCTGGGCTAGGTGCGAGCTTTATAGGATTGACTGACCGACAATTTCAACCGCAACTTACCTGCAAGGTCAAGGCTGGTATAAATTACAGTATTACACACAGCCTGGCAGCGTTTATTGGTGGCACTTTCAGCAAGGTACTAGGCACAAGCTACGACAACACTTCTGCTCACCGAGCGGTTGACGATGCCAGTCCATTAGGAAAGACGAAGGAGAAGATATCAGCATCTTTTGGACTACGTAACGTAGGAGTAGAACTAGGTATCAGGTTTGGATTCTGAATACACCTAATCCCCTAACCTCAGTAGCCTCTCTTCCAGCCTTGCTCACCCAATGTGGCACCACCACCCAGCCTGGCATCACCACACTTGAAGTTCTGCACTACCTACTAACCTCAGGAACCTCCAGCACCACCAAGGCTGGCATTACCATCCTTACACTCAAAACTACTGACCATAGTCGCTAACCTCAGCCTCTAACTTCTACTTGGTGGTGCCAAGTAGAAGTTAGTAGGTGCCTGGGTGTAGAATAAGTGCAACTGTGTCTATGGTGATAATACCACACTGTGTAGTTGTGATGTTACCTCTTTGCACCGAGATACCTGGCTACAGCAGTGGTAGCCTTGATATGGTTATTCATCACTGCAGGTTCTACTTATGCTGATACTGCTGGGCTAGGTAGTGAGATTGGTAATGCCAAGAACTTTGAGTGTAAGGGTGGAGGTGCGACCAAGACTAGCTAATTGAGAGGTTTTGGGAGAGTGGAAGTGCCTTAGGACACAAAGTGGGTAGAAGGATGTAAGTAAGTATGTGGAGCGACCACACTGGGTAGGTAGGGTTAGAGACTGAGGTGTGGGTGGAGGGCACGTAGGCAGGGAGCTGCGGGTGTGCTGGGGATGAAAGCGTTGGGTAGGCAGAGTTAGGAACAACGCCAATACCATCGGTCAGGAGGTCATAGCAAGCATTGAGCATCACCGAAGTAGAACCAATAGCCCTAACCTCAATAACCTCAGCCCCCTCAACAGCACGAGCGAAGGCCCCTGCAACCATGGCTCTTTCATCTACATCCAAGTTATTTATATCCCTAGCCCATGCTCTAATTTTCTCAGCAGCGATTAGTTCTCTTACAGCATCAGTTACCTTACTTGAATCTAGACTGTTTAAATAATCAGTCCAACCCCTATTCTTAGTAGTCTCCATAGCATTAGCCAATGCAGCCTTGAGTGTAGTAGCAACTCCACGTTTTTCAGCTATCTCTGTAAGTTCCTCTAGTGCCTTGATCTCTTTTACCAGCTTCCCTAGTGTTTTTTCCTCCGCTCCCACCCAGAACGCACCTCTGTTCTTTAATTTTGCTACTAACGCTAGCTTCTTCTCCTTCAGCTTTTCCCACTCGCTGCTTCTCTCCAATGCTTTTAGCGCCTTGACCTCAGTCAATTCCCCAAGCTTCTGCATCGATTCCAGTCCGAGCATCTCTTTAACCTCAGCTAGTGTTCTCAGCTGCTCTTCTGGTATTAGCTCATCTAACTGTCCTAGCTTCCTTAGTACCCTTATCATTTCTAGCATACTTGCTGCTTTCTTTACAGCTTGTGGTTCATTCTCTGGGCGTATTCTTTGCCGCTGTGTCAGTTCCTGTATCTCCTCCAGCTTTTGTGCTTCTGACCACACTAGCCTTCTCTCCAATCCTCTAATTCTCTCTGTAAGTTCCTCTTGAATCTCTAATCCTCTATCCTTCCTACTTTCAACTAATGCCTTGACTTCTTTCACCTCAGCTAATGTTCTCAACTGCTCTTCCAGCTCCGTTCCCTTAAGTTCCCTTATCGCTGCTAGTTCTTCTACTGTTCCTCCTAGTTTCTTCACCTTCTCTGCCCCTGCACTGAACACTCCTAATGCCTTCAGTTCCCTTATCGCTGCTAGTTCTTCTAGTTTTGTCTGCAACTCTCCAAGTTTCTTTTTCTTTTCCGGCAGTGCTGGGCTACTCTCCAACTTTGTCTCCAACTTCTTGAGCTTTTGTGCCAGCTCTAGTTCTTTGCCTGCTTCTATTCCCTCCAGCTTTATTTCATCTTCCAGTCCAAGCGCCTCCAGCTCTTTCAACCCTACTTTTGTCACAACTGCACTCTTCGCCTCTTTCAACTCCTCCAGCTTTTTCTCCTCCAGCCATGCCAGACCCAAGTCACCTCCAAGTTCCCTGAGTTTCTGTATCTCCTCTGCACTCTGCAACTTTCCTATCTCTTCAAGCTTCTTCCCCAACCATTCCAGCGCTTTTATCTTCTCTTCCTCTTGCTTCTTCAGCTCTTCAGCATTTGCCTCCTCTACGTTCTTTATCCCCAGCTTCTCCAGCTCCTCCTTGAGCTTCTTCACCTCAGTCTGCTGTCCATTCTCCACCAGCTCCCTAAGCTTTTCCCTGATGCTTGCCGCCTTCCGTTTCAGTTCCTGAACTCTTACTACCAGTTCTTCAGTCTCTATGGCTTCTAGTCTTTCCAACCACTTGAGTTCTCCAAGTTCTGCTAACTTACTTACTTGCTTTGCTAGTTCATGTTGTAACTTCTCTAACTCTTCTGGTCTGCTCAACTCTTGTATAACTAGTCCATCATCAACTCCTGCCATCTCTCCAGCAAGTAATGTATCTCCATCAGGGATCTGTCTACTAAACATTGCCCTTACAGGACTTGCTGCACCTTCACTATCTACTACTTCCCTCTTGAGTCTCCATAGCATTAGCCAATGCAGCCTTGAGTGTAGTAGCAACTCCACGTTTCTCAGCTATCTCTGTAAGTTCCTCTAGTGCCTTTATCCTGGCTAGTTTGTTCTTAAGATTCTTCAGCTCTTCCAATGTCTCCAACTTATGCACCGCATCTAACTTTCCCTTGATTGCTATCTCCAGCCCTCCTAGGTCTTTTATCCCCCTGCCCAGCACCAGCTCCTTCAATCCTTCCAGCTTATTCTCCCACTCCCGCTTTATCATCTCCAGTGTCTTGCCTTCAACTCCGAATTTGTGTAACAGCCACTTAGTCAGATGTTCTCCCAGCTCTGCGCCTTTTAACTTCTTCTCGGACTCTATCTTCTCCAGCACCTTCCTATTCTCCAGCTTTTGTGCTTCCAGTTGTGCTATAGTGTCTTTCACCTCAGCTAGTGTTCTCAGCTGCTCTTCTGGTATTAGCTCATCTAACTGTCTTAGCTCCCTTAGCACACTTATCTCTTCTAGCATACTTGCTGCTTTCCTTATAGATTGCGGATTGCTCTCCGGACGTGTCTTTCGTGCTTCTAGCAGCGTAAGTTCCTTTATCTCCTCCAGCTTTTGTGCTGCTAGCCGTACTAGCCTACCATTTAGTTTCCCCATTCTCTCTGTGAGCTGAAGTCCCTCTTGAATCTCTAGTTCTCTATCCTTCCTACTTTCAACTAATGCCTTGACTTCTTTCACCTCAGCTAATGTTCTCAACTGCTCTTCCAGACTTAGTGCACCTAGTCTTAGCTCGGCCAGCTCTGGATTTGTCTTAAGTTCCCTTATCGCTGCTAGTTCTTCTAGTTTGTTCTTGAGATTCTTAACCAGCCCTACCTGGCCCGCATTAACTCCACTCTTCTCTGCCAGTTCCTTTAGCTCCTTTATCAGCCCCCCAGCTCCCCCAGCTTTCTTAAGTTCCTCCTTCAGCTCCCTAAGCTTCTTTTGCAGCTCTGTCCCCAGGATGGGTGCCGTCACTTGCCTTACCGTCTTCAACTCCTCCAGCTTTTTCTCCTCTAGCAGTCCCAAAATACTCAGTTCCCTGAGTTCCTTTATCTCCTCTGCACTCTGCAACTTTCCTATCTCTTCAAGCTTCTCCCCCAACCATTCCAGCGCTTTTATCTTCTCTTCCTCTTGCTTCTTGAGCTTATTGATTTCCGCTGCCCGTCCGTTCTTTTCCTTTTCCGCCAGCGTCCTAAGCTCTTGCTCAGCTCTTCTTGCCTTAAGTCTCAACCTCTCCTTCATCTCCTGGAGTTCTTCAGTCTCTATGGCTTCTAGTCTTTCCAACCACTTGAGTTCTCCAAGTTCTGCTAACTTACTTACTTGCTTTGCTAGTTCATGTTGTAACTTCTCTAACTCTTCTGGTCTGCTCAACTCTTGTATAACTAGTCCATCATCAACTCCTGCCATCTCTCCAGCAAGTAATGTATCTCCATCAGGGATCTGTCTACTAAACATTGCCCTTACAGGACTTGCTGCACCTTCACTATCTACTACTTCCCTCTTGAGTCTCCATAGCATTAGCCAATGCAGCCTTGAGTGTAGTAGCAACTCCACGTTTCTCAGCTATCTCTGTAAGTTCCTCTAGTGCCTTGATCTTGGCTAGTTCATCTTTTTCCCTACCAGATCTCTTGAGTAACCAGTGCTTTTCCAACTCTTTCTTTCCTTCTGAGCCCTCCAGACGTTTTTGTAGCTTCTTGACCAAAGCTCCTATCGATGTCTCCTCCACCTTAAATATCTTCAACACCTCCGTCAGCTTTTGTGCTTCCAGTTGTGCTATAGTGTCTTTCACCTCAGCTAATGTCCTCAACTGCTCTTCTGGTATTAGCTCATCTAACTGTCCTAGCTCCCTTAGCACACTTATCTCTTCTAGCATACTTGCTGCTTTCCTTATAGATTGCGGATTAGTCTCCTTACGTATTCTTTGCCGCTGTGTCAGTTCCTTTATCTCCTCCAGCTTTTGTGCTGCTAGCCGTACTAGCCTACCATTTAGTTTCCCCATTCTCTCTGTGAGCTGAAGTCCCTCTTGAATCTCTAATCCTCCAGCTTTCTGCTTCTCAGCTAATGCCTTGACTTCCTTAACCTCAGCTAATGTTCTCAACTGCTCTTCCAGCTCCGTTCCCTTAAGTTCCCTTATCGCTGCTAGTTCTTCTACTGTTCCTCCTAGTTTCTTCACCACCTCTGGCTTCCCTAGCTCTTTCAACAGCCAGGTCTTTTCCAGTCCTAATGCCTTAAGTTCCCTTATCGCTGCTAGTTCTTCTAGCTTATTACTGAGCTCCCTTAGCACCTTTTCTTTACTAGCACTCTCAACTGCCTCCTCCAGCTTCTCCAGCTGCTGTCCATTCTTCTCCACCAACTTCTCCAGCACACTTATCGCTCCTAACAGTCCCAGCGCTCCTCCAGCACTCTCCTTCTTGAGTTCCTCCAGCTTTTTCCCAGCCGCCTCTTTCAACTCCTCCAGCTTTTTCTCCTCTAGCAGTCCCAAGAAACTCAGTTCCCTGAGTTTCTGTATCTCCTCTGCACTCTGCAACTTTCCTATCTCTTCAAGCTTCTTCCCCAACCATTCCAGCGCTTTTATCTTCTCTTCCTCCAGCTTCTTCTCTTCCTCTTGCTTCTCCTGCAACTTCTCCAATTCTGCCAGTTCCCTCCTAAGTTCCCTTATCGCTGCTAGTTTGTTCTTGAGATCCTTTATCCCCTTAACCTTCCCTAGCTCTTTCAACTCCTCCAGCTTCTTCACCTCCTCTTGCTTCTTCAGCCCTTCAGCATCCAGCTTTTCCGCCAGCGTCCTAAGCTCTTGCTCAGCTCTTCTTGCCTTAAGTCTCAACCTCTCCTTCATCCCCTGGAGCTCTTCAGTCTCTATGGCTTCTAGTCTCTCTAACCACTTGAGTTCTCCAAGTTCTGCTAACTTACTTACTTGCTTTGCTAGTTCATGTTGTAACTTCTCTAACTCTTCTGGTCTGCTCAATTCTTGTATAACTAGTCCATCATCAACTCCTGCCATCTCTCCAGCAAGTAATGTATCTCCATCAGGGATCTGTCTACTAAACATTGCCCTTACAGGACTTGCTATACCTTCACTATCTACTACTTCCCTCTTGAGTCTATGCACATCACTCATGGACATCCTACCCAGAGCACTGGATAGTAATTGACCCCTCGCTGTATCTAGTGCAAGTCCCTTACCTAGGAGAAATGCTGTATCATCTCCTCCCTTGATGACAAACCTCTCATGTCCTATTCCTACTTCGATCCTGGTAAGTGGTACAGATGTGGTTGAGAGATGAGCCACATTGGATAGACAGGGGTTAGAGTTGGGAGATGAGGTTCCTGGGTGAAGCTAGTAAGCACAACTGTGTCTATGGCGATAATACCACACCATGTAGTTGTGATGTTACCTCTTTGCACCGAGACATCTGGCTACAGCAGTGGTAGCCTTGATATGGTTATTCATCACTGCAGGTTCTACTTATGCTGATACTACCAGTAACGCTACTGCTGCTGATGATACAGCTACTAAGGTTATATGTAATGTCATTGTCTTCGTGCAGAAGCTTGGGCTTCCTATCATGACTGGAGTGATATTGGGTTCCAGTATTATGGCCATCTTCGGCAGACTCGCATGGCCTGCCATTGTTATGTTGGTTGTATTTACTGCCATATTCTTTGGTGCTGGTAAGCTCATGGCTAAGTTCGCTGCTGGGCTAGGTAGTGAGATTGGTGATGCCAGTAAGTTTGAGTGTAAGGGTGGAGGGCAGACTGGGACGACTAGCTAATTGAGAGGTTTTGGGAGAGTGGTGATGTTGCTTAGATTCTTACTGATTGCTGGAGTGTTAGCATGGGGTATCTTCCATGGTGTACCTGCAGGGGCTAGTACTACTCCTGCTGCTGACGATACAGCTACTAAGGTTATATGTAATGTTATAGGGTTTGTGCAGAAACTTGGATTACCCATCATGACTGGAGTAATACTAGGTTCTAGTATCATGGCTATATTCGGTAAACTCGCATGGCCTGCCATTGTTATGTTGGTTGTATTTACTGCCATATTCTTTGGTGCTGGTAAGCTTATGGCTAAGTTCGCTGCTGGGCTGAATGATACAGGTGTAGGTAGTGCAGAGAACTTCAAGTGTGAGGATGGCGGACGGGCCACATTGAGCAAGTAGAAGTTAGAGGCTGAGGTTAGCGACTATGGTCAGTAGTTTTGAGTGTAAGGATGGTAATGCCAGACTTGGTGGTACAAGTTAGAGATAGGTGCTTTAGTGATGTTTTGGGAGAGTGGTGATGTTGCTTAGATTCTTACTAGTTGCTGGAGTATCAACATGGAGTGTATTCCACAGTGTACCTGTGGGGGCTGCTGAGAAAAGTAAATCTCATCCACAAAGATTGGCGAATAGACCCGCAGGGAATGCTGGTAAAAACTTCTACATAGGCCTTGACTACAACCCCACCTTCAATGGCGTCAAGAATTTGAAAATCATAGAAGAAGTGGAGGGAGCTAGGGGCCTGTTCCCTCTCAGCAAGAATGCTAGCGATACCAGTGAGTTCAACTCATACCACTTCGACTGGAGTACCCCTATGTGTGGTATAGAGTTCGGGAACAGTACCCTAGCTGTTCATCATCTCAAAAAAGTCGTTGTTATCCTTGGCTATGCTGAGCTTGTCTCGCAGAAACTCCATGGCTTCAACTGGCCCCATTGCTGATAGTAACCTTCTAAGTAGCCATACCTTCTTCAAAAACGCACTCTCAATCAGCATGTCTTCCTTCCGGGTTCCAGACTTGGAAATGTCAATCGCAGGGTAAATCCTCTTATCCGCTATCTTCCTGTCTAGAATTATCTCACAGTTACCCGTACCCTTGAACTCCTCAAAAATCACTTCATCCATCTTTGAACCCGTTTCAATCAATGCTGTGGCAATGATGGTCAGTGAACCCCCATTCTCAATGTTCCTTGCGGCCCCAAAAAACCTCTTGGGCCTCTGTAGCGCGTTGGAGTCTACCCCACCTGTGAGTACCTTACCGGATGATGGCATAACCTCATTGTATGCACGGGCCAATCTCGTGATTGAGTCTAGTAGTATCACAACCTCCTTCTTGTGCTCTACCATCCTCTTAGCTCGCTCAATTACTATCTCAGCCAATTGTACGTGCCTGTATGCTGGCTCATCAAATGTGGAGCTCACTACCTCCCCCTTCACTGACCTCAGCATGTCTGTAACTTCTTCCGGCCTCTCTCCTATTAGTAGAACAATCAACTCCATGTTGGGGTGATTCATGGCAATGGAGTGTGCAATCTGCTGCAAAATCACCGTCTTGCCCACTCTGGGTGGTGCCACAATCAGTGCACGCTGGCCCTTGCCTAGTGGGGCTATGATGTCTATCGCGCGCATGCTGATGTCTTTCTTCTCTCCCCCAAAACCTTCCTTGCACTCTAGCAAAATCCTCTCCTCGGGGTATAGTGGTATCAGATCATCAAAGTGTACATACCTCTGTAGCTTCCCTATCTCCGTGTAGTTTATGCTATATGCCTTCACCAGCGTGAAGTATCTCTCCTTCTCCCCAGGTGCTCTGATCTCGCCACTTACTATGTCTCCCGTCCTTAAATTGAACTTCTTGATCTGACCCGCAGATATGTAGATATCATCACTACTTGCTGCATAGTTAGCCTCGGCTGACCTCAGAAACCCAAACCCATCAGGTAGTGTCTCTACCACACCGCCGCCTACTGCTATCCCTCCTTCGCTGATAACTCGTTTCATTAGCTGGAAAATTATCTCCTGCTTCAGCATCCTACCGTTGCTGACTACTCCCAGCTCCTCCGCCGTCACTAGCAGCTCCTCCGTGCTCTTCTGCTTTAGTTCACACAGGTCCAGTACCCTCCCCTCTTTGGGGAGAGTGTAGTTCTCCGCATTCCTTTCGGCTACTGACCTGGAGGAAGAGGCCCTGGACCTTCTCTTATTTTTGTTGAACACAAGGCTGACCTAAACACACGTACAATTGAAGGTACACACCCGCAGCCCCGAAAACCTGCTGGGCAGGGGGAATGCGATGTTAAAACGCAATAAAGAGGAAAACAGCACCTATGCCTTTTGGTCCTGAATCTCCTCGTTCATATTCCTGACTCTTCTCTCCCTCTCAGCCACCATCTGAGCCTTCATAATAGCCTCGTCAAGATCTGCCTGCGTGCACAGACCAAGCAAAACCGGGTCCCTAGGCTTGATGTTGCTCGAATTCCAGTGCTCCTTGTTACGCACCGCAGCAATAGTCGCCTTAGTAGTTCCTATAAGCTTTGCTATTTGTGAGTCGTGCATTTCAGCGCAGTACTTTAATATCCAGCAAACCGCATCCGGTTTGTCTCTACGCCTAGCCACGGGAGTATACCTGGCACCCCTTCTCCTTGACAGCTTGCCAGTGGCCACCCCTCTGTGGGCCACCAACTTCGGGATCCTAGTGGGGTCCTTCTGGCAGGCTTCTATCTCCTCCTTGGTAACCTGCCCCATGGCGACTGGATTACAGCCCACAACGCCTTTGGCAACCTCGCCATCAGCAATACCCTTAACTTCAAGCAGATGCAGCCCGCAAAACTCGGCTATCTGCTCAAAAGTGAGGGCCGTATTGTCCACCAACCACACAGCAACGGCCCTGGGCATCAACGGAGTACCCTCATTGCTTGACGACATAATCCAAAGAATCTCCAAACTAACGAAACCGCACAGACCCCAACACTAGACCACAACCTCTAAGAATTGGTTAACCCCACAACATACGAGCACGGTCCGATTCAGGCGCGACCATGGTACCACACGCACCCTCTGTGTCAAGGACTTTCAGCCATCTTAGGACATTTTAAGTTGTGTCCCGTGCTGCAAATGCACGTTTTGTTATTTGATTTCGGGCGTGTAATACACCAAAAAGTTTTCGCGCATTAAGTGTGCGCATGGGCGCTGCAACTTGGGAGTGTACACAAAATTATGAACGTCTCCGTTATTGCGATGCTCCAAATGTGTGTGAATATCCAGGTGGGGTACCCGCTTGACACCGCACATACAAGGATGTAGTCTGGGTGGTTGTTGAATCAGGCATGGGGTTTTATGCCAAAGTTAAAGACCAAGTCCTCGGCTAAGAAGAGGTTCAAGGTCACGGCAAGCGGTAGGGTAATGTCTGCCCAGTCCACCAAGCGCCACGGCATGACTAAGAGGAGTAAGAGGAGCCTTAGAACCCGCAGGGGCATCGCGCAGATGAGCGCGCCAGATGCACGCATTGTTGCGTCTTTCATGCCATATAGTCTTTAAAGGTGATTAGGTTGTAGGACGGGGGTTTTATGGCTAGGGTTAAACGCGGTGTTACCGCCAGGGCTAGGCACAAAAAGGTTATCGCGCTTGCCAAAGGTTATAGGGGGCGCTCTAAAAACTGCTACAGGGCTGCGCTGCAGCGGCTGGAGAAGGCCTTGGCGTATGCGTATAGAGATAGGCGTAATCGCAAGCGCGACTTCAGGCGTCTGTGGATTACGCGCATCAACGCAGCGGCGAGGCAGTGGGGTATTAAGTACTCTCAGCTGATGAGGGGTATGGCTTTATGTGGGATAGAGCTGAACCGGAAGATGCTGGCTGAAATGGCTGTGAATGACAAGGCTGCTTTTAAGGAAGTGGTAGGCACTGTTGCGGGCACCTGTGGGTATGCTTGTGCTGTTGATCCGCAAGATAAATGATCTGAGTGAAGAGGCTAAGGCCTGTGTTGCCACCTGCGGTTCTGCGGAAGAACTGGAGGCAGCTAGGGCTCGTTATGTTGGGCGGTCAGGCACCCTGACAGCTCTGCTGCGCCAGATTTCCACAATACAAGATATAGATGAGCGCAAGGCGGTTGGGTCTGCAGCGAATGCCGCTTGTGCTGCATTGAGGCTGGCAATTCAAGATAGAGAATCACAACTTGCAAGGGAGCGGCTACACTCGCGGTTGGCCGGCGAGCGTATTGATGTGACTTTACCTGCAAGGCCCAGGGCTTATGGTAAGATACACCCGATTTCTGGGGTCATTAGGGAAATCAGCGGCATACTCAGTGAACTGGGCTTTGTTGTGGTGCATGGTCCGGAATTGGAGGACGAATTTCATGTGTTTGATGCGTTAAACACGCCGGAACATCATCCGGCTCGCGCAGAGAATGACACCTTTTACATGACGAAAAGGCTCAACGGCCGGCGCGTGGTTTTGCGCACCCATACGTCGTCAATGCAAATACGTGCCATGGAGAGCAATCCCAATCCTCCAATCAAAATTATATCCCCGGGTAGGGTGTATAGAAATGACTGGGACGCCACGCATAGCCCAGTATTCCACCAAGTGGAGGGGCTGTTTGTCGACGAACACGTGAGCATGGGCCACCTGAAATATTGCATCAACTACTTTCTCAACAGGTTCTTCGCGCGCAAAGTGGAGACCAGGATGAGGGCTAGCTTCTTCCCGTTCACCGAACCGTCTGCTGAGATAGATGTGAAAGACAAGCACCAAAAATGGGTTGAGGTGTTGGGATGCGGAATGGTACACCCAGCTGTGCTGAAAAACGTCAATATAGATCCGGAGAAATACCGCGGCTTTGCTTTTGGTATGGGTGTTGAGCGGATGGCCATGCTAAAGTATGGTATTGCGGATCTTCGGAATTTTTACAGCAATAGGCTGGAGTGGCTGAACCACTACGGTTTTTGTTTCACTGACATATTAGGTTGCACTTCTCGCGCATAACTACAGTAAACACTGATGCACAACGTTTGATTTTTGTTGACGGATAACAAGGCAGGTCGCAAACTTACGTGGTGCTAGGCATTGGTAGCTCTACGCTGTTGTCTCATTCGTTGTTCTGTAAGTATCTTGGGTATAGTGCACAAGAGGGGCGTGATCATCACTGGAGCCGCGCGTAGAGTTGGGCGGGCCGTTGCTGTATTTCTTGCAGCCAGGCATGGTTATGATGTAGTAGTACACTACAACCGGTCCCACAGTGAGGCGCTGGACCTGCAACGGGTGATCCAAGAAGATTATGGCAAGCGGTGCCTGCTTTTTCAGTCTGACTTGCGCGATTTTGCGGCGCTTGGCCGCCTAGTTGCGTATGCTTTCGAAGAGATCCCACACTGTGACACGCTAATAAACAACGCCTCGGTTTTCTACGCGAGTACTATAGGGCAGTTGCGCGAGGGGGAACTCGAAGAAAATTATAAAATACACGTGAAGGCTCCGATATTTCTCACGCAACATTTCGCACGCATGTGCGCGGCTAAGCGCGGGAATGTTGTAAACATAATCGATACGAATATTACTAGAACCCAGACGAGATATTTTGCATATCTTTTGTCGAAAAAGGCGCTGTCAGATTTTACCGTAATGGCTGCCGAGGAATTTGCAGTGCAGTTGCAAGTCAATGCTATATGCCCACCAAAAATTCCAGACCGCGAGATAGATGGCGTAAAATCGCTCGAGGATATGGAAGCCCCGTGCCTTAAAAACTTTTTGGATGCTGTTGCAACTTTGGTGGACCGCAACAACACACTCAGCGGCAAGCTTATACACACGAATCCTGCAACTATGCCATGACCTCTGCGCTGTACTCGGGCTGGCTACGGCAATAGTCCGGCTAGGTGTATACTTCGTCTGGGATTTTATAGCACAATCCACGATGTATAGCGGTGAAAAAATCCCTAGAAAAAGCTTCGAAATTGATGAATCCTGAGGTTCCAAGTATGAGTTATAAACTGGAAGTTATGGATATCGTGATACTTGCTGCGGGACGTGGCAGCAGAATGTGCTCCACCACGCCGAAGGTTTTGCACAAATTGGGTAACGCTCCAATTGTGGAACATGTACTGCGGCTTGCCAGCGAATTGCACTACCATCACACTGTTATAGTAACAAGTGCTGCGGTGCATGATTCAATAACCGTGCTAGCAAGGAAACACAACCTGCACTTCAGTGTTGTGCCACAGGGTGGAGTTGCAGGTACAGGAGGCGCAGTCAGTTCAGCGTTACAAGCATTAAAAGCCCGCCCAGAAGGGGTTATACTGATACTATATGGGGATACGCCACTTCTTGATAAGGCTACGATATGCCATGTTCTTGACAAACTCTCTAACGGGGCAGAAATAGTTTTTGTGGCTTTCAAATCCTCAGACAACCAGTACGGTAAAATGGTGCTAGACAGTACCGGGAGCGTGCTCAACATTACCTACAGATGCGACACAAATGACCTTGCAGTTTCTGGTGTAGTTGCGGGGTATCGGCAGGTAATTTCTGAATTATTAAGCGGGTTATCATTCCGTGGTGGCGAACTCTACCTAACAGACATTGTGCAATCCGCAGCGGAGAAAAACATAAAAGTCGGCTACGTAGTTGCGGATGAATGCAAAGCCATGGGTATAAACACGAGGGCGGATCTTGCAGCTGCAGAGGCATGCTTCCAGCGTATAAAGAGAGATAATTTTCTGCAATCGGGTGTAACTTTAACATCGCCTGACCAAGTTTTTTTCTCCATTGATACACAAATAACGAAAGACGTAGTGGTGCACCCTTATGTCGTTTTTGGCAAGGGAGTTACTGTAGAGTCGGGTGCGGAGATATTATCCTATTCACACCTGGAATCTTGCCACATAAAGCAGGGCGCCACCATTGGCCCATTTGCCAGGATTAGGGGCAATTCGACTATAGATGGAGGCTGTGTGGTGGGTAATTTTGTGGAGATTAAAGAAAGTAGTTTGGGAAAAATGAGCAAGGTAAAACACCTAAGCTATCTGGGCAACAGCACCATAGGCAAAAATACAAATGTGGGAGCAGGGACTGTTATATGCAACTATGACGGCCGGGATAAGCAGCACTCAGATATAGGGGATCACTGCTTTGTGGGTGCAAACAGCACTATAGTTTCTCCGGTAAGCGTGGGAGAAAGCGCTGTCATAGCTGCTGGCAGTGTGATTACTGAGGATTTACCACCACAAAGCTTGGGAATAGCCAGAAGCAGGCAAACTACCAAACTTGGGTATAAAACTAAAGAGTAAGAGTACCCCTGCGGGAGTCCCACATGCTCTATATCTGACTCAACACGCAACAACCACGCTGCCGGGGCCTACGCAGCACGAGAGCAACAACTGGCACCTCGGTACACTAATACCAGGTGCTAGCGCACAACAACCCCTGCTACGTACCGGCGGGATGCACCTTAACGAAACCCTTTTTTATGAACCAGGACACCCTGTCTGTCGGTTGGGCGCCGACACTCAGCCAGTAGCTGAGCCTATCCGCATCGATCTTGAGAAACCCGGGCTCACCACACTGGACCATGGGATCATAAAAGCCCACATGCTCAATAAACTTGCCGTCCCTCTGGACCCTAGAATCCGAAACTACCACCCTATAGAAGGGCTTTTTCTTTGCGCCAAGCCTCATTAACCTTATCTTTACGGACATGCCTTACCAAGGACTCCTTTCAACTTAAGAGGACTCCATTCTATCACTGCAGAACAGTGCGTCAATTAAATTTGCAGCAACTTAATCGTGACAGTCCTAATTTTGTAGTATACAATGGCGGCCCCGGGGGTGTCCGCAACTTAAGGTTGGTAAGTGCCAGTGGGAAGGGCGGTTGTGTCAGTTTTGTCATAGCGCTGTCGTCGGCTCCGCGTTTTGTGGTGTAGGGCGTAGCCCGGGTTGCTGGGCAAGTCTCTTGTTGTGCCTCATGGTTGGCAATGGCCGGGTAGATGGAGGTTTTATGGGTAGGAGGGTAACAAACGCTGTATTGTCTACTATAGCGTGCAATACACTAGTCTGGTACGATTTCATACTTTTCGGCAGCCTTGCTGGCACGATCGGTGAGCTGTTCTTCCCGCAGGAAGACAGGTATTTATCGCTCCTGAGCAGCTTTTGTGTGGTTGCGGTCGGGTTTGGCATGCGCCCTTTCGGCGCGAGTGTGCTTGGTCACATAGGTGACAGATATGGTAGAAGAGTGGCGCTTGTTCTCTCAATAGCCGGCATATCTATACCGGTGGGGTTCATGGTCGTTATCCCTACGTACGAGAGTGTGGGTGTGCTCGCCCCCGTGCTACTTGTGGTGTGCAGACTCGTGCAGGGCATAGCCTTGGGGGGAGAGGCCGGCAATGCAACGTTCCTTATAGAACACTCCAAGAGAAACAGCACGGGGCTGTTTGGAAGTTTTGAGGTGCTAAGCGCAGTGCTTGGCTCCGTACTTGCTTTGACTGTAAAAATTGTGGTCAGACACTTTACGGGGGATAACTTCGGTGTGTGGGGGTGGCGTATACCCTTTGTCATAGGGTTTGTTACAGGCATCATAAGCATATATGTCAGGGCAAAAACAGGTGAGAGTCCAGCGTATGAAGCGCAAGCTGAGCGTGAACATGTGCTTACCGACGAATCTCCCGTAAGGCACTTGTTTAAGCATTATAAGAGGCCACTATTGCTGGCTATTTGTATAGATAGCGTAGAAAACTGCTCGTTCCATACCCTTATGGTGTTTTTCATCAGCTATGTCAGAGACTTCTCTCCCTTGGTAGTCATCAGCCCACAGGTAAGCGAAGTAATAGAGATGGTCAGCATAATGATCGCAGGTGTGTTGACCGTTGCCTTTGGTGCGCTTTCTGACACGCTTGGGAGGAAAAAGGTCATTGGTGGGGCCTCAGTGATGCTGCTGTTCGTCAGTATGCCCGTGTTCTGGATGTTAAGTCAGGGTAGTGCACTATTTATTGGGCTGGGATACCTGTTGTTCGTCATACCGTTCGCGGCGGCCTTGGGGCCTTCGAGCGCTGCGATGTCTGAACTGTTTCCCACAAAGGTGCGATACACAGGGTTTGGTATAGCGAGGAATGTTTCTTCCGCGATGTGTGGGGGGGTCGCGCCAGCGCTGTGCACTTGGCTTGTTAAGACAACAGGTTTGAGGGTCGCGCCCGCGTTCTGCACAATGTTCTGGGCGTTGGTTGCGCTCTTTGCGCTTACTAGAATCAGAAAAGAGGATGTGTACAGGGACTGGCTGAAATGATATACCCCCCTCATATCCGGGGAGGGGGCTAGTACCGAGAGCACTACAACTGCTACAGCCGGCACTGGTACCGAGGTCTCTGCACAGAGCAAGCGAGATAAAGCTATTGCAGATATTGTTACTCTTCCACTTCGTACAAGGGGGGTGATTGGCCGGGCGATTGCCACAAGTACGGAGGGTATGGAGATTGTAGAGATAAGTGGAGTTAGGGCAATTTCAGCAATCCTGAATGCATGCTACGATTTTCCACAAGTAGGACTACTAGTTGGCTGGAGAATGTCTCCCTATGCCTGTGCTGGGCTAGGTGCGAGCTTTATAGGATTGACTGACCGGCAATTTCAACCGCAACTTACCTGCAAGGTCAAGGCTGGTATAAATTACAGTATTACACACAGCCTGGCAGCGTTTATTGGTGGCACTTTCAGCAAGGTACTAGGCACAAGCTACGACAACACTTCTGCTCACCGAGCGGTTGACGATGCCAGTCCATTAGGAAAGACGAAGGAGAAGATATCAGCATCTTTTGGACTACGTAACGTAGGAGTAGAACTAGGTATCAGGTTTGGATTCTGAATACACCTAATCCCCTAACCTCAGTAGCCTCTCTTCCAGCCTTGCTCACCCAATGTGGCACCACCACCCAGCCTGGCATCACCACACTTGAAGTTCTGCACTACCTACTAACCTCAGGAACCTCCAGCACCACCAAGGCTGGCATTACCATCCTTACACTCAAAACTACTGACCATAGTCGCTAACCTCAGCCTCTAACTTCTACTTGGTGGTGCCAAGTAGAAGTTAGTAGGTGCCTGGGTGAAGCTAGTAAGTGCAACTGTGTCTATGGCGATAATACCACACCATGTAGTTGTGATGTTACCTCAACACTAGTCTAGCCATGATGACATACCTATTGGGTGAGATTGGTGATAGCTATGGTCAGCAGTTTTGAGTGAAGCTAGGAAACTGGGTGCCAAGAGAAGTTAGGAGTTGAGGTGCTAGCTGAACAATATGGTTAGTATTTGAGTGTGAGGACGGTAGTGCCACATTGGGTACCAGTGGAGTTGGGAGACGAGGTTAGTAGGTGGTGCAGGGCTCAACTGTGTCTGTGGTGCATTACCACACTGTGTAGTTGTTATGTTACCTCAACACTGATCTGGCCATGTAGGACAGAACTGCTATGGTGATACCAGTAAGTTTGAGTGTAGGGGCAGAGTGCAGGTGAGGTGCTAGCTGCTATGGTGATGCCAGTAAGTTTGAGTGCAAGGGTGGACTTGGTGTTGGCTGTGCAGGTAATGCCAAGAACTTCAGGTGTGGTTGAGAGATGAGGATTAGATAGGATTAGGGGCTGTGTTGATGGTGGTGGTGCCATGTTGGGTACTAAGTAGAGTTGGAAATAGGGTGCAGAACTTCAAGTGTGTTGATGGTGGTAATGCCAGCCTTGGGTACCAAGGGTTAGGAGATAGGTGCCAGTAGAGTGGGAGATAGGTTCCTGAGTGGTGCAGGCGGCTTTGAGCGCGGTGGTGGCGGTGATTTACGGGGCTCCTTTCCGGAGACAGAGTGTAAAATTCTTGACAGATGCGAGCGTATACGGTTAAGTCGTGACATACTGCAAAGGTTGTTTTTTCTGTTGATGGGGTGTCCATGTCAGGCGGTAAGAAAGATGTTGAATCTGAGAAGCAAAAGGCGTTGGATGCGGCCATAAGCCAGATAGAAAGGGCGTTTGGGCGTGGCGCCATCATGAAGCTGAAACAACATCCCGCAGAGAAGATGGATAGTGTGTCCACCGGTTCTATAGCTCTGGATGCGGCTCTGGGCATTGGAGGGTTGCCGAAAGGCAGGATAGTAGAGATTTTTGGCCCGGAGAGCTCCGGGAAAACCACACTTGCACTTCATGTTATTGCAGAGGCCCAAAAACAGGGGGGTAACTGCGCTTTTATTGATGCGGAACATGCGTTGGACACCGTATATGCCAGAAAGCTGGGTGTGAATGTTGGGGATTTAATAGTCTCGCAGCCTGACACTGGTGAGCAGGCTTTGCACATTGTTGAGTATTTAGTGTGTTCTGGTGCTATAGATGTGATAGTGGTGGATTCTGTTGCCGCGCTCACTCCCAGGGCGGAAATAGAGGGTGACATGGGTGACCAGCACATGGGGTTGCAGGCCAGGTTGCTGAGCCACGCGCTTCGCAAACTGACCTCGGTGGTGTCTAAGGCTAACTGTATACTGGTGTTTATCAACCAGATACGTATAAAAATAGGTGTGATTTATGGCAACCCGGAGGTGACAACGGGTGGTAGCGCGCTCAAGTTCTACACGTCAATACGGCTTGATATCCGTAAGGTAAGCGCAATTAAAGACAAGGACAGCGTTATAGGGAACCAAACCAGGGTGAAGGTGGTCAAAAACAAAGTTGCTCCCCCATTCAAGCAGGCAGAGTTTGACATCGTGTACAATGAGGGCATATCGAAGCTGGGTGAAATAGTCGACATGGGTGTCAAGTTTGGTTTCGTCGAAAAATCCGGCGCGCACTATTCTTACGGTGCGGTAAAGTTGGGACAGGGCAGGGAGAATGCCAAGGGTTATTTGAAAAGCAATCCGAACATCGCACATGAGTTGGAGCAGAAAATTAGGGCATACCTTGCAGAGAGTATGCACAATAGCGATCTGTTTGCTGCAGACGGGCGTGCCGAAGTGTTGGAGGAGGAAGTTTTCTAGCACCTGGCGCATATGCTTGGTGGCCTAGTTACGGTTTCTTCCCCTGGTCTTGCACGCTCAAGCGCCGCGCGGGTATCACTGGTATTGTGAGGTTGAGTAATGAAAGGGAAGGGTATATACACGAGTGATGACGTACTCGACGTGCTGATGGAGAGGTCTGCAATCCTAAAGGGCCACTTCATCTTATCTTCCGGATTGCACAGTGATACGTACATACAGTGTGCAAAGCTCCAGGAGGTGCCCTCTGTGTGTGAGGATATGTGTGCAGCACTTTTGAGACGAAGCAACGACGTGCTCGGTGACCTGAAGGTTGATGTTGTCGCCTCCCCTGCCATGGGAGCGATAGTATTTGGGTATGAAATTGCCAGGCAGCTGGGAGTGAATTTCGTTTTTTTCGAGCGCGTGCAGGGCAACTTCGAGTTACGCAGAGGGTTTGGTATAGATCCTAACAGCCGCGTGCTTATAGTGGAGGATGTTATCACCACCGGTGGGTCATCCTTAGAGGTTTTTGATGCCGTTACTGCCTTTGGAGGGGAAGTTGTAGCTGAGTTAAGTATTATAAATCGCGGTAATTGCGCAAACATGCCATTTCCAGTAGTGAGTCTGCTAGAGATGGATATACAAAACTACGCTGCGGACGACGTACCTGATGAGTTGAAGAGTATACCGGTATCTAAGCCCGGTAGCAGGTCACTAAGCTAGTGCACGCATTGTTTTTTAGCTGATTGTGTTGTTATGTGCGCGTCACGCATTGACTTTCGAGGTAGATACGCAAGACAGGTGTTGGTGCCCGAAATAGGTTACCATGGCCACAACAAGTTGAGACAAAGCAGGGTTCTAATTGTGGGTTGTGGGGGCCTTGGCAGCATGGTAATACCGCTCTTAGCGGCTAGCGGCGTAGGGCGACTTGTTGTGTGTGATGATGACACAGTGAAGGTTTCCAATTTGAACAGGCAGACTATCTACAAGGAACGGGATTTGGGGCGTAGAAAAGTGCGAGCCGCGGCCGAGTTTATAAAACACCTTAATAGTGATGTCGAAGTGTGTGAGGTAGATTCCGCAATAGGGCCGAAAAACTTTGAGACCATACTGCCTGATGTGGACATTATTGTAGATTGTGTTGACAGACTTGCGGTGAAAATGTTTCTGAATGATGCATGTGTGACAATGCATAAAACTCTGGTCCACTGCGCTGCCATAGGTTTTACTGGTGAGGTAATGGTAATCCCACCCGGAGGCAAGCCGTGCTACAGGTGTTTCTTTGAAGGAAAGCAGGTGAGCACTGAGTTAAACTGTGCGAGTGCTGGAGTTGCAAGCCCCACTGTGGGGGTAGTCGGTAGCATGGCTGCTGCTGAGGTTATTAAGTATATAGTTGGTAATCACCAGTCAAGTGTGGGCAAATTGTACAGGGTGGACCTCCGCAGTAATCGCTTTACCTCGTACGAACTTGCCGTGAACAGTTTGTGCAGTTGCTGCGGCGATGCCGCAAGCGTGGACCCGCACGATCTTGAATCCTACGAAGGCAAACTGCGTATAGAGTAGCACACAGCTATCTGATTCAAACAATCTGAAACTGACTTACTTGGAACTCCACAGGCTATTAACCCAGTCTAGGTAAAGAGTTTGCCGCACGATCTACGCTGAGAATTGAACCGGCCTAGCCCGCCGGGACACAACCCACGATCGCGCCATGCAAAGCCCAGAAAGTGCCCAGCCGCAGCTCTCCAACTAAAGCTGGCGCGCACCCAACAAGCGCTTAGCTCGGCAAGGACCCCAAACACCGCCTCCTAGGCAGCCCACCACCCGGCGTTGCGCAACCATCCAGATACCAGAGTGACACAACATGTGGCAAAGACTTTTAGATCTTTACCACATGTGAAAAGCCCATAATTAGTTGAACAGGAATCTTGCTCCAAGGTTAAAACCGTAATCAGCAATATGTGCCTTGACTGAGGCTTTTGCTTCTCCGGGGAACTTTACACTGTTATGTGCGGGTATGTCCTTGTAAGACTCGTCAAAGAGTCCGTGGTAGAACCCACCTACCACCAAAGATATTTCTGGAGTAAACTGGTAGCTGATTCCAACCTTGCCCCTGTAGGCTAGCTTTGTGGTTACTTGCTTAGAAATGTCGACAAAGCTAGCACCTATTCCGGCACACACATATGGGGACACAGGCAAATCTGTGTGCAACACGTCATAGCAGCCATTTAGCATGACTGAAGTGTTTGTGATTTCATCGATTTTGACCACAAAGTAATTGTTCTCAGTAATGACAGCGTCGCGAGTAATTGCAGCCAGGGACTCTGCACCACTTTTTGCGTACTGCCCGTCCGCTAAAGTAGCAAACCTTCTGTAGCTTGCTTCTAGTTCCACTCTAGCTCCTCCCAGAGAATATCCCACAGCGCCGTCGAAAGATGTGAGTAAATTCTTAGAGAAAGCAAAAGTGTAGCCGGATTTGGAAAAGTTTGCTGGCGCACTCACATCAATTGTTGCAACACTCTTGTCATAGCCTCTAACATACGAGGTCTCTCTGCTTGACTCACGCATGTCGAATGAGGTAACAGAGGGAAACGCTGGGCTGTAAGCCGCACTCACATAAAAGCTACCTCCCATGACCCCGCTCCCTTCAGAAGCCACTTCATGACTCATGGGAGACGCCACTACGGCCCCACTAACAAGTAGGGAGCAGGCGCAGACTGTGGCTGCTGACAGGCCCCCTGTAAACAATTCTCTGTAATTCATAGTAATCCTTTTGATAAATCATAAAAACACGCAGCAGTTTAGCATATAAAAGGTTAGGGTGGAAGTATCATAGCAGAAATTATAAAGCGCAACTCACCCACGACGCACACAGCCCTACCACACGCTCCACGCTTTGTTATAGGAACGGTGCTGTAGATTTCTATAAGCACTTGCGGATGAAGTCAAGCCTTCTGTAGTTTATTGTTACTTGTACTGTGAGTGCAGTCTACCTGTATTGTCGCGCGATTTTACGTAAAAGCAAAGTGCAATCCCCTGCAGCAGAGAGTGGTGATGTTGCTTAGATTCTTACTGATTGCTGGAGTGTTAGCATGGGGTATCTTCCATGGTGTACCTGTGGGAGCTGCTGCTCAGACTAATACTACTCCTGCTGCTGATGATACAGCTACTAAGGTTATATGTAATGTTATAGGGTTTGTGCAGAAACTTGGATTACCCATCATGACTGGAGTAATACTAGGTTCTAGTATCATGGCTATATTCGGTAAACTCGCATGGCCTGCCATTGTTATGCTGGTTGTATTTACTGCCATATTCTTTGGTGCTGGTAAGCTCATGGCTAAGTTCGCTGCTGGGATTAATGGTGATGAGGCTAGCAAGTTCAACTGTGTTGATGGTGGTAATGCCACATTGGGTGCCAGTGGAGTTAGGAGATGAGGTTCCTGAGGTTAGTAGGTGGTGCCAAGAGCTTTGGGTGCTGATAATGCCACATTGGGTGCCAAGCAGTGAGATTGGTAATGCCACATTGGGTGCCAGTGGAGTTAGGAGATGAGGTTCCTGAGGTTAGTAGGTAGTGCAGAGTGCGTTGGTGGCAATGCCAGACTTGGTGGTGCTGGAGGTTCCTGAGGTTAGTAGGTAGTGCCAAGAGCTTTGGGTGCTGATGACGCCACATTGGGTGCCAGTGGAGTTAGGAGATGAGGTTCCTGAGGTTAGTAGGTAGTGCAGAGTGCGTTGGTGGTAATGCCAGACTTGGTGGTGCTGGAGGTTCCTGAGGTTAGTAGGTGGCAATGCCAGACTTAGTGCTGAGGTTAGTAGGTGGTGCAGGGCTCAACTGTGTCTATGGTGCATTACCACACTGTGTAGTTGTTATGTTACCTCAACACTAGTCTAGCCATGATGACATACCTACTGGGTGAGATTGGTGATACCAGTAAGTTTGAGTGTAGGGGTGGGTGGGCAGACCGGAACTAGCTAATTGAGGTATTAGAAGAGTGGAAGTGCCTTAGGACACAAAGTGGGTAGAAGGATGTAAGTAAGTATGTGGAGCGACCACACTGGGTAGGTAGGGTGATGACTAATGTTGACCAACTTTGACGGTGGCTAGGGATTTAGGTGACTAATCTCTCTCCTCACGTAATGGCCTTGGTGGGTGTAAGCTAGGGAATTGGTGTGATGACTGATCCAAATATCCTCATCTCCCAACTCTACTTGCATCACCCAAACACCTATCTTCCTATCTCTAAATCTTCAGCCCACAGTTGCAGGTACCACCTGTAACCAGAACACCACAAGATTAGTGCAGTGTTTGGCTATGATGCAACACTGCTCTCTGTTGCAGGTGAAACCATTAGTACGTCAGGGATGGTGGTCATTGGTAGCGTACAGACTCTTTCATCTACATCCAAGTTATTTATATCCCTAGCCCATGCTCTAATTTTCTCAGCAGCGATTAGTTCTCGTACAGCGTTAACTCTCTTACTTGAATCTATACCGTTTAAATAATCAGTCCAACCCCTATTCTTAGTAGTCTCCATAGCATTAGCCAATGCAGCCTTGAGTGTAGTAGCAACTCCACGTTTCTCAGCTATCTCTGTAAGTTCCTCTAGTGCCTTGATCTTGGCTAGTTCTCTGTCCAGTCTTGCTATCTCCTTACCCTTCAGCTCTGCCTGGCCCTGAAGTGGTTGTGCTTCGCGCTTACCAACCAATTCCTTCATCTCCTTTATCAGCTCCTTCTTCTTATGCTCCATCGTCAGCTTTTGTGCTTCCAATTGTGCTATAGTGCCTTTAACCTCAGCTAATGTTCTCAGCTGCTCTTCTGGTATTAGCTCATCTAACTGTCTTAGCTCCCTTAGCACACTTATCTCTTCTAGCATACTTGCTGCTTTCCTTATAGATTGCGGATTAGTCTCTGGACGCATAGATTGCTTATTCCGCGCTCTAAGTTCCTTTATCTCCTCCAGCTTTTGTGCTGCTAGCCGTACTAGCCTACCATTTAGTTTCCCCATTCTCTCTGTGAGCTGAAGTCCCTCTTGAATCTCTAATCCTCCAGCTTTCTGCTTCTCAGCTAATGCCTTGACTTCCTTAACCTCAGCTAATGTTCTCAACTGCTCTTCTAGTCCTAATGCCTTCAGTTCCCTTATCGCTGCTAGTTCTTCTACTGTTCCTCCTAGTTTCTTCACCTCCTCTAGTTTTCCAAGCTTCTTGAACAGCCAGGTCTTTTCCAGTTCTGCTGGCTTTATCTCCTCTATCTTCTCAAACGCACCTCCAAGTTTCCCTACTTTTGTCACAACTGCACTCTTCGCCTCTTTCAACTCCTCCAGCTTCTTCACCTCTAGCGCTCCCATTATATCTGTACCCAGCACTTTAAGCTTCTGTACCAGCTCTGGCTCTTTTCCTTCCTTCTCTAGCTTTTCCCACTCCTTGAACTCTGCACTTAATACTCCCAATTCTGCCAGTTCCCTCCTAAGTTCCCTTATCGCTGCTAGTTCTTCTAGTTTTGTCTTGAGCTCTCCCAGCTCTTCCAATGTCTCCAACTTATGCACCGCATCTAACTTTCCCTTGATTGCTCTCTCCAGCCCTCCTAGGTCTTTCACCTCCTCCAGCTCCTCTGGCTTCTCCTTCAACTTCTCCAGCTCCTCCTTGAGCTTCTTCACCTCCAGCTTCTTCTTCTCCTCCAGCTTTATCATCTCCAGTGTCTTGCCTTCAACTCCGAATTTGTGTAACAGCCACTTAGTCAGATGTTCTCCCAGCCCTGCGCCTTTTAACTTCTTCTCGGACTCTATCTCCTTCAACTCCTTCAGCTTTTTCTCCTCTAGCTTCCCTAGCTCTCCTACTACACCCTTGCCTAGCGCTTCTAGCTTCTCTATCTCCTTCTTGAGTGCCTCCAGCTTACTCAACCTCTCCTTCATCCCCTGGAGTTCTTCAGTCTCTATGGCTTCTAGTCTCTCTAACCACTTGAGTTCTCCAAGTTCTGCTAACTTACTTACTTGCTTTGCTAGTTCATGTTGTAACTTCTCTAACTCTTCTGGTCTGCTCAACTCTTGTATAACTAGTCCATCATCAACTCCTGCCATCTCTCCAGCAAGTAATGTATCTCCATCAGGGATCTGTCTACTAAACATTGCCCTTACAGGACTTGCTATACCTTCACTATCTACTACTTCCCTCTTGAGTCTATGCACATCACTCATGGACATCCTACCCAGAGCACTGGATAGTAATTGACCCCTCGCTGTATCTAGTGCAAGTTCCTTACCTAGGAGAAATGCTGTATCATCTCCTCCCTTGATGACAAACCTCTCATGTCCTATTCCTACTTCTATCCGTGCTCTGCCGGTTCTGTACCCCAGGCTGCCTCCGAAGGCTAGGGTACTTAATGCGTGAGGTAAGAAGTCTAATGAGGATACAGCTTCAGTATTCTTATTAGGAAAGGAGTTAGCATATGATACAGCAAGAGGTCAGGTAGACCGTCTTGCTAATGCTTTAGGTAAGATGACCAAGAGTGAAGCTGAGAAGTGGGGTACTGCAGTAGAGGGTGCTACTGGTGGTGATGATGTAAGCCAGAAAGTGTGTGGTACCGCTGGCAGCAACACCAACAACTGTGGTCAGAACACCGGCACCAATGGCAAGCTCAGTACTGCATTCACTGAAGATACTACAACATTGCTCTCTGCTGCAGATACCACCATCAATACGGCAGGGATGGCGATCCCTGTGTAGTGCGGGCTGGGGAATGTGAGACTAATGTTGATTGTGCCAGCCTTGGTGCCGAGTAGAGTTGGGAGATGGGTGCTGGTAGAAGTTCGGAGATGAGGTTCCTGAGGTTAGTATGTAGTGCATTGGAATTCTGGGCCTCTCCACTTCACGCCGTTTTTGATGCTGTGGCTCTAATACAGAAGTAGGGATATCATGAAGGGAACGTAGAATATCCCCACTAGAGTGCTAATCAGAAGCATAATTGCTGCAACATCTGGCTTGTAATTTGTTGTGTAAGCCAGTATCACCCCAGTGCTCGATATTGGTATAATTGCCAGAAGGATGAGTGCCTGATACACCTGACTGTCATACAGACATGGCCCCTTGCGGTCTAGAAAAATCAACAGTAGTGCAAGGAGCGGCCAGGCAACATATTTGATCAATACTGTGAGCGCCATAAGCTTCCAGTTTATGGCAAAGTCTTTTATATTTGCTACGGATATGCCCAGCAGCATTGTACCGAGTACCATGTATGTGCTTGCAAGGTCTGTGGGTACGCGCAGCAGGAACTCTGGTACACGCATTTCGAAATGATTACAAAGCAAGGCTGCAACTGCTGCGTGGAATGTTGGCAAAGTGATAAGTTGTCTGAAACACTGCCGTGGCGTATACAACCCACGAGTTGCTATGTAAAAACCAAAGCTGTTTTCAAAGAACAGCATACCTACGTAGCACAAAAGGTATATTGAAACCGTGCTCTCGTCGAACAGGGCTATTGCTATTGGCAAGCCAAAGAACCCCATGCTGGAACTTCCGGAAGTGAAAGCCAGCATATTTCTTATATGGTCTCTGAATACCAGTGACGACACGTTGTACACTATCAACGACATTGTGCAGCAGATGACAAACGTGATTACTGGCAGAAGTACAAGTTCTGGTGTGATGTTGATCTTAAGTATGCCAAAGAACACTACGATAGGTCCAACGCAGTAAAACAGAAGTTTTCCTATCGTGGCGCAATCAAGCTTAACTACCCGACCAGCAACGAATCCAAGTAGGATCGTTACGTACGCGGGTAGCACTTTAAGCATTAGGGCAAAGAACATACTAACACTCAAACTACAGGTCCGGTAGGGACCACGCGTGCAGGTACTTTAACATAAGTCAGCACCCCCTAACAACAGATTAGTGCCCTAATGAGGCGAATGAAAGGGCCTACAGTTCCCTGTCCCTCAAAAAATTTTCAGAATAAGATTTAGGTTTTTTCCTAGTAGCTTGGTCTGGTAACACTACGTATAAAATACCGCGGGCCTTCGCGTAGGATATAGCACCTTCCTTATTCGGAAAGCGCAGCCTCACCTGCTGTGCCGTATCCCTAGAGCCCACCCATCCCATGAGAGAATCTCTGTATAGTGAACATGAAGGCTCAAACTCTATGCACCAGAAGCTTCTCCCATAAGCGCCAGATTGCATAACATTCCTAGCAGGCCTATATATTCTTGCTACAGGTACGCGCGAACCGCCAGGCACTTGCAAGCACCGATGAAAAAGCTAAGATTAGCAGCAGTGTAACAGGTATTCAGCAAATGTCTATTAATAGCGGGGGAAAGTTTGAGGAGGCAGTACGGGAGCTGGAGCGCATTGTGGAGGAACTTGAGCGTGGTGACGTATCCCTCGATAGAAGCGTTGAATTGTACAACCGGGGTAGGGAGTTACACAAGTACTGTAATGAAGTTATCAAGGGGTTGACGCTTAAGATCGAATCTTTGGGCGAAGAAGATCTTGAGTAGTGGTAGCTCAATAGCCTATGTATTCCAAGTGCGCATTTGCCAGTACCTGATACACACCTCTCGCATGGGAGCAATGGTGTGGGTGTCTGACGGTTGGTTCAGTAAAGGTTGGGGCGGAGCTCTACACCCAACCCGAGTTTGTATGGTTGTTGCACCTGATGGGTGTGTGGGTTTCGATGCGCACCGCACGTGCACGTGGCACCCCTTTCCGTATATGTGGTTTGGTCATACCGAGGTGCAAAAGACCCGCAAGATGTAGAACAGGTGTCTAAGGTGTTTTAGGGTTGTATGTAAAGTCTCAACCTTGGGCTGCGGCGTTACGATAAGAATAATGCACAATTAAAATACATTTTGGTGACGTTGCTTAAGTGAAAATGCGGGCTAAGCGACCCCGCAACGGGCGGTAAGCTTTGGCTAGCCCCGCCGGTCCAGGCACGCTGCATGAAACCCTACAGATACGCGCAACCCCAATGGCAGCAGCCGCAACCAAGGATTGACGCGTTGAACTTACTGTGAGCTACCCGAGCCCGGCCCTCCGCCGAGCGCAAAATACAGTACGGCCCGCATGAGGGTGCTATCCCTACTGCGCAGCACCCCCAACAGCGCTATCTATTGCGCCTATGATCTGCTGCAGATTTGCACCAACGACCCTAGACAGCTCTTTCCCATCGGAGAAAATTACCAAAGTGGGCACTGCGCTTACCCCATACGTAACGGGAGTGTCCTGGTTGTCCTGAACGTTAAGCTTGTAGATCTTGAGCCTGCCCTCGTATTTCTGAGCCAGCTTTTCCAGTTGAGGAGTAAGGGCCACGCAAGGCCCGCACCAGGGAGCCCAAAAGTCCACGAGTACCAAGCCGCTTCCGGTGCAGACCCTCTTGGCAAAATCAGAATCACCCACTTCAGCAATGTCAGACATAAACACCCCCAACGGGAAACCTATCCACGCCCCCTCCTGGATGCAGAAGCTGCGCGGTACATCTTCTCATTAAACACGCAGGCAGTACTGGAGCCATACCGCAACGTAAAAGCCGGGGATACACGCTCCACTACCACATAGTCACCCACGATCCTAAAGTTCACGAGAGACTCATACCCTTCAGCATCAACGTTGAAGATAGATGGCAGATCCCCGTTAACGTTGGAAAACTGCATATAGGTGAACCTACGATCATCAAACACCCTGAGAGGGACGATATTCGCAGAACCTGCAGCGTGGGACACGGAATAGTCGAAGTTCAAGCCTTTTTTGGCAACTTCGGGATCACTTAAGTCAGGCACGTCATTCTGGTATGTGGGAAAAGACACCCCACCACCCAAGTCAGACGACGACTCCGCATCAACACTGCTTGCAGCGGGATATACGAATCTGACCTCGTACGCCAACCTGGGATCATCCAAACCGCTGGCCTCCTCAGCATGCAACTCAAAGTAATACACACGCCTGTTCGTAATGATAGTGACGTTGGTATCTGCGTTGTCTCCCACGGGCTTTATGAACAACCTGTTCCCTTTCGGTACTAACTGCCACCCGGTTGAGTCTCCCATAGAAACTGTATCTATAACCTCGCCAGCCTCAAACAGTATGCTAGACTGGTACCCATAAAACCCCGTGTACCTGTGTATGGACTGAGGGTTAAAGTTCATAACCTTTATGTGGTCATCAGCGGCTATAGAGCGCGGCTCCTGCTTACCAAAAGCGGTGGAGCTACACAACAGCGCTACAGCACAAACCATGCAAGCCTTTCTCATAAGCTACGGTATAAACAAACACCTGCCCTAAGTCTAGCACTAATGTGTCAATCTGCAACCAATCAATAGGAAAATTGTGGTTATTTGCCGTGTGCGTTATTGTACAGTCAACCCCGTGGGTGTTATGCTAATCAACAATCCTCCCAAGCCAGTAGCCACCCGCCTGCGCCAGGTAACGGCTCTGTATGATCACCCAACTTATGGATTTACCCATGGGCGGTGTGTTTCTCTACTTGTACACATCAGTATACAGCTCATCCACATCGGGCTCAGGACTGTTCTGTGCAAACTCCACGGCCTCATTAACCGTCTCGCGGACCTGCTTCTCGAAGCCTTCAAGGACGCTTTCAGGCGCAATTTTGTGCTCCAGTATATACCCCTTCAATCGGCATAACGGGTCTTTACTATCTCGCACCTCATCAACTTCTTGCCTCGTTCTGTACTTTGCCGGGTCTGACATTGAATGTCCTCTAAAGCGGTAAGTTTTCATCTCCAGCAAAATAGGGCCGTTGCCATTCCTACAAAGTTTTGCCGCATCATCCGCCGCTCCGACTACAGCAAAAACGTCCATGCCATCCACCTGGCGGCCCGGCACGCCGCACCCCTCTCCACGCTTGCACAGCTCAACAACAGATGAAGACCTCGGAACCGAGGTGCCCATAGCATACTCGTTATTCTCTACCACATACACTACTGGGAGCTTCCACAACGATGCCATATTGAAAGACTCATAAACCTGTCCCTGATTCATCGCACCGTCTCCTAGACAGGTGAAAACCACCCCCTTGCTTTTCTTGTACTGCTCAGCAAAGGCAATGCCCGTCCCTATAGGTACTTGCGCGCCCACAATTCCGTGTCCGCCGAAAAAATTCTTTGCTGTATTGAACATATGCATAGAACCGCCTTTGCCCTTGGAACACCCGGTCCTTTTTCCCATAAGTTCCGCCAGTATAGTTTTTGCGCTTTCTCCTGAGGTGAGCATGAAGCCATGTTCTCTGTAGCTGGTGACTATGGAATCTTTGCTGCTTAGCACATTTTGTAAACCTATCGCTATTGCCTCTTGCCCTATATACAGGTGGCAAAACCCCCGTATGAGGCCCATACCGTACAGCTGGCCCACTTTCTCTTCGAACCTACGCATGAGTAGCATATCATGGTAAGACTTGACCACCTGCTCGTCGGAAATGGCTGAACAACGCCTGCTCTTATTCACAAATCTACCTAACACACCCCAACAGGGTTCGTTACTACCTCGTAAAGCGGCGGCGTTCAAGGTATTTATAGTGCTGCTGGCACCACTACGCAGTGTCCAGTGTTGGTCAGTCTTCCCTAATGAATTGCTTCACGTCCCTTATCCGGCCTTCCACCAGAAGGGAGGGTGGATGTCCCACACCCGGGTATTCTATGTGGCTAATATTGCGTTTTGACCCCAGCATTTTCCGCAAAGTTTCCGATGTTAAATAGGCTGAATGCTCGCCCTTCAGCACCAAAATCTTGCCACATTGCATCTTATTCCACGCGTCCCAGATATCCCAATCGCTGGTCTGCTGGATGTCATGAGCAAGCTGGGCGCCAATGCCCGGGTCTAAGGTTAACACGTAGCCGCCGCCCTTCTCCATAATTCTGTGCTGCACCAGGTGATCCCAATGCTCCTCTTTCTCAGTGCCGGAGTGGCACAGCGCGGCCTTGAGGTACTGTTTTGCTTGCTCCTGATCTTCAAACGTAGGTAGCTCCGTCATCACCTTGACGAGCGCACGCAGCGGCTTTGCCGGAGTGTACGGCCCTATATCGTTTATGATCAGTTTCTCTATTGCCAGCACATTGTGGAAATGCGCTGCCAGAAACATCGCAATAATCCCTCCCATCGAGATGCCCAGATAGTTGCATTTCTTGATTTTCAAGTGTTTTGCAAGATGCAGTATGTCTGCGCAGTAGGTGCTATAGTTATAGAGGGAGTAGTCCTTGAGCCATGAGCTCCTACCGCGCCCTACGACATCTACAGACACCACTGGAAAATCAGGCACCGCGCGACCTAGGTAATCGAAACAAGCTGAATTTCCAGCCATGCCGTGTACACATATTAGCGGCGTTTTCTCCCCCAGAACTTCTGGATTGTACACCTTATAGTACATGTAGTGATCCTCCTTAGACGGAATGAGGACCCTATCCTCCAGCACGGCAACCACTGCTAACACCCCATTGGTACGGAACCATTGAAGTGTACCAACATTGTGGTACATTGCCAAGCGCTAAATCATGCATAGCTTGCCGGCAGCCGCAGTTGTGCAAGGCGCTATGACGGCATGCCCACAGTGGTATACAGATATGTTCAGAACTGAGTGAGGAAAGTTGAAGTAATTTGTTGACACTGGTCGCGTTCTTGATTAAGAATGGTAGCTCTATGGAGCGCCGGCCCTTGTGGTCTGTTGCTCGATGGTTGACAAGTTAGTGGAAAGATCAATGGTAGGGGTTGTTCTCGTTTTGAGGACGATCTCGATTCGATTAGCTGATAAAGTATAGATAGTGTAGTCTTGATACTGCACGTATCGCTATGAATGAATAAACAAGAAAGAGCACTTGATGGATGCCTTGGCGCTAAGAGGTGATGAAGGACGTGGTAGGCTGCGATAAGCTGCGGGGAATTGTCAACAAGTTTTGATCCGCAGATGTCCGAATGGGGAAACCCGGCCAATTCGTTGGCCATTGCATGCTGAATACATAGGTATGCAAGACGAACCCGGTGAACTGAAATATCTAAGTAGCCGGAGGAAAGGAAATCAAATGAGACTCCGTTAGTAGTGACGAGCGAACGCGGACCAGGTCTGTGGTCTGTAATTAGAAACTGGAATGCCTTGGAAAAGGCAACCGTAGGGGGTGATAGTCCCGTACAGGTAAGAAGGTTGCAGATCCTTGAGTAGGGCGGGGCACGTGGAACCCTGTCTGAATTTAGGGGGACCATCCTCTAAACCTAAGTACTCCTTAGCGACCGATAGTGAACAAGTACCGTGAGGGAAAGGTGAAAAGAACCCCGGTGAGGGGAGTGAAATAGAACCTGAAATCGGGTGCTTACAATCAGTTGGAGCTTGTGCAGGTTTTGCAGCTTGCTGTAATTTCTGCATGGGTGACAGCGTACCTTTTGCATAATGGGTCAGCGAGTTAATCTGTTGAGCGAGCTTAAGCCGTTAGGTGTAGGCGTAGCGAAAGCGAGTCTGAATAGGGCGTTTTAGTTTAACGGATTAGACCCGAAACCAAGTGATCTAGCCATGGCCAGGTTGAAGGTGTAGTAAAGTACATTGGAGGACCGAACCTGTTACTGTTGCAATAGTATTGGATGAGCTGTGGCTAGGGGTGAAAGGCCAATCAAACTTGGAAATAGCTGGTTCTCCGCGAAATCTATTTAGGTAGAGCGTTGTACTATAAGTTGCCGGGGGTAGAGCACTGAATGGACTAGGGAGACTCATCCTCTTACCAAATCCAATCAAACTCCGAATACCGGTCAACTGTTCTACAGCAGACACACTGCGGGTGCTAAGTCCGTGGTGGAAAGGGAAAGAGCCCAGATCGCCGTCTAAGGTCCCAAAGTTATGGCTAAGTGTGGAAGGAGGTGAGAAGACCAATACAGCTAGTAGGTTGGCTTAGAAGCAGCCATCCTTTAAAGAAAGCGTAACAGCTCACTTGTCTAGATTTAAGTCTTCTTGCGCCGAAGATGTAACGGGGCTAAAGCCATACACCGAAGACGCGAGTGCCCGGCTTGCCGGGTGCGGTAGCGGAGCGTTTCGTAGGCCTGTGAAGGTGGCCCGTGAGGGCTGCTGGAGGTATCGAAAGTGAGAATGCTGACATGAGTAGCGTAAAGGAGTGTGAAAACCACTCCCGCCGAAAACCTAAGGTTTCCTGTGTTAAGTCAATCTGCGCAGGGTTAGTCGGACCCTAAGGCGAGGCCGTAAAGGAGTAGTCGATGGGAATCAGGTTAATATTCCTGAACCTTTTAAGCGTGACGGATCTCGTGCAGTGCGTGTCTTATTGGATTGACGCGTGCTTTAAAGAGGTTCCAGGAAATAGCGCTTAAGTTAATAAGTCCGTACCGCAAACCGACACTGGTAGGTAGGTAGAGTATACTAAGGCGATTGAGAGAACGATGCTGAAGGAACTCGGCAAATTGCACCTGTAACTTAGGGAGAAGGGTGACCTGTGGGTGGGCAACCATCTGCGGGTGGCACAGAGCAGGGGGTAGCGACTGTTTACTAAAAACACAGGGCTCTGCAAACACGTAAGTGGAAGTATAGGGCCTGACGCCTGCCCGGTGCTGGAAGGTTAATATGAGGGGTGAGAGCTCCGAGTTGAAGCCCCAGTAAACGGCGGCCGTAAAACTGACGGTCCTAAGGTAGCGAAATTCCTTGTCGGGTAAGTTCCGACCCGCACGAATGGCGTAACGATTTCCCCGCTGTCTCCAGCATCGACTCAGCGAAATTGAATTCCCCGTGCTGATGCGGGGTACCCGCGGTTAGACGAAGAGACCCCGTGCACCTTTACTATAGCTTTACATTGGTGTTAGGGATGCGATGTGCAGGATAGGTGGGAGACTTTGAAGCCCGGGCGCCAGCCTGGGTGGAGTCGTCCTTGAGATACCACCCTTTGTGTTCTTGGCATCTAACTACGCTCCATTTTTCTGGAGCTAGGACATTGTATGGTGGGTAGTTTGACTGGGGCGGTCGCCTCCTAAAGAGTAACGGAGGCGTGCGATGGTAGGCTAGGGCTGGTCGGAAATCAGCTTTTATAGTACAATGGCAAAAGCCTGCCTGACTGCGAGGCCGACGGGCCGAGCAGAGACGAAAGTCGGTCATAGTGATCCGGTGATTCCGTATGGAAGGGTCATCGCTCAACGGATAAAAGGTACGCCGGGGATAACAGGCTTATGGTGCCCAAGAGTTCATATCGACGGCACCGTTTGGCACCTCGATGTCGACTCATCACATCCTGGGGCTGGAGCAGGTCCCAAGGGTTCGGCTGTTCGCCGATTAAAGTGATACGTGAGTTGGGTTTAGAACGTCGTGAGACAGTTCGGTTTCTATCTTCCGTGGGCGTTGGAAATTTGAGAGGATCTGACTCTAGTACGAGAGGACCGAGTTGGACATACCTCTGGTGTACCAGTTGTCGTGCCAACGGCATAGCTGGGTAGCTACGTATGGACGGGATAATTGCTGAAAGCATCTAAGCGAGAAACCCCCCTCAAGATTAGATTTCCCCATTAGGGCCGTGAGAGACTATCACGTTGATAGGCCGGGTGTGTAAGTGCGGTAACGTATTTAGCTGACCGGTACTAATAGCCCGATTGGTTTATTTATTTATCGATATGTGCAGTACGAGATTGCACTATCTTTACTTTATCTGTATCTTTCCACTAGCTTGGTTGTATGGCCGTTTGGCTGGTGGTTATGGCGGGAGTGGAACACCCGGTAACATCCCGAACCCGGAAGTTAAGCCTCCCAGCGCCTGTGGTACTTTGTCTTAAGACACGGGAGAGAGGGTCGCTGCCAGCCTTTGGTCGCCTTTCACTGCAGCGAGCTCTCGCTGCTGTCCTTTTTGTTGTAGCCGGTTCTTAGTTTGCAGTAGGTGCCCAGGCTGGGTGTGTGGTCAGGTTTTGCTGGGGTTTTCTCCGCCTTTTGATATGTCCTGCGCGGGATTATTTGTTCTGCAAGCCAGTTGTCCTCATTTATACCGTTGGCCCTTTGCCGCTGGGTGCATAACCAGGTTTGTAGAGGCTTCGCACCAGCGATTTGCCCAGGCACGTTGTAGTGCAGAGATGGCTTGTGTAACCTGATAATCGTAAAAGGTAATAGGGTAGGGCAATTTAATCATGCCCCAAATTCTTGTTAAGAACAAAAGGCCATACCAGGGGTGGTGTTACAATACTGATGGCTGGTGACCGGGGCCTAGTCCTTGTGGGATTGATAATACGGGTGATAATTTGGAGTTTCACGAGTAATTGCCACGCCGTGCACGTGGCTTTCTTGCAGCCCGGCGGCGGTGATTACGGTAAACTTGCAGTTTGCTTTCATGGACTCTATATCCTTGTTTCCAGTGTATCCCATGGATGACCTAAGCCCCCCCACAAGTTGGTATATGACCTCAGATGCTGCACCCTTAAAAGGTACGCGGCCCTCAACACCTTCTGGTATGAATTTTCCCCCACCTTCCTGGAAATACCTGCTGCTACTGCCACTTTTCATTGCTACAACAGACCCCATGCCCCTGTAGCATTTATACGCCCGGCCGTTGTATATCATGGTGTCTCCCGGACTTTCGTCTGTGCCGGCAAAAATGGAACCTATCATTACCACATCAGCTCCTGCTGCGATGGATTTTGCTATGTCACCAGAATATTTTATGCCCCCATCCGCTATCACCCTGACTCCCGTGCCCTTGCACGCTTCCGCAACATTTTTGATGGCAGAAAATTGTGGTACTCCAACTCCGGTGACGATTCTTGTTGTGCATATAGACCCGGGGCCCATTCCAACTTTGACTGCATCAACTCCTGCCTCAATCAGGGCAAGCGCTCCGGCTGCTGTTGCCACGTTTCCACCCACAATTTGCGCATCGGGATATAAAGTTTTGATTTCTTTTATTGTTTGGATCACCCTTGCAGAGTGACCGTGTGCTGTGTCTACCACTATTACGTCGGCTTCTGCCTGTATGAGGGCCTCAGCGCGCTCAACACCCTCTTTGTTACCTGTGCCAACGGCCGCGGCCACCCTTAACCTTGCCTTTTTGTCTTTGCAGGAATTTGGGAAACGATTAAATCGCTCGATATCTTTTACGGTAATTAGACCGATACAGCAGCCGTGCTCGTCAGTCACAATTAGCCTTTCTATTTTGTGTTTGTGTAGAAGCCTAGTTGCCTCAGACTGACTGATACCATCGCGTACAGTGACTAAATTGGTGCTCGTCATTATGTCGCTGACTTTGCAATTCTTGTTCTCAACAAAGCGGACATCCCTGTTTGTTAGTATTCCCACGAGCTTATTCTGCTGTGTGGTAACCACGGGTATTCCAGAGTAACTATGCCTCTTCATGACGGACAAAGCCGTACTCAGCGTGGCGTCAGGGGGAACTGTAACCGGATTACTAACTATCCAGCTTTCGTGCTTTTTGACCTTTTGTACCTCAGCAACCTGACGCTCTATGGATAAATTTTTGTGAATGCACCCCATTCCCCCATGCTGTGCCACAGATATGGCAAGCCTGGACTCCGTCACCGTGTCCATTGCAGCTGACATTATAGGGATGCGAAGCTGTACGCTGTCTGTAACATAAGTTGTGACGTCCGTATCAGCTGGGAGCACATTGGAGTCTGCTGGAATTATCAGAACATCATCAAAAGAATAGGAAACTTCCACAAGCGTCTCAGCCAACCCTCATCGCTGATTATAAAATTTTTAGCACAGACACGCAACAGTGTCACTCATATGCTAGGCAAGAAACTGTTCTGCTATGGTTCTCTCTTCCAGCCCATGTTCTGGGTCAAACATAAGCACAATCTTTGTGCTACTGTCTTGCTTTATCTTTATGCTGCTTATGTTGCGGAACTCTGTATAGTCTGCCACCGCGCTGACACAACGGGTTTCAGGGGCCAGTACCTCAACCTCCACTAGTGAATCGTTCGGTAACAACGCTCCGCGCCACCTACGAGGCCTGAAAGAATTGATTGCAGTTAGACACACTATGTTAGAGTTGAAAGGCAGTATAGGCCCGCCTGCGGAGAAGTTATAAGCCGTGCTACCTGCAGGACTGGACACTATGACGCCGTCAGATACCAGCTCTCCCATAGCCACTTTCCCATTGATTTTGATC
The DNA here is from genome assembly GCF_002214625.1 of Anaplasma ovis str. Haibei. Lineage (NCBI taxonomy): Bacteria > Pseudomonadati > Pseudomonadota > Alphaproteobacteria > Rickettsiales > Anaplasmataceae > Anaplasma > Anaplasma ovis. The sequence continues at coordinate 49,705 of NZ_CP015994.1, forward strand.
CTAAGCTTGGCTGCCTGATGTGTGCCGCGAAACAGCGAAACTTCATTGACCGCTATTGCACTGTGCGTGCAACCATACACATCCTTTGCCTCCATGCGCAGCAGGGGCAGCTCAGTTGCAACCGCATTTTCTAGCTTGTGCGGAAGGCTGCCATCTACACAGTGATTTAGTAAGAACCCAACACTACCATGCTTCACCCCGTACACCGGCACGCTCCTACCGGGACCAACTACATAGTTATGCAGGCTGTGCAACATGAACCCGTCACCCCCAACGACCACGAGCAAATCTACCGCAGAATCTGGAGCGTCAGCCAGGCTTACCACACCGTAAAAACTATGCAAACAACTAACCCGATCCCTCTCCGCAGGACCGGCTGCTACGTAACCAACGGTTTGGTACTTACATCCGGATCTGACAGGCAAGACAGCGCTCTGCACGCTCACAAATCGCCAAACTTGCTTAAGAACCTAGCAGCCCGACTGTTCTTCTTGCTGCTCATCCTAAGCCCCGGGTTCCAAGCTGGGTGATTGAACCTGTCACTCTCAAGGTGTACCTTGACCATTTCGTCAGGTTTCCCATACGTGGAAAGCATTTCACGCTGCTCACCATTTGTAAAAATAACCGTGATGGGGTGAACCTCAGGATGTATACCCTTCTTCATAACCACGGACCTCCTAACAAAACTGGAACAAAGGCGAACATAGCTACGGATGGTAACAGGGAAGAGGGTGAATGTCAATTGTATGAGTTATAGGCGCAGCTGCAGGCACTCACACGTGACTGGTTTGTAAAACAATGCTTGCAGCTCAGCGGTTGTGCCCGTTGGGGCAATTGTCGCAGCAGCCGTGACCGCACATATGTGTTGCTGAAACAAGTACCATGAGCTGCACCAAATTGAGCAAGGCAACGTCATCACTGACTTATAGTCTGCAAAAATAGCCTTGACTACCACAGTCACGTGAGCAACAATTGCCCGTGTACCATGGGGAGTCCTGAGGGTGCTGTGTCTGTTGTGTTTATGTTTCCCGGTCAGGGTTCACAGTTTGTTGGAATGGGCAGAGAGGTTTACGATAGCTCGCCTGCGGCACGTCGCGTGTTTCATGAGGTAGACGAAACGCTGGGTAGGCACCTCTCCCGGATAATTTTCCAAGGGCCTGAGGAGGCTCTCACTTCGACCTGTAATGCGCAGCTCGCGTTGATGACCGTGTCGGTTGCGTTGGTTCGCGCGCTAGAAGAAAATCTAGGTGGCCCCATTAAAGATGCTGTGAAGTACGTTTTGGGGCACTCCGTTGGCGAGCACACAGCTTTGCACGTCTCTGGGGTAATTGGGCTGCCCGACATCGCCAAGTTGCTAGACATTAGGGGGAAGGCAATGCATAGGGCTTCTTCCCTGTGTTGTGGGGGCATGGCAGCTCTGATAGGGGGTAGCCTGGGTGAGGTTGAAGCCATAGCGGCACGCGCATCTGAATATGGCATATGCGAAGTTGCAAATGATAACTGCACTGGTCAAGTGGTAGTCAGCGGTGCCGAGAGTGCCCTTCAGCAATTGCCGAAGCTCATTGAAGGTACCGGGGTCAAGAAGGTGATAAAACTGCGTGTTAGCGGGCCATTTCACTCTTCTTTCATGCGGTTAGCCTGTAGCGAGATTAGTGACTTTATCGATCAGCTAGAGATGAACCGACCGGCAGTCGAGATGGTTTTCAACGTATCTGCCTCTACGCACTCCGACTGCGGTGAAATAAGAGACCTAATGGTGCGGCAGGTTGTCAGCAGAGTTAGGTGGAGAGAGAGCATAGAGTACCTAGTTGGGTGTGGGTGTTCAGAGTTTATAGAAGTGGGGCCTGGCCAAGTGCTTGTGGGGCTGCTGAGGCGAATAGATAATTCCGTACGGGGGCTTAGCGTTGACTCCATGGAATCCATACGCACAAATTGCTCTGGTGTCCTAAGATCGGAGAAATTGGCCGCTAGTAATTCCGGGTAGTATGCTTGTAACTTTTGAGGGAATAGATGGATGTGGGAAGACCACGCAGGCTGCCCTTCTTGCGAAATACTTGTCGGATTTGTATGGCGAACACAGGGTGGTGCTCACTCGGGAACCTGGGGGCACCCCGTTCAATGAACTCGTAAGAGAGACCTTGTTGGGGCTTACTGATTATAAGCTGGACGGAATAACAGAACTAATGCTTTTCATGGCGATGCGCAGGGAAAGCTTTGTTAGGGTAGTGTCGCCGGGCTTGCTTGCAGACAAAATAGTGATAAGTGACAGATTCACAGACTCCACAGTGGCCTATCAGGGCTATGGATGCGGGGTGAACCTTACGCTAGTCAGCACGCTAAACTCTCTGGTGGCTAATGTTGTGCCTGACATTACATTTGTCATGGACGTTAGTACAGAGCTTGCTCTTGCGAGGACCAGCCTTAATGGATGCGAAAGCCGCAGCCCGGAGTTTTACGACAGAGTTAGAGAGGGGTTTAAAGCCATAGTCGCCGATAACCCACATAGGTGCCACATGATAGACTGTACAGAGGATTCTGCAGAGGACGTGTATTCAACGCACGACAAGATTGTTGCACTGTTTAATGAAATGGCCAGGAATAAGCTCGAGGTAGCGAAATAGCCACCTCACAGTTGTGGTGGGAGAATATTTGCTGTACTCTGCCGGTTTTCTTGTTACCATTTAGTCTAGAGTTACGTTAGTGCGGGGGGTTGCGCTGTGTGGTCGATAGAGAGGGGATTCTTCGCTTGGTTTTCTGTAGCGGTGTTTTTCGCGCTCCAGTACGTACTACGCGTTATACCCAACACCCTTTCCGGGGAAATTATGGAGCGTTTTGGCGTAGGGGCAATTGCCTTTGGGCAGTTTTCTGCGCTCTACTACGCGGGATATACGATAGCGCACATTCCGTTAGGGGTGCTAATCGACAAATATGGGCCCAAAAAGGTGGTACCGGCCTGCATGGCCTTGACCTTCCTCGGTGCGACACCTATGCTGTTTGATTCATGGAAACTTGTGCAGATTGGTAGAGTATTGACCGGCATAGGTTCGGTTGCTGCTGCCGTGTCTATTTTCAAAGTTTCGAAGATGTACTTTGCTGGTACAAAAGTTGCCAGAATGGTTTCTATCGCGGTGGTAATAGGGCTTCTTGGTGCAATGTATGGCGGCATGCCTATGCTGTCGTTGGTAGAGGATTTTGGCTGGAGTAGGGTATTTCTGACGTTCATAGTGGGAGGGTGTGCCTTGGCGGCACTTGCATATTTTCTGTTTGATGGTGCGGGTGCTACTGGAAGTGTTGGCGTGTATGAGCAGGTAAGGAGTGTAATATCCAACAAGCGACTGGTTATAATAAACCTTCTTGGGGGGTGCATGATGGGCCCATTGGGGGGCTTTGCTGACGGCTGGGCAACCCCGGTTTTGTCGGAGGTGTGCGGAGTCAGTTATAGGGCCTCAACGACTTTGCCATCTGCGGTTTTCGTTGGAGGCTGTATAGGCTCGCTGACGATTGGCTACATGCTTGAGAAATCTTGTAACGGATGGAATATAAAAATCTGCTGTGGTCTACTTACCATTGCTGCGTTCGCAGCCATGTTGACCGGAAATTGCAGCAACGGGGTAAGCGCATTTATTTTACTTTTGACTATAGGCATCTGCTCTGCGTACCAAATAGTAACAACGTTTAAGTCCATAGAATATGTAGGTAGCAACTCTGTGGCCATGGCTGCGGCGGTTTCAAACATGGTCATGATGTTTTTCGCGTACTTCTTCCACACGGTGATCTCGCTGGTGATCAATGCGTACTGGGACGGCGAAGTCGTCTCCGGCCAGGCCGTGTACGGCAGTGGGGCTCTGGTTAAAGCTATGCTGGTTATCCCTATAGGTGTTTTGATCGGTACTGTTGGGACCTTCATTATGAAACGCTACAGCGAGGCCCGCGGAGACTGAGTGCCGCCGGAAACGTCCACCGACCGAAAAGCTCCTGCTACGCGCTAGTGGAGGTCAAATACCACCGCCTGCCCGCAGTGGTGATGTCTCTTTCGAATTTCCAGGTGTCCTCTATAACATTCACCTTTGAGGTGCTGCCATGCACAACCTGCCCCTCTGCATCCCGGACGACGTTTATTTGTTCAGTGATAAACTGCACGGTTATGGCAGCAGAGCTTTCCCTCAGCTCTGCACCGGTCACTTTCTGTGATACTATGGAAACCACAACGTCTTCATGGGTGTGCCCAGCGCTCCGGCGCCGCTCCATTTCTCTGACGAACGAGTCGTACATGTCTTTGCTAAGCAGAGACGACAAAAACTCAGCATTGCCCTGATTGAGCGCCTTCACTATTGACTCAAAAGCTGCTGCCGACCCCTCGATGAAGTGCTTGACAGAAAAACCTTTGTTGCGTTCTTTTATGGCCTCAAACACACTCGAAATCTGTTCAACAGATGCACAGTCTGCCACCACGGAACTTACGGGAATGTCTTGAGGGTTGACCGAGCCATCGGAAGCTGCCTGGTCGCCACCAGTCTGCTCGGGATAGATGGCACTTGGCTGAAAATTGACGCTAGATGCCTTGCCTAGGGAACCGTACAAACGGAAGAAAATAAAGGCCGCGACGAATGCGTATATAGCCAGCTCAACCATGCCCCATCCAAATTTTTCACAAAGGCTATGTACAAAAGTACTTAACCATATTATAGTTTGCCCAGTGTTAATCAACAATTAATTGCGGTATTTCCGTCTAGGAGTGTCCAGTATGCGTCCGAAACTCAAGGTAAGGGGACAGTACATTAAGGATTTATCCTTTGAAAATCCCAACTCACCCAAGGTTTTTCTGATGATTAGCAAATCTCCTCCGGAGATTAACATATCGGTTAATGTATCCTCGGCTTCCCTGCCCGTGAAACCTGCTGAGGGTGAGCAGACTGCTACTGATCTCTATGAGGTCACTTTGCAGGTGAATATAGAATCTGTTGTGGAAAAGGTGCCTGCGTTTCTGTGTGAGCTCAAATATTGTGGAGTCTTCTCTCTTGAAGAAAAAGCTGAGGAAAAGGCGATGAAAGAGGCTCTGCTCATTACTGCTCCGGGCATTTTGTTCCCCTTTGTTAGGGAGGTTATCGCTAAGATGACTGCCAGCGCCGGGTTTCCTCCGCTGATGTTGGATGTTATAGATTTTGAGGCCATGTACGCCAGCCAGCTTGGTGGGGATGACAGTAAGAGTAAACAAACAAGCAAAAGTGGGGGTGCAGCCTGAGTTTTTGTGGTCGTGTGTTATGGTGGGATTATGGGGTTCTTGCGATGTTGTGCAGGCGTTTCCGTCGTGGCGTGCCTGTATTTCGTGTTACTGAGCTTTTCTGTTGCTGCTGATGCAAAAAGGGTAGACCCTCCCTCTGATCATGGGGCAAACACGGCTGATGCAGCGGACATTACGGCTGAGAAGTTGTTGGGCTTGATTCCCGGCGATAGATTTTTGGGCAACACGAGCGCTCCTGTGGTTATGGTGGAGTATGCGTCCTTCTCGTGTTCTCACTGTGCGGATTTTGCAACCAAGGCGTTACCAAGGCTCAAGAGTGAGTACATAGACAAGGGCAAGCTCCTGTATATCTTAAGAGATTTTCCCCTTGATAAGCTCTCGCTCTCTGCGGCCATGCTTGGTACTTGTTACAAGGATAACAAGACGTTTTTTGCCTATGCTAAGGCGGTGTTTAACTCGTTTGATGCCTTGATTGCCACTCACAAAGATCTTGGGCTCCTGGCAAATATCGCCAAAATTAGTAACATCTCTGATGAGGAATTCAAGAGGTGTACAACCGATGAAACCTTGATGGACCGTGTGGTGCAGCAGAAGTTTTTGGCCGTGAACAAACTTGATGTAAATGCCACGCCCGCGTTCTTCTTGAACGGGCAGAGGTATGAGGGCAGTCACGACTTTGCCAGTGTTTCCGCGGAGATTGAAAAGTTGATTTTGTTAAGCCCCAACTATTCCGCATTAGATGGAAAAGCGACCAAGCTGAAACGCGACTAGGCCCACACCTCTGGTAGCCGGTGTTATGTCGCCCTTCCCTTGGGGGCTTTGCAGTTGTGTCCTGGCGCCACAGGCTGTAGTCAAGTTGCCCGGTGGTGCGGTGGTGTCCAGCCGGCGCTGCGCTAGTTATGCGCGCAACCTGCAATGAGCTACCTGGACAATGGCCTGCTGTTGGGAAGTACCGCTCATTGATGGCTTGCACATTTTGCACCCCTACATGGTTTGTGTGCACAAGAAACTGCTGTAATGTTCAGCGTTCACACCTCTGGTAGCCGGTGTTATGTCGCCCTTCCCTTGGGGGCTTTGCAGTTGTGTCCTGGCGCCACAGGCTGTAGTCAAGTTGCCCGGTGGTGTCCAGCCGGCGCTGCGCTAGTTATGCGCGCAACCTGCAATGAGCTACCTGGACAATGGCCTGCTGTTGGGAAGTACCGCTCATTGATGGCTTGCACATTTTGCACCCCTACATGGTTTGTGTGCACAAGAAACTGCTGTAATGTTCAGCGACCTAGGCAAGCATGTTCGATATTGTTTCCAAGCTGGGTAGTGGCCCAACCTTACCTATCGCCGCTACCGTTAGTTTGTCACGACTTTGTAGCAGGAGATCTGCCGCGCTTATTACATCCCTAAGGTTCACCGCGCGTATTTTGCTGATCATCTCTTCCTTAGTGACGTACTTGTTGTAGTGTGAATAGCAGTAACCGAGTGCTTCGGATTTTCCTACGGTACTCTCCCTAGACATCAAAACTTCGGACTCCAGCTTGCTTTTTGCTCTCAGCAATTCCCCTTCTTTTACGGTTTCGGGCAGCTTTTTCATCTCTGCGGCTATGGTTTTGAGTAGCTCTTGAAGGTTGCCTTCGTCAGTTGCAGCATGTACGGAAAAAAGCCCACTGTCAGAGTAGCTAGAATTGAAAGAGGAAATACTATAGACCAGTCCGCGCTTTTCTCTTATCTCTTGAAACAGCCTTGAAGACATACTGCTGCCCAATATCACGTCCAAGACCTGCATTGTGTAGTATCTCTCGTCTAAGTACGATACTCCAGGAAACCCAATCACTATATTAACCTGGTCAAGATCCCTAGCCTCCACGTACTGCCCTCCTGTGTATACTGGGGGAACAACAGGTTGTGGGCTCCGGTCCTCAATCTGAGCAAACCCCTGGGACATGCGTACAACGTCCTCGTGTGCTATATCTCCGGCTACAGAGAGAATCATATTATTCCCGTAATAGTTTGCGCTCATGTACTGCACAAGGTCAGCCCTTGATAGGCCCAACACTGACTGTTCCGATCCCAAAATTGGTGCACCGAAGATCTGATCTTTGTACGCAACTTCCATGTACTTATCGAAAATAATACTGCCCGGGGAGTCATTCGTTTGGTATATTTCCTGCAGCACGACATTCTTCTCCCGCTCAATTTCAACTTCCGGAAACGCTGATCTCAGCACGATGTCCTCCAGAATTTCTAGAGCGATATGGGCGTCTCTCTTCATAACTTTGACGTGATACACAGTGTGCTCTTTGTCTGTGTATGCATTGAAGTTTCCACCTATGCAGTCAAAAGCCATTGCGATGTCCAGCGCGGATTTTGTGTCAGTACCCTTAAATGCCATGTGCTCAAGAAAATGTGCTAGGCCTATTTTCTCCCTCTCCTCATGCCTGCTACCTGTCTTGACCCATATGCTAATCCCAACGGAGTTTACCCCGCCTACCTTTTCAGAGACTATGGAAAAGTTGTTTTTTAACCTTGTAATTGAGGTTGTGTCATTCATAAATGCTTCGCGAGTGGTACCTGAAACTTTTGATGGTATAGCATTGCTGTGTCGAGTAAAAGCCAAATATTCTGGCGGAATCCACAGGGTGTGTTGCGTATCCGCGTCCAAAGCAGCAGGGTTTTAGTGCTTGTTCACCAGAATTTTATGATGTATGAAATGCGTCTGGTCCGAGTGCAGAGGGGATGTAGTGTTGGCTGAGGTGCTGCCCAGGGCGATTGGTGCAATGGTGATGCTTTCTGTAGTGTTAGGGGCCGCACAAGTTGCCCGTGCTGGTGATGGAGTCACAACCGTGGGCCGTGACGTGTTGCAAGTTACTGTGAAGGAGGGTGACAGCGTTATTGGTGTGTTGCGTGACGCAGGTGTTCAGGTGGTTGAGGCCATTGCTGCCGCGAAATCTCTGAGCGAAGTGTACAACATTGATAGGATAAATGTCGGAGACAAAATCAACGTTGGAGTGAGCAACTCAGGCTCGGTGCACTTCGTGTCGGTCAACCCCGCGCGCTCCCTATACAGCTTTGAGGCACGCAGAGACGAGGCTGGTAGGTATAGTGCTAGAGTCGCAAATAACGTTCAAGAAGTTAGGGTTATGAGAGTTTCTGGCCCGGTGGAAAAGTCCTTTTTTGCATCTGCAATTGAGGGTGGACTATCTGATGCCATGATTATGCAGTTGGTATCCATATACGGTAACCGAGTAGATTTAGACAAAATTCCCCAAGGCAGCTGGCTTGATGTACTATTTGAAAGGTTTTTCAACGATAAGGGTGATTTAATAGCCGATGGAAATGTGCTCTACACGGCCTTGGTTATTGATGGGCGCAATGGAAAACAGACGCACCTCAAGCTTTACAGGCATCTTATGAAAGATGGTACGGCCAGATACTGTGATAGCGAAGGACGTAGCCTAGGGAGGAGTATTTTTGAGCATCCCATAGGTGATGGCGGCACGTTTCGTGTATCGTCAAAGTTTGGTACTAGAAAACACCCGATACGTGGTTATAGCGGATTCCATAAGGGGGTCGATTATGCGGCGCCTTTGGGAACTCCGGTTAGGGCTGCGGATAGTGGTATAGTAGAATTTGTAGGAACGAAAGGCACCTATGGTGGCTATGTCCGCATACACCACAGGAATAACTATTCCACTGCCTATGCCCATCTAAGCGAGATTAGAGCAGAATTGGTCAAGGGGTCTAAAGTAAAACGTGGGCAGGTGATTGCGTATGTAGGAAGCACGGGTTTATCAACAGGGCCGCACCTACACTACGAGGTGCTGTATAAGGGCAAGCATGTTGATCCCCAGAAGGTTGGCATAGAGAAAGTTGTGGTGGAGCTCCCGCAGGAGGAGGGCCTCCCATTTAAAGAGACCGTTGCCAACATGGATAGCATGTTGCGCGGGGATTACCGGGAAAATTAGCCGCGGGGGGGTGGCTGCATTGCTGATCCACATTTGTGCTTTAATGTGTCGGAGCTAGCATAGGCCTGTGGGTGCGCCGAGCAGTGCACATGGCCAGGGCCCGTGCTACGTGCTGGTGTGTCTCTGCGATTGGTGACAATGGTGCATTAGTCTTACCCATTGGTGTGGCCTAGATTGGCTTGCGGCCTCATTTTCGTTGACTGTAGAACGCATAAGCGCTAGACTCCAGGGTGTTTCGTGAGTTTTCGTACTGCGCATAGCGAGGCCCTGGCCGGGCTTATAGCGTTGAGGGGGAGGATTGCTCTTTTGCTGAAAGGAATTAGGAAAGTCTGTATTTCCGGTCGCGAGGTGTGGCCCATTATCGAAGGAGGTAAGGGGATTGGAGTCAGCGACGGGAGAAGTGCGGGGGCCTTTGCCGCTGCTGATGCTGTGGGTACGTTTTCCTGTGCTAGTCCCGCGCTTGTGGATAGCAACGGGGAGCACGTGCCGTTGGTATATAGAGGAAAAACCAGAGGGGAACGCAACCGGGAGTTGATACGCTACAGCATAGAGGCCGGTATAAGCCAGGCGCGCATCGCACACGATGTATCACAAGGGCGTGGCAGGGTGCACATGAACGTTCTGTGGGAAATGGGCAACGTTAGCGAGGTGCTGTACGGGGTGCTAGAAGGCGCCAAAGGCCTGATTCACGGCGTAACGTGTGGTGCTGGTATGCCATACAAATTGGCTGAGGTGTCGATGCAGTGCGGGGTCTACTACTATCCCATAGTCTCTTCTGCTCGCGCTTTTAGGATTCTATGGACGCGCGCGTATCGCAAATTCCCCAAGGAGCTACTGGGTGGTGTGGTGTATGAAGATCCGTGGCTTGCCGGAGGGCACAATGGGCTCAGCAACAGTGAGGATCCGAACGTGCCTCAAGATCCGTTTGACAGAGTGGCGGAGATTAGGTCTTTCATGAACGAAGCGGGTCTTTCTGAAGTTGTTCTGATAATGGCCGGAGGGGTGTGGCACCTGAAAGAGTGGGAAACGTGGCTAGATAATGCCAAAATAGGCCCAGTAGCGTTCCAGTTCGGTACAAGACCTCTGGTTACGGAGGAGAGTCCAATTTCGATGTTTTGGAAAAAGAGACTGCTTTCCCTCGAGGTTGGGGACGTACTACTTAACAAATTCAGTCCCACAGGGTTTTACTCTTCTGCTGTTAGGAACGAATTTTTGCGTGAGCTGCAAGAGCGTAACGAGCGCCAGATTCCCTTCAGTAACGAGCACAGGGATGACTTTGTGGTTGCCGTAAAATTTGGCCCCAGGGGGCGAGATATATACGTCACGGCCTCTGATAAAGAGCGTGCTGATGCTTGGACTGCCTCTGGCTATGACACCATGCTAAAAACACCAAATGACACGGTAATTTTTGTTACCGAAAAAAAGGCCCGTGAAATACGGGAGGACCAAATAGGTTGTATGGGGTGCTTAAGCCACTGTAAGTTCAGCAATTGGAAAGACCATGGCAACTACAATACTGGGGAAAAGCCAGATCCGAGGAGCTTTTGTATTCAAAAAACACTGCAGAACATCATTCGCAAGGGCGATTGTGACAGGGAACTGATGTTTTCTGGGCATAATGCGTACAGGTTCGGTAAGGATGAGTTCTACAAAGGTGGGTACATTCCAACTGTGCAGGAACTGGTTGATAGAATACTCAGCGGCTACTGAAAATCGAGTTCCTGCCACCCGTGCGTGAGGAGGCGTACTACGCACCACTTTTTTCTCCGGCCTTGTGTGCCTGCTTTGCGGTACCTATTCCATAGTTTCATTGTTGATCCTGTTGTCCTTTAGCAGGGATTCCAGGTATCTGGCTATAAGATCTGTTTCTATGTTTATCTCGGTATCAGCCTTGATATATTGAAATGTTGTATGGTTCCATGTATGCGGAATTACATTAACCACGAACAACCCACTGCCGGAGGAGTTTACAGTCATAGAAACGCCGTCCAGTGCTATTGAGCCCTTGCGGGCTATGTACTTAGTTAATATTTCGTCGCAGCTTACCATAAGGGTATAGGAACCGGCAATTTGAACAACAGACTCCACCCTTCCCACTCCGTCAACGTGCCCCTGCACCATATGGCCATCCATGGGGTCACCCATCCTTAACGGCAGCTCAAGGTTCACCTTGGTACCCGCATTCCAGTGCTTCAGGTTGGTGGCTCCTAAGGTTTCCTTAGATACATTCACGGTAAAACCGCTACCCTTGTCCACCACCGTTAGACAAACACCGGCGCAGGCGACCGAACCACCCACGTCCACTCTTGCTAGGAGGTCTTTATCTTCCACGCTTAGCCGCACTGCTACGTCACTATCTTCGGATGGTGACACCTCCTCAACGACACCCACAGCTGCCACGATCCCGCTGAACATAAAACCCCCAGCCTACCAGGAACCTACACCAAACCCCCGGCGTGACCAGCACCTAGGGTTGAGCAACGCCGAGCAGTCTACCACGTTCTTGTATCCGCACAGGGAGCACTTGTCAACCTTACGATTAATCTTGTGCGATTGGGCAAGTATGTGCAGGTAACACAGGTGATTGTGCCTTTTGGGCCCCGTTATCGGTGGTGAGCGCAGGCTGTAGGTACGTCGCGTTCAAGCTGTTGTGTGGGGTTGCGCACAATGTGGGCAGGCATTCGGAACATGTAATTAACGTCACTGTGCTGTGGAAGGCCCTACAATCTGGCTATCGGGGCCGCAGATTTGTGCAGCAGTCATACGCGTGAGGTGGGACAATATGTATTCCAGTATTTGATTCTGCGATGCCTTGGGCACTGACATCCTGACGCTGTGGTCGTATATCGTAAAAATATCGTGGTTGTCTACTACATGTTTCAACATTCCCGCATGCGCTGCTGCACCGTGCGACAGCGAAAATGTGACGTGCCGCTTCACCTGTGTGACCTCTTGTATGCTGAGTGTAGAGCAAAGCTGTTTGATGCGCATTACATTCAGCAAATTCATAACCTCTGGTGGTGGTGCGCCGAATCTGTTTACTAGTTCGACAAAGCAGGTATCTGCTTCCTCCGCGGTTTTCAAGCTACTGATTTTTTTATACACCCTTATGCGCAGGTCTAGCTCCCTGATATAAGACTCAGGAATCCTGATATTCGCATCTACGACTACTTTTGCGCTGTGACAACCCGCAGGTGTGTATGGTTTCTCCTGGCACGCGGCTATGGCTTCTTCCAGCATTTTATGATACAGCTCAATCCCAACTTCCTTTATGTTGCCAGACTGCTCCTCCCCTACAAGATTTCCAAAGCCGCGCATATCCATATCTTGTAGGGCTAAGGCAAAGCCCGACCCAACGCTATTTAGGGACCTTACCGCTTCTAGCCTTTTTATGCCGGGTGAGTTGGGCAACGCATTCTTTGACGTTATGAAGTAGGCGTAACCCTTTAAGGTGCTCCGACCCACTCTTCCCTTGAGCTGATACAGCTGTGCCAAGCCGAACATGTCCGCATTGTGTACTATTATGGTGTTGGCGAAGGGTATGTCTATGCCACTTTCGATGATGGATGTTGTCAGAAGGACGGAAAACTTTCCATCGAAAAAGTCATTCATAATCTTGTCCAACGCCTTGGTAGATGTTCTGCCATGCGCTACCTCAACCTTCACATCTGGGACCAATTTTTGTAGATCTTCTAGCACGCCGTCGATGTCGGAAATAAACGGGCAGGTGAAAAACACTCTGCCGCCTCGGTTGACCTCGTCTAGAATTGCGGTTTTGATTATATTGCCATCGTACTGTATGATGGCAATATCCACGGCCATCCTCCCTATGGGTGGGGTCCTCAAAACGCTCAAGTTCTTTATCCCGGAGAGTGACATGTGCAGTGTTCTGGGAATTGGTGTTGCAGATAAGGATAGCACGTGCACGTCGTGTCTGAGCTTTTTTAGTTGTTCTTTCTGTTGTACGCCGAAATGTTGTTCCTCATCGATAATTAGCAAGCTTAAGTCTAAAAATCTTATATCTTTTGCAAGAAGCGCACTTGTACCTATGATTATATTGATGTTCCCGTCCTCCAGCGCCTTTTTTACCTTAGACTTTTGCGTGGCGGATGATCGTGAAAGTTGTTGAACATTGATGTCGTAGTTTTGAAATCTCTCTCTAAATGCTGCAAGATGTTGCCTGCATAGCAGGGTCGTAGGGACTATCACGGCAACCTGCCTGGTTGGATCTTCGTTTATGACTAAAAATGCCGCGCGCAGCGCGACTTCTGTTTTTCCAAATCCCACGTCGCCACATATGAGTCTATCCATCACCTTGCCGCTGGCGAGATCCTCTTCAACTTCTGATATCGCTTTGATCTGGTCTTCGGTTTCTATGTACGGAAACTCTTTACAAAAATCCAAGTACCTTTGATTCGCGAGAAACTTGCTGCCCTCCGCGAGTACGCGCATAGCTTCTGAGCGTAACAACGTTTGAGCAATGTCTTTAATACGTTTCTTGAGTTTGGCGCTGCGTTCCTGCCATGAGGTGCTGCCGAGTTTATCCAAGACGACGTCGGTATTAGTACCGTACTTTGTGATCAAGTCTATATCTTCTACCGGCACGAAGAGTTTGTCATTATTGCGGTAGAGGATCTCAACAAAATCGTGTGAGTTTCCGCACACACTGAGCGTGCGTAGCGCATTAAATATGCCAATGCCGTAGTCCTTGTGTACTACCACATCTCCTACCGCAAAGCAGGTGTCTTCGCTGACTACCGTGCCAGAGGAGCGACCGGCAGCACACTGGCGTTTCAGCAGGCTGTACTCTGTGATCACGATAAAATCGTGGGTTACAACACTGCAACTTGTTAGTAGCACGGCCGCGTTGAACAAGTCTAGAGAACCTGCATACTCATGCACTCTGGATATGTGTATGCCATGCGCTCTAAACTTATCTATGAAATATAGCAGTGATCCTTCAGAATAACAGGCGAGGATTAGAGTCTTATGTGCGGAGTTAATGTAATCAGTGGCCACCGCGAATACATCAGCCTTTTGTTCTTGTGCTAGCAACCTGAAATTTGGCACAGCGCTGATATTGCTAGAAGAGCATCTGACCTGTTGGTGCTCCCATAGGTTGTTTTTTGGTGCCGCATCAAAACGGCAGAATATGGCCTTGCTAAAGCCTTTTGTAATTTGCGTGTAACCCTGTAAATCCAAAAACAAAGCGCTTTTCTCGGCTGTAGGTTGTGTTGCATGACCTGCTTCTCGTGCGCCTTCCAAGCGCTGCAATACTTCTTCTGAAGCTGGCTCTGCAAACACTAGTTTTGCGTCTGGGACGTAGTCAAAAATGGTTGACAACTCACCTGCCTGTAACAAAGGTAGCCACTGCTCTTCCCCCATACATTTTTGCTTGGAAAGCATGGCCTCGGCAAATTCTGGGTCGGGGTTTGGACACTGCATGTATCTCGTGTAAAACAGACTCAGGTTTTCTTCGGTTTTTATTACTTCAGATGCTGGGTAGATGACCAAACTTTGTAGCGCGTCCCCATCTGTAATTTGTGTATCAAGGTTGAAATATCTGATAGACTCAACAGCATCGTAACAGAAGTCTATTCTGGTAGGTTTGTTATCTATCGGCTGGAAAATATCGACGATTTCTCCCCGTACTGCAAAGCTTCCCACCTCGCGTACCGCGGAAGATTGCGTGTATCCACATGCCACCAAATGCTTTACCAGCACATTCATGGACAGACTGTCACCAGGAGCAATGGTGATGGTGGCACTGGCCACAGAATGTGCTGGCAGCACTTTCTGCGCAACTGCACCCGCGGTTGTCAGAACTATGTATGGGTTTTGGGTCTTAGAAATGTTAAGCAGACACTTCATTCTGGTTGCCATAACCAGATTGCTGGGCGAGACCCCCTTGTGTGGGATTGAATCCCACTGAGGCAGGGTGAACACGTCTCGCTCCCGGTCAAAAAACTTTAAGGTTTTTGCCAAATGCGCCAGGGATACGCTTTCCTGCACAACAAACACAAATGAAGTATGCCGATCTTCCATGCACATCTGGGCCATGAGCATGTCTCCAAATTCTGGAGCAACACCGGTTATTACTTCAAGAGAGCCCACGCGCACGCCTACGAACGCGCGCCAAGTGCGAACCACCCCCCAACAGCGGACCACGCACACAACGGCAGCACTCCGTAAGAATAGGAAACAATTACTCGCGCTGCTCAAACATCCTCCTGGCCACAGTACCTTAGGGCTAATGACGAATGTCATTGTATTATGTGAGGTATTGGAATACAATCGAAAACGACGATGTATGGTGCTTATGGGGAAAAGTAGGGTTGCCATATACACCGATGGTGCCTGTTCTGGCAATCCTGGGCCCGGAGGTTGGGGTGCTGTGCTGCGCTTTGGTGATGGAGAAGAGCGCAGAATATCGGGTGGCAGTGACGATACCACAAACAACAGGATGGAGCTCACCGCTGTGATTATGGCTTTGGCGGCTTTGGCTGGGCCATGTAGTGTGTGCGTCAATACGGACAGTACCTACGTGAAGAACGGGATTACGGATTGGATTAACAAATGGAAGTTGAACGGGTGGAGGACATCTAACAAGTCTGCTGTGAAGAATGTTGACTTGTGGGTGGAGCTTGAAAGACTGACTTTGCTGCATAGTATTGAGTGGAGGTGGGTGAAGGCTCACGCTGGGGATGAATATAACGAAGAGGCTGATATGCTTGCTCGAGGCGAAGCAGAGCGCCGCATGGTCACTCCAAAATGATTTTACGCTGTGAGACTTTTGTCAGATTCTATGAACTCTATGGTGTGGACTTGTGTAAAATTGCTGCTAGTGGGTGCGGTGCTCACGTTTGGGGGGGTGCTGTACTACAACGTCAGTACTAAAGACACAATAGAGTTCCGCGCTGGCATCATAAACCTGTATCTGAAGTTCAAGCTCTCAAAATTTTTTTCCGGTGCTGACGTTAACATACAGGATGTAAAACTCTCTTGGCGCAGAGCTGATGAGAACTTCTTTCTGTCAGCAAAGGGGCTTGTAATTACGGACAAGAAATCAGGTCTTAAGACGGAAATTCCCGAAGTTGCGGTTTACTCCAAAGTGGGTGTCCTATTTTTGTGGGGAGACTGGGGTGCTAGCCGGGTTGAGATTCCCACCGTGTACCTGAGCGCATTCAGCCCTGATAAGGAAGTCAGTGGCACCAGACCGACGCTTTCGGTCTCTGCACTTCGGGAGAAGCTATTTGTGCTCATCAAATCCAGCGTGCCCGTTAAAGTGGGGAGTATGCTGCTTAGTAATCAGAGCGGTGAAAACCTGAAGGTGGACTCACTATCGTTCGGGACCGAAGCAAAATATGACGGTAGGCTTTTCTCGCTGGAGCTGACCAGCGGGGCGTCATCAATTAAAGTTAAGGTGTCCGAGCACTATAAGGGTGTGATATCACTTAACGTTAAGTGTGACAACTTCAACACTGCACTGTTCGAGTATATTAGGTTTCTGGACGGTGTGCTGCCCTTGTATAACAAGGTGCTGATCTCTGGAGCTGCGGATATAGTATTGGATGCCCATGACAGGATAGAATACTGCGACATTGACTTGCAAAGCTTAAAGGGCACTGTTCCGTACGGACTGCACGACAGTATCATTGTGCACGGTTTTCGGGTTAGAGCCAAATACAGCGACCACGAGCTTTTGTTGTCTGATTTTAACCTCCTCATGGATGATGTAGCTCTCAAGGCGCGAGCCTACTTCAACGCCATAAACAACCGCCTTAATGCCAGTGTAAGTAGCTATGAACTTAAAACACAGCAGGTGTGTAGATACTGGCCCGAGCAGCTATACCCGGATTTGAAGCGTTGGTACTGCAGTAACGTAGTGGAAGGCACTTTCAGGGAGCCTCAGGTGGCTTTTCATGGCCACATCAATGACATAAAAAACGTGGCCAATTACCGGTTTAGTGCGCATGTACGGGATGCAGCCGTTATGGTTAGCAACAAGTTGGGCGCGGTGAATATAGCAGATGGTGGCCTACTACTAGATAGAGGAGAGCTAGTAATTCGGTCTGGCAATTATAGCTTCAGGGGCGTAAATGCCGTTGAAGGTGTTGCTGTTATTAAGGATGTTAGCAGTAGAGATGCAAGGCTTGAGATGCGTGGCAGAGCCTTTGGTGATGTCAGCAAGATATATACTGCGGCGAACGGACAGGAGCGCTTTGGGGTCGTAGCAGAAAATATATCGGGTGTTGCCAACACGAAGTTCATAATTGAGGTATCAAATCTGTCCGGGGTGTCTGACGTACATAGCGATGTTTATATCACCTCTGAAGTTGGGGACCTTTCAGTGAGTGGGGTTTTGGATAGCTTTGACGTGTACAGCGCGGGTTTAGATCTTATAGTTCACAATGGAAGCGTAGAAGCAACCATTAAAGGCAAGATGAACGAGCACGACATGACTCTTGTTGCGAGCGGGGATCCTAGTAGTGGCGGCAGCATGATGTGTAAGTTTGAGGGGTATATTTCTGGAGATAACATAAAGCAGTTCAGCGCAGCGGCCCGGCATGTTGGCCTCAGTGGTTACGCCAAAGCTACTATAGATTGGGCTAGTAATCATTCCGGTACT
This sequence comes from Anaplasma ovis str. Haibei, assembly GCF_002214625.1. Taxonomy (NCBI): domain Bacteria; kingdom Pseudomonadati; phylum Pseudomonadota; class Alphaproteobacteria; order Rickettsiales; family Anaplasmataceae; genus Anaplasma; species Anaplasma ovis. The sequence goes on from NZ_CP015994.1 coordinate 67,532, forward strand.
GGTGGAACTAAGGTTAATGGCGTACTAGATGTTGCAGGTTTGTACTCAGGGCTGGGGTACTTTCCAGTGGGTGACCAGGCGAGGATACTAAAGTTTGCAGCATTGGTGGAGAAGAGTGGGAACATACAGGTTCATAACGCAACTATAGAAGGGCAGGGTATAGACATTCGGTTAAGCGGACACATCGGCCAAGATGTGGATTTGGTGGCAGACCGCGTGCGATTCCTGAAAACTGACGCGCAGGCCCATATTAAGTCTGCAAAAGATGGCAACCTCGTGCTTCAGTTGAATGGGAAGTTTTTGGACCTCAGTAAAACCAATTTGTGGGCCTTTCTAAATAGTGAATCGCGGCAGCAAGGAGGGTTTGAGGTAAAATTGCGCGTGCACAACGCGCTCATGAAAAACAATGTGCCCATAAAGCGCGTCCTCTTTAACATGAAGTTTGGTGGTGATGGAAAACTGCATGCAAAGATGGGTGCGAATTTTGCCAACGATAATTCACCGGTTAGGATAGAGTACGGACCAAGAGGCCTGGAGGTGAGCACAGAAAACGCGGGTAGCTTCCTGCGGGCTATTGACGTTGTAAGCACTGTAGATGGCGGGCATCTGTCCATATATATGTACCCGGACAGTCACATGGGTAGAACACAAGGCGTGTTCTCGCTCACGAATTTTAATATTGTAAACGCACCCATACTTGCGCAAATATTGACTCTCTCATCTCTACAGGGCATTGGCAATACACTCAATGGTAGCGGTATACACTTTGGTAAGCTTAATGTTCCGTTCAACTACAACAACAACCGCGTCAGTTTTGATGAGTCGTGGATCGAAGGAATAGAACTTGGCATAAGTGTGGGGGGCGAGATAAATCTGAGCACGAAAAGTTTTGATGTGCGAGGCCAAATAGTGCCCGCTTACGCGGTTAGCAAGTTAGTGTGGAGTACACCACTGATTGGCAAGTTGCTAACTGGTGGATACAGCAGAGGTGTGGTTGCTATCGACTATAAAGTTAAGGGTACTGACAAAGCTCATGATATATCAGTGAATTTCTTGTCGATTCTCGCACCCAACCTACTCAAGAGGGTACTCAAAGCCATAGATGATAAGTCAAGGGGTGGGGCCGGTAATGTGAAGCAGCAACGCTCCACTGCTGGGTGACCCCGACAGTATAGTGCCCTTTCGGTGTTGTAAATGTGTTGGTTGGTAGTACGACATGCTGTAGTCGCGGGTTGTGCTGCACGTTTTATGCGTGCTGCGCCATGACGAAGTTGCGCATGGAAGATTGCGTCTTTGTTCGGTTGTTGTATAATCTTGCCAGGCTTGTGGGACGGGTTTCGTTTTAAGATGTCGGTAAGTGATGGTGCTGCCACGGGGGGTGTGCAGTACTCCAGGGTTTTGCTTAAAGTATCGGGTGAGGCGTTCGTTGGTGGGGAAAGGTTTGGCTTTGATCCCGAAGTTGTGCTCAGGTTGTCTCGTGACCTCAAAAATGTGAAAGAATCCGGCGTAGAGCTTTGTATAGTTGTGGGTGGCGGGAACATATTTCGCGGTTCATCTACCTCAGACGGGTTTGAAAGAACTAGTAATGACTATGTCGGTATGCTGGCAACCGTGATCAACGCATTGACTCTGCAGAATGCTCTTGAGGAAATGGGCGTGGAATGTAGGGTGCTATCGGCTATGCCGATGACTGCTGTCTGTGAGACATACATAAGAAGACGTGCTGTGAGACACCTTGAGAAAGGAAGGGTGGTTATATGCGCTGCAGGTATAGGTAGCCCGTTTTTCACTACGGACACTGCAGCCGTGCTCCGTGGCATAGAAATGCGCTGTGACGCAATATTCAAGGGTACTCAAGTTGATGGTGTATACTCCTCCGATCCCAAGAAAGACGGTTCTGCGGTGCGGTACGACAGAATATCGTATCATGACCTTTTGTCGTCCAATTTGAAGATTATGGATGCAGCTGCAATATCGCTAGCAAGAGAAAATTCCGTGCCGATAATAGTGTTTGATCTAGGTGGGGATGGGGCATTTTTTGAGGCTGTGCAGGGTAAAGGGCTGTTCACTACTATATCTGACTAGGAGGCGGTATGACGGATGCTATCAAGGAATGCGCTAGGGAAAGGATGGAGAAAACCTTTTCGATGTTTCTGAGCGACATATCAGGTATCAGAACAGGGCGGGTAAGTGCTTCGTTGTTGGACGGAGTATTCCTCACTTATTACGGTAACAAGGTGCGGCTTAACACGGTGGCAAGTATATCCGTTTCCGGTAGAACTTTGCTGATTTCATTGTGGGATGCCAGCATACTTGGCGATGTAAAGGCGGCCATTGATGCGTCTAATCTCGGTTTTAGTATGACGTGTGAGGCAACTACCATAAGGCTTGTGGTGCCTGAGCTTACGAATGATGTGAGAAAAAGTTTGGTGAAAATGCTCAGTAAGCTTACCGAAGAGGGGAGGGTTTCTGTGCGCAATATCAGGAGAGATACAATAGATAAGCTAAAGTCTATGCAGGACAATAAAGAGATCTCAGAGGATGACTTCCACTCCGTAAGTGCGGAGATACAGAAAGTCACAGATACGTTCATCAAGAAGATAGGTGATGCCTTTTCCGTTAAGGAAAGCGAAATTTTGAGCTAAATGCACTGTTTGGATGTCTGCTATGGTGCACAAATTGCCTAAACACGTTGCCGTAATAATGGATGGGAACGGTAGATGGGCGGAAAGTCGGGGCCTACCAAAGATGGAAGCGTACACTCAGGGTCTACTGGCCGCTGAAAAGGTTGTAGAAGCCTGTATTGGTCATTCCATTAAACATCTTACTCTGTACGCCTTCTCCCTGGAAAATTGGTTTAGGAGTACTGATGAAGTCAGCGATATTATGAGCCTGTTTTCCAACTATCTATCCTCACCAGAGCTTCGCAAACTTGCTCATGATTATGGAGCAAGCATAAGGTTTGTGGGTGATTTGAAACTCCTGCGTGTGGATCTGGTTGAGCACATGTTTGATATTCAATCGGTGACGCGCAACAACGATGCCTTGTGCCTGAATGTTGCGGTTAGCTATGGCGCGAGACAAGACATAATACAGGCCGTGAACGCGGCGTTGGATTCAGGTGTTGAGTTTGTTGATGGAGAGACACTGAGCAGCTTTATGTGGACCAAGGATCTTCCAGATGTTGATTTACTGATAAGATCTGGAGGCGAAAAACGCATTAGCAACTTTTTGCTCTGGCAGCTCGCATATGCTGAGCTCTACTTCTGTGATATTATGTGGCCAGATTTTACTGCTGCGCATTTTTCTGATGCGCTGGATAGCTATCTGGCTAGGCACAGGAAATATGGCAGATAGGCTGCTATATGTGTATAATCAACGGGGCAAATGTGCTGTCCAGCCGTGTTTGAGCTGTGGCATCCATAGTGCGCGATGTTGTGCAGCTGTATTTTGGGGGATGCATGAAGATTATAGAGTTTTTCAAAGAAGCCGGTAACTGTGTGTTGCAACTGCAAAGAAAAGTGGCGCGCTACAAGCTGCCAGTCATCGATGATAGTTTGCTACTGCGGATATTGACATCAGTTTTAGGGGCGAGTGCGTTTTTGGGTAGTATGTACATTGGTGGGTGTTTATTTTACCTTGTGTGTTTCTCCCTTTCGATGGTATCCGCGTTTGAGTGGCATCAAATGACGGGTGGGCACAGACATCTTTATATCCCCGCAATTTTTGTGGTCGCATTGCCGTATGCCTCCGCTGTATACCTGTACACATTGCCCCATGGGACTATTATATTGTTGTGGATGATACTCAGTGTGTGGAGTACCGATACAGGCGCATATTTTGTTGGCAAAAGCCTAGGAAAGCGCAAGATACTGCCCGCTGTCAGCCCAAACAAAACGTGGATGGGCCTACTTGGGGGTATTGCGTTTAGTGCCGTAGTTACGCTGCTAATGTCGGTTATGTTCGGTATATTTTTTGTTCCACATGCTCTATTTATTGGTGCGGTAGTTGCGGCAGTTGCGCAATGTGGGGACTTTGTGGAATCCGGCATTAAGCGTCTTTGCAAGGTTAAGGATAGCGGGTTTATTGTGCCCGGGCATGGCGGCATACTAGATCGTGTTGACGGGTTCATGTTTACTGCCCCAATGGTTGCCTACTACATACAGCGTGTATCAAAATTTTTTGCTGATGTTTAGTAGCTGGGGCGTATGGTGCCAAGGAGGTTCTAGCCGGTGGCTGTCCATAACGAGCTACTAAGTGCCCCTATATGAGCGTAGTGTACTTATGGCGCTACTATTCGTGGGCGTTTGCGCCATAGCGCGGGATAATGAGCCGTGGAACTTTCGCCTTGGTGGCCGGGAATGGGGTCCTGTCGCTGATCCAGCCCTGCATTATTTGTAACCCAACATACTAATTCTTCAGTGATAGCGCAGCTACGTGCAGGTTACTGGCGGGATGATGAGCGGCTGTCAGCGCGATTGTGGGGTAGGGTTGACTCACAAAAACAGAAACACTTCGTAACCCATGAGGGAACCCTGTCTTACCTGGAAAATGCTTGCCTACCTGAGGCGGCACCTACATGTTTACTGGTTTTGGCTCATCTATCCTGCTCGTCATTGCTTTTTGATGTTGCGCGCAACAACCGCTGGCCGGGCTTTTGGTTATCATAAAAAGCTTCGGTGTAGGCATGTCCATGCATTTGAGGTTATTGCACAAGGATAGGGGGCACACGTTTTGTTTATATTCCTATGCAATTTTGGTGTGTCCCTGAGTGGTTGCTAGGGCTACCTCGTCAATTACGAGAATTGTGCCGTGTGGTGAATCCGCATCTGATTGTGTGGAATCATACGGTGTGTCGTGATCTGTATGCTCTGCCATAGGCTGATCCTGACAAGCTGCGGTGATAGATGCACCCTGAGTGAGTTCATTTATTCCAAATGCTGTACTGTTTTCACGGCCGCCCGAATGCATAAACGCGTATCTGTATACCTCCTGGGTGGTTATGCCCTGCGGTGGAGCCGTGGGGGCTAGAGCCGCGCTTGGACCTGGGGTTGAGTGCGAGGCTTCTGAGCCGCGCCTGCAAGCTATTCGATATGGGGCCCAGCTGTGCCGCTCACCTAGACGACCGTTCCGTGCATACATTCGCTGTGTTGTGGCGCCAGGCGAGCTGGTTTCGACACCAAAACTGGTATCATTGTGCGTTGCCTGGTTTACATAGTGTACTTCAAGCAATGAACTATCTGGTACATCACCAAACTGCAGACGTGGGGTTGCAGATTGTGTAGTAACACCCACTGGTACTGAGCTGTATGTAGCAACCTCAACCGCACTTAGACCTTGTGTGACCTCAGCTCTGGTGTGTGCCGCTAATTCTGGTGCAATTATTGGCCCGCTCGTAGTTTGGGTGTGCACTGCGTGGCTGGTGTTGCTGCCGGCCCAACAAGGGTTTACTGCCGGCTGTGTGACTGGATGTAGTACCAGGTCGATATTATGCTGCTGCTGGCCAGGGTGTGTTGAGCCCGTATACGCGGCGCTGTAGTTCGTGTGTGCTGCTCGTAACTGGGTAGGGTTGCCTACAAAAGTTCCGCTGCCAAAAAGGTTCGTGTTTCCACAGTGTGATGTTGCCTCGCTCTGCCCGCTCGTACCACTTGCAGTTTGGACTGCATGTTGTGGGGGCGCGTAACCAGTTACACTCATTCTAGCTTGCTCCTGTATGTTTTGGAATCCACGCACGTTTCCAGTAACGCCTTCACCTGCATGAGACTCAGGGTCTGTGCCACATTGTGCCACATTTGCATGTTGTGTAGCTACGTTTTGCTGTACTTGTGGTACGGCTATTCCCTGCACCGATTGTAGCATGCTGGAGGTGTGTTTGCGTTCAGTAGCGGAAGGTAAGTGCGATGCCTGAGTAATATATGTGCTCGAAGATGTGCCTGGTAAATGTGATTGCATGTTAATACACGAGGCCACTACGTATGCAGGTTGCTGTCTTGGTGGGGCCATGAGAGCGCAGGACGCCATGTGCTGCTTTAACTCTGCCAAATATCTGAGCTTGTATGCGCTCTCAGCGGTTGGGCTGTAGACCGTACTTTGCATATAGTCATGCTGCTCCTGTGCCGGGCTACCGGGCGTTCTAGATATGTGGTGACCGTCAAGCATTACTAATGCGTGAGACAAAAGCGCGGAAGCAGTTTCTATCAGTGTGTGGGAATTTGCCACTGTTCCAGTTTCCGTATGTGCTACACCTTGTAAAGTGCCGAGGTAGTGGTGTACAGATGTGGTGAGACTATCACCGCTGGTTAGAACTCTATTCCTAATTCCCGCGCTCTGGCACATGTGCGATATTTTTTCGTCTAGTTGGATCATTACACCGTCAAGGAAATGCACATTACACATTAGGTGTGAGAGCCCGTTGTAAAACCTGTCTATGCAGCGTCTATGGTATTTGTACCGAGAAAGGTCTCGCGGGTTTTGAGGTGGGGTGTTGGTCTGGCAAATCGGTTTCAAGCGAACTTTGCGGAAGATTTCATTGCCACTTTGTGTATCATTTTCTTCGGGAACTTGTGCCGCGTGTGCAAGGTCAGAAACCCTGTGCAATAGCGGGACAATCTCCTTATGCCATTTTTGTACGGCCTCCCTGTGCCACCCTCGTGCGGCGTAATCGGTGTACTTATCCATATGCTTGCAAAGTTCGCGCAACTGCTCGACCAGTGGGAAATGTATCTCGCTGAAGGTTGCTAACTGCTCTGCATTAAGAAACCCGGAAGCGGCAATGTCTCTTCCCAAGCATACAAGTTGCTCTGATGTTGCCCGCAGTCCCGGATATTCTGTGCGGTGTCGCACTAGATTGCTGATTGTAGTGCTAAAAATAATCTCAAAAAGCTTGGCCACATATGGCAAACTCATTTCCGGTTCTTGCACGCTACCCAACGCGGCAATCTTGCTCCTGCAGCGCAATGATAGAGCAGTTTTAGTTATAAAGTCCAAGTACTGCAGCTGCAGGCTTTCTGCATGTGCAGACCTTTGTCGAGATGGTTCGTCCACGTTTGGTATGTCTGAGATGTGTGCTAATAGCCCTCTTACCAGTGTTATGCGTTCGCAAGTTGCTAGCAGGAAGGGCATTTTGTCCAAAATTTTTAACAAGCACTCGTGCAATTGGCTAATGTACTTGTCATGTTCCGCGCCGCGAACGTACAATTGGGTCACATTCTGCATGATCGCTGTGCGAACTCTTCCCACAGACGTGCCTGTGTACGATTCAGGGAAGCGCTTCACTTTCGTGGGCCGTATAGCCTCCATGAACTCCATCAAGAGGAGCATGTATTTTTCCGCATCTGGGGCACCGCTGGCAAGTATGTGACTAATGCTCTGATATGGAGTTGAGTACTGCTTATTCCTGCGTAGAGAGATGATAGCGTACAGCGCCGACAATGCCCTTGCCAACACGTCTCTAACATACTTGTTATATTTGTTTAACGCGCGTGTATTATTGGCTGTTACCAGGTTAATTCGGATTTCCGCGAACGTATCCGCGCATTGCTTCCTCAGGGCCGTTAGCTCGCTGTTTGAGAGTGTCTCTGCGACGTAATTTGACATTCTAGCAGAGTATTCCAGTGTTTTCAGGTCTAAGGAATCCCGAGCATTGCGGAGCTGTGTCAGAAAGGCTTGTCTGTTCATTCTAGTCCTAAACGAAGGTCACGCTAGGCTATACAGGTAGTGGTGTTCTATTAAAAAGTCAATAAATATTAACTTATTTATTAACACACCAAGCGGCGCATGAATAGCGTATTTGGGCACCAATAACTTGGTAAATGGCCATCTACGCGGGTATGTGACTCTCTATTCTTTGTAGAACTTCTGTATAACCACTAAGTGCGTCGCCTAGATTGAGTCGGTATAGGTCCTTATCCAACACTGAGTCGTCTAATGCGTTATGAAGCCTGCATGTATCCGGGCTAATCTCATCGGCGAGCACAATTTCCCTATCTGCCTGTTGCAGTTTACCGAACTCCAACTTGAAATCCACAAGTACGATGCCAACCTCACTCATAACTTTGCAAAGGATTGTATTCACGCGCAGTGACTCCGCCTTTATGTGACCAACTTCGCCGCGGGTTGCATACCCAAAACTTACAACATGGTCTTCGGCCATCATAGGGTCAGACAAGGCGTCATTTTTGTAGTAAAACTCCACCACAGGTGGGGAAATCGGCTTTCCTGGCGCTATGCCAAATCTCTTGCAAAAACTACCGTACGCCAGGTTGCGCACTACTACCTCTATCGGGATTATATCAACCTTCCTGACTAGCTGCTCCCTGTCATTTAGGAAACCAAGTATGTGGGTTTTTATTCCATGGCTTTCCAGATGTCGCATTATAAGATAGCTTATGCGATTGTTAACCGCTCCCTTGCCGGGTATTACATCCTTTTTTTGTGAATTGAAAGCTGTAATGTCATCCTTAAAATGCTGTACCGCAGAGCCCGGATCCGGGCCTGGGAATATAATCTTAGCCTTGCCCTCGTATAACGCCTCGCGCTTGGTGTGCATCGTACCTCTCCAACCGTGCTATTCTACATTCAGTTGATAATTTTGCAAAAGAATGTACAAGTAGCTATATATCTGGGGCCGTAATGGCAGCCTAGTTGTGTCGATCTGGGGCTTTGTATGAGTGTGGGTAAATTGCAGCCTGTAAGGGGCACTAGGGATCTTTTGCCGGAGGAATGCTATAAGTTTTGGTATATACGTGATATTGCCCACGATGTTGGGGAGAGATACGGATTCGTGCCGGTAGAAACGCCCATTTTTGAGTTTCAGGATGTGTTTCTCAAAACTTTGGGGGATTCTTCAGACATAATTGGGAAAGAGATGTATTCCTTTCCCGATCGGGGTGGTGACATGCTTGTTCTAAGGCCCGAACTCACCGCTGCAGTAGCCAGAATGTTAATATGTGAGCGGTTTGCCCTTCCGGCACGGCTTTTCTCTTTTGGTCCAGTATTCCGCTACGAAAGGCCGCAAAAATGTCGACAAAGGCAGTTTCACCAGATCAATTATGAGCACTTTGGTGCCGGATACACCGCAGATGCGGAACTAATGGCGCTAGCATATGATATCCTAGGTGCACTAGGCCTTCGTAGTAGCGTATGTCTGGAAATAAACTCCTTGGGCGGCCAGGACAGCATTTTAAAATACAGGAACGGCCTGCTAAAGTATTTTGAGAAGCACGAACATGCGCTATCTGAGGATAGCCGCAGAAGATTGCAAACAAATCCCTTGCGTATTCTCGATTCTAAAGATCGAGGCGATGCGGCCATACTTTGTGGTGCTCCAGTCATCGAAGACTTTTACGATGATGAATCCAAAATGATGTTTGATGGCGTTATGCGGCAATTAGAAAACCTTGGCATTCCATATACTGTAAATCCCAAGCTTGTTAGAGGGCTTGACTATTATTGCGGAGTGGTATTCGAATTTAAAACTACTCACCTAGGCTCGCAAGATGCAGTAATTGCCGGTGGTAGGTACGACAAACTCGTTGCCTCAATGGGTGGTGGTGATGTACCAGCAGTTGGCTTTGCCGGAGGCGTAGAAAGGTTGGCGTCTTTGGTGGCCTACAACCATAATACGAGGTTTTCAGTTGCTTTTTTGCCCCTCGGGGAGGAAGCAGTGAAGTATGCGATACGCTTTGCGCATGAACTTCGGGGTAGGGGTATAAGAGTTCTATGTGACGGCGCGGTTAAGAAGCTCAAAACCAGCCTCAAGAATGCTGACAGATCTGGTGCTGATCTGGCGTTGATACTGGGAGACGAAGAGATTGCTAAAGGTGAAGTGCTATGCAGGCATATGGCTACGGGGCTGCAGGAGACGGTAAGCATGGGCAAACTTGGGAACTACGTATCGGGCATGGAGAGCAGCGCCCAAGGTAGCAACCGGGCGGCCCTCAGCAGTGCAGGAGAGTAGATAACAGCTTTGTTATCCCCTGCTGCCCTTACTACCCTGCGTGGCGCCTTGTATTAAATCACGCAATGTCTGTAAGTCACTTACCCCGACCAACACCGTATCCCCAATCACCACAGAGGGGGTGCCCCCAATGTTCAACCGTTCGGCTAAGTCCTTAGTGGCGTCAATCATGGCATTGATTTTACTGTCATTCTGTTCTAGAGACTTTTTGAGGTCTTCCCTTTTCACGCCTATAGACTCAGCGATCTCCACAACTCCATCATCTGTGAACCTTTTGTCGTGGCCAAGAGCAGCATAGTAAAAATCTATATATTTTTCCGGGTTTATGAAATGCACAGCAAGCGCCGCGCGCGCCGCCAACGTGGAGGCTTCTCCAAGTGCTGGAAGGTCCCTGAACACTATGCGAGCTTTTCCGTCTTCAAGTAGCTGTTTTATGTGTGAGAGCATAGACTTGCAATACCCGCAAGAGAAATCAAAAAACTCCACCAGCAACACCTTGCTTTCCCTATTTCCGAACGAGGGGTAAGATACATCATCCAGCGCTGCCCTATTTTCCGCAACCTTCTTCCGCATCTCGGCCGCATTCATAGCCGCCTGTCCCTTACTAAGCGCAGCTATAACTTTGTTCGGATTTTTGTATATATACTCTTCGATTATGGCCTCGATCTCTTCCCTGTCTTGCCTCTTCACTCCGGAGACAAACTTGCTAATCAACGGAAAGCTTGCCACCAATACTACAAGACTCAACAAACAAAAAATCCTAGCCACAGCAGCACCCCGGCCTAAACTCCTACAACAGGGGTGCTACTAGCACAGACCTACGGCATAGTCAAGGCTTCCTCTCAAAAGCAGAGGCACATGGCTAACTTTGAAGACCTGCTCTCCTAGGGGTGTATGCAGCTTTGTACCGCTGTAATTGGCGCTTTAGAGCTGGTTTGTGTGTAACCCTGTGCGCACCCGACCCAACTTCATGTGCCTGCTATGGCTCATTACGCAGCTGTGTGTTTTGGGGTACTTGCCAAAATGTGCAGGATTGCGGGCTAATTTCGGTCAAAATTAATTGTACTTTAGCGTGCAGGCGTGTAATTATCCGACTGTTGCGAAGTCATAAAAACATGAAGGCACATTTTGGTGTTACTGTGTGGTTAGGGATATGCTGCTTCATGACCCTCCTTATGGTGGTGATTGGTGGCATAACCCGCCTGACTCACTCTGGGCTTTCTATAACTGAGTGGCAGCCTGTAATTGGGGTTATTCCTCCGATGAGTGATGAGGCCTGGCTGCGCGAAAAGGCGAAATACGCTCAAACGCCGGAGTACAAGCACAGGGCGGAAGATATTTCGCTGGATGACTTCAAGCGGATTTACATCATTGAGTACATACACAGGTTGTTTGGCAGAGCCTTGGGGGCGGTGTTTTGTCTTCCCATACCGTATTTTGCCATAACCAAGCGAATAAGCCGAGCCATGGTCGCAAAACTGCTTATGGTTGCACTGCTGGGGGGCATGCAGGGGGCCATGGGGTGGTTTATGGTGAAAAGCGGGCTTGTTGGTGTTCCGCGCGTCAGTCACTACAGACTGGCGGGGCATTTGTTTCTGACTATTTTGCTGTTTTCAATATTGTGGCATAGCTTCCTGCGCTGTGCAGGGGTGCGCAGCGCCACGGGCACAACCAATGCCAAGTTCTTTGCAGCGGCAGCTGTTGTTGGGCTAACGGTGCTACAAATGGTTTTAGGCGCGCTAGTGGCCGGGTTGGATGCAGGATTGACCTATAATACTTTCCCTCTGATGGATGGTGCGATAATTCCACAGTCACTTTTCTCAGCCAAATTATGGCACGGCGGGTTTCTGTGCAATGTTGCAGCAGTGCAGTTTTTGCACAGGCTGGTTGCTGTGCTTATCGTCATATGTGCAGCGCTGCTACCATTTTGGCTGAGGGCCCGCGGTGCTTTACTGTTTCTCGCATGTGTTGTGCTGCAATTTTTGCTTGGCGTAGCAACCTTGGTTAGCGTTGTGCATATAGTTCTAGCCGCGATGCATCAAGTGTTTAGCTTTGTTGTGCTCGCATCAGGTGTATATATGTTGTGTGGGCTAAGGCTGGAAGGAAGTGCTTGCATTTCTGGGCGCGCTGGTATACCGTGACCTGGCACACTCTATTTGTGTGCGCTACCAGGAGTGCTTTTGAATATACTAGACATACAGGCGAAGAAGGGGCTAGAGAAAATCGCCTGCCTAACCGCTTATACTTTCCCGATGGCGCGTATTTTGGATGAATACTGCGATCTTATTCTCGTGGGGGACTCCGTCGGACAGACCGTGTATGGCATGGATTCCACACTGTCTGTCACGCTGGATATAATGATCGCGCACGGCAAGGCGGTTGTGAAGGCGCGTAGTAAAGCCCTGGTTGTGGTAGACATGCCATTTGCCAGCTATCACACTCCAGAATTTGCGTACAGGAATGCGTCTCGCATTTTGAGCGCAACCGGATGCGATGCTGTGAAGTTAGAGGGCGGGGTGTGTGTTGCAGAAGAAATTGCCTTTTTGGTATCACGCGGAATTCCTGTTATGGGCCATGTAGGCCTAATGCCCCAGCACTTCAATCAGCTGGGTGGTTACAAATGCCAAGGCAAGACTGACAGCTCACGTCAGCACATTAAGGATGGCGCCAAGGCGGTATGCGAGGCAGGTGCATTTTGCGTTGTGCTCGAGTGCGTAAGCGCGTCCCTTGCCGCAGAGCTCACCCAGGAGTTGCCTGTACCTACTATTGGTATCGGGGCTTCTAACGCATGTGACGGGCAGATTTTAGTTATTGATGATATGCTGGGCCAATCATCACGTTATCCAAAGTTTGTAAAGCGGTTTGCTGATCTAGAACAGACGATAAAAGACGCTGTGGTCGACTATGTACGGGAAGTGAAGTGTGGTGAGTTTCCCGGTAATGAACATTGCTACAAGTAACGGGCTACACTTAACGTATGCTCCTCATACACTGCGCATCGTGTCCCACTAGCCGTTTGTGTAAAAACGGCAGTTCCAAGCTTCATGTATGCATAATTAACACGTGTATAGCGGCCTACACTAGGGGGTTTTGCGTGTACTGCCTGCTTGCAGTGCTGTGCCATGTGATACACAAACCAACGGTGCTGCGAGGTTGGGGCAATTCCTGAGCCACAGTTACTGTAATTCCAACAATGCCATGTTACTCAGGTGCTGTATGCGCAGCAATCTGCGGGGGTAGTTGCACTATCTGTGCGTCAATAAATAGGTCGCTCTTTTTGTGGTCCGCCAATATAACAATACCTCCCCGTTCCGCACGTGTTAATATCAGATTCTGCACTAAAGCTACTGCATCTGGATCCAAATTTGAAAATGGCTCGTCTACCACCCAAACGCGTGTGTTTGATACCAATAGTCTCGACAGAGCAACTCTTTTTTGCCATCCCGAAGACAAATTTTTGAACCTTACGTCGAGTATTGGATACAATCCGAAAAAACACGCTGCCGCATCAGTTAGTTCACTACTGTTCTTACACTGTGCCCAAAATTCTAGAATTTCCTGTACAGTCATATTACCCGTGCAAGCGGGTTTGTGGCCTACATAGGTGATCTGCGAAATGCATCCACTGGAAGTTGTAATGCCCTCACCATCGAGTTTGATGCTACCGGATGCTGCGGGTATGAGCCCCATTATGGTTCTAAGTAGAGTTGTTTTTCCGCTGCCGTTGTTCCCAATTACCAAGGTAATGGAACCGCTTTTTGCCACAAAACTGAGGTTATCGAACAGTAACCTGTCACCTCGTGCGCACGCAACACCTGAGCATTCTAACATCTGGTGTCCCCATACGTATCTAGTATCTGTAAACTAGCGTACAAGTTCAACCTCTGCCCCGCAAGCGCGTAGCTTCTCTTCCATTGCTTCATATCCGCGGTATAGGGTTTGTGCGTTGCTTATGGTTGTAACGCCCTGGGCCGATAGTCCAGCAATAAGCAGCGCTGCTGATGCCCGCAAGTCAGGTGCCTGAACAGATGCTCCATGCAACTTGTCAACACCCCTGATACTGGCCGTATCGCCCTGCACGTGTATGTCAGCGCCCATTTTAGCGAGCTCCCGTGCGTAAGAAAACCTACGATCAAAAACGTGCTCGTGAATCTGCGATGTCCCCCTAGCGAGGCATGCCGTTGCTGCAAACTGGGCCTGCATATCACTGGGAAAGCCAGGGTAGGGCGCTGTGTGCAAAACTACTGGATTAATATGTGGGTCATGCCGAGATACTACGAGACCGTCTGGCACGTCGGTAATTTTCCCTCCCATACTTTCAAGCTCACGCGCTAAGCACCCGAGCGTTTCGGAAGTTACCCCAACAATATGCACGTTGCCTCCAGTTGATATTGCAGCTAGTGCATAGGTTCCTGCCTCCATCCTATCTCGTATTATCGTATGATTGGTGCCGGACAACTGTTGTACCCCGCGAATTTGCAAGGTCCTAGTACCTATTCCGGAAATTTGCGCCCCTGCTTTTACTAGAAAATGCGCCAGATCGACAACTTCGGGCTCAGTGGCTGCGTTACTTATAGTTGTCACCCCGCGTGCCATAACTGCTGCCATAAGCGCGTTCTCAGTGGCACCCACACTTACGGATTGGAAGCCAATGTGGCACCCTACAAGCTTGCCGTTTGAGGAGCATTTTACGTAGTTCCCACATACTTCTACCTTGGCGCCCAGCTTTTGTAATGCCCATATATGCATGTCGAGCGGACGGCTACCTATGCTGCAACCTCCAGGCAGAGCAACTTCTGCTCTCCCCATTCTTGCAAGTATAGGGCCCAGAGTGAGGCAGGAAGCGCGCATTTGTGATGTAATTTCATGCGGTATCGCCCAATTGTGCAGATTGTCGCAGTTGATTTCTACTTTATGGTTTGCCTTCTCTTGTGTGTTACGCAGGAAGCTTATTCTCCCTCCCAAGGAGGTTATAAGCTCACTCATAACGGCAACGTCACGCAGGTCAGGCATGTCAGCCAAGACAACGTTCCCATTGAGTAGAATGCAAGCGGCCATGATGGGCAGAGCAGAATTCTTTGCTCCGTTTGCTACAACCCTGCCCCTGACGGGGTTTGTACTACCCCTAACGTGCAACGAAGCCTCTACCACGTCAGCTCACTATAGGCAGCGTTACCCCACCTTGCCTCATGTATTTTCCATTGACCTGGTCATAAGATACGCTGCACCGCTCATTCCCAGCCAGAAAAATGAACTGGCACGCACCCTCAAACGCATACACCTTAACGGGCAGAGGGGCGGTGTTGGAAAACTCTAAAGTTACATAACCTTCCCATCCAGGTTCTAGCGGAGTTACGCTAACGACAATCCCACACCTGGCGTAGGTAGACTTGCCTACGCATATCACAATAACATCCTTGGGAATCCGGAAGTATTCCACGGTTTTTGCCAGCATAAAGCTATTCGGCGGCATTATGCAAACATCTGTTTTTTTGTCTATGAAACTATCTTGAGGGAAATTTTTGGGGTCCACAATGGCGGAGTGCGTATTGGCAAAGATCTTAAACTCGCTGTCAACTCTGGCATCATACCCATACGAGGAGAGCCCGTACGAGAGCACCCCCGCTTCCTCCTTATGGTCCACAAACGGAGAGATCATCCCCTCCTTCAGCGCCTTTTCCTTTATCCAATGGTCAGGCATCGCCGACATAGCACACCCCCAGTGCCCAGAATGGTCCGGTACCGCACTCTACAATCAATCTCTGGTGAGCGCAAGTTAAAACTCACTAGGCGAATATAATTTTACGGCTTTAGTAGCCCAACGCAGAACCGTTATTACGTGCGCGCAAAATGGCTTGCAAGCCGGTTTTGTAGGTGGGATGTTGCAGTGAGATGCCTAACTCACACTTAATTTTATCGTTGCTAACTCTGCGTTCCGGTGCAGGAAAGTGCACGTGTGCGGCGTTACCACATATACTGCTCAATTCCGGCCCCATTTTGGCCTCTGGTCCGAGAAGTGAGGCCCCATACGCGACAACTTCAGCGTACCTGCAAGGCAGATCATCTGCACAATTGTAGATACTTGCCGGTTTTGGGTTCAACATTGAAGCAAGTATCGTACAGGCTATATCTTCCACGTGCATACGCGAGGAAAAGCGTTGGGCATGGCTGGGTGATATTGTTCCCTGCAATAGCCCTTCTATCACACTTCTACCGGGGCCGTATATCGCAGATAGGCGGAATATGTGTACAGGCAAACCTGAGCGTAGCCATAGGTTTTCATGGTACAATCTAGCAATTCCTGAGTGCTCAGTGGGGTGAGTGGAGGATGTTTCACTCACCAATCTGCCCTCATGGTTCCCATACACGCTAGTTGCGGATAGGTAACCAACCCACTTTGCGGAACGCAGCGCCATTGCGTGTTTGGAAAGCACGTCATCGCCGGAAGGGGGAATTGAAACTAACACGTGCGACGCACCACGCAGTGCATGCTCCAGTTCCGGATCCCCGTACCTAAAAAGGGAGATCAACTTTTCCTTGCGGTCTGTTGTGTGGTAAGTGCCGCTAATTTTCCACTGCATTTTTAGGAGCTGTTGCGCCAAGAAGCTGGCCGTGTAACCATATCCAAAACAAAATAAATGGCTCATGTCAATCAAGGACCAAACCCTGCAGTATAGCCGCATTTGTTGTGTGCCACAAGTACAGCTGCACTGCGCAATTGTTGAATACAGGGCGCCCGTATTTTAGTGTGATGTGCTAATGTGTTGTGCTATTTCAAAACACTATGCGGTGGCTAATAGACTTCCATCGGGCCGGGCACGATTATGTGAATGGCGCATTGGGGGGCGCAAGCGGCGAGTATTGCGTACGTCTTCTGCGCGTACACGTGCGATAATTAGCGCTCAAAATAGCCCACATTTTCATACATATGGGGCACTGATAGCCAGAATGGTGCTGGTAAATAATATTTCGCTTGCAATACCATACATTAGGGGCTAACCTCATGGCGCCTAGGGTTTTCAGCGGGGATGCGGTCTCCGGGTTAGCTGTGGCTGTTTGTCTGATTGTTTAGGGTTTTTTGATGTCTCAGTTAGTGGATGAGAAGGCGTTCTACACCGGTCATGTTAAGTGGTTTAGCATGGAGAAGGGATATGGGTTCATTTGCAAGGATGGGTCTGATGATGGCAAGTCCGGTGGTGCCAGCTTTGGGCGAGGCGACAAGGATGTGTTTGTCCACATTACGTCGTTGCAGAGGAGTAGAATAGACAACCTCAGAGAAGGTCAGAGGGTGCGGTACCAGCTAGACGAGAGTAATGGCAAGGTCTCTGCTGTGAATTTGGAGGTGTTGTCTGAGTAGAATGGCTTTCTAGTTGTGCGTGAGGTTTAAGTGGGGGGGAGTTGCGACGTTTCTGGATGGTCCTTTGCAGCTTGGGGTCGTCCGGCGTTCTTCTTTCCCTGTTGGCGCTTGGTGCCGTGCTTCTGGTCCTGTTTGCGGATGCATTCCTTACTTGGTACATAGTTCCGGGTAGGGTTCCCGGATCTCTGTTAGCCGGGTTCTTGCTGTTCTTGCTCTTGCTTGCTGTGCTTTCCTACGGCATGATTCGCGCCTGGATACGGTACAGAAGGGGAGAGCTGGGCTTCAGGCTTCAGGCCCGTGTGGTGCTCGTGTTTGTAGTTGTGGGTGTGGTGCCGACTGCTCTTGTGTCTGGCTTTTCGTCCTTGTTTTTCGATTACGGTGTTCGTGCATGGTTCCGTGGCATTGTAGAGCCTGCAGTTTCCTCCTGCTGCGCCGCCGCGCTCGGTAGGGAACGTGAGTACCTTGCTGCAATGCTGGCTGCCGATGTGTCGCGTTTCGTTGGGTATCTAGGCGGCTTGCCTGATAATCTCGATAGTAGGGTGCGTGAGGGTGCCGCTCTGTTCGGTTTTGCAGAGGTGCTTGTTATGGGCCGCGAAGGGGTTATCGCTTCCAGCGCGGCCCATCCCTTGCCCGTTGTTACTTCTCCTGAGGGTAAGTCTTACGGTGAGAGAGCCCTGGGAGCCCCTGTTGAGAATGCATTGGTGTACACAATAGTGCCAGTATACGCTCCACCGGTAACGCATGTTGTTGCGGCACGTGTCCTGCCTGGAAGCGGCGGTTGTGCCTACGATATGTCTAGCTATCGGAAAAATGCGAGACTGCAGCTGTCCATACTACAAGTTCAGTTTTCATTAGCGTTCCTCTTTATATTTCTCATGCTGCTATTTGTGTCAGTATGGATGGGCGTCGGCCTCTCCAAAAGCGTTGTTGGCCCCTTATCTCACCTATTGTCGGCCACTAGACGGGTTCAAGA
Source organism: Anaplasma ovis str. Haibei (assembly GCF_002214625.1). Classification (NCBI taxonomy): domain Bacteria; kingdom Pseudomonadati; phylum Pseudomonadota; class Alphaproteobacteria; order Rickettsiales; family Anaplasmataceae; genus Anaplasma; species Anaplasma ovis. The sequence goes on from NZ_CP015994.1 coordinate 85,820, forward strand.
CGGCAACTTTGATTGCAGGATTCACAGCAAGGAAGGAGTTGTAGGTGAAGAGATGTCCACTGTGATCGCGGCATTTAACGGCATGGTTGAGCAGCTTGGCACGCAACGGTTACAGCTCGAAAAGGCGTACAAGGAGATAAGCAGCAGGAAAGAATTTATCGAGACCGTCCTGTCTGGAGTATCATCCGGCATCATGGCGCTCTCCCCCTCGGGTGAGTACGTAACCTTGATGAATGACAGGGCTCGGGAGCTTCTATCGTTTGATGGATTACACGGGAAAATGTGTCACATATTTCCTGAGGCATGCGCCCTTTTGAACAGATTTGCGGATAAGGCCAACGTAATTATTGTTAGAGAGAATAAATCTCTTACACTCTCTGTACACATGAGGAGACTGGGCATGCAAGGGCTTATCATGACCTTTGACGATATTTCTGGGCTCGTAGAGGCGCAAAGACAAGCTGCATGGTCGGATGTGGCAAGAAGAATAGCCCATGAAATCAAAAACCCGGTCACTCCCATTTATTTGGCGGCTGAAAGGTTACGTAGTAAATATGCAGAGCAAATAGTATCGGGACGAGAGACATTTCTGAAGTACACTGACACAATAACTAGACACGTTTCAAACATCAGCGAGATAGTCGACGAATTTGCGAAATTTGCCAGGATGCCCAGTGCCGTGTTTGGGGTATGTGATATCTGTTCACTATTGCGTGAAATAAGCTTTGCGGGGCAGTTTGGTCGGAAGGTAGTAGACTTCGATCTACGCTTCCCAGATGCGGCGGTTCCCCTCCTTTTAGACCGAGAGCAAATTTCGCAGGTGTTCATCAACGTATTCAAAAATGCTTGCGAATCAATAGATGCTAGGGAAGATATTGATAGTGGCCACATCACAGTGACCGTCACCACAAATCCTGACAGCGTGGCAGTTGAGGTTAAGGACAACGGTGTGGGGTTCCCGCAAGATTTGATCGGCCGACTAACTGAGCCTTATGTGACTACTCGCGACCAGGGTACGGGGCTGGGGCTTGCTATTGTGAAGAAGATTTTGGATGAACACGGCGCATCCATAGGCTTCCAAAATTTGGAAGATGGAGGTGCAGTTCTTATAACTTTTGTGTTGAATGAGCGCGGCAGTGTTGGTTTGCTCAACTAATGAGTTGGCGCAGTTCTGCGCACAAATATTACGTGATAGGCCGGAGAGTTTGGCCATAGATACGGAATTCGTTAGAAGTTTTAATGACTACTATCCCAGACTTTGTTTGTTGCAGATGGCATACCAGGGTGGGCAATGTGTGGTTGATGTATTGGATGAACGGCTGGACCTATCCCCGTTGCAGAAAATTTTTGACGATGAAGGTATCTGTAAGGTTTTTCACGATTGCCGCCAAGATTTAGACGCCCTATCACAGAGATTCACGCGCCTTCCTAGGCCAATTTTTGACACTCAAACAGCTTCAATGTTATGTGAGTATCATGATAATTCTGTGGGATACTCCAAACTTGTAGAGCAATTCCTGGGCGTGAAACTCAATAAACTGCTGTTCAAAAGGGTTGATTGGTCACATAGGCCACTGTCTGAAGGCAAAGTGCGTTACGCTCTGGATGACGTGACTTACCTGCACGAGCTTTATGAAGTACTGCTGGGCATTTTGACCACCAAAGGACGGCTGACCTGGTTTCTTGAAGAGATGGCAAACATCGCTGAAGCGTCCGTGGATAACTATGACTCCCTGCTGGAGGGCATGGATTTCTTCCCCGAACTTGGGGAATCTGAAGCCATAATTGCAAGGTCGATAATTGAATGGAGGGAAAAAGTAGCCAGGCTGTTTAATGTTAATCGCAATATTGTGATGAATTCCAAGAGTGTGCTCTTCGCCACAAAAGACTTCCTTCGAAGCAGAGACGAGGAGGTGTTGTATAAGTACGTTAGCGGGTCTTATTTGGACAACTTGCCATTTAGCCTGTGCGACATATTAGAAAGCAGTGCCGGACGGAGGCTTGGAGTATACAAACTAGTAGACCACGACAAGCCCATGTTGAGTGCGTTACTTATTCTGCTCAACAGCATGTGCAGGGAGCACGGGATCTCGCAAAAGTTGGTTGCTTCAAAAGTTGAACTTGTGAAACTCATCAACAAAATACATAGCAACATAATGCACGGCTGGCGGTACGAGTTTTTTGGATGCAAAGTTGAAAAATTTATTGCGGGGAAGACCAGACTAATTTTCTCTGTTGATAACTCTGACGGGCAGATGCGATTGACTGTCGATACAAAAGCATAATTGCCTGAGTTGACATTGACACAGCGTACAATGGCTATGAATTCCGTGGAGCGGTGAATCCTACTGCGCGATTTTGCTGTTCTCCTTGGATACGCGGCTGCCCAGGAGAGGCGAAAATCCTGCTGTAGTGCCCCACTCAACTAGTTATTAGGAGCGCGCATCTTCTACCATCTTCACCCAAGTCTGCTCGTCTACTATCCTGACGTTCAGACACATTGCCTTTTCGTGCTTGCTTCCCGGATTGCTACCTGCAACCAATAACCAGGTGTTTGCGGATACGGAATTTGCCACTTTAGCTCCCAGACTTTCCGCCTGCAGCTTTGCTTCTGTCCTTGACATGCTCTCCAATGTGCCGGTAAACACCACGGTCTTGCCGGAGATGGCAGAGCCACTGTGTTGTGCCTGTGATGCTTCGTTCAAAATGTTGAGCTTTGTGCTCAAAGACTCTAATACTTCCAGATTTCCCTGCACAGAGAAAAATGCTTTTAAGGAACTTATGCTCTTTTCTCCCAGGCCGCGAATTTGCACAGTATCATGCTCCTTGGTAAGCGCTAACATCGCTTGATGCCAGTTTTTGTAAGATCCGTAATGTTCCGCAATGAGTTTTGCCGCGCCCACACCTATAAACCGTATTCCCAGGGCGAATATGAAGCTGCTGAGCCCGACTGTTGCGCTGTTGCGTATTGCAGCGACGAGATTTGCAACTGACTTCTCTCCCCACCCATGTTCTGTATCCAGGTTGATGCTATGCAACTTTTCTTCCAGGGAAAAGATATCAGCTATACTGTTGATCAGCCCATGGTTGCAGAAGAACTCTATCTGCTTTGCTCCCAGGCCCATAATGTTTAAGCCATTTCTGGATACGAAGTGCTTAACGCGCTCTAGAGCCTGCGCTTTGCATGACAACTCTGCAGCACACCGCAGGGCGACTTCACCGGGCTCGCGGTACAACTTGCTACCACATGACGGGCAGTGCGAGGGGAAGACAAACTTCTGTGACCCGCTACTGCGGAGGGTTTTATCTACGTCAACCACCTGTGGTATAACTTCTCCTGCTCGCTTTACTATCACCAGGTCTCCTATGCGCACATCCTTGCGTTCGATTTCATTGAGGTTGTGCAAGCTTGCTCTGGCAACCACCACACCTCCTATGTTGATTGGCTCCAACTCTGCTATGGGAGTTACAACGCCGGTTCTGCCGACTTGTACGGTGATATCAAGAAGTCTTGTGCGGGCCTCAGTGGAAGGGAATTTGTGTGCAATTGCCCACCGGGGTGATTTGCCTGTTGCACCAAGAAGCTTCTGGAAATTAATGTTATTTACCTTGTACACGACTCCGTCTATGTCATAACCAAGTTCGCTTCTGGTTGTATAGACCGCATTATAAAATGTGATCGCCTCCTCTATTTTGTCTGTGAAAAGCACTTGCTTGTTTGTATGAAACCCCCATTCATCCAGCTGTTTTAGTATTTCTTGTTGGGTTTCAAATGTGCTGTTTACTATGGAATAAGCTACATACCTGAGGTTGCGTTCCTCAACAATCTTCTGGTTGAGTTGGCGTATTGACCCTGCAGCTGCGTTACGTGGATTTGCAAAATTGCAGGATCCTCGCAGCTTTTCAAAGTCTTCATGGTGCATGTATATCTCACCACGCACTTCAAGAACTGCTGGAGCCGAGTCTAGCTGATGTGGCAGCCCGCGCAGGACCATTGCGTTGTTGGTGATGTCCTCGCCGAAGTGCCCATTACCGCGCGTTGCCACTCTGGTAAGCTTTCCATTATGGTATAGAGCAGAAAATGACATGCCATCCATTTTTAATTCGCATGAAAACTCTAGGATGTCATCTGGTTGTAACTCAAGAAAACGCCTCACTCTGGTGATAAATTTCTCCACATCCTGCACGGTGAAAGCGTTTTCTAGGGAGAGCATAGGCTCCAGATGTTGTACTTTGGGGAACCTAGAATCAGTCTTAGGTGTGCCCACAACATCTGCGTAGTCATCATACTGACGAATGTCTGGGAACTCATCCAAGAGCTTTTTTTTCTCTTGTACCAGAAGGTCATATTGGTGGTCCGTCACCTCTGGTGCGTCAAGCCCATGGTATAGCACATCATGGTGGCGGAGCTTTGCATTCAGACCAGCCAACCTACGCCTAGCCTGCTCCAACATAACAACAGCTACTCCGCTATAATGCCCTTACTTTTTAGCAGCGTACGTAACTCCCCGCTGTGGTACATTTCCCGCACTATGTCGCACCCACCTATGAACTCTCCCTTCACGTATAGTTGCGGTATAGTTGGCCAATCCGCGAATTTTTTGATACCTTCGCGCAGCTCCGGGTCCTTGAGGACGTCTACATCCCTGAATGCAACTCCCACATTCCGAAGTGCCTCGACAACAACTCCAGAAAAGCCGCACTGCGGAGCATCGGCAGTGCCCTTCATGTACAGCACAACGTCGCTGGTCTCTATTTCATTCCTGATTCTATCTGCGACAGGGTTACTGCTCATCTTGCTTACCTACTTCTGTTTGTATCTGCAACGCGTGCACGTCTATACCAGAAAGTGCACTATAAACCATCCTATGCTGCTCAAGTTTTGACTTTCCCACAAAGGCGCTGGAGACGACCCTGATTGCATAATGCTCGTCATCGGGGGCCAAAGGCCGTACGTACACCTCACTGCCAGGGAATGCACTGCTCAGCAGCTGCTCTATCCTAAAAAGTTCTACGCCCATCGCTCAAAATTTGCAGCAGGCCCAGGTTATAGCATCTTTTGCGTATTTGGTAAACACTGACTTTACCCCACTCACGCGGATACACGCGCTCTGAATTCATTGCACCTCCATTGCATATGATTGGATGAGGCTAGCTCACCAGCGCAGATATACGCTTCCAGAGGTCTTCGGTCATGGCTCCGGAAACATGCATTACCATCTCTCCCGTGTGACTAAAAACTAACGTTTCTGGTACTCCAGTTACTCCGAGTTTTTTCATCGTCCTGCCAGAATAGTCCGCGGCCACTGTTGCGTAAGGGTTCCCGTATTTTGCGAGCCACTCTAGAGTTTTATGTTGTACGTCAAGGTATGCCACGCCATACACACGTATGGTTTTTTTACCTGCTATGGACATCCATATTTTGTGCTCCTCGAGGCAGGTTGTACACCATGATGCAAACACGTGGATAACGTATGCACCCTCTATATTTTCAGTGCGAAGTTCCCTGTCTGCGCCAGCTATAGCCGGTAATACTATGTGGTATGATGGTTTTTTTAAATTGCGATTGTAATAAACCCCGAACAGCATAAGTGACAACAAGCAGAATAGCGCAAGAGTCGTAATCGCAATTACGCGCATAACATACCTATGCAAAAAGCCCCTTAAGTTCTTTAATGTGTGCAACCTCTTTAACCTCAATTGGTAACGAGTTGCCTTCCTTGCTTCCCGAAGGCACTATTGCCTGCTTAAAACCAAGTTTGCACGCTTCCCTAAGCCTTGGCCCAACATTTGTGACGCTTCTGATCTCACCAGATAGTGCAACCTCCCCAAATATGACTGTTGAAGAAGGTGTTGGAGATTTTGTAATGCTGGACATAAGAGACGCCGCTATGGCCAAATCAGACGCGGGCTCACATATCTTCAAACCTCCAGCTATACTGAGATATACTTCCTTATCTGCAAGCGGCATGTCACACCGTGTGTTAAGCACTGCGACTACCATGGCTAGACGATTAATATCCCACCCCACCACCGCCCGCCTTGGGCTGGGGGAATAAGTGTTGGCGATCAATGATTGTACCTCGACCAATATGGGCCTAGAACCTTCCATGCCCGCGAACACTACATTGCCTGTGGTGCCTTTTCTGGGAGACTGACCCAAAAAGAGCATGGATGGATCTTGCACAGGGAGCAGGCCTGATCCAGACATTTCAAAAACTCCCATTTCATTCGCTGGCCCGAATCTGTTTTTAATCGTACGCAATATGCGCAACTGGTTCCCATTGCTTCCTTCAAAGTACAGAACTGTGTCTACCAAATGCTCTAAGGTTTTTGGCCCTGCTATGGCGCCATCTTTGGTTATTTGACCCAGCAAAAATAACCCAATGTTGCGCTGTTTCGCTAGCATTATTAGCTTGTGTGCGCACATCCTAACTTGCAACACGGTACCCGGAGACGAAGGGATCTCTTCGTCGTGCATAGTTTGTATTGAATCTACCACGAGGAACTCAAAGTTGTCAGCGCACGCGGCGTTCAGCACCGAGCTGAGAGATGATGTAGCGACAAGTTTTATTTGGGGTTCACTAACGTTGAGACGGGTTGCCCTTGCCCTTATTTGAGCTACAGATTCTTCCCCAGAGACGTATAGGCAGTTATGAGATTGCCCGGCTAAAGATGCAAAAACCTGTAGCATAAGTGTGGATTTTCCGATTCCGGGTTCGCCGCCAATTAATGTGCTGCTGCCGGCTACTATGCCACCTCCTAGAACCCTATCCAGCTCATCATTCCCCACGCAAAATCTGTATACAGGTTCAGCGCTGCTGCCGCATATTGGCATAACCAAGGGAGACTCTTTCTGCTGTGCGCGCGCTGCGTGCTTGTTTTTAGGTGCAATCTCCTCCACAATGCTGTCCCACGCGCCGCAGGCTACACACCTGCCTGTCCACCTATGTGAACTGTTACCGCACGTTTGGCAGGCGTAAATTACTTTTGTTGACACCCACATACTCGATAGCACCTTACGCTGGGATGTTACACCAAAAAACGGACGCTTTCCAAGGGCGAGAAAGTGTTTTTATGGTATAAGTCACTACGCTGGCTATACGACATGTGCGTTGTAGTCACATACTTCTGGTTTACAACACACGCGCTGGCGCCACGGTGGAGTGTCGTTTGGGCGCATTTTGGTTGACTGTGTCGCTCTATGGTGATATTTGAAGCACACGTTGGTTGGCATTTTACAGTTATTGGCGAGTTACTGGGAATATGAAGCTTTGTAGTGTTGAAGAGGGGGCCGGATTAGGGTTTGCCTGGACCTGCAGGGAGTGTGTGGTCAGTTACGTGGCGTTGCTCTGGGCCTTCTTCCAAATGTTTATTGCATCCCCAATTCCGTTTTGGCTTGCCTCGCAGTACGGGATTAGCGCGTTTGTACTCACAGGGCTCAAAACCAGGGCTGTACACCTGTCTTTTGCGTTACTGTTGCTGTATTTGGTGATGCCTGCAACGCGTGGGAAGGGCAAAGACGGCGCCCTGCCTATTGACTGGGTCTTCTCTCTGTTGGGCGCGGGTGCAGCCGCGTACATTCTTGTGTTCTACGATGACCTATCGGTTAGGATGGCGATGCCCACTTTCACAGATATGGTCGCATCTGTACTTGGCATATTGCTCTTACTGGAGGCCGCAAGGCGAGCCATAGGCTTCCCCATAATTGTGGTTGCCATGTCATTTTTGATATACTCAATCTTTGGGCCTTTCATGCCCGATGTGATAGCGCACAAGGGCCACGGGATTGCCTCAATATCGTCACATGAATGGCTCTCGTCTGAGGGAGTGTTCGGCGTGGCGCTGGGCGTGTCGTGCAACTTTGTATTCTTGTATGTGCTTTTCGGGGCGCTCATGGACAGGGCAGGTGCCGGCGCATTTTTTATGAGGCTCTCGTTTGCGCTATTGCGCGGTTCGGTTGGGGGCCCCGCCAAAGCCGCCGTTGTTGCTTCTGGGTTTATGGGCATGATGTCTGGCTCGTCTGTGGCGAATACAATAACCATTGGCTCTTTTACCATTCCCTTAATGAAAAAGATGGGAATGTCGCCGGAGAAAGCCGCCGCTGTTGAGGTTTCTGCAGGCATAAACGGGCAGGTAACGCCACCGGTGATGGGGGCTGCAGCGTTTCTGATGGCAGAGTTTTTGGCGCTGCCGTACTCGGATGTGGTGAAGCATGCTCTGATACCGGCGGCCATGGTTTATATAGGGCTACTTGTAATTGTGCACTTGGAGGCCTGCAGGTTGAACCATCGCGGGCAGACCACTGAGGAAACTGGTGCATCAGGGGGCAAGCTGCTGTCCGGCGCGATTGCACTGCTGAAGTTCGCTATATGTGCAACCTCTATCGCGCTATTATTCGGAGTGTCGTTCGTCGTGATTAACGGAGTTGACGTGTGGGGGTTCCACATTCCGGGGGTGAAAACGATTTTCCGCGAGAACGGCATGTATTTTGTCGCTTTAGTTCTGGCACTCATGTACATTGCGCTGCTGCTTTGTCGGGGGGAGGCAAGCGAGGGTGGCGCGACCGAAGGGGATTTTGATTTTTCTGAAAAGGGCAACTCGAGTGCTTGGAATATAGCCAGACAGGGAATGCACTACTTCATGCCCGTATTCATACTTGTGTGGTCTTTGGTGGTGGAGAGGGTATCGACGTCTCTTGCATGCTTCTGGACCAACATGTTCCTGATCTTCATGCTGCTTGCCGAGGGCGTAGTATCCTCACTGAAAGCGCGTGATTTTTCCGGTGTGCTCCCGGCAGTGTATGCTGGTGTCAAGAAAATAGGTGCAGCGATGATTGCGAGCTCGAAGAACATGCTGCCTGTCGCTGTTGCGACCGCCACTGCAGGGCTGGTTGTGGGCACTGTTGGGTTGACTGGGTTTGGTCTTACCATAGGCGCATTTGTTGACGCGCTTGCCGGGGGTGACATGTTTGTCGCGCTTTTGGTAACTGCGCTTATATGCGTGGTGCTGGGCATGGGCATGCCCACCACTGGGTGCTACATAATAGTCTCGACGCTGGTTGCCCCTGTGCTGAGTATGGTGGCGCACAAAAACGGTATAACGGCGCCCCCCATTGCGCTGCACTTGTTTGTGTTTTATTTCGGCCTGATGGCTGATGTAACACCTCCGGTGGGCATAGCCTCCTACGCTGCTGCTGCCATAGCATCTGCAAACTCCTTCAAGACGGGAGTGCAGTCATTTCTGTACAACATAAAAACCATGGTCATTCCGTTTATGTTCATGTTTGATAGCAACATAATTCTATACGGGGTTGACAATGCCTGGATGGCTGCCGCGCGAATTGTGCTGGCTTTGGTAAGCGTGGTTATCCTTTGCACTGGAATGCAGGGATATTTTGTAAGGCGTAACCGGGTGTATGAGTCTATAATACTGGTTTGTGCGGGATTGATGCTAATGGCACCCAATTACATTGCAGGGCTGCTTGTTGACAGCCGTGAGGTGTTGCCTCTTGCCGAAATTAACAGCAGGATCGTTACTATTGGAACGGGAGACAGGGTTTTGGTAAACTACGAGCGAGTAGTTGCAGGCAGTGGGGGGGCTGGAAGTGAAGGATACGTTGTTGTGCCAATGAATGAGGGATTCGTGGGTGATGTGTCTGAGATGATGTACAAGAAAATAGGTGTTTCTGTAAAAGCAGAGCCCGTGGATGGCAGGCTTTTGGTGTCTAACATCAGTAGCGACGGATATGTCTTCGCAGACATATGGCAGGGGGACTTCATAACTGGGTTGTCCATTTCGCGCGGGAATCGCGGCGGCAATTACGTTATAGCTCTATCCATTCTGGTAGTGGCGATAGTTGCACTTATACAAACGCGTAGCAGGAAGTTGCAATATAGGTGAGGGGCTATGGTTCTGGACGCTGCTATGGCGCTTGTTGTACTGTCCCTAACTGCTCTGGGGTTTTTAAGAGGGTTTATTAAGGAGGTGTTTGGCATTGCCGGAATGGTGGTGGCTGTAGCGGTGACCGCCAGCTACAGTGACTATTTCGCTGAGGCTTACGGTATGCGTGTACATTCAGAAATTTTGGCCGGGATTCTGTCAGGCGTTACTGTGTTCATTGGAGTTATGACTTGTGTAGTCCTGGTTAACGGTGTGGTAGTGCGGCTTCTTTCACCTCTTAGGCATAATGCCTTAGATAAAGCAGCAGGGTCAATTGTAGGTATTGCGAAAGGCTTGGTGATTGCTTATTGTGCGTTTTTTGTCATGGAAACCTTTCTGTACGCATTTGCCCCAAGGTCTGCAGAGGATGACGCTGAGGTTATGTTGCCTACCTGGTTTTCTAACACGTATTCGTACAATTTCTTTTCTGCTGCGAGTGAGTATATGGGGAGCATAATTCCAGAGCTTGCATACGACAGAATAGGCGTGGTTGCGCGTGAGTTGCTTGACAAAGGGCAGGAGGATGATTTCAAGTATGATGGAGAAAAGCCGTGATATTTCTTGATTGTATCCAGTTGTCGTATATAATACGCCGATGGGGTTTTTAGCGGGTTTTTTTGTGCCTATTTACGAGTTTGCTTTCATTGCGCAGCAGGGTCTCACTCAGTATGAGTTGGAGGGTCTTTCAAAGGGTCTGTCTGCGCTGCTGGTTAAGATAGGTGCTGAGCTTGTTAAATACGAGTATTGGGGGCTTCTGGATTTTGCTTACAGCATAGCGAAAAACAATAAGGGGCACTATTGCATGATGTACATACGCGCTGACCCTGCTGCGATGGACGAGTTCCGGCGCAGGGTGAGGCTAAATGAGGACGTGCTAAGATTTTTGTGTTTGAAGGTAGACAAGGTCTGTGAAGGCAAGTCTGCCATGATGGGTTCTGATCAAGACTAGAAGGAGGTATCTGTGCTTCAGGGAGGTAGAAAAGACGGCGGTAAGGGAGAGTCAAGTGGTGGTGCGCATTCTCCGTTGGTGTATCTCAAAAGGCCGTACTTCAGGAAATCAAGGTCCTGTCCCCTAGCACAGTGTCCAGACGAAGATGTAGATTATAAAAACAGGGCGCTGCTCTCTAAGTTCGTTTCTGAGTACGGCCGGATACTGCCGAGTAGGATTACTTCGGTTTCCTCTAGGAAGCAAAAGCTCCTGGCGCGTGCCGTTAAGCGAGCTAGGTTCCTTGCTCTGTTACCGTATTGCTGATTTGTGGTTTTTATTGAATGTTATCGGTAATTCTGAAATCCAGCGTCAGGGGCCTTGGCAAAGCTGGTGAGATCGCCAAGGTCAGGCCGGGCTATGCGCGGTATCTTTTGGCAGATGGCAAGGCGGTGCGCGCCACAAAAGATAATATAGCGCTTCTCGAGCAAAGGCTCTCTCTCATAGAGGAGGAGAATAACAAGAAACTTGCGGAGGCTGAGGGAGTGGCTAAGTCCCTGGGGTCTGAGCGCCTGATCATCGTTAGGCAATCCTCCGATGATGGCAAGCTCTTCGGGTCTGTGACTGTCAGGGATGTATCTAAGTTACTTTGTGATCTTGGGTACGATGTTCAGCCGAGGTGCGTGTCTTTTGGTGAGGCGATAAAGCGCACTGGGGAGTATGAGATAAACGTAGAGTTGCATGCAGATTTGGTTGCTACGTTGCGGTTACATGTGGTAAGGAACGAGTCTGAGGCTGAGAGGGTCAGACTGGGGATTGCTAAGAGCGAAGACCAAGCGGCTGCAGTTGCTGAGGAGCCTGGCACTGCTGAGGCTGAGCGGGCAGAGGAGGTTGCGGCTGCTGAGCAACAGGATTCAAGCTTGGTAGACGGCCATGATGCAGATGGGGCTGCCGGTGATGTGGACCGTGGTGTAGGCGCTAGTGGCGTTTCTGATGAGGAGGAAATGCCTTCTGCTTAAGACTACTATAAAATGTGCGGGGGTTTATGGTTGGGTACGTTGGTAATGTCGATATAGGGGTATTCGATGCCGAGGTTGCGGACAGCATATCGGCGGAACTAGAGAGACAGAACACTCTGCTGCAGATGATTGCGTCGGAAAATTTTGTGAGTCGCGCGGTCCTGCAGGCTCAGGGTTCTGTGCTAACTAATAAATACGCTGAGGGGTATGCGGGTAGTAGGTACTACTGCGGCTGCGCACTTGTTGACGTTGTGGAGAATCTAGCCGTTGAGCGTCTCTGCAGGCTTTTTGGGTGTAGATTTGCTAACGTACAACCGCACTCAGGCTCCCAGGCCAACCAGCAGGTCTTTATGGCGCTCTTGAAGCCTGGTGATACTATTCTTGGCATGTCCCTGGACTGTGGTGGGCATTTGACCCATGGTGCGGCCCCTAATGTTTCTGGGCGATGGTTTAATGCCGTGTCTTATGGCGTCAACCGTGACACCGGCTTTCTAGATATGGATGAGGTGGAGACTCTTGCCTTGTCTGCCAAGCCCTCATTGATTATTGCCGGAGCGTCTTCGTACTCGAGAAAAATAGACTTTGCTGCATTCAGGGCCATAGCAGACAAGGTGGGGGCATACCTACTTGCGGACATAGCCCACTATTCGGGGCTAATTGCTGGGGGCTGCTATCCATCGCCGTTTGGGCACGCGCATGTTGTCACTTCCACTACCCACAAGACTCTCCGGGGGCCTAGGGGCGCCGTTATAATGACCGACGACGAAGAAATACACAAAAAAGTTAAGCTATCCGTGTTCCCTGGAATGCAGGGTGGTCCCCTAATGCACGTGATAGCGGCAAAAGCGGTGGCATTCAAAGAGGCTCTGCATCCGGATTTCAAGCTATATGCCCAGCAAGTGCTGGAGAATTCCCGCGCCCTTGCCGGTGTTTTGTCTTCCGAGGGGCTGGATGTTGTCACGGGTGGGACTGATAGCCACATTGTGCTGCTTGACTTGCGGTCAAAACGTGTGACTGGCAGGGATGTGTCTTCTTCCCTGGAGAGGGCTGGTATTGTGTGCAACAAGAATGCGGTGCCTTTTGATACAGAGAAACCTTGGGTAACTTCTGGAATTAGACTAGGTGCTGCTGCCGAGACTTCGCGCGGGCTTGGGGTGCCTGAGTTTGAAAGCATAGGACGCCTGGTTGTGAAAGTCATCAATGCTTGTTCTTTGGGTCAAGAAGAAATGTCTGCGGCGGAAGCGGAAGTTAGACATGAGGTAAACGGTCTGGTGCGCAGCCTTCCCATGTCTGCGTTTCCTGTGTGCGAGGTGTGCTAAAGCCCTTATGCGTTGACTGCGGTCTCGGTGACCTGTGTTTGTGAAGTTGCTAGACGATGCTGGCTTCGCACCCCCCTTGGTGGCTGCCCGTGGCCGGTAGCGTTGCTGCAATGGTCCCCCGGGCGTTTGTGGTGTTGAGGTGTGTTCCGTGATGAAAAGCGATCCGACTTCTGATTTAAAAGTTATGGCACAAGAGGCCCTGGATTCTTTGCTGTCCATGATCGAACAAGTTGACGTTGAGGGGCGTATCGAGTGCGATGTAGGCGATGGAATGATAGAGGCTACGTGTAATGGGCTCGTATACCTGATAAGTTGGCATCAGCCTTCCTCGCAAATATGGGTTGCATCCCCTATTAGCGGGTCGGTGCGTTTCTCTTACAACGCAGGTGACGCATTATGGTATGATACGCAAAGTGCGCGTGGGCTGCTTTCCTTCGTTGAACGGGATATATGCGCCGCCTTTAGCCTTCGAGAACAATAGGTGTGCCATGAGGGCGCTACTTTCCTACATATGGCCGCATTTTTTGTATTTCCTGCTGTCATACCTCGCTGTAATTGCCTCTTCCGGGGCCATACTCGCCTTGGGGTACAGCATGAACACACTGGTCGACACCGTTAGTTCGGCGCCAAACTCCAGGCCGCCAGCAGTTATTTTTTTCCTGATCGTAACGATGTCAACGAGCTCGTTTCTGCGGATCTGGCTTTCAGGGCGTGGAGCTGAGCTAGTAGTGCGTGACTTGCGAAAACGGCTGTATGACAAAATAGTTGTTCTGTCTCAGAGCGTTTTGGAAAATACCAGCACAGCGGTGTTAATGAGTAGACTAACAACCGACATGGCCATGCTGCAGGCCATACTGAGCGGCAGTATGCTGGTGATTTTTCGGAACATTACTGTTCTTGTAGGCAGTGCAGCCATGCTCGCGCATACCAACACAAAGCTTACTGGGTATATAGTCCTAATGTTGCCGATTCTGTGGGTAATTGTTGCATTGCTCGGCAGGCGTGTGCGACATTTCTCGCGTCTTTTGCGGGAAAGGATTGAAAAATTGGCCCATTTTGGCGAGGAGACGTGCAGGGGCATTGGGGTTATCCAGGCGTTTACGGCCGAGGATCACGCAAGAGCCAGGTTTGCCAGTTTGTTGGACGCAAACTTCCGTATCGCCGAAAGATATTTGCTATGGCGGGCGCTGTTAGTGACCCTGATTCTTTCCTCGGCTGCCGGGTCTGTTGGTATTGTCCTGTGGGCAGGCGTCAAAGAGGTAGGTGCCCAGAGCATGAGTGCCGGATCTCTCTTGTCGTTCGTTTTTTATGCCGTACTCGCTGCCGGTGCGGTAAACGGCATAGGAGACAATGTTCAAGATCTGCAAAAGGCTGCCAGGATCGCCGAAGATGTACTACGGTTATTGTGCATCGATGTGGGAATGTCAGATGCTGAGGATTGTGTAGACATCAGTACAGTAAGGAGGTCAGTCGAGCTGCACAACGTCACGTTCTTCTATCCCAGCAAAGCAGACGCACCAGCGCTGCGGGGCGTAAGCCTTACTATGCATAGCGGCGAGAGGGTGGCAATAGTTGGATATTCTGGTGCGGGAAAGAGCACAATTACTGACTTGCTCCTGAGGTTTTATGATGTCAGCTCCGGAAGCATAACCATTGATGGGGTGGATATCAGGAAGATTTCCCTACGTAGCTTACGTTCCATTTTTTGTGTGGTTCCACAAAGCCCAGTGATATTTTCCGGCACCATACTCGACAACATCGCCTACGGGGCTGACCGCACCTACACCAATAAGCAGCTGGAAGAAGCAGTGGAAAGGGCCAACATTGCGGACTTCATACACACTCTTCCAAACAAGTTTGACACTTTTGTTGGTGAAAAGGGAGTATGCTTATCGGAGGGACAGAGGCAGAGAATAGTGATAGCTAGGGCCATATTGAGGAGCCCCGAAGTTCTGGTATTGGACGAAGCAACCTCGGCTCTAGATTCTGATAACGAACGCAAAGTACAGGCAGCATTGTGTGAGTTGATGCGAGGCAAGCTCATGATTACCATAGCGCATAGACTCTCTACTGTGGCCGATTCGGATAAAATAGTTGTATTAGACAACGGGGCGATCAAAGAAATCGGCACGCATGACTCACTAATACAAGACGAAAATAGCTTATATGCCAGGCTGGTTAAACTGCAGCTTTTACAGTATAGGGGATAGGCTGGGCTCTGAATTGACACTTTCTGGCTACGTCAGCGCTACTAAATGCAGACCAGGTTCGCGTGTGATGCGGCAAGTTGTGGCCAGCTGCTAAGGCGTTGATGAAAATATCTGAAAAGAGGGGCCACGATAGGGTAGATTTTGTATCACTCTAACGTAATTGTAGCTGGTTAATGTGGTACGAATGGTTGGTAGAATGGGGACAAAGTTGTTGTTGACTGTAGGGGTTATTATGGTACGCTGGGGCGGTTTGTAGTTTTGTGTTTTACACTGTGGGAGCACCTGGGTCGGCGTACAAAGTTGTAGACCACGAGTATGATGTTGTGGTTGTTGGTGCGGGGGGAGCCGGGTTACGCGCGGTTGTCGGCATGGCCGCCGCGGGCCTGTCTGTGGCGTGTGTGTCTAAGGTTTTTCCCACTCGTAGCCACACTGTGGCTGCCCAGGGCGGCATCAGTGCGGCGCTTGGCAACATTTCTGAGGATGACTGGCGGTGGCATATGTTTGACACCGTTAAGGGGTCTGACTGGCTTGGTGATCAGGATGCCATTGAGTACATGTGCAAGCACGCTATGGAAGCGGTTGTTGAGCTTGAGCATTATGGGGTTCCCTTCTCAAGAACTGAAGATGGCAAAATATACCAGCGTCCATTTGGGGGTATGACGACAGAATATGGCAAAGGCAAGATGGCCGTGCGTACTTGCGCTGCCTCGGATAAAACTGGGCACGCCATATTGCACACTTTGTATCAGCAAGCCCTAAAATACAAGGTGAAGTTTTTCGTTGAGTATTTCGCGATAGATCTGATAATGAGCGCCAATAATAGCGCTTGTCATGGCGTTGTTGCGTGGTCATTGTGTGATGGCACTCTGCACAGATTCCGCGCGCACGCAGTGGTTTTGGCAACCGGTGGGTATGGTAGGGTGTACTTTTCAGCGACCAGTGCCCATACCTGCACTGGTGATGGCGGGGGCATGGCCGCCAGGGCTGGGCTGCCCATGGAAGACATGGAGTTCGTGCAGTTTCACCCCACTGGCATATACGGTTCTGGCTGCCTGATGACCGAAGGCTGCCGAGGCGAGGGTGGGTACCTACTAAACTCTGAGGGAGAGAGGTTTATGGAGCGCTATGCGCCCAAGGCGCGGGACCTTGCCTCTCGTGACGTTGTTAGCAGGGCAATAACAATGGAGATACGTGAGGGCAGGGGTGTTGGCCCTAAGAAAGACCACGTGTTTCTGTCTATAGCCCATCTTGACCCTGGGGTGATAAAGGAAAGGCTGCCCGGCATCAGTGAAACCGCCAAGACGTTTGCTGGTGTTGACGTTACTAAAGATCCGATACCGGTGCTGCCTACGGTACACTACAACATGGGTGGAGTGCCGACAAACTATCATGGGGAAGTCTTGCTTTCGGAGAAGGGAAAGATAGTGGCCGGCCTTTTTGCAATCGGCGAGGCTGCGTGTGTTTCTGTACATGGTGCTAACCGCCTGGGCTCGAATTCCCTGCTGGACCTGGTGGTTTTTGGCAGAGCAGCTGCACTTAGGGCCAAGGAGATAATCAAGCCTGGTGCTTCCCACGCGCCGATAGAAGAATCGCTTGTAGATGCAATTGTTGATAGGTTTGATAAACTGCGCTTTTCACGCGGTGGCCCCCGGGTTGCCGAGGTGCGTGACAGCATGCAGCGTGTGATGCAAGACCATGCGGCGGTTTTCCGTACTGCAGACATTCTCAATGAGGGGAAGCAGAAAATCCGCGAGGTTGCCTCTATGGCGAAAGATATGTCTGTTTCGGATAGGAGCATGGTTTGGAATAGTGACCTTGTAGAGGCTCTTGAGCTAGCCAATATGCTGCCTCAGGCCGTGATTACTATGGACTGTGCCGCAAATCGCACTGAGAGTAGAGGTGCTCACGCTCGCGAGGATTTTCCAGAGCGCGATGATGAGAACTGGATGAAGCACACCATGGCTTGGTACGATAGCAAGACCCACGGTGTGAAGATAGCATACAAGAGTGTTGCTACTAGCACGCTTACAAATGAGGTGGAGTGGTTTCCGCCTCAGAAGAGGGTATACTAGTATAATAGTTGATGGGGTGTAGCTAATGGTGCAGATATCTCTGCCGCGGAACTCTAAGATCAATCCTAAGGGTAAAGTGCACAACATGGCGGAGGGTGCGCAGCGCGTTGGGTGCTTCAAGATATATCGGTGGTCTCCAGATGATGATGAATGTCCTAGGATTGACACGTTCTACATCGATCTGGATAAATGCGGGCAGATGGTCCTTGATGCGCTGATAAAGATTAAGAATGAGGTGGATTCTACACTTACGTTCAGAAGGTCCTGCAGAGAAGGCATATGCGGATCCTGCGCGATGAATATTGACGGCTCTAACACCCTTGCATGCACAAAATACATATCTGACATCAAAGGGGATGTGAAAATCTACCCGTTACCCCACATGAATGTAATTAAAGACCTAGTGCCAGATCTTAGCAACTTCTACGCGCAGTATGAATCCATCAGTCCGTGGCTTAAGGCCAAGGATCCAGTTTCCGGAACTAGTGAGCGTCTTCAAAGTGTTGAGGATAGGAGCAAGTTGGATGGAATTTATGACTGCATTCTGTGTGCAAGCTGCAGCACAAGCTGTCCGAGCTATTGGTGGAATTCTGACAAGTACCTGGGACCTGCAGCTCTGCTGCAAGTGTACAGATGGTTGGCGGATAGCAGGGATGAAGCGACTGATGAGCGGCTGGAGCTTCTTGACGATGCATTCAAACTATATAGGTGCCACACTATTATGAACTGCACAAAAACCTGCCCCAAAGACTTAAATCCTGCGGGGGCAATTTCCAAAATTAAGCAGCTTATGCTCAAGAGGTTGGAGTTGTAGGTGGAAGAAGGAGGTGAGTACACAAAGCGTGTGGTTGTGCACGCACTTGAGGATATCCTGCATCGGGAACGCAGGGTTTTAGATAAAGGGTTTGTGAGGGTTGTTGATTACATGGGCTCTGATGAGTCTGTGGTCCAAGCTGCGCGCGTGTCCTATGGAAGGGGCACGAAGCACACTAGCCAAGATGCCGCGTTAATTGGATACCTCATGCGTCATGCGCACACTTCCCCCTTCGAAATGTGCGAGATCAAGTTTCACGTAAAGTTGCCAATTTTTGTTGCTAGACAGTGGGTAAGGCACCGGACTGCGAGCATAAATGAGTATTCTGCCAGATACTCCGTACTAGACCGCGAGTTTTACATCCCAGGTGAGGGGCAGATTGCGGAGCAGTCAATGAACAATGCGCAGGGTAGGGGAGCGCCGTTGCCCGCCGATGCTGCGAAGAAGATTATGGAACTTTTTAGGCGCAACTCTGAGCTGATGTATGAAGATTACGCAATGCTGCTGGAGCAAGGCCTAGCGCGGGAGCTTGCCAGAATGAACCTAACGATCAATTGTTATACGCAGTGGTACTGGAAGGTTAATCTGCACAATTTGCTGAGATTCTTGGCACTCAGGTCTGGCATGGGTGCCCAATATGAGATTAGGGCATATGCGGACCAAATTTTGGAGATAGTAAAGTTGTGGGTTCCCATGGTATACGCCGCGTTTGTGGAGTACCACTTAGAATCTAGCACAATGTCCAAAAGCGCCCTCATGGTTGTGAGAAGAATGCTACAGGGAGAGAGGGTAAGCAGGGAGGAAAGTGGCCTAGGGCGCAGAGAGTGGGGTGAACTCATGTCGGTGCTATACCCCGATGGTGTGCCTGAGTGACACATATGCGGTTAAGCGATTTTATTATTTGGAAGTTTGTTGGTGAAGTTATAGCCCGCTTTGGCTGCTGCAGGAGCCATTTTGTGCTATTGTTCGAAGTGTAGTGTGCCATTCTTCATAAGGCACGTGGGGTAACATGCTGAGTTCGTTGGTATTCATATTTGTTGTGCTGTCCGTAGCGCTCAGTGATGTTACCAACGCCATGTATGCCAACTATCTCACACTGGTGGGGAATTTTTTCGGTGTTGAGCAAACAATTACTCAGCTTACAGTTAGCCTTGAAATGCTCGGCCATTCGGTTTCTGGGCTGGTTTACGGGCCCATGTCTGACCGGTATGGACGTAGGCCGGTCATGCTTTTCGGTATGGCCGTGTTCCTAGTTGCTGGTCTGTGGTGCTGCTTTGCGAGTAATATCACTGCCCTTATTGTTGCCAGATTTTTCCACGGAGTAGGTGCGGGAGTTGCGGCAGTGGTGGGTTATGCCATGATATGTGATATCTATTCTGATGAAGAGTGCTCCAAGGGTGTGTCTTTGATGTACATGTGTGCTGTTACCTCCTCCACGTTCATCGCGCCCGCTATGGCCGCGTATATGATCACTAACGAGTATGGTTGGAGGGCCGTTTTTGTGGTATCCAACGTCCTTACCACGGCATTATTTCTCTGGTTAGTGCGCAAACTTCCAGAAACGGTACAGGAGAAGAGCACAGAGTGTAGTCCGATTGCGATAATTTTCGGGTACGTTGCCCTACTGAAAAACCGCGGGTTCCTGGCTTACTGTTTCATTAAGAGCCTTGTTATGACATATCTACTAGCCTCAGTCGGGAATTTGCCGTTTGTATTCATTGAGGGTATGGGGCTCCCAGCAAAGTACTATGGCTATGTGTCGGCGATTGGTGGGGCGTCATTTATCGCGGGTACCATAGCCAACATAAGGTTGGTAGGCAAGTTTGGTATGCGCAAGATGATCATCATAGGCTTGGTGCTGACTGCAGCGTCTGATGTGGTGGCAATTGCAGCTGACTACTACTTCGTTCTTACGCCCGTGCTTGCGGAGGCTATCTGGATTCCCTCCTCATTTTGTATTTCGTTTATTACCAGTAACAGCGTTGTTTTGGCTTTTCGGGAGGTCAGCAACAAGGGTGCGGCTTCATCCTTTATTATTTGTTGCCAGACGGTGTTTGGGGTTCTAGGCATGTACGTTGTTGGTAAACTCTACGACGGAACCATAGTTCCAATTTGCCTGCTTACCTTATTATGCTGTGCGATATCTGCCGTGATCATGTACCGTACATCGAGAGGCGAGGTGGGAACCTCGTAGCCAAGCTTGCCAGGAGGCCAACATTAGTGCTCAGTAAACAGGGCGCCTATGGGTGACAAGCCAGGCCGAAACTTATACCGCTATTTTCTTCCCAGGCTATATGTATTTGCTGCTCATCAGATAGTCGAAGCCTTTTTGTGTTAGCACCCGGCCACGCGGTGTGCGCTGAATGAAACAAGTTTTTATCAAATAGGGCTCTATGGTCTCTTCTATGTTGCCCACATCCTCTGAAAGGGCGGAGGCTATTGTGTCAATGCCTACTGGGCCCTTGGCTTCAAAAACGAACTTTAGATATTTCAAGTCCATTTTGTCAAACCCTGCCCCGTCTATTCCCAGACGGGACAGCGCGTTATTCGCGAACTTGCCGTCTATAGTGCCATGCCGCTCAAACTCTGAAAAGTCCCTAACCCGCCTGAATAACCTAAGCGCAATTCTTGGTGTACCTCTAGATCTGGAAGCAATTTCCCGCGCTCCGCTATCGTCTATGTTAGCACAGATCACCCCGGCGGCCCGCTTTATCACGAGTACAAGCTCGTCTACAGAATAAAACTCCAAATGCAACGGGATACCGAACCTGTCCCTCAACGGATTTGAGAGCAACCCAAACCTTGTGGTAGCACCGATCAGGGTAAAAACGGGGATGTCAATCTTCAAAGTTCTTGCGCCACATCCCTCTCCCACCACAATATCGAGGCAATAATCCTCCATGGCGGAGTATAGTATTTCCTCAATGTTTCTATTGAGCCTGTGGATCTCATCTATGAACAGCACGTCCATGGGTTGAAGATTGGTCAAAATTGCTGCCAAGTCACCAGCTTTGCTTAGCAGGGGCCCCGCGGTTGACCGGAAATTTACTTTTAACTCTTTTGCTATTATGTGTGCGAGCGTAGTTTTGCCCAGCCCCGGAGGGCCGTACAACAAAACGTGATCCATAGGCTCTCTCCTCTCATACGCGGATTGTATAAAGATCTTGAGATTTTTTATTACCTCGGTTTGCCCCACAAACTCTTCTATCAGACACGGGCGGAGGGCGGCATTGCGATGATCCTCCGGCAGGGCCTCGTATTTGTGTAGTGTATCGCTGCTCACTTAGATAACTCCAAAAGCGCACGACGTACTGCATCCTCAGTGGAGTCACACGTGCCCACCTTCTGTAATGCGCCCAAGGCTGCTGTTCTCTCATACCCCAGGCTAAGCAGGGCAGCGACGGCTTCGCTATCCGTTCTACTTGCTGTAGCGAACTTGTTGAACTCCAATTTCTGCACTTGCGGAGCCAGCTCGGAGATTATTCTACTGGTGAGCTTTTCTCCCACTCCGCCGACCTTCAAGGCAGCCTTATCTTCATTTACTATTGCGGAAAACACTTGATCTGGAGTCAGAACATCAAGTATGGCCATGGCGGTCTTGTAATTCACGCCGCTAACCTTAATAAGCATCCGCATGCAGTTTTGCTCTTCCCTGGTTGCAAAGCCGTACAGTTGGGAGACGCCGTCTCTACCCACGTAAGTCTCAATATACAGCCGCACCCGATCTCCGCTCTTGCAGCCGCTTAACACCCTTCCCGGTATATGTACCAGGTACCCAACTCCGCCGACACACAGTATGACGTGGCTGCTGCATATAATTTCCTCAATTGTGCCGGATAGTGTACCAATCATGGCGCCTCCTGGCTGCAAATGCGAACAAGTCTAGCTTTGTACTTTCGTGCCTCAACCAAAGTGCCGATACGCAGCAGAGTAAACACACCAAACAGAGATGCAAGCGCGGCGAACATTGTAAATAGTGGCACCAACATTGAAGAATCGATGGCCATACCGCCCTTCCTCAACACACTTGCTGGCTGATGTAGGGTTGACCATATATCCACCGAGAACTTCACAATTGGCACGTTAATAGCGCTAAACACCGCGAACAGGGCAGCAGCCCTTGAAGCCCTTGCCTGATCTTCAAACGCGTTCCACAGGCACGAATACCCCAAATATAGGAAGAGCAGCAGCAACATTGAAGTGAGCCGGGCATCCCACACCCACCAGGTGCCCCATGTGTACTTTCCCCACACGCTGCCCGTAACTAGGCACACCACAGTGAAGCATCCGCCTACAGGCGCCATTGCCCGAGACAGCAGAGAACCTACGCTTTTTTTGACTAGTGCCATGAAACTCAACCCGGCGACTGCCGCGTACGCTCCTAGCGAAATCCACGCAGAGGGTACGTGCAAATACATTATGCGCACAACCTCACCCTGCCTGTAATCTGGCGGGGAAGCATAAAGCGCGTAATACAGGCCTACTACCATTGAAACGGCGCAAAAGCACACCAAGCAGGGCAACGCCAACCATGAGTAACGAACCAGACCCCTCACGCTGTGCCACACCAGAAGCTACCTATCCCCAACCCCGGAGGATAGCATAGTTACCTACGAGCGACAACAGTAAGTTTGCCCGTGTTGGCGAGCCCTTTCACCGCGGTTGTGGCGCTACACACTTAACTTATTGTCAGGGCCGCAACGCCGCGATATGCAATTCAATTGGTTGACCGGAGGAGGCCTACTCTTGCGGGATGGTTAACATATTTTCAGCAAATGGCGACGCCCGCTGCGTTGTCACATAAGGTGCGCTTGCGTTTATTTTGGTTGAAAGTTAGAGCACGTTAATGATATAAGTGAACCCTAGCAGGCATGGGAGTTTCAGGGGTATCGTGGGTCTCAAGTTGACAAGTGAGGGTATAATGTTGGTGATCTCTTCACCCTCTGGGTGCGGCAAAACCACCGTGTCCGATCTGGTCATCAAAAACAGTGACAATAACGTAATACGCTCAGTATCTGCAACCACGAGGGCCCCGAGAAAGGGTGAAGTTGACGGTAGAGATTACTTTTTCCTCAGTGAAACGGAGTTTCTACTGCTGTGCAAATCTGGTGAGATGCTAGAACACGCAAAAGTTTTCGGAAATTACTACGGCATACCGCGGAAGTTTGTGGAAGAAAACGTCAGTAGTGGGAAAAATATATTATTCGTGATCGACTGGCAGGGGGCCTTCAGGCTAATGGAGGTGATGAAAGAGTTAGTGGTAAGTGTTTTCATAGTCCCTCCTTCCATGGACGAACTTAGGCGCCGCCTGCACAACCGGAGCGGCGGTGATGATGTTGCCAGGGAGAGGCTTGCAAGCGCTCCATTCGAGATTAGCCACTGCTACCGTTACGATTATGTCATAGTCAATGAAAGTGCTGAGGAAACCGCGCGTAAGATAAGTTGCATCATCGGCGCGGAAAGCATGAGGGCGTCTAGGCAGTCAGGGCTGAAAAAGCTCATAGATGGCAGCTTCTCGTTGTAAGTGTAGGTTGCAAAGTTGGCTGCGGTTCTGTGCCGCGTCAGCGAACGCTGCGCTGAGATATGCGTTGCGACCCTTGGGAGGTTGTGCTACAAGGTGATAACAATCAGAAGTTGATAGGGGTATGGCGGTTGTAGTTGCCCGTGTGGTTCGTGCGTGCTGTGGCGTGTTTCCGGTCAGTAGTAAGTCAATAGTACTGCCGGTCATTTTTGTGATATTTACTGCCGTCCTCCCGATGTGTGGTGCCGCGCACGCACGAGATGTCAGCTATAATAGCAAGTTTGGCTCCCGGGTTGTGATGGATGCTATCTGGACGGACGTGCAGCTTCATGGTACGGAAGGGGAAGGCAAGGTGTCTGGTTACCATCAGCCAGATCTAACGCTACCGGACGGTGGATGTACGCCGCTTTGGGCCCAATGGGGGGCCAATGGCAAGCGGGGGAATATTAGGTCTGTCTCGCTGCGCCCTGATGTAGGGAAAGTTGTGGCTCTGACGTTCGATTTTTGTGAACTTTCCACCAAAACTGCTGGCTATGATGGCAGAGTGATCGATTTTCTCAGGCAACGTGGTATCCCCGCTACGCTATTTCTCGGTGGGAAGTGGATGAAGACTCATCAGGAGAGGGCGATGCAGCTCATCGCGGACCCTTTGTTTGAAATAGGCAACCACGCGTGGACCCACGGAAATTTTGCACTATTGCCTGTGAAAGATGCGACCGAACAAGTTATGTGCACTGAAAGGCAGTATGAGATACTTAGAGACGCCATTGGTGCGCGATTGCATGACGGCATATCGCGTGAGGAGTTCGAAAAAATTCCCAAGAGCCTTAGCTTGTTTAGGCTTCCTTACGGCAGGGTGGCTGACGCGAATCTTGACCTTCTGCACAAAATTGGGGTCAGAGTTATACAGTGGAATATAGTTGTGCCCGAGTGGGAGCGGATCTCAGATAAATTTGTGTCTGGCATGGGCATACGCAGGGGGTCGATTTTGCTAATGCATGCAACTTCGGTTCCCCCGTACACGCTGGAAAATCTTGAGGTAATCGTGGGTTTTTTGCAAAAGGAGGGATATAGTTTTGCCACGGTTACAGAGCTGCTTGACATGGGGAGCCCAAATGTTCATACTGAAGGCTACTTCAGACATTCTGGGGATAATGTCTTCCTCGACAATCGGTATGTACGTTATGGCACCGCGCATCCGCCCCCCAGTGGGTCTGTGCCTAGGGGCGGTGGGTAGCCCGCCATTGGAGGCTACTATTGGTGGGACAATCTGCTTGTGGTGCTTGTCTCGGGTACGTTGGTGTTGGGTAATGAGGTGCGTCTAGTGCAGTTTTCTGATTTCCTGG
Source organism: Anaplasma ovis str. Haibei (assembly GCF_002214625.1). Lineage (NCBI taxonomy): Bacteria > Pseudomonadati > Pseudomonadota > Alphaproteobacteria > Rickettsiales > Anaplasmataceae > Anaplasma > Anaplasma ovis. The sequence continues at coordinate 110,988 of NZ_CP015994.1, forward strand.
CCCCCATGCCTGTTTTTACGGTTTCTAGGGGGTTTAGTGCGTGAAATAATAGACGGTAAACTAGTCGCGCGGGGTCTGCTAGATAGATTGCGTGTATCTGTTGATCGGCTTAGGGTGGAGCATGGAATAGTGCCACACCTGGTGGTTGTTATTGTTGGGGATGATCCGGCGAGTAAACTGTACGTAGGCAACAAACAGCGCAAAGCCGAAGAACTTGGGTTGCAGTCCCGTACAATTGCCCTTGAGTATAACACCTCCCAGGAGGAGCTACTGCGCATTATTGATGAGCTCAACGGAGACGCAGCTGTGCACGGCATTCTGGTGCAGCTGCCTTTACCAAAGCATATAAATAAAGAACTCGTGATTAATGCTATAAGTCCCGAGAAAGATGTTGATGGGTTTCATAACTCCAACGCGGGAAAGCTGGCTACTGGTCAGCTAGACTGTATGATCCCATGTACCCCGCAGGGGTGTATACATCTGATCAAAACCGTAAAACAAGATTTGGCCGGTAGCAACGCGGTGGTTGTGGGGCGCTCAAATATAGTAGGAAAGCCGGTTGCATTGCTGCTCCTCTACGAGAATTGTACGGTGACCGTACTACATTCTGCCAGCCTTAATATTGAAGAGCATTGCCTGAGGGCAGACATAATTGTGGCAGCTGTAGGCAAGGCATGCTTCATTAAAGCCTCTTGGATCAAGCCCGGGGCAATAGTTATAGATGTTGGAATAAACCTTGTAGAGGAGGGGCAGAAAAATAGATTTGTCGGAGATGTTGAGTTCGAAGGTTTGCAGGATGTTCCATGTTTGGTAACCCCAGTCCCCGGAGGGGTAGGGCCGATGACAATAGCGTTTCTTCTAGTAAACACGGTGCTAGGTGCCTGCAAGCAATGTGGTATCGATCACGAAAACATACGAAGTTCTCTGTTGCAGTAGTTGTTGTTATGGTTTAGCATCTTGTGGGGCGGTTAGCTCAGTTGGTAGAGCGCCTCGTTTACACCGAGGAAGTCAGCAGTTCGAGTCTGTTACTGCCCACCATGTTCCAACTCATTGTTACTCAGGGGGTTAAATTTTCCATCTTTGTGGTCCGGTCCCCGATCGCACGCCTTCAACACACGAAGGCGGGCTGGCAGAGCTCTTTGTGCGCTTTAGTATGTAGCCAAAGTTGCACGTAAACCATTTCTGGCAGCTTTGAAGTTCATATTAAGTTAATAGAATTACCGTTACACTCTTCACGAGCTTGAGCCCCGTTCTACGCACGGGTCTTCGGACCCTGTGCGCGCGGAGGCGCTCCGCCTACTGTGGACGGCTAGTGCGGGCATACTGCCGCGTTACGGCAACCAGCGAGGTGAGAATCACCAATCAAGCAGAATTGATAGAACAAAGCCCCCGCAACACTAGGTAGATGGTGTGTTGGAGGCGCCGAATTATTAACATTAAACCTAGAGGTAGGGGATATGCCACTTGAAGATGACAAGCAGCAACAAGCAGTAAATGCCATTAAGGTTGCATTCGCGAACAAGTTCGGGGAACTAACCAAGCTATCCAACTTTGTGAGAGGTGCTGATAACAGACTTAGCGCTACCAAGACCCATATTGATAGCTTGCAAGAACTAGCTCGACAGCTATCAGACAAGGCCAGTGCAGTTGGTGGTGTGGATAACAAATACAACCAGAAGACTGATGCAGCTGGACTGGGTGCAAGGGCAATAGAACAGTTAAGGGCCTTTGGACAGCTAGTTACCGGCAAGGGGCCATACATCAAGGGGGGGGCATACACACCCGCAAACATTAGTGACATACCATTTGCCGATGCTTTCCCTGCAATAGATACTAACGATATACAGGTCAATGATAGTAACAAGCAAGAATTCAGCAGGGCAGCAGTCTATGGCCTAGCAGGATTCAAGCGCACCGTTGACGAAAGCGTAGACATGCTCAGCCGTGGTATGCACATGGTTGGGGAAGGCCAGGCTAAGGTTGCAGAAGGGGTAGAACAGAAGGATGTTGACCTAGTTAAAGAAGGTTTGGAACTATCTGGACTGGGTTCATCAATGTGTCAAAAAGGTCTAAGTTATGCCTCTTGGGGTATTGGTGAAATTCGGCAAGGAGCTATGGGTGCATTTGCCAGCACTGGCCTTGAAAAGTGCAGCAAAAAGCTCAATGAGGCATCTCTCAAGTGGGGTAATGCGGTTGATGAGATCAAAGGACTTCAAACTGCCATCAACCTTGGTGGTACTCCAACTCCCAGCACTGAGCCATGGGCTCCTGATGGTGTAGGTAGCAATACCTTCTACGCTAAACTAGACAGTATAGCGCATAAGATTGCAGAAGCAGCTAAGAGCACCTGGGAAGGCCTGGGCATGACTGGTGTATTCATAGGTCATGTAGCTAAGCTAGCTGGTACAGTATCTATATGCACAGCATTCATGCTAGGAGCTGTGGCAGGATTCCCTGTTACAACTCTGATGCTTACGATGGATGTGGATGGTAAAGCATCAGAGTTATGCGAGAAGTTTGAGAAGTTTATCAAAGACAACATAGAGCAGTCGGCCAGAGACATCATGGCCTCAGAGTTTGTATCATCAGTATCTGGCAAACTCACAACATGTGCTGCAGCTATCAAGCACGCCTTCGCACCAGTTGATGCATTGCTTGATGGCCTAAGTACCCAAGGTCTGGAGACTGACCAAGCCATCGTAACCGCCTTCAAAGCAGTTGGTGATGCCATAACCCATTGTGGGGTATTAGCAGTCTCCATCATGAAGCAAGGCCTCACCAAGGATACCCTTGACATGGTGCTCAAGAGCACGGAAGCCGTGTATAGTGGCATAAAGGATGCTGTCCAAAAACTTGTTGAGCAGGCTAAGACGGATCATGGAGCCGCAAGTGATGAATACCTAAAGCACGAAAGGGTAGGTGAAGGTGTACTCAAAGCATGTGAAGATGCTTACAACGCATTGAAGGAAGCTGTAACCAAAGCAGGGAATGCACTAAAGGCAGCAGCTGCATTACCTGGCCAAGCATATGATGCCATCAAACAAGCAGCTGAGACACGTGCGCAAGGAAAGGCAGAATACCAGGCACAAGTTCAACAAATCGGTGAAGCATATGCCATGGCCATGGGTGGTGATGTCAAGGCTGAACGTACCCAACAGGTAAACAAGGCGATTGATGAAGCTACTCAAATATTTACCAAGCTTAGAGATGCAGGTGCCATATCCCAAGAAGAGATGAATCAGTATGTGAAGTCCTTTGCACCACAAGAACCTGCTAAGTCAGCTAAGGACCTCGTAGACTCAGTAGTTAGTGGCATATCTTCCGTAGCAAGTCGCCTAGCACATGGTGTAGTAACCATAGGTCAAGCTATTGGTGAACAACAAGTCAGCCAAAGTGTGAAAGACCTGTTGTCCGCACCAGCTGCAGACTGCAAAGCTGTAGATGAGGCCATGAGCAAGGCAGCAAATGATAACAACGTTACTGCAGAGACACTAATAGGTGCTACAGTAAAAGCCTGCTCAACTGAACAGGCACAGCAAACCAAAGGTGCAGCAGGTATCGATCAAAATACCCTCCAGGAGGCACAGCAAACCAAAGGTGCAGCAGGTATCGATCAAAATACCCTCCAGGAGGCAGCTGCAGGCCTTGCTAGTGCTGTGAATGAGGCTGGACAGATATCCTCCCTCAATCAAGCAGAAACCCAGATTGCTCAAGGACAACAACAGCAGTCCGGTGGATGGAGTAGGTAGTCTTATTGTCCTTATGTTTGGGGTGGGGGATTTTTGTATCCCCCACCCCCGATCTAACAGACTCGGTATGGATATGTCATGTAGAAAAACAGAGGGTCTGGTAGCAATAAGCAGCTCTGCCAATTCTGCTGTGTCTTCGGCAGTAAAGAGTCATGTCCCGCGTCGTTATCACTGTGAGTCGGAAAGCCACACAGCCCGCGCTTCTTCTAAGACCGATGCAGCAGGAAGAGAGGCTTTGTGTGCCGCCGCTGCCCGCCTTGACGAGTGGGTAAATACGTTCTTTGCAAGTGTTGATGATATCAATTGTAGCATCGCGCCGTCTACGTATATTCGTCCGATGTCTGGATGTTTAGGGGTTTATGTGCAGGGGGCTACACGTGGGGGTCCTGCTGTATAAGTGCCAGGGGATTGGGGTAGGATTCTCCCTTCTCCCTAAGTTGACAACCGTACTGGGGGCGGGCTGCTAACCTGGATTGTTGTCTCCCCCACAAAGGTGAGGGTTTTTGCCCTCCTAATTTTTGAAGATTCTCTGGGTTAGAACATGTCGTCTGAAAAAAAGGTCCGGTCCGGTGCAGCGATGAATCAGGACATGCGGAGTGCTGCAAATTCTGCAGGGAAAGGAGTACTCGCTTCCTCAGCGCCAACAAGCCGGGGAAAGCAGCCGGATTCTACTGCTTCAGGCAAAACAAGCACAAACCATTCCGCGAGCTATGACGAAGTTGCAGCCAAGTTAGAGGAGGCTGGTGTCGATCTCTCCTTCAGCGGCGAGCAGGCTGCACGTCGTCTAACTGGGCATGCGAAGCCGCAGAAAGCGGAGGGGGCGCAAGCCCCCGATGATAGCATAATGCGATTCGCGGAAAAACGTACTCGCGATTACATGGACAGGTACCATAGTGGGATGGATGCCCTGGGCATCGATGAAAACCAAGTACTGTCACATCAAAAAATGTTGCAGCGGGAAGCTTTCAGTAAGGGCAGGGAGTTTACCGATCAAGATAAGCAAGGACTCATGCAGCGCCTGATGCAAGCTGCACTCAACCCGAGCTCCGATGCGGCCCAGGAGTTTGCGAAACAGGTGAAAGAGAGCCACAAGAAAGTTTCTTCGTGGAGCACCAAAGCACAGCGTCCCGCGTTACGGGATGATCCCGCGACAACGGATCCGAGTAAAGCCGAGTTCTTCTTCCCCACTCCGGGTAGCATAAAGGGGCTGCCAGGTGCTGACCAGTACCCGAAAGTCATGGCGCAGATGTTTCCTGAGCCTGAAAAGGCAACTCCTTGGATGCTGTTGCGTGCTGAGGAGAAGCTTGTTGCGCATATAAAAGCGGGTCTTGATCCGCAGGAATTTGATTTTCATGCGCCAATTGCGAAGCCTGATGTACCTCCGAAACCCTCCCAGACGCGATACGATCAACAAAAGGAGATGATACGTAACGTCTTCATCAAGGATATGGAGAGGGTGATGGACACCGTGCGCGAGCAGGTGGATCGTAAGCATGCGGAAAGGGCGAAGCAACGCGCACAACGGGATGCGGAGTTCAGAGCTAAAATAACTCAGCACAACTATGAAGCATCTGTAAATGCTCTGGAGAGCCGCGGCGTTACGGTCAATGATGACATCAAGCAGGCCATCATGGAGCGGGAGAAAACTATCGAGAAAGAAGCAGAGGTGCGCGCAAATAGCGGGAAGGAGTCACCCAACCTCTTTCAACGTGTACTGCAAACGATTAGGGAGGTTGTAAAAGCAGTAGTAAAGCTTTTTGATAGACCCGTGGGGCCCCTGCCCGATCAAGTCACAAGTGCTGTAGACAACATCATGGCCCAGCTCCGTACCGGTGATACTGGCAAGGGTGCGAAGAAAGGTGTAGAGCAGGGGAAAACTGATCCACTTGCGGAGCGTACATCCGAGGTTAAAGCGAAGCTGGAAGCTGCAGGTATCAAATTCGACGAACAACAACAAAGCGTTACCGTAGACGTGAGCGGCCTGTCCACCACTGCCAGTCCTAAACAGCGGCAGGATGTTAGCGAGCAGGTAGCGCAGAAGCCTGAATTGAAAAGTGCTGTGAAGGCATTTGCAGATGTGGTGGCTACAGCTTCAAATCAGCAGCCCAATGTGGCTGAGCAGCAGCCCGCGGTGCAGCAGCAACAAAGCGCGCGTTCCAGATAACAGCGCAGCTACTCTCTAAAAATACCAGCAAAACTTCAAACTTTGTGCGACATCCCATTACGGGGTTTTTCTGCACAACCAAACTCCGTGTAGCTCCTACACCAATAAGTCTATTTAAGTAGAGTTTCTCCAATCTTCAGGCACAAAAAAGCCTGTAGTCGGCTTTGTTGCCGGGCAGACTGCTCCTCCAGGCAAACGTATGGGGCACGCCGGTGCCATATCCTCTGGAAGCTCGGGTACAGCCAAGGGTAAAGTTCATGAAGCGCGCTGGGGTTGCTGTGGCAGAAACTCCGGCAGTAATAGGTAAAACTGTTCTGGATGTCATGGGAAAGCGTAGTTCGTAGCCACACAACCCCATTGATCACATCAACCGCATCACCTCACTGCTGGGATGCTTAATTGAGCTTCTTGCTGCATCTTTCAAGGCCAGGCCGGCATGTTTACTGCATAAGATCATGCACCGCTTTGAGCATCAAACTGAGCGAATACTCATCCGTGAGATGGTGAGTGCCGCTCTTCGTTAGATGTACACGCACATCCCTAGACTTTACTTTATTTGCTATTGATAGAGAAACCTGATAAGGCACCACTGTGTCGTCCATGCCGTGTATTAGCACCATGGGGCACTCTATCGCAATCTCGTGCTTGTTCATAAGTAGATGGGTTTTGCCATCATCTATAAGCTTTTTGGTGATTACATAACTGCAGTTTTCCGTATTTTTTACGGTCTTACCCGTGCGCATTACCTCCGAGTGCTGCGACTCGCTCAAATCCAATGATTCCGTAAAATCTGGTGCGGGAGCCATGCCGATGAGCCCACGTACTCTTTTGCCATGAGATAAAGCGGTTAGCAGCATGAGCCACCCTCCCATGCTGGAGCCCACTATAACCAAAGGCGCGTTGGTTAAGGATTCAACCACGCTCACGCAGCTAGCGTACCAGTCGCTCATTGTGCATTCTTGGAACTCGCCGCTCGAGCTACCATGGCCAAGATAATCGAAAATTGTGCAATGCACTCCACGAGATTCGCAGTGTCCGAACAAATGCTGTGCCTTCGTGCCGTGCATATCGGACATAAAGCCCCCAAAAAATATGACGGACACAGGACTCCGAGCTGTAGTCTGCATGTATGATACGTAACTGGAATTGCCTAACTTGAGCCGCTTTATCTCACCCACCATAGCCCCAACACACGATTGCACTGAGCATTGTATGAGAACTGGCGGTGTTTCGCAATCCGAAACAGCCCCTGTCTGAAGAATGCGCCGCCCCTAGTGCAGAAGTTTTGACGTCTGCGAACGTGCGGGTTTACTACCCACCCTGTTCAAGTTGTTTCATGTATGCAAGCAAGTCTGCTATATCTTGAGGTTTTGAAATACCCACGAAGGACATGCGGGTGCCGCTAGCATAGCTTTGCGGGTTTTTAAGGAACTTAAATAACTCCTCCTCGCTCCAGTTTCCCTGTTTGCTAGACAATGCCTTAGAGTATGTAAACCCCGGGGTATTGCACTTTTTTGCACCTATAATTCCCCACAAGTTGGGGCCCACTCTGTTGGGTCCGCCTTTGTCAAAAGTGTGGCACGCAACGCACTTTTTGGATACGCTCCTCCCCCTATCTGGGCTGGCGCTCGACATTAGAGATGCTAAATCTACATCTTGCTGAGCATCACCCGCTCCTGCCTCCGTGGCGGTGGGCTGCCTACTGGCAACATCTACGCTATACCCTCTAGGCTGGTCTTCGTCGGGGTTATAGAGCAGATCAACTACATTGCTTACTAGTAATATGATGAAGGACGCCAACAAGATGGCAGTGGCAACTCTATTGAACCCGAAGCTACCCACGCCCAACTTACCAATAAACCCAACTCAAGAAAGCTAGTTCAATCATGCAATCCAGTCAATACATAAAATTCCGGACGCAATCAATGTCAATTTGCGTTTGGGCGCACTAACAGCTGAATTTATACTTAGCTTATGCGGTGCTGGGAGTTGGAGTACCACCACGGTTGATGGCAGTTTGAAGTCCATGCGCTGTGCATATAGATACTGTACCAGCTAGCTTAGCTACATGACCTATGAATACACCAGTAATGCCCAGGCCTTCCCAGGTGCTCTTAGCTGCTTCTGCAATCTTATGCGCTATACTGTCTAGTTTATCGTAGAAGTTCTTGCTACCTACACCATCAGGAGCCCATGGCTCAGTGCTGGGAGTTGGAGTACCACCACGGTTGATGGCAGTTTGAAGTTCTTTGATCTCATCAACCGCATCACCCCACTTGAGTGACTAGCGCAGGACGCTGTTATTTGGGGAACGTAACCGCAAGCCCGATACGATCCAATACTCCGAAAACAATGTTGGGGTGTAAAAATAGTGTGATCGTGCATGCGGACGTAGCCATCATAGCTGCTAGCATTGGCACGGGAGCCTCCTTTTGGCTGCTTCCGCTTTTCGCCGAAGGTTTGATAAAGAACGCCCTGTATATTATTGGGACAAAATACAAGGTGTTGAGCAAGGTGCTTGCAACCATTGTGAGGACTACCATAATGTGCCCATTGCCCATTGCTTCTGATAGAATTGAGAACTTTCCCCAGAAAGTTGAGGCTGGTGGCACCCCTATCATCGCCAGAGCTCCGATGCAAAATGCCGCGATGGTGAGGGGCATTGCGCGCCCTATGCCATTAATTTCTTTGACGCTAGTCTTACCCGTGACTGCGTATATTGCACCTGCGGAAAAGAACAATGTAATCTTAGCAAAGGCGTGGCACACCATCTGCAAAACAGCTGCCCTGATTGCCCCGTCGGTATACATGGAGACTGCCAACGTTATGTAGGAGAGCTGCGAAACTGTCGAGTACGCCAGTAACTTTTTTAAGTTACTTTGTCGCATTGCCATGATAGAACCTACAATTATAGTTGCGGCAGATAAGTACATCAGGACGTTGCAGTTGTATATGGTTTCACTCACTGTGGCGTAGTATTCGCCCATCCCACGTACGCCAAGTACGTATACTGTAATCTTAATAATCGTAAACACTCCAGACTTAACCACAGCCACTGCGTGCAGTAGTGCACTCACCGGAGTGGGGGCCACCATAGCTTCGGGCAGCCACACGTGTGCTGGTACAATTGCAGCCTTGGTGACCCCATAGCACAGCAGGATGAGCAAAATTGGTAGGAAGGCCGGGTGTGTTTCAGATATGAAACTTGCAGTGCCGAATAGCCCCGCGGCCCCGTTCAACCCATAAATCATTATTACTGCAGGTAGGAAAAACAGCATGGAGGTGCATAGCAATGTTTTTAGGTAGAACCTGCCTCCAGCTATGGAACTTGCGCTCAGCCCGTGTATGATTAGGGGATAAGTGCATGCGGTAAGCATTTCATATGCAATAAACAGGGTAGCTATGTTACCAGAAAAAGCCACGCATAAAGTGCAGCCGATGCTTGCTGCAAAACAGGCATAAAAAACCGGATGATGGCATGCGTTTTTTGAGTCTGTTTTGTTCATGTAGCATATTGTATAGACGTTGGTTATGAGCCACAGTAGCGAAACCATGAGGGCGAACATTATGCCAAGCGCTTCTGGTTGCAGAGCAATACACAGTGATGACGTCATCTCATAACGCAGAACCGCGCCACCCTTGCTGCCGGCACAAAGCACGTATATGCGGTATAAGATCGGCACCAACGTGCATGAAGATGCTAGAGTTAAAACTTCATGAGCGCGGCGCACATTGCGAAGTGCCAAGATCAGCGCCGCTGATGCAAACGGCAGCAATACCGCACTAAGCAGCAAAGCGTCCACACTGCACAGAAGCTTAGTCATCACTAATCCACAGCACGTAGGCCACAATTAATAGCAACAAAACACCCGAAAGTAAAACACTTTACCTTTACGTCCGTGGAAGATAAATTGCCATGGGGGAGGCCTTGCACCGTTTCATGTCACCTTCTGGTGTGTAAGCTTGTAATTCAGGGTGTACCACGCACAACTGGCACGTGCCACCTTTGCACCGGAGTTTTGCATACATGCACGCATTATGTCAGTGAATTACGGGTGTAGCCGCAGTAATGCACAGGCTGCGGTTCAGTTGTGTTTGGCAGGTCTGTATGGCGTAAAAGGTGGGTGGCTTGATGCCTATTGGTGTTGCCGATCTGTAATCTGCTCTATAAAACCACATTCATGAAGCTTCACTTTGGGTGACTGCCCCGCCAGACGATGTCAGCTGCTTGCAAGCAATCGCGCACTTAGCGGCTAGAAGCTTTGCCACGGGTACCTTATAGGGAGAGCAGGATACGTAATTGATGCCCAGTTTGGTGCACAGCTGCATTGCTTCTAGGGTTCCACCATGCTCCCCACACATTCCAGTTTTAATTTTTGCGCCGGATTCCCGCGTAAGCTTCATGGTGATCTCTATCAATTTGCCCACTCCCTGTTCATCCAGCAACTCAAAAGGGTCAGAACGCAGTATGCCCGCGCTTGTGTAATGTTCGACGAACTTTGATGAGTCATCCCGAGACATACCCAGAGTTGTTTGTGTTAGGTCATTCGTGCCGAAGCTGAAAAACTGCACATGTTTTGCCAATCTGTCGGCAAGCAATGCAGCCCTGGGGAGCTCAATCATAACCCCGATACTATATTGTGCATTGTTGAATTGCTCAGCGACACGCCTCACCAGATCACCCACCGCGGTTATTTCTCCCTCGTCCATCACAAATGGTACCATAATTTCTGGCACAACTTCTGTGCCCCCTTCCTCACGCAGTTCTCGCGCAGCCTGAAAAATTGCCCGTGCCTGCATTTCGTAGATTTCTGGATAGGAGATCGCCAACCTGCAGCCTCTATGGCCTAGCATGGGGTTTTTCTCAGACAATGCGGATACCCTGTTACGTACGTGTTCCAGAGGTTTACCGATTCTCTTTGCGATGTCCTCCAAAACTTCGCGGCTAGTGGGCAAAAATTCATGTAACGGAGGGTCCAGCAGCCTTATGGTGATTTGTTTGCCTTGCATGCATGCGAACATCTCCTTAAAGTCGTGTTTTTGCATGGTCTCTATCTTTGCAAGTGCAGCATCCCGTTCTTGCTTGTCGCTTGCTACTATCATTTCCTGTACGGTTGCGATTCTCCCATCAGAGAAGAACATGTGCTCCGTCCTGCACAACCCAACGCCATCGGCCCCGAATTGTTTCGCAGTTTTCATATCTTCCGGAGTATCCGCATTTGCCATCACCCCTATGGTTCTGACCTCATCCACCCAACTCATCAGCTCACTAAAACTTTCAGGAAGTTGCGGTGTTACGGTTTTGACTGTACCTAACATCACCTCTCCGGTGCTGCCGTTTATTGTGATGCTTTCCCCCTGGGCGACCTTTAATCCTTCCCCATTGTAGAAAAACTCTCCGCTCTTATCGATAAAGAGGCCACTTGTTCCACAAATGCAGGGCTTTCCCATGCCCCGGGCTACAACCGCAGCGTGAGATGTCATTCCACCTCTCAATGTAAGTATGCCTACGGAGCTGCTCATGCCGCCTATGTCTTCTGGGCTGGTCTCTTGCCGTACCAGTATCACGTTCTTCCCCTGCTTTTTCAGTGACTCGGCATCACTTGATGTAAAAGCAACGCATCCGGACGCAGCCCCCGGAGACGCAGGCAACCCCCTGCAGACCACGGCATTGTCAGACCCACCGTCTAATACTGGGTGTAATAACCCGCTCAGTGTGGTGTGGTCCACCCTGTTTATAGCTTCTTCTCTTGAAATTAACCCCTCCTTGACCATAGCAACAGCAAGATGCACAGCAGCCTGCGCGCTGCGCTTGCCTGCTCTTGTCTGCAAAATCCAAAGCTTGCCGTCCTGTACGGTGAATTCGACATCTTGCATATCTTTGTAGGATTGTTCTAACCTGTGGCACACTTCAACTAGCTCTCCATAGACGCGCGGCATAACCCGCTCCATGAGGCTTATTGGGGCCGGATCTTTGTTACCAGATACTACATCCTCCCCTTGTGCGTTTATGAGAAACTCTCCAAAAATCTCCTTAGCGCCTGTGGAGGGGTTTCTTGTGAATACCACGCCGGTTGCGGAATTTTGGCTAATGTTGCCAAATACCATAGACTGCACATTAACTGCAGTGCCACTTTCGGATGGAATGCCACACACTTTTCTGTAGGCAACTGCTCTATTGTTCATCCAAGACCTGAAAACCGCTCCGACGGCGCTGTATAGCTGTTCATGTACATTTTGGGGAAATTCCGCGCCTCCGTGTTTAAGCACCAAGCTCTTAAATTCTGTGACCAATTCTAGCAATGCTGAGACGTCAGTAATTAGTTCACCCGGCAGCAGAGACAGTTCCCTGCATTTCCTGTCGTACTCTTCCTCAAACCAGTGGTTGCTCATCTGCATTACTGTTGTGGCGTACATTTGTATCAGCCTTCTATAGCTGTCATACGCGAACCTTTCCGAATGAGTCCGCTTCAACCCTTCCAAAATTTCGTCATTTATCCCCACGTTTAGTACGGTGTCCATCATGCCGGGCATGGACCGGACGCTGCCTGAACGGACAGACACTAGAAGCGGGCGGTCAGGATTACCAAATTCCAGTGATATTTCGTTGCCCAAATGTTGCAGGGCTTTCTGCAATTGCTGGGACAGACCTTCAGGAAGTTTCCCGTGTTTGTGATAGTACCCACATACCGATGTTGGGATCGTAAAACCAGGAGGAACGTTGATGCCAATTCTGCACATTTCAGCCAAACCCGCCCCCTTGTTGCCAAGCAAGTTCGCCAAATGCGAGCCGCCATCGCACTTGCTTTTGCTGAAGTGGTAAATCAACATTTCACTCATACGCTCTTACCAGATTCCGAGAAGATGGGATAAGGACGCGACACTGTGTGCCCCTACCGTAGGATAATAAGGCTTAACATTCAGCAGTGCAACTACGCAAGCTCAAGCCATACAGGGTGCGTTCTGTGTATCCGGTGGTTTGTGCAGGTGAACAATTCACCCTCTTCTTTACGGTCGCACGGAATTTGTGTACTACCATGTACTGCAGCGTAGCTCGACCGGGCTTGTATTGTTCTTCCCTGTGCGCATGCCAGGGCGCAGCCTTAGTGTGGTGTTGTTCCAGGGGCTTTGGGCCTTTTTGCCAGTACTACAGTGTTGTAGATTTTATCGTGCAGTGTCTGCTGCTTTTTTGAGAATAAAGCAATTGCATACCAGTAAGACCAAAACAGCAACACTGCGGCCTGGAAGAGAAACAGCATGCTCAAAATAGCCGCTCCAGAGTCAACCACATCCAGTGATTGTAACAATAAAATAGCTACAGTTGGGCACAGAAACTGCGATATCGTCCTGTTGAATATTACGCCTGTTTTTGCCACAGTGCCGTCACGCGCTGCAATAAAAATTCCCAAAATTTTTTGTCCTACAGATGCCTTCAGTGGGGACATGTACATGTATGTGTGGTAACAACATGTTATCACCAGGAAAATCAGAAATAGTGCGTAGCTATGACCATGCGTGATAGAGGATATCAAGTATGCGGGGCAAGATACCAGCGCCATATCTATGATATTAGCCAAGATTCTTTTCGGTATGCTGGCAAGCTCAAGCTTTTTCATATCTAATTCAGTAAACCCCTAACAAACTTGCAGAGGTCGGCGAAGCTTTGGAATGACAACACACCATCAACTTTGGTACTGCCATACACTATGGGAAGACACTTTGCACTCCTTGCACTTGCCACATCTGAAATGCTGTCTCCCACAAAAAACACCTGCTCGCTGGGAGTCACGTCCAAGGTTTCAAGTGCCGCAATTATAGGTTTGGGAGAAGGCTTGTTTTCCGGGGTGTCACCGGAGCCTATAATCACGGAAAAATACTTTGACAACCCCGTGGTCTGCACCTCCTCACGAAGTGACGGCCCGTTTTTGTTGCTCACTATGCCCATACTGATTCCGTTGTCGTACAAAAGCTCCAGTAATTCCAGCACGTTACTGCTGGGGACGAGCTTCCTGACCCTCGTGGATTTTTCGGCAAACTCCGTATACAGGGCTGAGGCTTCTTCCCATCTGGAGGCCAAGGAACGCGCTAGGTACTTGTCTACCGTACTTGGATCCACGGAAGAAAGGTCTATATCGCTGCGACCCATGTGCTTTAGAACCTTGTCTACCGTTTCGTAGTCTAGTGCACTACTTGTCACCAAAGTGTTACACCAGTCAAAAATTACCGCTACTGGAGGACGCATAGACAATCCCTTTGTTCACACACATTCAACAATGCCGTAGTTAAAACTCGGTTAAACCAACGGAGCCAGTACTTTACGTTTTTGTGAGCTACATGACAACCTCATAATGTTGTATGGACCACTTTGCTGAAGGAGCTGCCACGCATCTAGGCATGATTACCGAGGCAGTGGCGGCCACGCAGCCCACATGGGGCTATTTGCGTTTTATATTTAGGGCTATTGAGAGCTCCTGTAAGTGAGCAGGGCTCACCTCAGACGGGGCGCCCATTAGTAGATCTTCGCCCGTTTGGTTGAGCGGGAAACATATCACCTCCCTGATGTTGGGAGCATCGGCCAGCAACATTACTATTCTATCGATTCCGGGGGCTAGCCCTCCGTGCGGCGGTGCTCCGAACTTGAATGCGCGCACCAGAGCCCCAAATTTAGAGTTTACTGCCTGCTCGTCATAACCAACCATGGAGAATGCTTTATACATTACGTCGAGCCTATGATTACGAATTGCCCCACTTGATATTTCAATGCCATTACACACAATGTCGTATTGGTAGGCGATTATGTCTAGAGGATTTTGCTGCTCGAGTGCTTCCATTTCCCCTTGTGGCATGGAGAATGGATTGTGGCAGAAGTCTAATTTCCCGTCTTCACACTTAAAGTATGGGAAGTCTACCACCCAACAGAACTTGAAAGTGTCATGCTCAATCAGGCCTAGTTCAAGCCCCAATAATTCCCTAATCTTTCCCGCGAAATCCGCGGCCTTGTCAGCTGTGTCTGACATGAAAAACACGCTGTCCCCATTGTCAACTCCCGCTGTGGATCTTATGCGTGCAAGTTCGCCTTCGCTCAGAAACTTAGCTATAGGACCCTTGGCGGCTCCATCTGCTTCGTATGTTATGTAGCCTAGGCCGCGTGCGCCTAACTCCTTTGCTCGTTCTATTTTGTCATCAAAAAAGCTTCTTGGCTTTCCGGAGGTGTTGGGGGCAGGAATTGCCCTGACAACTTCGCCGGCCGCAACTCCGGCCTGAAATGTCCTGAATCCAGAATTGCGAAAGATTTCAGTCACATCAGAAATTACTATTGGGTTTCTAAGGTCTGGTTTGTCTGACCCGTAACGTATCACAGAATCGCGGTAAGTAATTCTCGGGAACTGCCTGTCAACTTTTTTGTTGCCGGCAAATTTGACGAACAGACCATACAGCACAGGCTCAATCGCTGCGAAGACATCTTCCTGGGTAACGAAAGACATTTCCATATCTAGCTGATAAAACTCCCCGGGTGATCTGTCTGCTCTAGAATCCTCATCGCGGAAGCAAGGTGCAATTTGGAAGTACTTATCAAACCCACCTACCATGAGAAGTTGCTTGAAGATCTGTGGGGCCTGCGGCAGAGCATAAAACTTACCGGCGTGGGTCCTGCTTGGAACAATATAGTCTCTTGCACCTTCCGGGGAAGATGAGGTCAATATGGGGGTGTGCACCTCAATGAACCCCAGTCCCTCCATAGCCCTTCTAAGCTCTGACACAACCATCGATCTTAGCAGTATGTTGTTTTTTACTTTGTCACACCTCAGATCTAAAAATCTGTGCTGCAGCCTTATGTCTTCCGGATAACTAAAACTAGTAGGTACGTGTAGTGGTAGGGGGGCTGCTTCTGAAACCACGGTTAGGGTGCTAACCTTGACCTCCACACGCCCAGTTTCTATTGATGTGTTGACATTATCCTCACTCCTCTCTGCCACAATGCCCTTTACTGTAATGACGCTCTCAAGCCCTACAGCGACCATGCGGTTAAACAATTCTGGGTTTTCATACTCATTGAAAATTAGCTGGGTGATCCCATAAAAATCTCTGAGGTCAACAAATAAAAGCCCTCCGTGGTCGCGCTTTCTGTACACCCATCCTGAGAGGGCTACCTCGTTTCCTACATGAGTCACACCCAGTTCATTGCATACGTGAGTTCTGTATATGTTCATATGTGCCGTATTACCGGAAGATAAGCATATTCTTTACTACAATCTCATGGAAGGCTATGAAAAAGTTAGTGCCCTAGCAATTTACGGTACCAACTTGCCTACAAGCCAAGTATCTGAGGGTATTGGAGTTTTAGCAATGCCTAGGGTATTGGTAAGCGCTCATGGTGGGCCAGTCTTGTTCCAATTCAGACAGCATTGGGTTCTGTTGTTTAGTATGGCGCCCCACAAATTTATTACGGTTTTTAGGCGTTAAATTAGTTGTAGCCCGGTTGCATAAATTCGCGCCTATGGATGGGGTTGTGTCGTGCTGATGTTTCGCTTAATAAGCGATACCTACTCGCTTATGGGTATGATTTATATTTACATGCGGCTCTGATTTATTTATAAGTCGTCCATCATGCGTTTAGTTGCTCAAAGTAGATTGTGGAATGAGGTGCAGGGCCTTGCTACTGGCGGTACTTTTGATAAGTACCCAGACTGGTTGTAGTCTTATGGTTGCCGGCCTTGCCGTGGTAACTGGGGCTGTGGTAGCGCTTCAGGAGCGCTCCGTCGGTGATGTTATCGATGATGCCGCAATATTGATCAAGATCAATAAAGAGTTGTTCCAACAGGGCATGTTCTCCTCTATTGCCGTCCGTGTTAGTGAGGGTAGAGTATTGCTGACGGGCACTGTTGATTCTCCTGACAAGAGGTTGAAGGCTGAGAGGGTAGCGTGGCAACAGAGCGAGGTTAAGGAGGTCGTCAACGAGATTGCGGTAGACAAGGATGAAGTGACGCTCAGAGAGGTTGCAATAGATAGCGCTATCAGTGCGCAGATAAAAGCTCGTATGGTGGCCCACGCGGGGATTAAGTCAGTCAATTACAGCATCAACACCGTTGGTGGGGTTGTGTACCTAATGGGTATAGCCCAAAGTCAGAAAGAACTAAACTCCGTCATCGGAATCAGTAAAAGAGTAAAGGGCGTGAAACAGGTGATAAGTTACGTCAGGCTGAAGCACAGCAAATTGCGTCGCTAAAAGGTTAGGCGTTCGTGCTCAGAGTTGCCTTCCAGATGGACGAGGACGTTGTAGTTGGACGTGATGCTTCCGTAAAGCTCATAGAAGAGGCTCAACGTCGTGGGCATGAGGTGTTTTTTTACCGGCCAGCTGGCCTCGCGTTTTCGTGTGGGGAGTTAGTTGCCGAGGCATTCTCCATCCGCGTAGGAGCAGATTCGTTGGGTCTTTATGACAAAGCTAGGCTTTCACTGGGGGAGCTGGACATACTGTTTGTGCGGCAAAACCCCCCTTTCGATATGCAATATGTGACCACAACTTACTTGCTTGAGCGATTGAATGTCCTCATGGTTAACAATCCCAAAGCGATAAGAGATCATCCGGAGAAACTACTGCCGCTATCATTTCCTAAGTTTATTCCCCCAACCTTAATTACCGAAAGTGTGAGTGAGATAAGTGCTTTCTATGCAGAGTATGGAGATATAGTGCTCAAGCCATTGTATGACTACGGGGGCAATGGTGTATGCAGAGTCTGTGGTAAGGCTGATGTTGGCGGAATATCGGCATCGATGGTGGAGCATTATGGAGCGCCCCTGGTCGCGCAGCAGTTTATTGACGACGTAAGCAGCGACAAGCGGGTAGTGTTGTTGGGCGGCAAGTCTATTGGGGCTATACGACGAAGAGTGACCGCCATTGGTGAGATCAGAACTAACCTCAGAGTAGGAGCGGTGCCTGAGGCAACCGAGCTTTCGGATAAAGAGCGTGAAATATGCCATGATGTGGGAATGCTGCTATCCAGTGTTGGTATATT
The DNA here is from genome assembly GCF_002214625.1 of Anaplasma ovis str. Haibei. Lineage (NCBI taxonomy): Bacteria > Pseudomonadati > Pseudomonadota > Alphaproteobacteria > Rickettsiales > Anaplasmataceae > Anaplasma > Anaplasma ovis. Next base: position 128,915 of record NZ_CP015994.1, read on the forward strand.
GTTTGCTGGCATTGATATTTTGGGAGGCTGTCTTATAGAAGTGAACACTACATCGCCTTGTGGCATTCTGGAAATTAACCAAGTGTACGGAAAGACGCTGGAGAGAGACTGCTGGGACCACTTTGAATACGCGTTGTCACATAAGTCTCCGTAACATGCACGAGTAAATATATAGGTACTCGCCTTGCATAGTGCCGCGTTTTGCTTTACCATGGCCGGTGTGTCTGTGCTATTTGCGCTGTTGTGGCGCGCCTTGGATGGGGGGTTTTTAGCTGGATGGGGGGCTTTCTATGCCGGTGAGTCTCGCGTGTAATGCGGGCATGCTGTCGGTTGCAGTGCTGTGTGGTGGCTCATCTCCCGAGCGTGAAGTATCTCTGGCAGGCGGAAAAAGGGTTGCAGATGCTCTGGGTAGACTAGGTCACAATGCCACTGTTTTAGATTTGAACAGGGAATCTGTGAGTCAGCTGTTAGCCATGGCTCCAGATCTTGTCTATAACGCGTTGCACGGAGGGCAGGGCGAGGACGGCTGCGTTTCTGGGTTGCTGGATATCCTTGGGCTGACATGCACGCACTCTCATGTTGCTGCGTCCTCGGTTGGTATGGACAAGCTGCTTACCAAGCATGTGCTTAAGTCTCTGGGTATAGACTTTCCGAAGTTTGACGTGCTTACCAAGGAGGAGTTGCTATCCGCTGAGGAAGTGCTACCTTACCCATTTGTGATTAAGCCCGTACGTGGCGGTTCAACAATAGGAGTGCACGCAATTTTTTCTAAGTCTGAATATCTGGGTCTTTCCGCTTATGCTGACATGCTGGAAGATAGGATGATTGTAGAGGAGTACGTGCCCGGGCAAGAAGTGCAAACTGCTGTATTTTTGGACCGGGCGATTGGCACCATGGAATTCTTGTTTGAGGGTAGGATATACAGCTATGATGCAAAATATGCGGAGGGGCTATGTAAGCACATATTTCCAGCCAATATTCCTGATGACATATATAGTTTGGCGATGGAATGGGCGATAAAGCTACACCGGTGCCTGGGGTGCAGAACTCTATCTAGGGTGGATTTCAGATATGATGGGGTAAACAAAGCACTGAAGCTGTTGGAGATAAATACTCATCCTGGGATGACTGTTTCCTCGGCGCTGCCAGAAATTTTGTGGCTAAGATGTGGATTGAATTTCGACCAAGTTGTGGATCTGATAGTAAAAGATGCGCTGGGTATTGGTGGCAGCTGTAAGACATACATCGGTGAGCTTATGGGAGAGACCGTGAGCCGTGAGCCAAGTCATGTGTAAGGGTGCCATTGGCCGTCGCACGATTGCGGCTCGCAGCACGTCGCTATGCATGCGTGCAGTTAGGCACATATTTGTGGTGAGTGCGGTGGTTTTTGTTGCCGGTTGGGGAATGCCAGATCTTAGTGTAAGGTCGTGGTTGGGGGGCATCTCTGCGGCGGTTTCCAATGCGCTAATCGAAGCGGGGTTTTCCACGAGGGAGGTTGTGATTAGGGGGAACAGCGTAGTCTCTACGGCAGAGATTTTAAATATGATCAACAAAGACAGCCCAATAGTTTTGCTGTCGTTACGCACGTTGAGAAATCGCATAAAATCTCACAGCCCCTGGGTAAAGGAAGTTGCTGTACGTAGAGAATTGGCCAACGGTGTGCTGTGCATAACAATTGAAGAATACACAGCTTTTGCTAATTGGCGCCACCATGGGATGAACTCGATAATTGACAACACCGGGCATGTAATTGTGGACTCTGACGAGCGACTTGACAACTTAGTGTCGATTTATGGTGATGAGGCTCTGGAGGGTTTACATTTTGTGCGCGAAGTGCTCAATAATGGGGGAATGCTCAGCACTATGGTTTCGTCTTTCTCCTGGCTTGGCAATAGGCGTTGGGACGTTGGCTTTTCCAGTGGGTTGCAGGTTAAGCTGCCAGAAAATAATCCCCAAGCTGCGTGGAATTATTTGGCGCAGCTGTACAAATCTTCTGGAGAATTACTGATGTGGAAAGTTGTTGACATGCGAATTCCAGACAAGATTTTCATAAAGAAGTAAGCGTGGTCGAATTTTTGAAAATATTTACCTGGCGCTATGTCCCCTTCAGGTGGGTGTGTTACGTACGGATGTTGTGGACGCTGTGAATAAGTTACAGACATCCTGCATTATTTGATTGAATATACGCATGTGTGGAAATATCTTAGGGTGTGACTAATAATATTTGCCTGGTAGTCAGCGTGTGTCCGGTTAAGCGTATTTTTACCGTACCAGGTAGAATGTTTGCTGATCTGAAAGAGTGTGGGGTTTATGTCTAGGGCTAAGAGGTTTTATACGCCAGAAGTACTGATTGTAGATGATGAAGCAGATCTTAGGGCTATGGTCCAGGATATTTTGAGTGACGATAATTACGTCACCAAAGTATCGCATGATGGACTAACAGCTATTAAGCTTGCTTATGAGCGGGAGCCGGATGTTGTGCTCCTAGACATATGGCTGAAGGGGTCTGACATTGACGGACTGAGTGTTTTAGAAAAGCTCAGGTATAGGTATCCCCACCTGCCCGTCATAGTGATTAGCGGCCATGGAAACATAGCTACCGCTGTGAAGTCTTTGCATATAGGTGCTTATGACTACATAGAAAAGCCTTTTACTGAGAATAGGCTGAAATTGGTGGTGAAGCGCGCTGTCGAGTCTGGCAGATTGAAAAGAGAAAATTATGAGCTCAGATCCCTGTTTGAGGATTATGAAATTGTGGGAAGTTCACCCCAGATCAAAAACCTCAGGAGTACGATCAGCAAAGCTGCGTCCACGTTCAGCCGGATACTCATCACCGGTGCTCCTGGCACTGGAAAGGAGGTGGTTGCCAGGTTTGTACACCGGAAGTTTAAGGGATGCAATAGCTCGTTTGTACCCTTCTGCCCCTCTATTTTGCCTGAGAGTAGCTACTTGGAAAATATCTTCGGCCGTGAGAACGGTAACGGTGCGCTGCCCAATGTTGTGCCTCATAGCGTTGGGATCATTGAGCAGGCAAACCACGGTACTTTGTTCATAGATGAAGTCACAGATTTGCGGTATGACGCCCAGATGCGGTTGATGCGGCTGCTTCAGGAAGGCAGGATATACAGGGAGAATGGAAAAAGCCCTGTTACAATAGACACGCGCGTTATTGCGTCTTCCTCTCGCGTAATTGAGGAGGAAGTGAAGTTAGGGAGGTTTTGTGAGGACCTTTACTACAGGCTGGGCGTCTTCCCTATCAGAGTTCCGTCTCTTTCTGAGTACTGTGTGGATATTCCCGAGGTATGCGAATACATGATGCGCAGCATATGCAGAAAGATGGGGCTGTCCCCCCGACCCATCAGTGAAGATGCTATTGTGGCTATGCAGTCCTACAGTTGGCCCGGCAATCTGCGCCAGTTGCGCAATGTTCTGGAGTGGATTTTGATCATGCAGTCCTCTAAAGACATAATCACAATAGACGACCTTCCCGCGGAAATTGTGAGTGGCTCGCCGATCAACAACGTGTTTACTCACATAGTTTCTGCGCCTCTAAGAAAGGCGAGGGAGGAGTTTGAGAGACACTACCTGAGGACGCAGCTATCAAGGTTTGGTGGTAGTGTGTCCAAAACTGCTGAATTTATTGGCATGGAAAGGTCTGCATTACATAGGAAGCTAAAAGCCTTGGGTCTATGCGGAAGTTAGGTGGCAGCGCCAGACCTATTCATGTAACGTTGTGGGTTTCATTATCATGGCTCTGTGCGAGCCAACGTTACCTACGGACACAAGAAGCTAAAAGCCTTGGGTCTATGCGGAAGTTAAGCAGCAGCGCTCCCACCCAGGCTTCTCCTACTGCTGATGGTGGTACCTGCACCAGCATTCCCTGCGGGTCTATTCGCCAATCTTTGTGGATGAGATTTACTTTTCTCAGCAGCCCCCACAGGTACACTGTGGAATACACTCCATGTTGATACTCCAGCAATCAGTAAGAATCTAAGCAACATCACCACTCTCCCAAAACATCACTAAAGCACCTATCTCTAACTTGTACCACCAAGTCTGGCATTACCACCATAGACACAGTTGCTAGCCTCATCTTCCAACGCTACTTACCCTTGCCCAATGTGGCATTACCAATCTCACTGCTTGGCACCCAATGTGGCACCATCAACACAGTTGAGCTCTGCACTAACCTCCAGCACCCCATCTCCCAACTCTACTTGGTGCCACCAAGGCTGGCGCTAAGACTGGGCCTTACACTCAAAGTTCTTGGCACCACCTACTAACCTCAGGAACCTCATCTCCTAACTCCACTGGCACCCAATGTGGCACCGCCACCATCAACACACTTGAAGTTCTCTGCACTACCTACACCTGTATCATTCAGCCCAGCAGCGAACTTAGCCATGAGCTTACCAGCACCAAAGAATATGGCAGTAAATACAACCAACATAACAATGGCAGGCCATGCGAGTTTACCGAATATAGCCATGATACTAGAACCTAGTATTACTCCAGTCATGATGGGTAATCCAAGTTTCTGCACAAACCCTATAACATTACATATAACCTTAGTAGCTGTATCGTCAGCAGCAGGAGTATCAGCCGATGCAGGTACACCATGGAAGATACCCCATGCTAACACTCCAGCAATCAGTAAGAATCTAAGCAACATCACCACTCTCCCAAAACCTCTCAACCAGTTGTGGTCGCACCACCACCCTTACACTCAAACTTACTGGCATCACCAATCTCACTACCTAGCCCAGCAGCGAACTTAGCCATGAGCTTACCAGCACCAAAGAATATGGCAGTAAATACAACCAACATAACAATGGCAGGCCATGCGAGTCTGCCGAAGATGGCCATAATACTGGAACCCAATATCACTCCAGTCATGATAGGAAGCCCAAGCTTCTGCACGAAGACAATGACATTACATATGACCTTAGTAGCTGTATCATCAGCAGTAGCGGTACTGGCAGCATAAGTAGAACCTGCAGTGATGAATAACCATATCAAGGCTACCACTGCTGTAGCCAGATGTCTCGGTGCAACATCGCAACTACACAGTGTGGTATTGTCACCATAGACACAGTTGCACTTATTCTACACCCAGGCACCTACTAACTTCTACTTGGCACCCAGTTTCCTAGCTTTACTCAAAACTACTGACCATAGCAGCTGGCACCCCATTTCCAACTTGGTGGCACCAGGGCTGGCACTTCCCGACCACACCTGAAGTTTCCCGTATTGCCCAACTTCACTGGTACCCAATGTGGCACCATCCTGCAACATACTCGACCTTGGGCTCACTCAGGAACCTCATCTTCCAATCCTGTCCCCCACACCCTCACAGCCCTAGAGGGGAGCATTGGGTATAGCATTGGAGGAGCAAGGGTTGAAGTAGAAGTAGGGTATGAAAGGTTTGTCATCAAGGGAGGTAAGAAGTCTAATGAGGATACAGCTTCAGTATTCTTATTAGGAAAGGAGTTAGCATATGATACAGCAAGAGGTCAGGTAGACCGTCTTGCTAATGCTTTAGGTAAGATGACCAAGAGTGAAGCTAAGAAGTGGGGTACTGCAGTAGAGGGTGCTACTGGTGGTGATGCACTGAGTAGGAAAGTGTGTGGTACCGCTAACAGTGGCAGTGGCACCAACAAGTGTGGTACCGCCGATAGCCAGAGCACCAATGGCAAGCTCAGTACTGCATTCAATGCTGATGCAGATGCAACACTGCTCTCTGCTGCAGGTGACACCATCAGTACGTCAGGGATGGCGATTAGTGGAAACACAAGTAACTGCAAAGTCACAGTCGCAATAGTTACTGCGGTGTTCAGTAACTATTGGTGCACATAGTAACTTATGGGAAAGTGGAGTATATGGACTCGGGGAAATGAGGTGTGATGACTAATGTTGACCAACTTTGACGGTGGCTAGGGATTTAGGTGACTAATCTCTCTCCTCACGTAATGGCCTTGGTGGGTGTAAGCTAGGGAATTGGTGTGATGACTGATCCAAATATCCTCATCTCCCAACTCTACTTGCATCACCCAAACACCTATCTTCCTATCTCTAAATCTTCAGCCCACAGTTGCAGGTACCACCTGTAACCAGAACACCACAAGATTAGTGCAGTGTTTGGCTATGATGCAACACTGCTCTCTGTTGCAGGTGAAACCATTAGTACGTCAGGGATGGTGGTCATTGGTAGCGTACAGACTCTTTCATCTACATCCAAGTTATTTATATCCCTAGCCCATGCTCTAATTTTCTCAGCAGCGATTAGTTCTCTTACAGCATCAGTTACCTTACTTGAATCTAGACTGTTTAAATAATCAGTCCAACCCCTATTCTTAGTAGTCTCCATAGCATTAGCCAATGCAGCCTTGAGTGTAGTAGCAACTCCACGTTTCTCAGCTATCTCTGTAAGTTCCTCTAGTGCCTTGATCTTGGCTAGTTCTCTGTCCAGTTTTGCTATAGTGTCTTTCACTCCAGCTAGTTTCTCTTGCCCTTTCGACTTATCTGTCCCAAGCACTAGTGTTTCCCCCAGAGTTAGTAGTGCTCCAAAGAGTCCCTGAGCCTTTTTCTTCTCTACCAACTCTTTAACCAGCTCCCTTTTCTTACTCTCCAGCTTTTGTGCTTCCAGTTGTGCTATAGTGTCTTTCACCTCAGCTAATGTTCTCAACTGCTCTTCTGGTACTAGCTCATCTAACTGTCTTAGCTCCCTTAGCACACTTATCTCTTCTAGCATACTTGCTGCTTTCCTTATAGATTGCGGATTAGTCTCCTTACGTATTCTTTGCCGCTGTGTCAGTTCCTGTATCTCCTCCAGCTTTTGTGCTGCTAGCCGTACTAGTCTTCTATCTAGTCCCCTCATTCTCTCTGTGAGCTGAAGTCCCTCTTGAATCTCTAATCCTTCAATCTTCTGCTTCTCAGCTAATGCCTTGACTTCCTTAACCTCAGCTAATGTCCTCAACTGCTCTTCCAGTCCTAATGCCTTAAGTTCCCTTATCGCTGCTAGTTCTTTGCCTGCTTCCCCCTTAACTTTGTCCTCCACCTTCTCCAGCTCTGCCCCTGCACTGAACACTCCTTTCTCTTTTAATTTCTCTACTAGCTTCTCCAGCTCCTTCACCTCTTTTACCAGCTCCCCTAGCGATTTCTCCTCTGCACTGAACACTCCTTTCTCTTTTAATGTCTTTACTAACGCTAGCTTCTTCTCCTTCAGCTTTTCCCACTCGCTGCTCGTCTCCAACTCCTTGAGTTTCTGTATCTCCTCTAGCTTCCCTAGCTCTTTCAACTCCTCCAGCTTCTTCACCTCTAGCAGTCCCAAGTCACTCAGTTCCCTGAGTTTCTGTATCTCCTCTGCACTCTGCAACTTTCCTATCTCTTCAAGCTTCTTCCCCAACCATTCCAGCGCTTTTATCTTCTCTTCCTCTTGCTTCTCCAGCTTCTTCAGCTCTTCAGCATTTGCCTTCTCTACGTTCTTTATCCCCAGCTTCTCCAGCTCCTCCTTGAGCTTCTTCACCTCCTCCTCTAGCTTCTTCTCCCCCAGCTCCCTCAGCTTTTCCTTACTTCTCACTGCCTTAAGTCTCAACCTCTCCTTCATTTCCTGGAGTTCTTCAGTCTCTATGGCTTCTAGTCTCTCTAACCACTTGAGTTCTCCAAGTTCTGCTAACTTACTTACTTGCTTTGCTAGTTCATGTTGTAACTTCTCTAACTCTTCTGGTCTGCTCAACTCTTGTATAACTAGTCCATCATCAACTCCTGCCATCTCTCCAGCAAGTAATGTATCTCCATCAGGGATCTGTCTACTAAACATTGCCCTTACAGGACTTGCTATACCTTCACTATCTACTACTTCCCTCTTGAGTCTATGCACATCACTCATGGACATCCTACCCAGAGCACTGGATAGTAATTGACCCCTTGCTGTATCTAGTGCAAGTCCCTTACCGGACTTGCTGGAGAGATGGAAAGCAGCCTTTGCGTGACACTAACCATTTAGTGGTCTGCCAAGCGCGGCCAATACGGCCTCGTGCATCATCTCTGATAACGTAGGATGCGGGAATATCGTTGACAATAGGTCAAGGTCAGTAGCTTCTAGCTGTTTGCCTATCACATATCCGTTGATCATTTCGGTGACTTCTTCTCCCACCATGTGGGCACCAAGCAGCTCTCCAGATGCGGAGTCTATAATGACCTTAACAAAACCATCTATCGCTCCGGAGACTATAGCTTTTCCACTACAATTCGCATGTGAAACTCCCACCTTAACGTCAAGCCCCTGAGCCCTGGCCTGCTCTTCTGTGAGCCCGATACTGGCAACCTGCGGTATCGAATATATGCAACTGGGTATGTTATGTACCCCGAATGGATGGGGCTTGTCTTTCATGATGCCATCAGATGTAGCTATCCCCTCAACACACATAACTGCTTCATGACTCGCCTTGTGTGCCAAACATGGAGGGCCAGCTACGTCACCAATGGCGTACAAATTTGGTTCAGCCGTGCGGCAGCAATCGTCAGTCACGATAAACCCACGCTCGTCTAAAGTTGCCTTGGTGTTCTCCAAGCCCAGCCCGTGTGTGTTTGGGATGACGCCTATGGCCGCAATTGCATTGTCGTACTCTAAGGTGACAACTTTTTGTGTGCCGAGCTTGATCTGTGCCTGCATTACCGACCCTGCCTTCTTCAGCGAGTGTACAGACCCCCCAGTCAAAATTTCAACGCCCTGCAACTGCAGGATTTTCTGCATAAATTCTGAGACAGCTTTATCCTCTAGGGGCAGGATCCGATTTTGCATTTCCACTATGCTGACTTTGCTGCCCATATGACTGTAGAAACTTGCAAATTCAATTCCTATAGCCCCGCTTCCGATAATCAGCAAAGACTTCGGCAGAGCCTTGGGAAGCATTGCATCTCTGGCTGTCCACAGCATTTTTTCGTCCAAGCCGGGCACCGGCCTGGCGCTGGCCCCCGTAGCCAGTATTATGTGCTTTGCCGCAATAGTTGAAGACCCGCTCTTCTGTTTAATTGCTACTTTCCCGCCGCCCAATACTTGGGCAAAACCCTGACGTACCCTTATGCCGTGCTTTTTCATCAATCCAGCAACGCCATGTCCGAGCTTGCTCACTGCCTCTCTGGAGCGGGCTACCACCTTGGCAATATTCACGCTAACGTCGCCGCTGACTTCCATGCCGAAACTGTCTGCCTTGAGCAGCTTGCTGTATACCTCAGCAGATTTTAACAGTGACTTAGTGGGTATGCACCCCCAGTTTAAGCACACACCACCCAGGCTTTCTTCCTTCTCAATCACGGTTACGCTATAACCGAGTTGGGCGGCGCGTATAGCAGCAATATACCCGCCAGGGCCGCTGCCAACGACTATTAAGTCACAGCTTTCCATAAAAAATCTGCAAACACACATGAGATGGCGGAATGATATGCAAAACAACAGGTGCTAGCAACGGAATTTTATGTCTGTACGGGGTGCATTGCCCAGCGAATGGGGACCATGGATGGGGGTTGCCGTCAAAAGAGATTGATTTCTGATAGAAAAATTAATATTTTAATACTCCTGTTAAAATGTTAAGGATTATTTAAGATGTGGAAACCGGAGTTGGATAAGTTGGTTGCACTCCTCGGTGGAAATGGCAATACAGCACACGAAACTGATGTTGTGAAGAGTGCGCCACACCAGGAAGATACTAACGCGCCCACTGATGGCCAAGGCGGTCAGAAAGGGGGCAATAGACCGAAGATAAACGCTGAGCATGGGGAAAGAATACCTTCAAAATTACCAGAAGAGTGGCAAGCTGTTGGCAGCGATCTGCATAAGGCCAACCACGAGCTACAGCAAGATAGGCAACGGAACTTGGGCTTGTATGGCCATGTAGGACGGCATGAGCCAGTAATTTTGGAACGCGATATTGATGCTAAACCCGAACACGTACCAAGTGCGGAGGCAGACAGCTTGCACTTCCTGGGTAGCAAAAATGTGCGATTCTGGGGCGATGGCACCCGTGCTTTTGCTACGTATTACGTGAAATCTGCCAGTGGAGAGTGCGATCTACACTTTAGAGTTCTCGCCAATGATGGCATTGAGACTATCAAAGTGAATGACCGCCCAGTTTCCTCACAAGATTCCTCCAACTACCCACCAGCATTTGTGGCTTTCGATAAAGACGGAGCACACAAGGTAGTGTTCGCGACACTTGAACGTGGAACTTCTGATGGGCGCGCGGCCGCATACGCTGGGGAAGTGGCGGTCAAGGCGTACTCAGTCAATAGTTCAGGTGCGGTGAGTATTGAGGAAGAGAAGAGCATAAAGCTTAACACCGACGGAAAGCGCGCTGGCTTATATTCCCAGCCCCTGAGCGTTGCTAGAGATGACAAAGGTGATATCGTTATTGTCAGTAGAGCAAAGGATAGACGAGCAAACCCCTCGGACCAGGCGTACGTCATGTGGAGGCTCTCCAGCAAGGATTTCAGCCTGATTAAGCCTCGTAGCAGAACCGATGTTTCCAACAGACATTTGTTCAGCCGTGCTGGAGCTAATCCTAAAACAGGTACTCCTGAGCAACTCATTGTATGGGGTTCAAGAGCAGGCAAACTTGGCCTTACATACGTTGGTAGGTACGTACATAGGAAAGGCCAGCAGTACACAATGCTTTACAAAGCGCATTATGCGGACATTCCATACAGTTTAAGGAGTCAGACTGCAGAGTGCTCAACAGGCGCTCCCAGGTGTTACATAGGGGGACAGACAGTTGCTCTATCTGAGTCAGACGCTATTGGCCCAATTGACCACATAGAGTTGCAAGGCACACGGTACACCATATATGTGGATGAACAGGGAACGCCACAGCAAAGCCTCAGCATTGCAGCATATGATGGGAAGACGCGTAAAGTTTTTCGGCGAGTATTGAACTTTGATGCACAGCCTACCTCAATGAATGTAAAGCTTCTGGAAGATGGTAGCGTGGGGATAACTGTTGTTGATGAATCTAGTGTGGTGCGCATGTGCGAGCTTCGCTTGGACAAGCTAATGCTCGGTAGATGCGGATGCAGCGCATATGCAACTTCAGTAAATGCCAAAGATCTAGACATCCGTGAGTTTATCAATATTGCAAGCCAGGGGCTGCAGCTTGTACCCCGTATCAACGCGGTTAGCACAAGCACTAACACAGTTTCAGTTGTCGTCGGGAACCATGGTGAGCAGGAGGCGCTCTACTTGGATGTAACTGAATTTGCGTATCCAGTTAGATACTTGCAAGCATCGGGTCAGCAGCCAGAAGAAACCACTTCTGGGGAGGTATATGAGCTCACCACCCATGCGGAGGGTGCTTTAGGCACTACACCTGGAGAAGTTGCTGGATCCGCTTCTGATGTGGGGCTGGAATCCACAAAGCATGGTGATGCCAGCGTACAGCCGCATGTCACTACCGAAGCAGCAGAGCACACTACACCGGGCTCTACGCCCCGCACACACCAAACGGAACACCCTACCGATAGTACGCACACAACGCCCTACGAGGCTACTATAAGAACTTGGCCAGGTTCGAGTACTGAGTTTCCAGCTGTGATAACCCCCTACGTGGGTGGCGCACATGGTGCTATGGAGTATGTTCATAATGATGTAGGTCCGCGTACCCACCACAAGCGCAACCATGGCTCATCGTCATCGGTAAATTCTACCGAAGAGCAACGAGGAGTTACTACTTTGGGGCAAAACCGTAGCCATGTTGTGGTGGGCAACTTGCCTGCTGGTGGTGCTGCCCGGGTCATCGCTCCCCTTGGTGGCGACCATGCGCGGTTTGCCAGGTCTGCTGATAGCAGTACGGTGGGCTCAAGTGCGAGTTCTTCAACTAGTGATGCCATCAAATGGGGAGCTACAGCTGGCGGCATCGCTTTGCTGGTGGCGCTGGTTGTTGTAGTTGCAGTATTTGTGGCAAGATACAGAAGGGTGGTCAACTTTCGCAACAGGATTTATCGTCTAGACTGCGACGAAAGCCTAGACCTTTTTTATGAATCTGGGCCAAGATCCTCGTACGTTGTTGAAGGGGCGTCAGAACAGGTCTGCTTAACATCAACAGAACGCAGTGGCACCAATGCAAGTGCGCTTTAGCCTACGTTAACGTTTTTTAGCCTACACTACCGGCCGGGCAGGTCTAATCTGCCGCGGCTGCTTAGGGGTTTTTGTGTCCGGTCGGTAGGATGGGTTTTCTTGGATTGCGCCACGGAAGCAAAGTTGCCATTTTGGTTGGAGATAACGGTGCAGTCGTAGTACACACAGTTGACGGGGAGGTGCGCAGTAAACTCTTTGTCGAGAGCGTGGGAAGTAAAGAGTGGAGCGATGCAAAATTGTGCATTGTCTCTAACAAAAAGTCTCAAATCTATTTTGTTCTTGATCACTCGAACCAAACCTACACGAGGCACCCTATTCCAGCTACGAATGCATTCGTTGCCCGATCCATTGCAAGGAAAAAATCCAGCAACATAGTTAGCCAGAACAAGCTTAGTGCGGCGTTTTTGAATTCTAAATCTCCCAACAGTGACGGTAGTTGGGAATACGTGTTTGCTGAGAGCGTTATCCAAAGTGAGCTATTTAGTGGCCTGCTTGAACTCTCATCCGAACACGCCCCTGGCAACCTTAGGGGGATCATGCTTCTATCAACAGAACTGGCAAATATTGCAAGGGCAATGATGGTAAAAGGGGGGTTGCCCGGGAAGAAATGGATCGTGTTTCTTGTGTATACCAAGGCAGGGGATTTGCGCCAGGTTGTGCTCCGCAACGGGGAGCTATTTTCATCTGTTACCGTAGAGGTCTCGAAGGGTGAGCGTGAGTTACCAGATGTGATGTCCGGAAAAGTACACCAAGAGGCACAAAATGCCCTGCAGAGCATTACCGCCGCCGGGGAGACCTATGATATCTCCGATGTGGGAATATGCTTAGTAGTCTCGGGTGGTGTGAAATCCAGCCTACTAGCGCTCGATTTTAAGGGCGTGGATGTTAGCATACTCACGCCATATGAACTTGGGAAGTTGCTAGATATAAAAAATTGCGTAAGTGTGGGCAGCATATATTGTGATACGATTCTACTGTATTTTACTATCCACCACTCGGCTGGGTGCAGACCCCGGTTACATACGAAAGACACAATTGCCTGCAGTAGAGCGCGTCTACTACAAAAAGTTGGCATTATTCCCGCATGTGCAGCCATCTTAGTGGTTACTATCCTCAACGTACTATGGTCCGCAGAGGTTGTAAATTACGCAAAAAAGGAACCAGAGCTGCGGGCAACTGTCGAATCTTTGACTGGAGAGCTGTTGAAACTGCGTAGTGACAGGGAGTTTATCAAAGTGAATGAGATGTACGAGGCAGTGGATCTCTACCGTTCGCTATCTGGTGCCAGCCCCTGCCCCATAAGTAAAGCGATTGTACCAATCAGCAAATTGAGTGAGCGAAATTTTGATATCACCAGCTTCTCATGGTCAATTCTGGAAGATTCTAAAGTTGTGGTCAAACTGGGTGTGGCGATCAAATCTGGAAATAGTGAGGAAGTGGAACGTAAGCTTTCTGGGGAGCTTGCCGACTATAAAATCAGGGTGGTGCAGGCACCTAGTGGCGGGCAGGATTTTACCGTTTATTTGGAAAGGGCGTAATGGGAAATCTTATGCTGCGTAGATACTGTGTGTTGCAGGCAGTATTGCTTATAATTTTGGTTGTATTGTGTGCTACCTTGGGAAGTACGTACAACAGCATGGTAAAGTACAGGGCGGCGGAGAGTGCTCTTACGCGCAGTATTGCAAGCGTCAATGCTGAAATCCAAAATGTTCATGAACATGAAACCAAGCTGAACAATAGCTTTTCTATCTGGCGGGAAATGTCAGACACGCATGTTTATTCAAGGGATGATGAGCACGGCAGTGCGGGTTTGCAATCGATTATTCGAAGCCTGTGTAGAAAACATAAAGTGATCATCAAAGAACTCACTGTATCCAGTCCTCGGGATATGAGCGATGATTATAAAAAACAGTACACGAAGGTTGTCAGGCATGTGGTCCGCATGCAATTCGAAGCGTTGACTGACCGACACGCTGTTATGCTTGTACACGCGATAAAATACGATATCCCCGGTTTTATCGCTGTTAGATTGTTGAAGATGACTAAAGAAAGAGACATTACGCAAGAAGTTTTGGTATCAAGCAGCAGAAAAGTAATACTGCCGACAGTAAAAGGCGAGGTTATCCTCGACGTGTATGGCATATACGGTAAACACCTATGACTCGCACGACTAAGCGTATCTGGAAACCGATATCCATTCTCCTTGCCCTGTGCCTATGTGCTCCCACTGCCCTATTTGCAGAAGAGTGTGTAGGCTTGGTGCACGCCATGATGGGGTGTAACGCGTATAGGTGTGTTGCGCAATTCCATGGTGGGTCGATAATCTACGAAGTGCTTGGGATTAGTGACGGCAACTGCAGATATGCGGAAAGGGATAGTTCAGGGTTTGCACTATGCCGGGTTTCCAAGGATGACTTTCCAGCGATCTCTAACTATCTGATGCAACTCTTGACCAAGAGTAGCGACGTGGACATCCAGGCTGTTTCCCGCCTAAGAGCCACAACGTGTGACTTCTATAGGACCAAAGGCAATAGCTTTGTAAAAAGGGGCAAGGAATTAAGTGATGCTGACGTAAAAGACATCGAGCGCGCTATAGAACGCAAAATGCGCAAGGATGAAGTGGGAGAAATTCGCAGTATGTTTTTCACTGAGTCTGACCTAAGCAAGTTGGATGCGCACGAATCTGGGAAGTAATGTGGCGCTTACGCAAAGGTCCACTTCTTCCGAAGTGTAAATTATACGTCTGATTTGCTCCTAGGTGGCGCTGCATACAGACTGGGTGATGCATTATGGGTGCTGCCGCAATCTGATGCTAAAAGGGTTGCCGCGTGCGAATATGTTGGTGCAAGGAAGCGTTTAGTTATGTGCGTCTTGCCCATTGCGTAGACGTACTATGCCTGATACCCTGTAGACGCTGATGTGAGGGGGTTTTTGCTGGATATGAAAGTTACTATTCTCGGATGTGGGTATTCCATGGGTGTGCCGACTGTAGGGTGTGACTGCAGTGTCTGTAGTTCGGATTCAACGTTCAATAAAAGGACAAGGACTTCAGCGCTGATTGAAAAAGATAATGCGCGCATACTTGTGGATGCTTCTCCGGATTTGCGTACTCAGGCCTTGCGCCATAAACTGCACGTTTTAGACTCCGTGCTATTCACCCACTTCCATGCAGACCATTGCGCAGGTATTGCCGAGCTTCAGGCTTTTAACGTAAGGGGAGGCGCTAACTGCATGCCGGTATATGCCGACTATGGCACGCTATCCATGTTGCTTGCCAGTAGTTCGTACTTTTTCATTCCAGGTAAACCAGGCGCCCCCTGGAAGAAATGCCACTATTTAGTTGCGCACCCCGTCCGCTATCATACAGAATTTTTTGTAGGGGGGTGCAAGGTAGTTGCGTTTAGGCAGATACATGGAGAGGTCAATAGCAGCGGATTTCTGTTTGATGATAGCGTTGCCTATTGTACAGATGTGAAATCCTTTCCGCAGAGTTCGTGGGATATACTGCGCGATAAGCGCTTGCTAATTTTAGGGTGTCTTAGGTATCAGGAGGTTGCGGCCCACGCGCATGTGGACCTGTGTATAGAGTGGATAAAAGAGCTTAACCCCGAAACCGCTGTGCTCACCCATATGAGCCACGATATTGACTATCACCAACTGGTGGATTACGTGAAGGAAAAGCTACCGGGTAGGAATGTCCTCGTCGCCTATGATGGCTTGGAACTGAACGTATAGTGCTGCTGACCTAATAACAACACAATCTCCTGGCCTCCTGTAAACTATGTGGGAGTTTTTCCAGGTTGTACTGAGGGTCTGATGCAATGCCGAAGATCCTCTTCGGGGGGGATATTTTGTCCTCAATGCCGCGTATCAAGCCTGTCAGTATTGCATTTATAGCTGGTTCGTAGTCACAATCTGCACCTGGTACCCTATGCTCTATTCGTGTATTTTCGGGGGCCAGGGATGTATCAGGTAGCCTGATTGCGGTACTCCTATTATTCCCGCCCCAACTAACCGTGGTTGGGGTGTTATTGTCAGCGTGAGTATACCGCAGATAAGACTGACTATATGGTGCAAAAAAGATCATATGCTGTCTCATGTGCGCACATAACCCACCTATGGAGTAAAGTAATGTATCACTCATTTTCGCACTGCGCTTGGAAAACAAATTATTGGAGTGCTGGTCTACTAGGTTGATGTGTACATGAAATGCGCTGCCCGGTTTCTCGATGTATGGCTTTGCTGCAAAGTCTAAATTGCCACCAAAAGACTCAGCGGTGCGCTGCAGGGTTTTTTTCACGGAAAACAGATTGGCTAGCAGATCTTGAACATCGGGACCATAGCTCGTTTGTAATTCATATTGGGATTTGTGAGTTTCTTTGGCTACGTCCCAATTTAGTGGTCTAACATCTTCCAAAAACGCAGCGAAAAGTTCCTCCTCGAGCGCCTCATCTTCCATACCTTTGACATAGAACTCCAGCTCAACACCAATCAGCGGACACACGGCAAGTTCATTTCGTAAGTGTAGCAGTGTGTGGTCAAGCGTTCTTGGAAGGTTCATCAGTCCTTCTAGTGATGTAAGCAGCGACGAGGTTTAGTACCCAAGTTATGACAAATAACGTCAGAGCCAAGGCGTACGCGGAAGACGTATGCACGCTCTGAAAGTTCTGATCTCCTGTGAGTATTGTTGCAATTTGTACAGTGAGCGTTGTAACCGAATGCAAGGGATTGAATGTAAAATTGGCAGTGACGCCCGCAGCCATTAGCACAATCATAGTCTCACCAATCACTCTGGAAATTGCCAATATCACTGAGCTGCAAATATCTGGCAGGGCGTAAGGTATTACTATATTCCATGTGGTCTCCGCCCGCGTCGCTCCCAGCGCCATGGAGCCGTATCTCAGTATTTTGGGCACTGACCTCAGAGCGTTTTCAGTGAGTAGGGTTACGAAAGGGAGAATCATTATACCTATGGTCAGTCCGGCAGTAAGGGAATTTTCGGACTGTGCGTTAAGGCCACAAAACTCGGCAAAGCTACGTATATTCGGAGACAGAAACACTACTGCAAAATATCCGTATACTACCGTTGGTATTCCACATAATACTTCCAGCAAGGTATTAAAAGTGCGGCGCACTCTCTTGTCCGAATACTCGCTCACGTAAATTGCGGATAGCAGGCTGAGGGGGAGCGCCACTGTTATTGCTACTATAACTATCAGCAACGTACCGCTCAGCAGAGGAAGTATACCAAAAGAGCCTGCCAGCTTTCCGTTTATCACCTGTGAGTCCGGGTTCCACGTGGTTCCGAGCAAAAAGTCTGCCAGTGGGACTTCCGTAAAGAATAGCTTAGACTTAAACGCCAAACATACTGCTATGCAAATTACCGTGGCGAAGGAAAGGAAGGTGGATAAAAACATGGCGCACCGCAACATGGCAAACTTTTTATCCAAGTGTACCACTGCTGAGGAGGCAAGCAGCGCAATGTATAGGGCAATAATCACCGTAACTGCTGCTTGGCTTTGTGCGTACAACAGGCCACCAGAGAGCAGCGCTAGCACCGCGCCTACTGGAAGAAATGCGGCGTACCCTCCCCTGAAAGATAGCAACTTCCACAGGTAATACCCAACGGGCATGACGGAGAGAAGCGCAACCAAACGTAGCGTCATTACGATGCTAATTCCTGTTAGTAAACTCGTGCCTAGTATGCTAATACTTATGTCCGGATTTGTACATCACTTTAAGTCTCGTGCATGAATAGTGGTTCACTAAGTAGTATCAGAAAAAAGTTCCTGGAATTTTTTGTGAGGAATGGACACAAGCTTTATGCATCTGCCCCGCTGGTCGCCATGGGTGACGCCTCACTACTCTTTACCAGTGCTGGCATGGTGCCATTTAAACAGGCATTCACATCTGGCGGCAGTGTTGACGGCGCAAAAACTGCGGTTTCCAGCCAGAAGTGCCTGAGAGCTGGTGGTAAGCACAACGATCTTGAGAATGTCGGGTACACAAACCGGCATCACACGTTTTTTGAAATGTTGGGCAATTTTAGCTTCGGTGATTACTTCAAAGAGCGTGCCATAGAGTTGGCATGGTGTTTTGTCACCAAAGAAATGTGCCTAAGTAAGGACAGACTGTGGATCACAGTGTATAGCGAGGATCAAGAGGCGTTTGATATATGGAAAAAGATTACTGGATTTCCAGATGATAGGATAATAAAAATCTCCACCAGTGATAACTTCTGGAGTATGGGTGACACCGGCCCTTGCGGGCCATGCTCTGAGATTTTCTACGACTATGGTGAGCACGTACAGGGTGGCCCTCCCGGCTCTAAGGACGCTGATGGGCCCAGGTTTACTGAGGTATGGAATCTTGTATTTATGCAGTTTTGCCGTGATGAGCGCGGTGAGCTTAACCCGTTGCCTCGCAAATGTATAGACACTGGCATGGGGCTAGAAAGAGCCGCAGCGGTGGTGCAGGGCGTTTGTGACAACTACGATACTGATCTGTTCAAGGCAATTATTCGGAAATCGCAGGATGTTTTTGGTTCCCCAAATAACTCGATTGCGCACAGGGTGATAGCTGACCATATAAGAGCCGCGGCGTTTTTGATTGCTGAAGGGCTGTCACCAGGGAATGAGGGTAGGAACTACGTTCTGCGGCGCATAATAAGAAGAGCTGTAAGATATGCATATCAACTGGACCCTAGCAATGTTGCCGTACATGAGGTATTGCCTGCGCTTACCAAAGAGAACAGCGCTGGGTACATGGGTGATGCGTATCCGGAATTGGTCAGGTGTGAACAGTCAATAACGTCTGCGCTGAGGTCTGAAGGGGAGGGTTTTGTGGATACCTTGCGAAGGGGTATGGCCTTGCTAGAGAAAGAAATAGGCGGCCTGTTGCCGGGTCAGGTGTTGCTTGGAGATATTGCGTTCAAGCTGTATGACACATTTGGATTCCCTCTCGACATAACTCTGGATGTTGCCAAAGAAAGGGGCCTGAAATTTGATCAGGAAGGCTTTGATAAAGGTATGGGAGAGCAGAAGGAGAGGTCTCGCAAGCACTGGGTAGGGTCTGGCGAAGATGCTTCCCACGGGTTGTGGGAAAAGTTGCAGGCGCAACACAAGAATACGCGCTTTGTGGGATATGATTGTTGCTCTACCAAAGCCTCTGTTTTATCAATAATGCGTGATGGAATGGTTGTGCAGTCAGTCAATTCCGGCGAGAAGGCATGTCTATTGCTGGATGTGTCGCCATTTTATGCTGAATCAGGGGGGCAGGAGGGCGACAAAGGCTCGATTACAAGTGTTTCTGGTGTTACAAATTCTGGTAGTGCGAACGTTGCTGAGGTTACATACACGAGAAAGGCCTCCAATTTGCACATTCATGAGTGTACCATTACCAGTGGGGTGTTCAATGTTGGTGACACAGTTGATGCAGCCATAGATGTAGATAGAAGAGAGCGGCTTAAGGCCAACCACTCGGCCACTCACATATTACACAGCGTACTCAGGACTTACATAGATGGGAACATTCAGCAGAAAGGTTCTCTGGTTGCCGAGGACAAACTTAGGTTTGATTTTAGCTACGCGTCTGCGCTCACCAAAGAGCAGATTGTGTTGGTTGAAAGGGAAGTAAACCGCAGGATAATGTCTAATAAGCCGGTCCTCACCGATCACTGCAGTTTTGAGGCAGCGGTGCAGGGTGGGGCGATTGCCCTTTTTGGGGAAAAATATTCTGAGCACAGCGTAAGGGTGGTCAGTATGGGTGACTCTAAAGAGTTATGTGGTGGGACCCACGTTAGATATACTGGTGACATAGGCGCCTTTAAAATAGTATCGGAATCTGGTATTGCATTGGGGGTACGCAGGATTGAAGCAATCACCGGACAGTCTGTGGTTGATGGCCTCAGGAAAAATGGAGACACATTGCTGCATATTTCAGGGCGTCTTGGGGTGCCTGTGGGCGAAGTCTCCGAGGGGTTAGAGAGGTTATTAAAAGAAAAGCTCGAGCTCAAAAAAAAGCTAGTTGGCGCCTGGCACGAGATTATCAGAAGCGCTATCAACCCCGTGAGCTGCGGTGCAGGAGTTGTGCTGCACTGCGGCTATTTCCCCACGATTCCAGTAGACGCGATAATGGAATTCATGAAGAGCGCGAGGAAAGCCGAGAGTGGAATTTTTGCCATAGCTACAGCCGCGGATGGCAAGGCTGTCCTCATTATTGGGGTTGGTGACACTGCCAGCAAGGTACTTGGTGCGTCGGATCTGGTCAAAGCTTTGGCGGATTTGCAAGGTAAGGGTGGAGGTAATACCGGTCTTGCCAGGGTTAGCCTAGAGGTTAGTAGTGTGCAAGAAGCGCTGTCTACCATACTGAGTAAGGTAATGGCGGCATTCCCGACCTGATGTCACATCTCATGCCAGCACTGGCCTTGAAAAGTGCAGCAAAAAGCTCAATGAGGCATCTCTCAAGTGGGGTAATGCGGTTGATGAGATCAAAGGACTTCAAACTGCCATCAACCGTGGTGGTACTCCAACTCCCAGCACTGAGCCATGGGCTCCTGATGGTGTAGGTAGCAATACCTTCTACGGTAAACTAGACAGTATAGCGCATAAGATTGCAGAAGCAGCTAAGAGCACCTGGGAAGGCCTGGGCATGACTGGTGTATTCATAGGTCATGTGGCTAAGCTAACTGGTACAGTCTCCCTATGCGCAGCATTCATGCTAGGAGCTGTGGCAGGATTCCCTGTTACAACTCTGATGCTTACGATGGATGTGGATGGTAAAGCATCAGAGTTATGCGAGAAGTTTGAGAAGTTTATCAAAGACAACATAGAGCAGTCGGCCAGAGACATCATGGCCTCAGAGTTTGTATCATCAGTATCTGGCAAACTCACAACATGTGCTGCAGCTATCAAGCACGCCTTCGCACCAGTTGATGCATTGCTTGATGGCCTAAGTACCCAAGGTCTGGAGACTGACCAAGCCATCGTAACCGCCTTCAAAGCAGTTGGTGATGCCATAACCCATTGTGGGGTATTAGCAGTCTCCATCATGAAGCAAGGCCTCACCAAGGATACCCTTGACATGGTGCTCAAGAGCACGGAAGCCGTGTATAGTGGCATAAAGGATGCTGTCCAAAAACTTGTTGAGCAGGCTAAGACGGATCATGGAGCCGCAAGTGATGAATACCTAAAGCACGAAAGGGTAGGTGAAGGTGTACTCAAAGCATGTGAAGATGCTTACAACGCATTGAAGGAAGCTGTAACCAAAGCAGAGAATACACTAAAGGCAGCAGCTGCATTACCTGGCCAAGCATATGATGCCATCAAACAAGCAGCTGAGACACGTGCGCAAGAAAGGGCAGACCAGGCACAAGTTCAACAACAAATCAGTGAAGCATATGCCATGGCCATGGGTGGTGATGTCAAGGCTGAACGTACCCAACAAGTAAACAAGGCGATTGATGAAGCTACTCAAATATTTGCCAAGCTTAGAGATGCAGGTGCTATATCCCAAGAAGAGATGAATCAGTATGTGCAGTCCTTTGCACAACAAGAACCTGCTAAGTCAGCTAGGGACCTCGTAGACTCAGTAGTTAGTGGCATATCTTCCGTAGCAAGTCGCCTAGCACATGGTGTAGTAACCATAGGTCAAGCTATTGGTGAACAAGTCAGCCAAAATGTGAAAGACCTGTTGTCCTCAACAGCTGCAGACTACAAAGCTGTAGATGAGGCCATGAGCAAGGCAGCAAATGATAACAACATTACTGCAGAGACACTAATAGGTGCTACAGTAAAAGCCTGCTCAACTGAACAGGCACAGCAAACCAAAGGTGCAGCAGGTATCGATCAAAATACCCTCCAGGAGGCACAGCAAACCAAAGGTGCAGCAGGTATCGATCAAAATACCCTACAGGAGGCAGCTGAAGGCCTTGCTAGTGCTGTGAATGAGGTTGGACAGATATCCTCCCTCAATCAAGCAGAAACCCAGATTGCTCAAGGACAACAACAGCAGTCTAAATCCCCTGTCACAATACCACTGATGATAGGGTAAGAACTAGCCCGAAAGCTATCAGATAGGTCCATACTGAGTAAGGTAATGGCGGCATTCCCGACCTGATGTCACATCTTATGCAGTAAACATGCCGGCACTGGCCTTGAAAGATGCAGCAAGAAGCTCAATTAAGCATCCCAGAAGTGAGGTGATGCGGTTGATGTGATCAATGGGGTTGTGTGGCTACGAACTACGCTTTCCCATGACATCCAGAACAGTTTTACCTATTACTGCCGGAGTTTCTGCCACAGCAACCCCAGCGCGCTTCATGAACTCGATTTTACCCTTGGCTGTACCCGAGCTTCCAGAGGATATGGCACCGGCGTGCCCCATACGTTTGCCTGGAGGAGCAGTCTGCCCGGCAACAAAGCCGACCACAGGTTTTTTTGTGCCTGAAGATTGGAGAAACTCTACCGCTTCCTCTTCCTCAGAGCCTCCTATCTCGCCTATTATAACAATACCGTGCGTTTCCTCGTCTTCTAAGAACAGCTGCACGCAATCTAGAAACGACATCCCATGAACTGGGTCCCCCCCGATTCCTATACAAGTTGACTGGCCCAGCCCTACCGCTGTGGTCTGAGCTACTGCTTCATAGGTTAGGGTTCCAGAACGGGAGACCACTCCTATGTTACCCTTTTTGTGGATGTACCCCGGCATAATGCCTATCTTGCACTCTTCTGGTGTTATTATTCCAGGACAATTCGGACCAATCATCCGACTTTTAGAGCCAGCAAGCGCCCGCTTAACCTGCACCATATCAAGAACGGGTATGCCTTCTGTAATGCAAACTATTAGCTCAATTTCAGCTTCTATAGCCTCGAGTATTGCATCAGCAGCGTACGGGGCAGGGACGTATATTACACTCGCGTTTGCTTGAGTTTCGGCTTTTGCCTGTAACACGGTGTCAAACACTGGTAACCCAAGATGTGTAGTGCCGCCCTTTCCAGGGGTTACTCCGCCGACCATCTTGGTGCCATAGGCGATTGCCTGCTCGGAGTGAAAAGTCCCATTAGAGCCGGTAAGGCCTTGACATATAACCCTTGTGTACTTGTCCACCAAAACAGACATGCGTTCTCCTACCTTCTCTCATTTACCATCTTAACAATAAAGCTGGCGGCCTCGTCCAAGTCTGTTGCTGCGGTTATTCCAAGACCAGAATCGTCTAGAAGTTTGCGCCCAATCTCGAAGTTAGTACCGGACAATCTGACCACGAGCGGTACGTCCACACCAATCTCCTTGGTGGATTCTATTATGCCTTTGGCTATTACATCACAGCGCATAATACCGCCGAATATGTTTACCAGTATGCCCTTCACACCGCTTTGTAGTATTATATTGAAAGCCTCACGCACTGCCTCTTGGCTTGCGCCCCCGCCCACGTCTAAAAAGTTTGCCGGCTCTCCACCATAGTACTTTATTATGTCCATAGTTGCCATAGCAAGGCCCGCGCCGTTTACCATGCAGCCTATATTGCCGTCCATCTTTATGTAGCTCAGCCCGTGCTCTGCAGCTTCCAGCTCCTCGACTGCGTACTCATCTGGATCTTGTAGTTTTGCAACTTCTGGGTTGCGGTACAACCCATTGTCGTCAAACGCGATCTTCGCGTCCAGCGCGAGAAACTCACCACTAGATGTCTCAGCCAAGGGGTTGATTTCTACCTGGCTCGCGTCTGTTTCTACCAAAACTTTGTAAATCTTGCGTGCCATGGACGCGACACCAGAGACTTGCTTTGGACCAAGGCCAAACCGGCGGCACAACTCCTGCCCATGGAAGGAACGGAAACCATACAGGGGATCAATATGTACAACGGAAACCATATCGGGACGCTCTTTTGCTACCGTTTCGATATCAACACCGCCCTCGCTGGAGAAGATAACGCTAACCCTACCAACGCCGCGATCTACAACCGCACCTATGTAGTACTCCTTGCCTATGTCAGCTCCCTCTTCCAGGTAAACCTTATTGACTTTCTGCCCCTCAGGGGAGGTTTGGTGGGTTACCAGAACGGAGTGCAGCATCTGCTCCACGAGCGACTTCACTTCGTCTCTGGTATTTCCTATCTTGACACCTCCGGCTTTACCCCTGCCTCCAGCGTGGATCTGGGCCTTGACCACTACCGGGCCTGGAGCCAGATCTCCTAGCAGGCGATCAACCTCCTCGACTGACTCAACCACGACACCCCGGGGCACGGTGACACCGAAGCTACTCAAAACACCCTTCGCTTGAAACTCATGAACGTTCACAACTACCGCTCCTGCAAAACACAAAGACCGCACACAAACACGACGGCAGCAGCGGGTGCATATGGACTACGCTGCCAACGTGGGAAACCCAGGCCGCAAAAACTACCCATCATCAGAGATTAGAGGCCTGCAAATATTGAAATGTCTGGCGCTTATCTGAAATCTTCCAAGTTTGGGCTCAGAAGATGCGCCGTGAAGCTTTTTCCGCCTTCGCTCGCAATCGTCCCTCTTTCTGGCGCGCTTCTCAGAGGGTTTCTCATGGTGAGTTATTTTCATCTGCCGCGGCTTACCCTCCCTCTGAAGCTTCTTCTTTAGGGTACGTATGCCCTGTTCTATATCTCCATGATATACGACAACCTCAACCAAACCAAAACCTCTCAAAGACTAAACGATACGGAGCCACATGATAACACAACAGCCCATGTGGTCAAACTTTTTCTTACCTGGGACTACCGTCGGACAGCCAACAACATCACCCTTCCAGAAGCTCATTCACCTTCCGGCTTGTCTGCTCTAGCTGTTCTTTCTGTAGGGGCACGAAGCCCAGGTTTACCAAATATCCAGAGCCCCCGATCGACTCTGGGCGCAGCACCTCCTTGACGAACTCTTTCAACCCAGGGGTGCTTTGCAGGTGCTCCCTCTTCACATAGATGTAAATTGGCCTGGACAGCACGTACTTTCCGGAAGATATTGTGTCATAGTTGGGCTCAACGCCGGCAACCTTATTTCCTTGTATTTCTCCCTGGTTCTTCACCAAGAAGCTGAAACTCAATATACCAAAAGCATTGCTGTTCTTCGATATTTTGTGTATCACCACGTTCTCACTAGTGGCAACTTCTATGTACTTTCCGTCATTCCTTATGCTGCTGCAAACCCTTTTTCTCTCCTCCAAATTTGGGTACGAGTCTACAAAGTTCTTAGCGCTCATGCATACCCCGCTGATTGCGGTGTCGACAAGAATATCATAGGTTCCGGTATTTTTGTGGGGGCCATAAACCTCGATCTCATGTTCAGGCAAGCCGGGACGCACCTCCGACCACATGCTATGCTTGTTTATGGGAACCTTACCGTACTCATCAGACAGGCTGTACTTGCTTAGAGCGCCGAACAAGTCCACCAAGGAAAAATCAACTTCCTCCTTTTGCTTAGCGCTTGCTACTACTATGCCATCGTAGCCCAAACCTATCTCGATCATGTCCTTCACGCCGTTAACGCCGCAAAGCTCGACCTCCGCATCCTTGATGCGCCTAGAGGACATCGCTATGTCTGGTGTATCACTGCCGCTGCCAGCGCAAAACATGTTAAAGCCCATGCCGCTGCCCACAGACTCTATGACCGGGGTCCTATAGGCGGAGAACCTACCGAACTCCTCGGCGACAGAGGAAATAAAGGGGAACACGGTAGAAGAGCCGACTACCCTAATCTGATCAGCTCCAGCTCCTAACGCAAGTGCGACAAGCGCCACAAAGGAAAACCCCCAAAGCCCCATACTTTCCTACTGCCTCACCAAGGACAACACACGAAATGTACCACTGCCATGCTTAACTAAGAATTAAGCATGTGACCGCTGACAAACTTAAACAGCTCATCGCCTTGGCCCTCAGACGCATTAAAATCTGGCGCGAAATGCCCAACGTACTTGCCTTTCCCATTGATTAGGTACATGAAGGTTGAGTGATCGATGTCACCATCACTTGCCTTTTTGTCACCCACGTACACCTTGTAGTTCTCGACCGCGCTCTTTATGTCCGCTTCCTCACCTGTGAGCATCTGAATTCTTGCGTCGAAGGCCTTGTGATACTCCCGTAACTTTGCGACAGTGTCGTTCTTCGGATCAACAGTTATGAACACAACTTGCAACTTATCGGCATGGTCGCCGAGCTTATTGAGGAGTTGAGAAGCCATTCCTAACTCAGCAGGACACGTGCGCTTGCAGGCCGAAAAGCCGAATATCACCAACATATGCCTGCCGCCAAAATCGCCGCTACTGACGGTGACCCCCTCGTGGTTAATCAAATTGCTGAAAGATGCGGAGGCTATGCCCTCGCTCGCAACTTCGGAGGTGGTGAACCTCTCGCCGATTTTACTGAAAATGCCCTTCTTGTTCACATAAGAGTATCCTAGGAACACGGCAGCAACGAGCAGCAGCAGGTTAGACACAATCTTGAAAATTCTCATCTATCACACTCCAACGAACACTCAAAAATGCGCCACATTGCCGGACGGCAAAAATGAGCAGGCGCAATCGTAGCACCTATGCCCAGATTGGTCAAGCAGCCATAGCACACTGAGTATGCCAACACAAAGCCAACCTTGCAATTAACCCGAAAGGGTGTGTGTGGTTATACAACATAAAGTTGAGGTCTAACGTTCGGAAAGCGCCAGACAGCTTTCTGCTTCCTTGACCAAATCTTCCATAATGTGCTTGACGCTTTTTATGTTCGTCACAAAACCAACGCTTTGCCCGGCCATCAAGGAGCCATCATGCACGTCACCTTCAATAACAGCCCTTCTCAATGACCCGGCCCAAAACCTCTCAATCTTGCGCTGCCCCTCTTCTTTCGAGATTTCCCCGCGGTTATATAGCGATATTACTTCGCGCTGTAATTCGAGAAAGCGCGTACTTGCTTCATTTGCTATGGCTCTTACCGGTACTACGGGGAAGTCTTTGCTAAGTTGTACAGATGGCACTGCGTCTCTGGAAGAGGATTTTATGAACACCTCTTTAAATTTAGGATGTGCCTTAGATTCATGCGAGCACACAAACAAAGTTCCTATCTGGCAACCACTCGCCCCCATGCTCAGATAGCTGCTTATCATGTCTCCCGTGCCTATACCCCCGGCTACGAAAACCGGGAAGTCGCTCAATTGCTCACTCTTCCGGAAAAAGGGTAAGATTTCCTGAGCTAGTACCGAAGTGCTAACTGGGCCGATATGACCACCCGCTTCCATGCCCTCTATCACTAGCCCATCTGCTCCCATTCTGACCAGCCTTCTCGCAACGGCAAGCGAAGGTGCGAAGCACATGCTTTTCACTCCGGACCGCTTGATCAAGTTTAGGGTTTTGCTGGTTGGGATCCCGCCTGCCAACACTATGTGAGAAACCTTTGCGCGCACGCAGACCTCGATCTGGTTATCCAGATCTGGGTGTATAACGATTAAGTTGACTCCAAAATTTTTGTCAGTTAGCCGCTGGGTTTCCTCTATTGCGGCTTGCAGCTCCTGAGCGTACATTGCGCCGCAGGCCAATACTCCGAAGCCCCCCGCATTTGAAATGGCAGATACAAGGTTGGGCTCTGACACCCAACTCATTGCTCCTCCCATGATAGCGAACTCACTGCCTAGGAAGTCCGCCCCCTTCTTCCACAAACGTGAAAGCACTTTCAGATGATCCTCTTAAAAACGTTTTCTTTATCAAAGATTACGTGCTTTACTGCCCCGAGAATGTGCAACACAACGACGAAAACGAGCGTGAAAACTGCAACCTCATGCACACCGGAAAAGAATGCTGAGACTGACTCGTTCTTCGGCACTATGGCCGGTACTGAGAAGTATACCATGTACACCGGATGCCCAGCCGCTGACGACATAATATACCCTGACACAGGTACGCACAGCATGAGCAAATATAACACGAAATGAGTTGCTTTTGCGAGGACAATGGAGGTTCTTGATATCCCCTCCGGATAGGGCGGAGTAGTGGAAAGAAGACGCAACACAACTCTAACTCCCAACAAGGCCAGCGCCACCATTCCACATGCCTTATGCACCATGAACATCAGCCTCTTGGTCGGCTCGTCAGCGGGGGGAGCGTACACCATGAGAAACCCCAAGGTCAAAATTCCGATGATTCCCAAAGCCATAACCCAGTGAAGAACTCTGACTGGCAAAGAAAACCTGTCGCCCACCATGACAACCCCTGCACTCGACAAAGACAGCGCGTGTGTACCACGAGATTGCCCACGCGGCAACAAAAATCTGTGTAGATTGCTCGCGCCATATCCAAGATAGTGCGAGCATAATATTGCCGCAGTTTGTGCATCTGGTTGAACTGTTATAGCGCAGCGCAATCCTGTTACGAGCATCGCTTATATTTCGGACTGATGGCGCAGGCGCTGATGTATCGATTTTTTAGTTGTATTTTCCCGCAAACTTTTCCGGAAATTTTTCAGTGGTGCCAGTAAAAATATAAACTATAATCCACGACAGTTGGTTGAGGGAGTGTCAGTGCCGTAGTGTTGTTGAGGTTTTCTAGGCATCTCTTTTTTGTGATACTGGCGCTGGTTTTCGCTTCGCCTGTCTTCTCCCTGGTGGTTGTATTTTTTGCGGAGAGCGGAAAGGGTTTCGGTCTGCTTGCCACTCTACTACCCGAGTATGTTTTTAATACTGGGGCACTCATGGTAGGTGTTGGGGCCGTAGTAGCGCTTATAGGAGTTATGAGTGCTTGGTTCATAACTTACTACTCGTTTCCCGGACGTAGGATATTTGAGGTGGCGCTATTTTTGCCGCTTTCAATACCTGGATACATAGTCGCCTATGTATATGTGAACATGTTCGGGTTTGCTGGTCCAGTACAAAGCGCGCTGAGGGAATTTTTTAATTGGGAGAAGGGCGACTATTACTTTCCTGATGTAAAATCGTTGGCGTTTTGCACCCTAATTATAGGGTTTAACTTGTACCCATACGTGTATATGCTTGCCAGAACAGCATTTATCGCGATTAGGAACAGCGTAGCCGTCGCCACCACGCTGTGCTGCTCTAGGTACAAAATTTTGACATCCGTCGTGATTCCTGCAGTTTGGCCCTCTATGGTTGCAGGTGTGTCACTGGTACTGATGGAAGTGATAGCAGACTTCGGCACCCCACAATTTTTGACTATAAATACGCTTACCACGGGAATATACAGACACTGGTTTCTTTTACACGATAAGTACTCCGCGTGTATACTGGCGCTTTTGGCGCTTTTTTTCGTATTTTTGCTCATGGTGGCGGAAAAGTTTTTGCGTCGTGATGAGGACTCCTACTCTGCCATAAAAATGAACACGAACTATTGCTACAGGTGGCACTTCAACAGCAAGTTGGTCATAGCATTCATATACTTCGTGTGCCTGCTGGCAGTGTTTTTGGGGTTCGTGCTACCGGTAGCGCCGCTAATATACTGGACGCTGGAGAGGCTACCTACCATAAACTACGCTGAGTTCTTTCCTGTGGTGCTTAATAGTGTGGGAATCGCGCTTATAACCGCCACCATAGTGGTTACAATAGCCATAGTTATGCTATGCCTTACCCGGGGTAGGCAGGGGTTGTCTTACGTTGTGAGGTTCGTCTCCATGGGATATGCGATTCCCAGCACCATAACCGCGGTTGGGATTGTTATTTTGCTAGGGAAGCTGTCTCAGCTTATTAGCGAGAGGTTTCTCAATGTTGCGCTCATTGGCACTATAGTTGGTTTGTTATATTCCTACACGTTTAGGTTTCTTGCCCTATCCGTAGGCCCGATCGAATCTGGACTAAACAAGATTCCCAGAGAGGTAGACTGGTCTTCGATGTTGATGGGGCACGGTGCCACCTCAACCTGCGTTAGGGTACACATTCCCATGATCAAAAAAAGCGTGATGGTAGGCTTTTTATTGGCATTTGTTGATACTATCAAGGAATTATCTGCAACCCTGATAATACGACCGTTCAATTTTGAAACTATGGCCACGCGCATATACGAACTGGTTGCGGATGAAAGGCCTATGGATGCCGCGCCGTATGCGCTGGCAATCGTGCTTATGGGGCTATTATCGGTGATTGTGCTTTGCCAAGTATTTCAAAACGACAAGGTACGTGAGAACAGAATAAATGAGTATGTGCCCTGAACGGGTACAGAGCGCGTTGCTGTTCGTACTGTAAAATGCGGCTCCAGTGTACCACAGCAACGCAAAGTGCCATCGCTCATAGCCATGTATAGGTTTAAACATAGCATATTCTGGCCTCGACTAGAAGGGGCAGGGGAGTTGTGATGCCTGGGTGGTGGTGCACCTGAGGTTTGCTATATCAGTACAAACTTAACACGGCCCGGCCGGCAGCTGTTGTTTTAGCAGTCGGTCAACCACTGCTTTATCTCTCCTTGAATGCCTTCTCAAAGGTGCTAGTTATGGGCGTCAAAAGATAATTTAATAAAGTGCGTGAGCGCGTTACCACAAACACCTCCGCAGGCATTCCGTGGTACAGCTTGAGGTTTTTGAATTTTCCTGAGTGAGCTGACTTAGGAATCACCACCCTCAGTGAGTAATACTTTGCACCGCTCGGGTCAGTCAATGCGTCTGCCGAGACTTGAGTCACTATGCCATCAATTAGCCCAAACTTACGAATATTATAAGCACTGAGCCTGACCTTGGCTCGCAATCCACTGTGCTCCCCGCTGGTGATCAAGTTCTCTTCAACGGCCCTTGCCGATAGAACTTCCTCTATGTTCCTGGTGGGCATTTTAGCGTCTATTATGAGGTCATCATCCGCTGGCACCACCTCAAGTATTGCGCCCCCTGGGGGTATAACTCCCCCCTCCGTGTGGTATCTTAGCCCGGTAACGATGCCATTTTGCGGAGATCTGATCACCGTGCGCTTTAGCACGTCCTCAGCGGCCATTAACCTCTCTCTTAGGTCGGTCACTGAGGCGTCGGTTTCCTTAAGCTCGGAGTTTGTTCTGTCAAGCAATGTATTTGTAATGTGGATCATCTCCAACTGATTTTCTCCAATTTTCTGTTCCGCACTTGCAATTTTAGCCCGGATATGGCCAAGCTTTCCCTCTGCGTCGGCGTGCGCACGTTCTAGGTTTAGTATGTAAGGCTTGCTTATGTACCCCTCCTTGAGCAAACTCTTTTTCGCCTCAAGCTCCTCGCTGATCAACTTATACTGCTTTTCTTCTGACTCAAGCTGAGCGGCCAGCCCCGACAGCTCCTGGTTTAACTGCTTTATGCGCTGCTCTAATATACTCAGCTGACCGGATACACTTTTTCTCTGAGAGTAAAACAACTCCCTCTGGTTTCCCAGTACCTTATCTACCACATCTGCGTTTGACAAATCGCGGATTCCTGGGGGAAAGTCAATACTCCCGGAGCGGTTTTTAGTTGCTAGCAGCCTTGCCTCTGTCGCAAGTAGGACCAGCATCTTCTCTTTAATTATCCCCAGGTTAGCTTTTGCTGCTGTATCGTTAAGAAGCACAAGGGGCTGGCCCTTACTAACCACGTTCCCGTCCTGCACTAGTATCTGGTGGATTATGCCCCCCTCAAGATGTTGTACCACCTGCCTATTTAGCGACGAGACTACCTCTCCAGGTGCTATGACGGCGCCATCTAGTGGTGCAGTTGCTGCCCATACGCCGAAGAAGCCGAAGAACGCTACCACAACAACTAATCCAACAAGTAATGGGCCCCATGAGGCCTTGAGAGCCTCATTCTCGCCCTTTTTTTCTATTCTAAATATGAAACTTATGATCCCATCTACTAGGGATAGTGACTTTTCTACAAACTTGAACCTCCCGGCGCCATTTTCTTTTTCTTTGTGTAGGGAGTTGTGTCCTAGCAGTCTAGGCAAGGAGAAGTCCAACCTCGCCATGGACACTGCCTTAGCAATTTTACCGTACATAATTCCGGGCATGGAAAGAACAGAACAGACTTAATACCACGAAAAGGCCACCGCAGAAATTTATTTTTGTATTTACCACAGATGCCAAACACGCTTTGGCTAATCGAAGTGTACGTCAAAAACCTTAAATACCCTCGGCAGCATGCCTTTGACAGAATTTTTCAGTTTGTGCAGTGCCAACACCGCCTCGATGCGTCGGCTCATGAAGGACAGGGTCTCAGAGGCATTTTCAGAGGAATCTTGCACCAAATAGACAAGTGACGAAATGTAGACAGAGCCAGCCGTCCACCTTTTTGTGTAGTAGCTAAAATTAGTTGCGGAATCCCCGGCTAAATGCCAAACTGCATCCATAACTTTGAAGACAAGAGAAGCAAAAAAACAGGTATTGTGGGGTAGCAGAGCAAAGCTAAGCATAGACTTCACCAACTGTTTGGAATTTGGCAGAGAAGCGTTGTATAGTATGCACAGCTCCAACAAGTAGCCGACTTTATCGCGCACCCTAGGTAACTCATCCGGGCTTTTGTTCTGGAAAGAGCGGGTCACGGATTCTATCAGCTCCTCATGGAAATACTCCAACACGTCGTGGATGCCCCTGTGGAACTTGCAAAAACTGTTTTCCAAACCCAGCCTCTTGCAGGCCTCACGCAGGGTTTCGTCACTTACCCCCATATGTGACATGAGCGATATAGCCTCGTCACTTATCCTGCGTACTTCGCGGCTTTCAAAGCTGTGCGACGCGTCTGTAGTATGCTCCATAGCCAAGCAAGATTAGTAACTGCGGAATTGTATCACGTGTGTGTACGAAATACATTCAATTAGTTTACTATGTGCTGCGCCAACAATAGAAGGGTATAATGCCCTACCGAAGGGGTTATGGTCTGACTGAGCCAATATGTACTAGGTGGCAATTTGCCATGAATGCGCCAGCATAGAACAACCTGCAAGTGTGTGGGCCGGTATCAAGCATTTATGAAGCCTACGGATGGCACATTTCGTCAATGGGGTAAGCCCACATCTTTGGTGCGGGGAAGGCGCGCATCCATCAGCCAATTCCAGAACCTATGTCTTTGTTGTGCTATTTATGTAACTTTCCTAAACTACTTGCTTGATGCGGCGGTTCGGCGTATTGACAGCTGCAGTACTTACCTGTACCATGCCGCCCCGTGGTTGTAGGTTGGTGTCATTGGGGTAGGTAGATTAAAGATATGGCTTTGCTGCCCTACTATCGCGGGAAAA
Source organism: Anaplasma ovis str. Haibei (assembly GCF_002214625.1). Lineage (NCBI taxonomy): Bacteria > Pseudomonadati > Pseudomonadota > Alphaproteobacteria > Rickettsiales > Anaplasmataceae > Anaplasma > Anaplasma ovis. The sequence continues at coordinate 162,203 of NZ_CP015994.1, forward strand.
AAGTTGCTGTTTTTGGTTTGGGGGAAACAGGGACCTCTACCATGCGTTCCTTGGTTCAAAGCGGTGCGCGTGTTCTGGCTTGGGATGACGATGAGCGTGTCTTGCGTAAGAGCAGGGAACTTTTTGCTGGATGCGAGTTTGTGCACCCTTATGAGTATAAGTGGGATGAAATTTCTGAGTTAATTCTGAGCCCAGGTGTTCCACACTCTTGCCACAACGAGCATTGGGTTGTTAGGCTAGCCAACCGTGTGGGTTGTCGCATAACCTCCGATGTTGAAATATTCTGCCGCTCTCGGCCAGCGCGCCTAATAGGTGTAACTGGTACCAACGGAAAATCTACCACTGTAGAGCTAATTGGGTGGATCTTAAACCGTGCGGGGATTGACTCAGAGACGGGAGGAAATATAGGCGGGAAGGGGGTGCTCTCGCTTCCTCAGGGAAAGGCGACGTATATTCTGGAGCTTTCTTCATATCAGCTTGAGCTTATGCACGGGGTAAGCTTGGATATTGGGGTAATACTCAACATAACACCAGACCACCTCGACGTTTATTCAAGCATGGCTGACTATATTGCCGCGAAGGGGAGAATACTGGAACTTAGTAACCTGTTAGTGGCCAACTGTGGGGACGATAACACTGCGCGTCTATGTGAGAATGTAGAGAATATGGTGGAATTTTCCTGCGAGGAAAAACTTGGTAAAGGCGTATCCGTACTGGACGGCCACATACACTTTCAGGGCAGGGTTGCGGAGATTGGTGACCTTAAAATTGACAGTGCCAGCAATGCCGAGAATATTGCTGCATCTTATGCCGTGGCGAAGAGCCTGGGAGTATCTGATGAAGTGATTATTGCATCCATCAGGGAGTTTCCTGGATTGCGGCATCGCAACCAAGTTGTTGCGGAAATTGCTAACGTGACATTCGTCAACGATAGCAAAGCGACAAACGCCGCTTCAGTTGCGAAGGCTCTGATGGGTAGGGAAAATGTGTACTGGATTGTTGGGGGGAAGAGCAAGGATGGCGGAATAGAGCCTCTTCTTGACTTGTACGCAAACCGCATAAGCAAGGCCTTCTTGGTGGGGGAAGCAGCAGATAAGTTCGCTGTAAGCCTGCATAAAGCCCAAATTAAGCATGTCATGTGTTATGATGTTTATAGCGCTGTGCAAGTTGCCTTTGCTGAGGCAGTTGCAAGTGGGACCAGGGCCACTGTCCTGCTGTCTCCCGCCTGCAGCTCGCTAGATCAGTGGAAAAATTTTGAGGAAAGGGGAGAGGCGTTCTGCGCAGCCGTAGCCGAACTTGCAGAACCCCACGAGTTACGCGAGACCACCGCACAATAAAGACGGCGTGCTTTCTGCTCTACGCTACTCGTGCAGTACAGGTGACCAATGGGCGTTTGAGGCGTTCGTCGGGACATCTAAAATTTGCGTGTTGGTGCCAGTTATGTCGACAGTTACAAGCCTGGACCTGAACGGGTGAGTTGCAGATGGAGGATCCTGCTGCGTGAAAAGAATCACTCGGCCATTTGGGGACCAAGAAGGGCTGTCAACTATATACCCTTTGGCCAAAAGCTTCTCATCACTTCCGTCAGGCTTCATAATCCCCACGTGGAAACTCTTTCCCTCGGTTTTGGTAAAGGCTATCCAGTCTCCTCTGGGCGACCACGCCGGGGCAGAATACCCGCCCTTGCCAGAACTAATTCTGCGCTGGTTCGTGCCATCCGCATTCATGACGTAAAGCTGTGGCCTTCCACTTCTGTCAGAGTTGAAAACTATATACTTCCTGTCCGGCGAATAGGAAGCCGAGGTATTTATGGACTTGTCATTGGTAAGCCGGGTAGACCTACCGCTTTTCAGGTCTATCGAATATATATTTGTTGCACCCTGCGCAGATTCTGACAGCAAAACATGCCTACCATCCGGGGAAAACCTTGGCGAGGAGTTTACCCCTCTAACCCCTCCAAGCGCGGTTGAGTAGCCAGTTTCCAGGTCATGCAGCACCACACTGCCACCGGATTTTGCATATGACATATACACCAGGTTCCGCGCATCGGGAGAAAATCTGGGGGTGGAGACGAACTCTCCCCTGCCGGTAATGTATATGTTGTTAGCGCCATCCTGATCCATTATTGCGATTCTCCTGGACCCGGGCAACCCCGTCTCTGCCACGTACGCTATGCGAGTGTTGAAATACCCGCCTTCCCCGGTAATTCTGCTGTATATGCTATCAGACATGGAATGTGCGGCACGCCGCCAATTCCCCGTCGCAAAGTTGAAGGATTTGCCGGACAGCTGCCTACCTGAGGCCACGTCCCATATGAACAGCTTTACTTTCACCCTGCCTTGAGCAAACTCTTTAATGCTTCCAGTTACCAGAACATCCCTAGCCACAGACGTCCAAGCGTCAGAATCAGGCATCCCTTCCGATGTGGTACCAAAACCCCCAGCGGGCAACTTCCAGCTTGCATCAAAGATTCCGGTGCTGTTCAAATCACGCAGCATCACCCTGATGCAGCTCTTTCCTATCTCCTTCTCCAGGTTTGTGGAAGAATGCATCGGGGCTACTGAGATCTTGACCTTTTCGGTATTACCCTTTGTGATGTCAACACCAAGCGCGGCCACAGCTCCCTGGCAACCCAACAGAAACACGGCAACGGCAGGAAGTACGTAAGCAAAGAAGAAAATCCGCACCTCAACCTACCACACGTACTCCATCTGCACTTCAACCAGCGGTCTGCCCTTCAAAATACCTTTCAGGGACCCGAATACTACGTCCTTGACATAACTCTTCACGTTTCTCGGCCTTGAGTTAGAAAGCCCAGAGCCGATCTTTCTAGCCATTTCGCTCAATAGTACCCTGTCCTCAGAACTGTCTAATGCTCCTGGGGCAATGACCATTGGCTCTTTGACCAACTCATGCTCTCTATTCATAAGCAGGGTAACAACCACCATTCCGGCATTCTTCATTTTCCTGCGTGCAGACATCACGCTGCCCTCAGGGTGACGCAGAAAGTTGCCGTCAATTCCAAAAACCCCACAGCCTACGGAGCCTACCTTCTTGCCCTCAACCAGGTCAATAACGTCTCCGGGAGCCGAAACTACACAACCCTTTATACCACACTCCTTGGCTAGCTTAACATGCTCATACATGTGCATATATTCCCCGTGTACGGGAACACACAACTTCGGCCTCGTCAGGGAATACAGAGTGCGAACTTCCTCCCGGGATGGGTGCCCAGATACGTGCACGCCCTCGGTGAACTCCGTCACCACCTCAACGCCCATCCTCACAAGCTTGTTGAAAACTCCGAAGATGCGCCTCTCGTTGCCCGGAATTATCTTTGAAGAGAAAACTACAGTATCCCCCTCACCAAGCTCGGCTAAGGGGTGAGACTTGCTAGCAAGCCTAGCAGTTGCGGCAAGCGGTTCACCCTGACAACCAGTACAGAGGTATAGTATGTTCTTGGCCGGTATGCTCCCAGCCTGTTTTGCATCGACAAACTCTGTGGCATCATCAATATACCCGCAATCTCGTGCGGCCTGTATCGCCCTTGCTAGCGACCTACCCAGAACAACAACCTTCCGGTTAGACGCCTTGGCAATCTTGCTAAGCGTACAGATCCTAGCGATGTTCGAGGCGAAAAGCGCGATAGCCACTTTGCGTTTGCTCGCCTTCACTATGCTAAGAATGTTTTCATACAAACTTCCTTCAGAGCCCGACCTACCCTCGGTAAATATATTGGTTGAGTCAGAAATTACAGCCAACAGCCCATCGTCTCCAAGCCGCTTGAGCTTGTCTAAATCAGACATGGGGCCTACAACAGGGTCACTATCCAGCTTCCAGTCTCCAGTATGGAGCGCACTCCCAAAATCAGTATGAACGGCCACTGCGTGCATCTCGGGAGTAGAGTGCGTCATGTGGACGAACTCAAGCACAAAAGGCCCCAGCTCCAGCTTAGATGCCGGATCCACCTCTTCAATGGGGACGTCCATAGAAAACTGAGCCAGCTTCGCCCTAAGCAGGGCTGCGGTGAACTTTGTGGTGTACACGGGGCACCTTAGATCTGCCCACAAGTAAGGTACAGCTCCTATGTGGTCTTCATGTGCGTGGGTCAAAACTATTCCGAGCAAATCCTTGCGCTTTTTCTTTATGAAGCTGATATCGGCAACAACCATGTCCACTCCCGGCATCGCATCGCCGTCAGCAAACCCGGAACCCAGGTCAACAATTATCCACTTTCCATGAGCATGATACAGCGTGACGTTCATACCTATTTTGCCTACGCCACCCAAGGGCAGAAAGAAAAACCCGCTACCAAAATCCATTACTAAAGTTACAAAACATCACAACCTAAATACGGGCCATAGATAGCACATATGTGCGTGTGTTTAAAGAAAAACATTTGCTTATGCATTTTGGAGAAGGTATAAATGACCCGTACCAAGCCGTCTCGCATTTGTTGTTGCAGAGGTTCTTTGGTATTAATTGCTTGCCTGCGGATGCCACCTGGGTTGTCGTGGCGTGTTCTCCATACCGGGTGGTGGCTTTGCCCGCTCGGTTTTTGATGGTTGCTTATGGGGCGTGGTTTTACAGCTTATGGTATGGTGTAGATGTGGGCACTCCTCCGTCTTCTGCAGGCCACTGCAGTTTTGCTGCTACTTGTGAGCAACTACTGGCTGTTGGGTTCTGAGTGCGTGAAGGTCGCTATGCTTGCGTTGTCTGGGCTCACCATGGCGATTGCGCTGCTGTTTGCCACCCGGTATGACTGTTTGGGGAAATGCGTTAGTAGCGGAGAGCTACAGCCAGTGTATCCGGTACGTTGTGCGCCCATGCTGTACGACTTGATGCATATCGTTCTTTCAGCAGCGTTTTTGTATTCCGTACTATTTTTGGGGGCAGGTTTTACCAGTGAGTTTACACCCGGATGGATGCCAGATACATGCGTGGTCATTTGCTCTGCGCTTCTATTGCTCTGGTGTGCGCACGTTGTCTGCAGAACGTTGCTTGCGCTTTCGGGGTTGTGCGCAGGTTGCCTGCCTACTATTAACGGTAGGTCTGGCGATCTGGTGTGTGATGTAGCGTTGCGGATAAACGGGAACGCGGTTTCCAAAGTCGGTGTGCCTGGCTTTGAAGTCAGCGCAGTTTTGTAGTAGTTTGTAGTGAGATAATCGCCATGTCTATAGCTTTGCGTGCCTGGCTTTCAGGGGCTTGCGCGTTGCTGCTTGCCCTATGCGTTTTGCCCGCATGGTCGGCTGCGGAGGTGTTATTTTCCTGGTCTCAAATTGCAGTGGGCAGTAAGCTGAGCATCAGGGCGGTTGTACCTTCGGGTGAGAGCTGCCCAGATTTGCATGTTGACTCCCGCGTTGTTAAGATGGGCACAAGGGCGCATCCCGAACCCGGGGTGTTCGAAGACCGGGTGTGTGAGAGCTTACTTTCCCCGTCCTCCACTCCCAGGGTGATAAAAATTGGCGACAGAATATTGCCAGACATCAGTGTGCATGCTAACCATAACCAGCGCGATGGGCTCGCCAGGGTTGTTTTTGTTGGGGATACGGGATGTAGAGTATCAAGGTTGCTAGAGCAAGACTGCAAATCGCCAAACAAGTGGCCGCTACGGGATGTGCTAAGCGGAATTGCAAACCAGAACCCTGACCTAGTTGTGCACGTTGGAGACTACCTATACCGGGAGGTGGAGTGCACTGATAAGTCAAAGTGCGACAAACACATTTACGGGGATAGATCCTCAACCTGGATAGAAGACTGGTTGTCGCCACTGCAATCGGTGTCTGACAAGCTTGTTTTCCTTTTTGTCCGTGGAAATCACGAAAGTTGCAGCCGGGCTCATAAAGGCTGGTTTCGGTATCTGGACGCTTATCCGCTTTCGGAGCAGCGCTACAAAAACTGCGAGAAAATCACCGATCCATGGGTTTTTGACCTAAAACATTGGGATATGGGTGATGTAGGGTTTTATGTATATGATTCCTCATCAAGTGACGAGATTTTTTATCGCGGTAGCGACGTTAAAATTATGCGGCAGAAATTCCTCAAAGGTATAAACTCTGAAACCCGAAGCTCACAGATGTGGCTACTAACGCATCGGCCTCTGTGGGCTTATTGGAGGTATGGGATGGAGTATTACGGCAATGTTCCGCAGGCCAGGGCCATAGCGGAGGTTATGCCAGAAGAGTTTGTTGCTGTAGTTTCTGGCCACGTGCACTTTGCGCAGATCCTGTCAGTGCGCAGGGACGAGCGTCATGGCAAAGGGGGTGAGGCAGACTCTCAGCCGGAGTCCGGCCGTGGGGGTGTTAGGTCAATAACACAGATAATATCCGGTAACGGGGGTGCATACCTTAACGCACCAAAAAAGGGTAGAAAACCTGGGGAAGAGGCCCAGTTTTTGCCTCTCTGGGGAAACAGCATGGGTGTCAACCTAAACAAGATGGTAAAGTCCGCGTATAGAAGCCTGGCTCTTTCCGGCTTTGTTATCGACGATGTAAGCACGCTAGGCGGGTTCGGGTTCTGCAGTGTTGATATTCCCATTAATAACGGCAGAGATCACTCCGTCACAAGCGGTGGGAAGCCCGCGGTCACGTTTCACAGCGTCGGCGGTGAGAGGTCCAAGAAGTTTTTGGTCGCTGTTGTTACGCCTTCCAGCGAACCCCCACGTAACAAGTAGGTGAAGCAACCGTGCTTAGGTGGCATAGTGCGCGGTGTTGCGCGCTTATTTTGGGTGTAAAGAATAGGTGAAAAAAAATCAGAATTGTATTGACTGGGGTTTACGATTCCCTTATAAGTGAAGCTGCCTTTGCTATCCCCGGGGACGTGGGTAGCGCTTTTCAAGTGGTTTTAGGTTCTTTTGCATGCCCACTATTAATCAGCTGGTGCGTCGCCCTAGGAGGCCTCGTGAGTCGGCTAATAAAGCTCCTGCGCTCCAACACAATCCCCAGAAGAGGGCTGTGTGCGTCAAAGTTTACACTACCACGCCCAAGAAGCCCAACTCTGCCCTTCGTAAGGTTGCTAGGGTGCGGATCGCCGGGTACGGTAGTGAGGTTATAGCGTACATACCTGGTGAGGGGCATAACCTTCAGGAGCACTCGGTTGTTCTTATCAGAGGTGGGCGTGTTAAAGATCTGCCGGGTGTGCGTTACCACATAGTACGTGGTGCCCTCGATGCTAAGGGTGTGCAAGGTAGGAAGAAGGCTCGCTCCAAGTATGGGGTTAAGCGCGGTGTCTAGTTTTTGTTTGGTGGTTTATGTCTCGTCGTCGAAGAGTTTCTAGGAGGCCGGTGGCCTCTGATGGGGGTCCGGGCGGTATCCTGCTTGCGCGCTTTACAAACGTGGTGATGAGCAGAGGGAAAAAAGCGTTGGCTGAGAGGATAGTGTCTGGGGCACTGAAAATGGCTGAGTCTAAGTTGGCCGGTGAGAGTGGGGTATCGATATTCAACGCTGCTGTTTCCAACGTTATGCCCCGGATGGAGGTTCGTTCCAGGAGAGTTGGTGGTGTCACTTATCAGATCCCTGTAGAAGTTAGGGAAGACAGGTCCACTTCGCTCGCCCTCAGGTGGATAGTAAAGGCTGCGCGCGCCAACAGGAAGCGTACTAACAAGACCTACATGAGTTGTTTGTGTAATGAGCTTCTCGAGGCCTACAACAAGCGCGGTAGTGCGTGCAAGATGAAAGAAGAGAAATTCAGAATGGCGGAAGCCAACAAGGCATTTTCTCATTTCAGGTTTTAGTGAATTTTGTGTTTTTAGGAAGGGGCATGGAGGGTGAGTAGTAAGGGTGATCTGTCTCGGTGTAGGAATATAGGGATAATGGCGCACATAGACGCCGGAAAAACTACCACCACGGAACGCATACTTTTCTATACTGGAAAGCAGAACAGAATAGGTGAGGTGCACGAGGGCGCCGCGTCTATGGACTGGATGGAGCAGGAGCGGGAGCGGGGTATAACCATAACCTCCGCTGCAACTACCTGTTTTTGGAATGATTGCAGGATCAACATTATTGATACTCCTGGCCACGTGGATTTCACCATTGAAGTGGAGAGATCTCTCCGGGTTCTTGATGGAGCCGTGGCCGTTTTTGACGGTGTTGCTGGGGTTGAGCCGCAGTCGGAGACTGTATGGCGCCAAGCTGATAAGTACGACGTTCCCAGGATATGCTTCGTGAACAAGATGGACAGGATTGGGGCGGACTTTTATTCCTGTGTTGACATGATCAAAGACAGGCTGGGGGCTGTGCCGCTTGTACTTCAGCTGCCTATTGGTGTAGATAAGAGTTTTGTGGGGGTGGTGGACCTGGTTGAGATGAGATCCATAACATGGGAGGAGGACTCATTAGGTGCCAAGTTCAGCTATGGAGAGATTCCTGGTGACCTGATGGAGAAGGCGCGGGATTACAGGGCGAAGCTGGTTGAGACAGCAGTTGAGATGAATGACGAGGCTATGAGTCTGTATCTTGATGGTGGCGAGGTTTCTGTTCCGTTATTGAAGAGTTGTATAAGGAGCGGCGTTATCGGCGCAAAATTTGTTCCCGTGTTGTGTGGTTCTGCGTTCAAGAACAAAGGCGTTCAGCCCCTTCTGGACGCAGTGGTTGACTTTTTGCCTGCCCCCAGTGACGTTCCTACCATAGAGGGTGCTAGTGCCAATGATCCGGAGAAAGTGGTCACTATAAAGTCCTCCGTAGATGGCAAGTTTGTTGCGCTTGCCTTTAAGGTCATGGTGGACAAGTTTGTTGGGAGTCTGACGTTCATTCGTGTTTACTCAGGCAAGCTTACCGGCAAGTCTGTGGTGCTGAATTCCGCTAAGGGGGTTACGGAATCTGTGGGCAGAATTTTGCTTATGCACGCGAATAATAGGGAAGATATTTCTGAGATTCAGGCTGGGGATATAGCCGCTTTGGCAGGGTTGAAAAAGACCACTACCGGTGACACCCTATGTGATCAGAATTTTCCTGTGGTGCTCGAAAGGATGGACTTCCCCGAGTCCGTTATGGAAATTGCTGTAGAGCCAGTGTCGACTGCAGACCAGGAAAAGATGGGTACAGCGCTCAGCAGGCTTGTTGCTGAGGACCCATCACTGAGAGTTTTTGTCAATTCTGAGAGTGGGCAGACCATACTTAAGGGTATGGGTGAGCTGCACCTGGAAATCATAGTAGATAGAATGAAGAGGGAGTTTGGCGTTGAGGCGTCGGTAGGTGCTCCCCAGGTGGCGTATCGCGAGACAATAACCAAATCTGCTGAGGTTGAGTACGTACATAAGAAACAAACAGGTGGTGCCGGCCAGTTTGCCAAGGTGAACATACTGTTTGAACCACTGCCGCCTGGTTCTGGATTTGAGTTCGAGAATAAGATCACGTGTGGAGCTATTCCTAAGGAGTATATACCTGGGGTCCAAAGCGGTTTGGAGCTTGTAAAAGAAACGGGTATGATAGCTGGTTTTCCCGTGATTGATTTCAAGGCTACCCTGTTTGATGGGGCGTTCCACGAGGTTGACTCCAGCCCACTGGCTTTTGAATTGGCCGCTAAGGGTGCGTTTAGGGAGATGGCTAGCAAAGCGGGTCCGGTCCTACTGGAGCCCATAATGCGTGTGGAAATCATCACTCCCGACGAGTACATGGGGGATGTCATAGGTGATGTGAATAGCAGGCGTGGTAGGGTTGCAGAGATGCAGGATCGTAACAACGCCAAGCTTATCACTGCCTTCATTCCGCTTGGCAAAATGTTCGGGTATGTGAAGGATTTGCGCTCCATGTCTCAAGGTAGAGCTCAGTATAGTATGTACTTTGCTCGCTATGAGAGGGTGCCGGAAAGTGCTGTAGATAATGTAATGAAGAAGTAGTGGGTAATTTTATGACAGAAGGGAGAAAGCCGCACATAAACGTAGGTACGATAGGGCATGTTGACCACGGGAAGACCACGTTAACGGCTGCGCTTACTACGGTATTGACAAGGAGGCTTAGCGGAGCGAACAAGGTAGTAAAGTACGATGAGATAGACAAGGCTCCTGAGGAGAGGGCGCGTGGCATTACGATTTCTACAGCGCACGTAGAGTATGAGACGGAGGGCAGGCACTACGCTCATGTGGACTGTCCTGGGCATGCGGACTACATAAAGAACATGATAACGGGTGCTGCACAGATGGACGTAGCGATACTAGTTGTTTCTGCGACTGACGGTGCCATGCCACAGACTCGGGAGCACATACTACTAGCCAAGCAGGTAGGAGTGAAAGACATAGTCACATGGATAAACAAGTGTGACGTAGTAGAAGATGAGGAGATGCTATCGATAGTTGAGATGGAGGTTAGGGAGCTTCTGAGCAACTATGGGTATGACGGTGATGGGGTTGACGTAGTTAGGGGTTCTGCGGTAAAGGCGTTAGAGGAGAGTTCTGACGGTCCGTGGAGTGAGAAGATCATGGAGCTGGTAGGGGCGTTAGAGAAGATAGAGCTTCCGGTTAGAGAGAAAGACAAGCCATTTTTGATGTCGGTTGAAGATGTATTCTCGATACCTGGCCGTGGCACGGTAGTTACGGGAAGGATTGAGAGAGGAGTGATCAAGGTAGGGGACAAGGTAGACATTGTAGGTCTCAGGGATCTACAGAGCACGGTATGTACTGGGGTTGAGATGTTCCACAAGGCTCTAGAGACAGGTGAAGCTGGGGACAACGCTGGCATACTACTCAGGGGCATCAAGAAGGAAGATGTGGAGCGAGGCCAGGTATTGAGTGCGCCAGGTCAGATACGTTCATACAAGGCGTTCAAGGCAGAGGTATACATTCTAAAGAAGGAGGAAGGTGGGAGGCACACTCCGTTTTTCTCCAACTACCAGCCTCAGTTCTATGTCCGCACCACAGATGTTACTGGCAGCATAAAGCTGCCCAGTGGGGTTGAGATGGTGATGCCTGGTGATAATCTGAGTATTGAGGTAGCTCTGGACAAACCAGTTGCTCTCGATAAGGGATTGAGATTTGCGGTTAGAGAAGGTGGAAGAACCGTGGGCTCCGGTATCATAACTGAGATTTTGGAGTAGCGCGATGTATAGCTGGGAGTGTAGCTCAACGGTAGAGCATCAGTCTCCAAAACTGAGGATATGGGTTCGATTCCTGTCGCTCCTGCCATAGGTGATGAGTGTTTTTGGCTATGATAGGAAGCTTTGCTAGGTTTTTGTGTGATGTAAAGCAGGAAGTGTTGCAGGTCTCCTGGGCTTCCAGGAGGGAGGTGTTTGTGTTCCTGCTTATAGTCTTGCTTACTGTGATTGTTTCGTCCGTTCTGTTTAGTTGCGTGGATTTTGTATTCTTGAGGCTTGTTAAAATAGCGCTAGGGGTTGTTTATGCAGCATGATGATAGTGGGCACGAGTGGTACATAGTTCAGGTGTCTTCTGGCAGCGAGGAAAAGGTTGCCCAGATGATTCTTGAGAGATCTCAGCAGTTGGGTATGTCTGGTGTTTTTAGCGAGGTTTTTATCCCGTACGAGGAGGTTACAAAGGTAAAGTACAACAAGAAGGTTTCGATGCGTAGAAAGCTGTCCCCTGGGTATGTGTTTTTGTACATGAAGCTTAGCGATGACGCCATAAATTTCGTGCGTAGAGTTCCCAAGGTGTCCAATTTTCTCCTAGATGATGTGGGTATGCCCAAAGTTATACCATCATCCGAAATGGAGACGATGCGTAGCAGCATGTGTAAGGCCGTCCCTAACGAGGCTGCTTCTGAGGTTTGTAGTTTTGAAGTAGGTGATGAAGTGGTAATAAATGACGGGCTGTTCCAGGACTTTAACGGCAGAGTGGAGTACGTCAATGAGGATAAAAAGGTCGCAGGAATAAGCGTGATGATATTTGGTAGGCTCACCAAGATTGAATTCAAGTTGAGCAGCATACAAAAGGTGGAGGGGTAGTTTATGAGTAGCGCTGCGTTGCTTTCGCGGATAAATCTGGTAATTGAAGCAGGAAAGGCCGCGCCGGGTCCCAAGGTTGCTTCTGTGCTCGGTCCTCGCGGTATTCCTATGCCAAAGTTTTGCAAGGAGTTTAATGATGCCACAAGTGCACAGGGCGTCCCTTACGAGGTGGGGGACCTGGTTACTGCCAGAATAAGCGTCTATGCTGATGGTAGCTACAGCTTTTCTGTAAGTGATGCACCTGTATCGTTTTTATTGAAGAAAGCTGCTGGGGTTGCCAAGGGGTCCTCCAGCCCCGGTAAGGAGATCTGTACAAGCATCAAGATGTCCGAGATTGTTAAGATTGCTGAGCGGAAGATGGCTGATATGAACGTTGATAGCACGGAGTGTGCGGTTAAGATGGTGGTCGGAACCGCGAAGTCTATGGGCATCACTGTTGAAGAGTGATTTGGAGGTTGTGTCTATGTCTGATGATAGTAGTTGTTCCTACAGTGCCGAGGAGGGGATTCGTGAGCTTTTGCAATCGGCCAAGGCAAAGTTCCGTGAATCCGTAGACGTCGCTATCAAGTTGAGTGTTGCCGACTCTAAGTCTGGAGAGTCAATCCGTGGAGCGGTAGTTTTGCCGAAAGGCCTGGGTCGGGAAGTTAGAGTAGCGGTTTTTGCTAAGGGTGAGCATGCTAAACACGCCTCAAGCGCGGGGGCAGATATCGTGGGGGACGAAGAGCTGATTGAAGAGATAAAGAAGGGGCGCAGGTTGGATGTTGACTGGTGTATTGCCACTCCCGATTTCATGCCACAGATTTCTGCAATTGCGAAGATTCTTGGTCCGAGGGGCTTGATGCCTAATCCCAAGTTTGGTACTGTAACACTTGAGCTCGCGAAGATGGTCGGCGTCATAAAATCTGGTCAGGTGAAGTTCAGATCCGATCGGTACGGCATTGTTCACGTGAAGATTGGGGATGTAAGCTTTACTCCGGGGGATTTGCTTGAAAATTTTAACGCCGTAGTTGCTGCTGTGCAGGGTTTAAAACCAACCACGATTAAGGGGTCTTACGTTAGGGGGGTGTTTGTGAATTCTACTATGGGCAGATCTTTCAGAATAGCTGGTATCGGGTAGGCCGGTTTCGTATATGAGTTGGGTTGAGGTTTAGGGTGAAGCGCGTCAATAAGGAAAAACATCTGGGTAAAATAGAGGGCGTACTTACGCAGTTTGGGAGCCTTGTGCTCGCGAATTTCCGCTCCATGACTGCTGGAGATTTTGCTGCTCTCAGAAAGGAGCTCAAGGCTGGGGGGTGTGGAATTACTGTCGTGAAGAATAGCATTGCTCGGATTGCGTTGAAGCGGGTTGGAAAAATAGACGGGTTAGAGGATAAGTTTCGTGAAGCCGTGTTCATAGCCTACTCCGAGGACATAGTGGCTTTGTCTAAAATTGTGAACAAGTTTGTCAAAGCAGCTGCTGGCAAGGTCACTTTTGTGTGTGCATACGACGGTGGGCAGGTGCTGTCTGCTGATAGAGTGATATTTTTCGCTAGTCTGCCGTCATTACAAGAATTGCAGGTGAGAATAATGGGTCTCGTAGGCTATGGGGTTCCCATGAGGTTGGCTAATTGCCTCAGGGCTATCGGTGGGGGCGTAGCGTCGTGAGGGTTGTTTCGTGGTATTTGGCTCCGTCACGTTGTTAGGTGCGTGTCGTACCAGCTCCGTCGGGCGGGGAGAACGCTTCTCCCTTCCTAGGCTGTTTGGGGTGTAGTTTTGTAGGGGTTTTGTTATGAGTAACGTTGATTTGGATTCTTTAGCAGAGCAGATTTGCGGTCTTGATTTGTGTAGTGCCGCTGCTCTAGTGGAGAAGATAGAAGATAAGCTTGGGTTTCCCAAGGGTGGGTTGCTAACCGCCATGCCTGCTGCTGGGGGCGCGGCTCCAGGTGCAGAAGATTCTGGTGGGACCGAGCAGACAGAGTTCGTTGTGATGTTTGATGGGTATGCACCAGATAAGAAGATTGCTGTTATAAAAGCTGTAAGGGAGTGTACCACCCTGGGCCTGAAGGAAGCGAAGGACTTTGTCGAGCAAGAAGGTTCGAGAGAGCTGATTGAAGGCAAGAAGTACAAAAAGGCCGAAGCTGAAGAGGTGAAGAAGAAGCTTGAAGATGCTGGAGCGACAGTGAGCGTGAAGTAGTCTTGGGTTTTTGTTTGGTGGTTTTTTGAGGGAATTAATGTCTTCTGCGGGTGGTTCTTCTGGTCCCGGGTATGTGCTGAATGATTTTGACGCTGTTCCTAGGCTCTCTTACGCGAAATCCATAGACATTCGCGATTCTTTGACAGATCTCATAAGGATACAGAGGGATTCTTATGACGCGTTTATAGGTGTAGATAGGGGTGGCAGCAGCGGCATACAGAGCATTTTCCAGGCCATGTTTCCCATACGTGATCTTCTGGGCAGAGCGGTACTTGAATTTGTGGGCTACAACATAGGCGAGCCGCAGTACGATGAGTACGAGTGCATTAAGCGCGGGATTACTTTTTCCGTTCCAATACGAATTACCCTGCGTTTTGTTGTATGGAAAGTGCAGGAAGTATCCTTCAAAGAAGTCAAGTACGTGGTTGATGAGGATACCTCAGAGCGCAGCGTGAAATATATGAAAGAGCAGGAAGTTTCCATTGGTGATTTGCCGATGATGACTTCATACGGGACTTTCATAATTAACGGAATAGAGCGAGTAATAGTTTCCCAGATGCACCGTTCCCCCGGGGTCTTTTTCGACAGCGATAAGGGTAAGACTTATAGCTCGGGCAAGCTCATTTACTCCGCGCGCGTTATACCGTACAGGGGCTCCTGGCTCGATTTCGAATTTGATATCAAAGACATAATTTACTTTCGCATAGACAAAAAGAGAAAGCTCCCCGTATCCTACCTGTTAAAAGCTTTGGGGATGTCGAACAACGACATCCTTGACGCGTTTTACGACAAGGTACTTTACGTGAGGTGCGACAAAGGGTGGATAGTGCCCTTTATTGTTGATCGCTTCAAAGGTGTGCGCCTTCCCTATGATCTTATGGATGTTGATGGCAGCGTGCTTGTGAAGGCCAATACCAGAATTACTTTGAGGATTGCGAAAAAGTTGCACGCTGATGGGCTGAGGGAGTACCTGGTTCCTTTCTCTGGCATTACTGGGATGTTTGTTGCAACTGATCTTGTAGATCCAAGTAGTGGCGCAGTTATCATATCTGCTGGTGAGACCATAACACCTGAGCATATAGTGAAGCTAGAACTGTTTGATATCAGTGAAATTGCGTTTTTGAATATCGACTTTCTCACAGTTGGCCCATACGTGTTGAACACGCTGTTTTTGGACAAGAATACGACACAGGAGGATGCGCTGTTCGAGATTTACAGAGTGCTCCGCTCCGGCGAGTCTCCTAACCTTGATGCGGTGAAATCCTTTTTCAAGGGGCTGTTCTTCGAGTCAGAAAGGTATGATCTATCGGTTGTTGGTAGGATCAAGCTGAACAGTCATCTGGGCCTGGATATCGACGAGAACACGACCGTGCTTACCAAAGAGGATATAGTGCAGGTAGTGAAAAAGCTGGTATTGCTGCGTGATGGTGAGGGTGTTGTTGATGATATAGACCACCTAGGCAACAGAAGGGTCAGATCTGTTGGAGAGTTCATTGAAAATCAGTTCAGGATAGGGATTTTGCGGTTGGAGCGCATGATTATGGACTATATGTCCTCAGTGAACTTTGACAACGCAATGCCGTGTGATTTTGTCAATCCTAAAGTGCTGGCTACCGTACTTAAAGACTTTTTCAGCTCATCGCAGCTGTCTCAATTTATGGATCAGACAAATCCCCTGTCCGAAGTTACGCATAAACGCAGGCTATCTGCTCTGGGGCCGGGTGGTCTCACCAGGGAAAGGGCTGGGTTTGAGGTTCGTGACGTGCATCCCACGCACTATGGGAGAATATGCCCGATAGAAACCCCTGAGGGTCAGAATATTGGCCTTATAAGCAGCCTTGCCATATATGCCAAAATTAACAAGTACGGGTTTATCGAGAGCCCCTACCGCAAGGTTGAAAATAGGGTGGTGACGGACAAGGTAGAGTACCTGTTGGCGATGCAGGAGGGCGACTATTACATAGCTGATGCTGGGGCAGCCATAGACGAGAACAATCGTTTTGTGGATGATATGCTCTACTGTAGGCACGGCGGCAACTTTGTTATGGTGAAAAGCGAGGATGTTGACTACGTTGACGTTTCCCCGAAGCAGATAGTGTCTGTAGCGGCCTCTCTAATACCGTTTTTGGAGAACAATGACGCCAACCGTGCTCTGATGGGTTCCAACATGCAGCGTCAAGCTGTGCCGCTGTTAAAGTCGGAAGCTCCGCTGGTTGGAACCGGGATGGAATTCGTGGTTGCTGCTGGGTCTGGTGCAGTGGTGCTGGCGAAGCGCGATGGCATCGTTCACCGTGTCGATGGGTCCTACATAGTAATCCGTGCTCTTGACTCTAACAAAGACGAATGTTTGGGTGTTGATATCTATAGGCTTAGGAAGTTTCAACGCTCTAATCACAACACCTGTATCAATCAACGGCCTGTAGTCAAGCTTGGAGATTATGTGAAGGCCAATGACGTGATTGCGGATGGTTCGGCAATTGATAGGGGAGAGCTAGCGCTTGGGAAGAATGTGCTTGTGGCCTTTATGTCCTGGCAGGGTTACAACTTTGAAGATTCCATAGTGATTTCAAGCGACGTAGTTAGGCGAGATGTGTTTACTTCCATACACATAGAAGAGTTCGAATGCGTTGTGAGGGATACCCCTTTAGGTCCCGAGAAGATAATGCGATCTGTACCTGATGTAAATGAAGAGAGTCTGAGCCACTTAGACGACGTTGGGATTGTGAACATAGGTGCCGAGGTGTCTGCAAGTAGTATCCTGGTGGGCAAGGTTACGCCTAGGCCACCGGTGTCTCTTCCGCCCGAGACCAAGCTGCTCGTCACCATTTTTGGTGAAAAGGTCTTCGACTGTGTAGACTCTTCGCTCTATCTACCACCTGACGTTGAAGGAACGGTTATAGACGTTCATGTGTTCGTAAGGCGGGGGGTGGAAGAGAACGATAGATCGCTGCTAATTAAGCAGAGTGAAATAAATAGCTTTGTGAAGGAGCGGGACTATGAGATCGACGTCGTAAGCGAATACTTCCATGACGAGCTTAGGAAACTCCTCCGCAATGCGGGAGTGAAGGTCAAGGGGTACAGCGACCTTGATAGCTTTTTTGCTGAAGCGTCTGACGATACCCTTTGGAGCACTGGGCTTGCTGATACAAAAGTTGCTGCCAAAGTTAAGGATATGAGGGAGAAGTTTGACTCCATTGTTGGCGAGGCACACCGCAAATTTGAGCAGAAAGTGGACAAACTGAACTACGGCTATGATCTGCCTCAGGGCGTGTTGACAATAGTCAAGGTTTTTGTGGCGGTTAAGCACAATTTACAGCCCGGGGATAAGATGGCCGGTAGGCACGGGAACAAGGGGGTTATATCAAGAATCGTTCCCGCGGAGGACATGCCTCACTTGGAAGACGGAACTCCGGTGGATATCATCCTCAATTCTCTGGGTGTACCTTCCCGTATGAATATCGGGCAGATTCTGGAAACCCATCTAGGATGGGCCGCTGTGAATCTGGGCAAGAAGATAGGCAGAATACTAGATGGGGGCAGCCCGTCTATGATTGCTGACCTGAGAGATTTTCTGGACAAAGTCTATGATGGGCAGAAGCTCAAGAGCGACGTAGCGTCCATGTCAGATGAAGCGTTGCTGATATTTGCCAACAGACTGAGGAAGGGTGTGCCTATGGCTGCTCCAGTGTTCGAGGGCCCGAAAGATGCGCAGATTTCCAAGTTGTTGGAACTGGCTGAGGTTGATCCGTCTGGGCAAGTAGACCTTTATGATGGGCGCCTGGGCAAGAAGTTCGATCGGAAAATCACCGTGGGGTACATATACATGTTGAAGTTGCACCACCTGGTTGATGACAAAATACACGCCAGATCTGTAGGTCCATACGGTTTGGTGACCCAACAACCTCTAGGTGGTAAATCTCACTTTGGGGGGCAGAGGTTTGGTGAGATGGAGTGCTGGGCGCTACAGGCTTATGGTGCGGCGTACACACTGCAGGAAATGCTCACGGTGAAATCCGATGATATTGTGGGTCGGGTGAAGATTTACGAGTCCATAATAAAGGGTGATAGCAACTTTGAGTGTGGTATTCCAGAGTCATTCAATGTTATGGTCAAGGAGCTACGCTCCCTGTGTCTCAATGTTGTGCTGAAGCAGGACAAAGAGTTTACTAGTGGCGAAGTGGAGTAGGGATTGATATTATGAAGATGTTGGATTTGTACGGCTATACCAGCATAGCGCAGTCGTTTGATAAGATTTGCATATCCATTGCCAGCCCTGAGAGCATTAGGGCGATGTCCTACGGCGAGATCAAGGATATCTCCACAACTAACTACCGCACATTCAAGGTTGAAAAGGGCGGTCTTTTCTGTCCGAAAATCTTTGGTCCTGTAAATGATGACGAGTGTCTATGTGGGAAGTATAGGAAGAAACGGTACAGAGGTATAGTATGCGAGAAGTGTGGAGTTGAGGTCACTTCTTCCAAGGTACGGCGGGAGAGGATGGGGCACATAGAACTAGTTTCCCCCGTGGCACACGTGTGGTTTTTGAAGTCCTTGCCCTCCCGTATCGGGGCATTGCTTGATATGCCCATGAAGTCCATTGAAAGCATCCTGTACAGCGGCGACTTCGTAGTTATCGATCCTATGACCACTCCATTCTCTAAGGGGGAGGTTATAAGTGAAAGTGTATACAACCAAGCCCGCGACGCCTACGGAGACGAGGGCTTCGTCGCCTTAACTGGGGCTGAGGCCATACGGGAGTTACTAGTGAGGCTGGATCTTAGGGCCATCAGATCTGGGCTGAGGAGCGAGCTTGAGTCTACCTCATCTGAAATGAAAAGAAAAAAGGTGGTCAAAAGACTGCGAATCATCGAAAACTTCATTGCTTCTGGCAATAAACCAGAGTGGATGATACTAACCGTGATTCCTGTACTGCCGCCGGACCTAAGACCTTTGGTGTCCTTGGAAAATGGTAGACCTGCAGTTTCCGATCTGAACCATCACTATAGGACAATTATTAACCGTAATAACAGGTTGGAGAAGCTGCTTAAGCTCAATCCACCCGCTATTATGATCCGCAATGAAAAGAGGATGCTACAAGAGGCTGTGGATGGGCTTTTTGATAGCAGTAGGCGTAGCTATGTTTCAAGTAGGACTGGCAGCATGGGCTACAAAAAGTCCCTTAGTGACATGCTCAAAGGGAAGCAGGGGCGGTTCAGGCAGAATTTGCTGGGTAAAAGGGTAGACTATTCAGGTAGGTCTGTAATCGTTGTTGGGCCCGGGTTGAAGTTGCACCAGTGTGGCTTGCCCAAGAAGATGGCCCTGGAGCTTTTCAAACCGTTTATTTGTTCTAAGCTTAAGATGTACGGAGTGGCGCCTACGGTGAAGCTTGCAAACAAGATGATCCAGAGCGAAAAGCCTGAGGTCTGGGATGTTTTGGATGAGGTAATAAGGGAGCATCCAATATTGCTAAACAGGGCTCCCACCCTACACAGGCTTGGTCTTCAAGCGTTTGACCCCGTACTTATAGAAGGTAAGGCCATACAGCTGCATCCACTTGTGTGTAGCGCATTTAATGCAGACTTCGACGGGGACCAAATGGCGGTGCATGTTCCTCTGTCGCTCGAAGCGCAGCTTGAAGCTAGGGTGTTGATGATGTCCACAAACAACATTCTTAGCCCTTCAAATGGTAGGCCGATAATCGTCCCGTCCAAGGATATTGTCCTGGGAATATATTACCTCACGCTGCAAAAGGCGCACGCGCCCGACCAGGAGGTTATGTCTTTTGGGGAATTCAGCCATGTGGAATATGCCCTGCATGAAGGGATAGTGCACACATCTTCCAAGATAAAATACAAAATGCAGCGCTGCAATAGCGACGGCACTGTAGTGAGCGAGGTTGTTGAGACTACTCCGGGTAGGCTGATTCTTTGGCAGATTTTTCCCCAGCACAAGAATCTTACGTTCGATCTCGTGAACCAGGTGCTTACCGTGAAGGAGATTACATCCGTAGTTGACCTGGTGTATAGAAGTTGCGGGCAGAGGGAGACGGTAGAGTTTTCCGACAAACTCATGTGTCTGGGTTTTCAATATGCGTCGCAGTCTGGTATCTCTTTTGGCTGTAAAGACATGATAATTCCAGACACCAAAGCAGCGCATGTGGAAAATGCGAGCGAGAAGATCAAAGAGTTTTCTATACAATACCAAGACGGGTTAATTACAAGGAGTGAGCGCTACAACAAGGTTGTGGATGAATGGTCTAAGTGTACAGACTTAATCGCCCGGGACATGATGAAAGCAATATCTTTGTCCGATGAGGAAGGGAAGCTGAATTCCATTTACATGATGGCAAATTCCGGTGCCAGAGGTTCTGCATCTCAGATGAAACAGCTGGCCGGCATGCGTGGGCTTATGGCAAAGCCATCGGGCGAAATTATCGAGACCCCTATCATCTCGAACTTCCGTGAGGGGTTAAGCGTGTTTGAGTATTTTAATTCCACGCATGGGGCGCGCAAGGGGCTTGCTGACACCGCGTTGAAGACCGCAAACTCTGGATACCTGACCCGTAGGCTTGTAGACGTGGCGCAAGACTGCACAGTTGTTGAGTATGATTGTAAAACCAAGGATGGAGTCGTTGCTAGGGCGGTGATTGAGGGCGGTGCCGTAGTGGCGACGCTTGACAGCGTGGTGTTGGGTAGAGTTGCTGCAGTTGACACTTACAATCCCGTGACCGGGGAATTGCTGTTCAGTGCTGGTGAGCTGATAGATGAGGGGAAGGTCGAGAAAATAAGAGTTGCCGGGCTGGATGCGGTGAGGGTGCGGTCCCCACTGACATGTGAATCCAAGAAAGGGATTTGCTCGCTGTGCTACGGTAGAGACCTTGCTGTTGGGGATTTGGTATCGATAGGTGAGGCTGTTGGTGTAATAGCTGCCCAGTCTGTTGGTGAACCTGGTACACAGCTGACCATGCGTACATTCCACGTTGGTGGTACTGCGATGCGCGGTGTGGAGGTGTCTAACCTCATAGCTGTTCTAGATGCCAAGGTGAAATTGGTAAACAGCAACGTGGTAACCGACAAGTACGGCGATCAGATAGTGATGAGTCGGTCATGTGAGGTAGTGCTCCTCGATAGCGTTGGTAATGAAAAAATGCGGCACAGCGTGCCATACGGTGCGAAGCTTTACGTTTCAGATGGGCAGCCGGTCAAAATGATGGACAAAATGGCCGAGTGGGACCCTTACACCATACCTATTATCACTGAGAAGACGGGAACCATAAAGTATGTTGACCTTATCTACGGTGTGTCCATCAACGAGGTTTTGGATGAGTCCACAGGTATATCAAACAGGGTTGTTATAGACTGGAAATTGCATCTCCAGGGGGCCAATTTGAGGCCGAGGTTGGTACTTCTGGATGAGGATGGCAACATTGCGACTTTATCCAATGATCTGGAGGCGAATTACTTCGTGCCCATAGGTGCGGTATTGAACGTCCAAGATGGGCAGAAAGTGCATGCGGGAGACGTCATCACCAGAATACCCAGAGAATCCATCAAGACCAGAGACATTACCGGGGGGTTGCCCAGGGTTATTGAGCTTTTTGAGGCGCGCCGTCCTAAGGAACACGCCATTGTGAGCGACGTTGACGGCTACGTCGAGTTTGGCAAGGACTACTATCGCTCCAAACGCCGGATATTCATACGGCCTGTAGACAAGAGCCTTCCTGTGGTAGAATATTTGGTGCCCAAGGGTAAGCACACCATAGTGAATGAGGGTGACTTTGTGCATAAGGGTGATCTGCTCATGGATGGGGATCCGGACCAGCACGACATACTCAGAGTTTTGGGAGCGGAGGCTCTTGCCAGCTACATGATTTCTGAAATACAACAAGTGTACAGGTTGCAGGGTGTTAGGATAGATAACAAACACATTGAAGTTATCCTCAGGCAGATGTTACAAAAGGTGGAAATCACTGATCCGGGTGACACAATGTACCTGGTAGGTGAGCATGCTGGGCGCGAGGAAGTCATGCGACTCAACCGCAAACTGGAAGAAGCTGGGAAGAAGCCGGTTGCATATGTGCCGATTCTTCAGGGTATCACCAAGGCGAGCCTTGACACCAACTCTTTCATTTCTGCGGCATCATTCCAGGAAACTACTAAGGTTCTGACCGAAGCGGCCTTTTCGGGTAAGGAAGATCCTCTATACGGACTGAAAGAGAATGTAATAGTTGGTAGGCTAATACCTGCGGGTACAGGGTTCATTATGAACAAAGTGAAAAAACTGGCAATGCTTGATCAGAGCGATTATGCAACTTACTACAACAGTGAGCTGCGGGAGATCATGGGCGACCTGGGTAATGAGTTGATTGCGGAAGGCGAGGTCTCTCCAGGCCGTGGCGGCGACGGATATCTGGGGAACGGTGGAGGAGTTGTAGACTACTAGTCGCGCGCGGATACAGCATTCTGTCGGCTGTCTGCATGCACATTGGTACTAGTTGGGTAAGGCAGTTGCAGCTGCTCCGGTGGTGGCGCCTCTTTGTATTCAGGGGATAGTCGCTTCACTGGAGCGAACGTGCTTCTGTGTTGGGTAGTTTTGCCATGCAGCTTTATCGATAGCATGTGTGCTTTTGTGCCGTACCCGCAGTTTTGATTCCAGGCGTATTCCGGATGCTGCTCATGTAGTCTTTTCATAAATCTGTCTCGCGTTACCTTTGCTATTATCGATGCCGCGGCTATTGAGGTGCTGATGCTGTCACCCCTAACTATGGTCTTGACTGCCCAGGGCAGATCTGGAGTCCTGCTGCCATCAACCAACACAAGATCTGCTTTTACACTCAGGTTTTGCAGAGCCCTTCTCATGGATATATGCGATGCCACCAGTATGTTGTGTTGCTCTATTTCACAGACGCGTGCGAACCCCACGCCGTACTTTGCGTGCGATGTAATCTTATAAAACAACTCTTCTCGCTTCTTGGAAGACAGCGCTTTTGAATCTTTAATGTCTTTTATGTAGTCGTGTTCCCGCTCTGGTAAGTACACTGCCGCTGCAACCACTGGGCCTGCTATTGCCCCATATCCAACCTCATCAACTCCTACGATAACCGAGATTGTGTCAGACCTAAGCTGGTCTTCAATCAAAAAACTGGGCATACGACTCATAAACCTGCTCTCGGTGGGTATAGCGGACTAGCGCTGGGACCCGCTGCACTGACTTCAATCTTCGCGACAGAGGCGCTCACAATATAACACAACTAAGGTGTAATACAATACGTCGTGGGCCCGTGAAGGATAAATCCAAATATTATATATAGAGTATCCGGGGGACGGGTGTGTGCACCAGGAGTGGTAGCAGTGCGATAGGGAAAGTCAATTTGATGTTAAATAGATATGCGTATTATGCGCTGTGGTAGAGCAATAAATACTTGTGCAATAATGAATGTTTTTTCTTGATCTTCCATGCAAAGATTGCTACGCTCCGGGCTTATTATGTTAGATTGGGTATACTATGACGCGTGTTGACTAACGACATGCATATTGTGATGTACGATAGTTGGCGCTCTGTATACTAAATACAACGTTGCGGAAAAGCTTGCCCTTAAATGAGAGTTTTTATGGTATTCTGGAATATATACTGATATAACATGAATATGTGTCCTATATACCGAGACAAGTTGTGCCAGGAATTGTGAAAACTTTAGAATTAGATGTGGGTGCCACGAAAACCAAGGGGTTGAGTGCGATAGAGCTGGCCATACGCGATTTGAGAGCAATGTGTGAAGATGGAAGTACCGAGGATATCTGCTTTAGGGCAGTTATAAAATATCTGACTGAAGATACAAATTTCAACAGCAGCATTGCCGGGATTGATAGGGCTTTGAAAGATTATAAAAAATGCCATGGCGTGATTAGTGCGAAAATAAATGAAGCAATAAACGCTAGATTGGATGTATCAGAAAATATTGCCTGCGTTCCTGATAAGATAAATTTGTTCCTAGCCAGCCGGCGCGAAGTACGCAGAACATTGAAGTTTTTTCACGATGCGTATCACATGAAGTGCGCAGACGGTAACACACGTGAAGAAATTATTTCCGCGCTTATGGAGTCTTGCACGAAACTGCGTTACGACGGGTTGTGTTCAGCAAACTCGGGTGACCCCAAGAAAAGCATCACCGAAATTCTAAAAAGATTTTCTGGCATGAAGCACGAGGATATAAACCAGCTGTGCAGGGAAGTGCTCATATGCTTTTCTACAAAGAGGCTTGTTGTTATCGGTGACAACAACCGGGAACAAGTAGCCGATTTTGATAGGGTGTGCGTTTGTTATAACATTCCCCAAGGTACGGAGCTCGCCATTTTGGGCAAGGAATTGTTGGTTCTAGGCGATATTTCCGGTACCGTTACTGCCGAAAGTCACAATTTACTACCGAACCTGCCGCGCCTTTTTGTGCGTGGTATTTCTCGTGGAGGGAAAGCAGTGGGCTTTGGCAGCGTGATTGTTACCGGAGATAATAAGGGCTGCATTCGCGTACGCGAGCAAACGGGTGGTAGTGATGTCACGCTTGGGGGGAGCAACCTAGGAAAAATCTATATGGTGCACCAGGAAAACACTGTTGAGTTAGGTAATGCTGAGTCTAGTGGCGGGGCATCAACTGAAGCAGCGCGATCGGAGACCACTAGCAGTGCGCGAGCATGTGGGAAGTTTTCTCTGAATGTTATGGGAAGCAATGCTGGCATCATACGCGTAGCGGGAAATTCTGCACACAAGTCTGACGCCCTCATTCAGGGCATAAATGTGGGGAAAATATTTTGTGACAACACCAATCTGAAAGTGCGCGGATACTCGGCTATGTGGTTCAAGGGGCGTGGGTCTGGGGCCAAGAGTGCGACAAAGTCACGTGGGATATTTGGCAGTCTTTCTTCCTGGTTTGCCGGGCTTTTCAAGCGTCCTTATGCCAATTCTGCGCAGGGACGCCGCGCCAGTAGCGGTTTGTCAGGTGCACGTCCTTACATTCACGCAGTACGTTGCAATATTGAAATTGCAGTGAACCAACTGTCTGGCCTACTAATGTGTGGAGAGGAAAATACTGTTGAGCTGACGGGTACCGGGGTGCCCGGTATCGCCTACGACGTGAGAAATTGCAGGATGTTTTTGCGTGGTAGCAAGATATGCCAAAATGCGAGTGCGGAAATCGGGCGCATGTGTGAGAGTAGCATAAAACTTGAGGGGGGAGAAATATCCCTACCCAACTCAGAAATTGCACTTAGTATTGTAGACCTTAGTGGGACATCAAGCCTTACCACGCACAAAATGAGCTCCTGTAATGCGGTACTTAAAGATCGTAGTAACATTCGTGTTGACGGTGAAATGCACCTGTGCAGAGTTCTTATGCTAAGGGGCCGAAGTACACATGGTACCAAATGGCGTGCAAGAGGTAGCGGTGCACGCGGGCTTGATGTGCCCGTAATACGGAGAGGCATGGTCTACGTAGAGCAAGGTGAGGTATCCGCGCATTGCATGCATGATGTTCACTTGGTAATAGGGGAATGCGGCAGTGTCAACACTTCGTATTTCAAGAAGGGCAGCGTCCATATAGGAGGGCGTCTCCCTCTGCAACATGACAAAGGGTCCCCCAATAAGCAGGTAAGGTTCGCTGAAACAGTTAGTTGCATACAGGAAATACCAGTTGCTGGAGGTGCCCGCAAGTTTGTATACAATACTCCACTCAGGAAAGACAAAAGCGTTGAGGGCGACATGTGTATAACGCGCTTTGGATGCGTGGAGGACGCGGAGGTTTTTGCTGGAGATGTTCCGCATCGTGATGTATTTCTGCTCACAAAAGAGATGAAGAGGTGCGTTCTGTACATCAGGCAGAAGGGGAGAATAAGTTCTGGTGTTCTTGAAGAGTGTAGTGGCGAAATCATAGGTGACGGGGTGGAACTAGAGGCAGGTACGGTACTCAATAGCACGGTAAAACTGACTGGAAATTCCAAACTTGTAGTACCGGAGAGCATTAAGGGCAGCCTGGTTGGAGTTGGTTCGTCATCTGCGATACTCTGGCTGTGCGACGGGAATGTCACACATGGTTCAGTGATGGGCTCTGCCGGGAATGGACTTGCGTTAGGGGAATTCGCATCTCGCTGTACATCCGGCAAATGGGTGCCAAAAAGCAGCAGGGGCCTGGTAATTGGAAGGGATACCGTGTTAACTGCTGAGAGGGGGGATTTTGTTGGCAGGTCAGATACTGTACGCTTTTATAGTGTGCAACAGAAGCTCACAAGCTGTGGGTCTGCGCCGTCGGATTTTCTCAGAGAAAATGCGTGCATGGAGTCTAAAAAGACTGACCTTGGAGATAGTGCTGCTAACGTGGTGGATATTGTGCAATGCGCGCAGGAGGATATGTTATGCGACGCGAGTAAGCATTGTTGTGAATTGTCAGTGTCTGACCTCGGTATACTTTGTGCACCTCTAAACAATGAGGGTAGATTTTTAGATGTGGCGAGAGTTGCAGCACGCAATGAAGAGCGGAAAACCGCGCCTGACACTCCGCAAAAAGATGAAGGCACTGGTTTTGCTAATAAGGGTGAGGCAGGTACTTCCGGAGTTGCCAAGGGGCAGCGCGGTGAGCGCGCGGGCCGTGCAGCAGCTGAGGTTACTGAGCATCCTAAAGAATGTTATGAAACTGAGCCCACGCGGCAGCAGCCCAATGTGGCAAGCACTTCTGATGCTAACACTTCAAACTGCAGAAGCCCGTCTTTGCGTTGTTCGGGGTCTGATGAACGGGTGAAGGCATCCAGGGCTCACCTTACACTACCAATAGGTGACAGGGCAAATACCGCTGCAGGCATGGGTATGAACATTGGCCGTAAAAGGAGATTGCTGGCACAGTGCATTGCGGATGCGGGCAAAACGCCATCCGCGGGTGGAACCGCAGTCCTACCCGTCATTAGTGCTGACTCCATGGGTGGTATAAGGGAAGTTGGAAGCGTGGAGATACACCATGAGGGCGGTGAAGACAGTAATACGGGCATGTTGGATGCTGTGAATGTGTCTGAGGTAGATGGAAGCAAACTCATCGCATAAACGGATATGACGCGCTGCAGGAGTTTTTCATGGATGTAGGGATTAAACTTACTCTACACTCCAATAATAACTTTTGGACCCACACAAAAAGCATGCTTGCTGTGGCCGCTACCATGGGGAGGGATGAGGTGGAGCCCATGGTGTGAATGTGTGGCTGTTCTCTACCAGAGAGTCAAAAATTTGGTGATTATTGCGTGATATGTGTAATATGCAAAGTAGGATACAGATACGGCGAGACATGTGTAACCCAAGTTTGCTCGCAAATATCCGCAGGATACGTTAATCAGAGAACCCACAATATACGCCCAAGATAACAGCGCCAGTGGTGCCAAGAATGCCAGCTGCAAATAACCATGAAGTCGGACGTATTCAGATTTATGATACCTCATTCGCGCGAGAACTACTAACCTGCCCAGGCACCAATTCACGATGCCTCCCAATAAAGCCCCCAGAGTTGCAACTGATATTGATATTAGCGGATTGTAGCCCCCCAAAACAGCACATAATATCAAACACCGTTGGCCTGCGTATTGGCAGCACCATGGATCCAAGCATGCTGTCTGTGAACAACAAGAGGTACGCCTCCAACGCATGAGAGAGACCCATGGCCACCTTACAATACATACAGATGCAGAAAGTGGGACCGGTGCGATTCGAACGCACGACCCTCAGATTAGGAATCTAATGCTCTATCCTACTGAGCTACGGCCCCAAAACGCAACCCCACCACAACACTGACACTCTACACAATCTTCCGCTTCAGGACAACTAACATTTCTCTGGTATGCCTGCAAAATTACAATGCCATAATGTGCAAGAGTGCGGCGAAGGCGCATTGTGTGCCAAATTAATTATTAAAGCAATTACAATGTATAGTGGCTGTACGAGCGTTTTGGCAGACCCAACTATGGTGGGGTGAGCGGAGAGGCCAGAGCTGTAAGAATGCACTCTTGCCTTAATGCTTCACACAATCTGTGTACGTCTTGTAATGTATGTGCCGCGGTGAACGCGAGTCTGAGTCTGGGAGTGGGCACAGTAGGTGGACGTATGGCTGCCACCAAAAATCCCTTTTGTGCCAGAATTTGTGCTGCATGCACCGCACTGCGCGAGTCTCGCATAATAATAGGCACAATGTGGCTTTTGGGTTCTGGCAGTTCCATGGCCTTGCAAAACTCTCTTGCGAGCGTAATTGGGATTTCGCAACTCTCGCGGGCTATGTCTATAGCAGCGCTTGCCGCTGCAACTATTGCCGGGGGGAGGGCAGTTGTGTACACAAGGCTTCTCGCAGAGTTTTGAAGATACTCTATAACCGTTTTTGAAGAGCAGACGTACCCGCCTAGCGCCCCTGTAGCTTTGGATAAAGTGCCTATGTACATATCAGGCTGCAGTGTGCTTGTCATACCAAAACTGTGTGCTACGTCTACTGCAAGCCACGCACTGTACTCCCTAGCCACTTTTACCAGTTCATCCACAGGGGCCAAATCCCCATCCATGCCGTATATCCCTTCGACCAGTACAAGGCAATGTCTGTGCATTTTGCGATATTTTCTCAGCAGCTCTTCACAATGAGCCAGGTCGTTATGCATGAACCTATAGAGCCTGGCCCCAGATAGCTTAGCTCCATCCACTGCAGAGGCATGTATTAACCTGTCGGCTAGTATCATGTCATGCCGACCGACTATTGCGGATATGCTTCCCACATTTGCCAAGTATCCGCTACTGAACACCAAAGCGGCTTCTGTGTGGTAAATTCTAGCAATTTTTTCTTCTATCTCCTTATATAGCGGGTGGTTGCCTGTAACTAATCTTGACGCTTGTGCTCCCACACCATAAAGCTCTATAGCTTCAATAGCAGCTCTTTTTACCGCGCTGTGGTTGGCTAGGGACATGTAGTCATTACAAGAAAAGGAAATGAGTTGCATCCCCTCTGCGGTTGTTACCCGCCTACTGTCAGGCTGCCTAGTGATGGTGGCCACCTTCCTGAGTAGGCCCTTAGACGCGATAGACTCACACCTTGCCTTTAGTACCCCTTCCAGTGTTGTACTCACTCCGTATACTCAGAATTGTTTTCCTGGCTATTTTACGCCATAGGGCGAGTTAACGCAGCGATTATCGCTACGCTAACACAAACCCACCATACACCGCGATGCTGACGGTGTATTATGCCACCAGTCGGGATCCGTCCCGCAGTTTCCGCTAATGTTCCATATCCTCGCTAATGTCTTGACTTGCACTTTCGACCCGGGAATCACTTTTTTGGATGTCAACCACTGCAATCTTGCCACGGGAACCGAAGTTAGCTAGGTTTTTCATAAAAGCAGCACACGAAAACGCGGCGGCACTTGCCACCATTACGAACCAAATGTGTCTACGCATACACCTGTTAGCAGTAACCCGATTCAACACAATAGCTCATTACGTCATAAATGCTAGGATTATTAGAATTTAATGTTAGTATTTCGTGGCCATGGGTATTTCTGGTTCGTATGAGCATGCTTGGATTGTTTCTGATTCAAATGGTGCTTTGGGTGGTGTTTTCCGGATATTTTGATGCATTTTTCCTGTCCGCCGGTGCAGTAAGCTCGCTGCTGTCGGTCTTTATATGCTACAAGGTGGGTAATAGGAGTAAGTCTGGTTGTAGTGTATATACGTTGTCGCGTAGAGACATGGCAAAGTTTTGCAGGGTTGTTTTTCTGTATTTACCGTGGATATTTGGCCAGGCAATGCTGTCTGCATGGTTTGTGACCAAAAGGGTGTGTGGCGCTGTCGCATCTAGGAACGCACGCGATGGGATAGTGCCCGTGGTGACGCTTATAGACACCCAGCAAGATAGCGAGTTGGGCGCGTTTATGTTGGCCAATTCAATTACCCTTACTCCGGGCACGGTGGGCATGAACGTAACACGGGATTATAAAGTTGAGGTTTTGGCTTTGGAGGAAAGCCTTATTCCCGGAATTGCTGATATAGACGATCGTGTTAACGCTATGTTGAGAAATTGTGTAACTGGGGAATAATGGCCACGTAGCAACACTCAAACTGGAGAGTAGATAAAGTTATGGGCTAGAGCCCGCAAGCGGGCCGGGTGTGGCCTTCAGCCCTGTGTTTTTTCGTAAATTTGAACAATTCCCTTTATCGTAAGCAACTCGTCGATGTGGTTGATGTAATCGCAATTTCTGAAAAGGCTCACTCCTCCTCCAGTGGCCACAACATGTAGGGTCTGGACGCTCTCGCGCATTATTTGTCTTGTCATGCCTTCAACCATTGCTCTATATCCCCAGTAGAGCCCAGTTTCCAGCGATGCGGCTGTAGAATCACATACTATTTTTTCTGATTCTCGCACAGGAGTTTGTGGTAGCAGCGCTGTACACTCCCTCATACTATGTACCAAACAAGACATACCCGGAGCCACAACCTGCCCATACAAGCTGCCATTCCTGTCCAGCAAGTTAAATACGGTGGCCGTGCCCATGTCAATTACCAACAGGTCACTTGTAGGCCACAAAGTTTTTGCAGCGACCAAATCGGCCACCCTATCTGCGCCTATAGTGGGTTGTGCCAGACAAATTCTAAGTCCAAACAAGCCCGCGTGGGAGCTCGTAATGAACACCGGAGAAATGTTAAAAAAGCACTCAAACAGCTCTTCTATATGTTTATTTACGACCGGCGCAACGCTGGAAATTGCGGCCCCACGCACTCCTGCTAGAAGATTTGCAGACTTGCGCGATGCCAGCACGCTGATACACGAAAAGTACTCAGCAGCAGTTCTGTTCCCACAGGTAGATATCCTCCACTTGTCTACAACTGTGCCATTTTCACATAATGCAATCTTTGTGCTAGTATTGCCGACATCGACCGCAACTATCATGCCACTTTACTGCACATCTACGCCCACAGCCTGCTCTACTTTTGAAAACCCCTCTTGCGTAAGAAGCTCGGCCAGTTCTGTGTTGATTTTCTTCACAACCCCGAACCCCTCGTACACTATAGCCGTGTATAGCTGTACCAGCGATGCACCAGCCTTTATCTTTCGCAGAGCCTGTGCACCGTTGCTCACACCCCCACACCCTATTAGTACTGCCTTATCCCGAAGCAAAGAGTACATTTCGGAGAGAACCGTTGTGGACAGGTCAAACAACGGCCTGCCGCTCAACCCGCCCTGCGTGATTGACATGTCTCTCCCTTCCCCCAAAAGGCTGAGGTCAGTGGTGGTGTTGCTCACTATCAGTCCGCTGATTTTATTTTTCACGACCTCCTCAGCTATATCGTGCTTGAGCTCGTCGCTTATGTCCGGGGCTATCTTCAAAAATATTGGAACAGACTCCGCCTGGTCAACGGAGCGCCTAGCATCCCTCACAGAAGCAAGTATCTCACCCAAAGGACCTCTGTTCTGAAGGTCACGCAGCCCCGCCGTGTTGGGCGACGAAACGTTAATGGTGATATAGCTGGAAAGCCCGTACACGCTTCTGACCATCTCGGCATACTCAGCTGGGGGATCAGTGCAAGTTTTATTTATCCCCAGGTTAGCGCCAAACACCAAGTTGTTCAGTTCTTTGCTGTCAATCTTCTTAACAAAGCGCTGTACCCCCTTGTTGTTAAAACCCAGCCGGTTTACCACGGCTTTCTGGTTTACTATCCTGAAAATACGAGGTTTTTTGTTCCCTGCCTGAGGCTTTTTTGTCACAGTGCCGGCCTCTACGAACCCAAAGCCCATGCCTATGAGGGGCTTTATGACTTCGGCGTTCTTATCAAACCCGGCAGCCAGCCCTATAGGCGTTCTAAACCTCAAGTGACATACCTGGATGCTCAAACATTCGGGCATCTGCCCCCGTACTTCTGGGAACAACCCATGCTTTAGTCCAAAAATCACAAGCCCATGGGCGACTTCAGGAGGCACCCAAAAACGCGGGCTATGGCTAAACCTGAAGAACGACACTACTGCACCTAAACCACGTCCCGAAAATAATACCACGCACGGCAGCAAATGCCAAAGCTCCCGTGAGGTGTATTTACCACTATCTGCCATAACTGCAACAACTATCAATACATACTAAGTAACGACGTGGTATACTGACGGTTGTGTGCCCAGATAGGGATTCACGCGCAGCAATCGCAGCTGCGGTCAGAAAACGCACGTTGTCCGTGCGCACCATAGTGCCGTTCTGACATTTTACGGTCTCTGTATTAGAGGATAAGTGATGCGGGTTTTGTCTGTGGACAACACGCGGGAGTTGAAAGTCCTGCAAACTAAATCTTCCCCAATAGAAAAGGTAGATGATGGGGTGCTAGGGCTTGTTGACCAAATGACAAAAGTAATAAACACCAGCGGAACTGTGGGGTTTTCTGCGATCCAGCTGGGTGTTTCCAAGAGGGTTTTTGCGATCAACGTGGCTAGCGGGCTGTTTGATGTTGCACAAGATATCAAAGTGCTATCGGGTTATCACTCACTAAATGGGAACAATCTGATCTGTGTTAACCCCAGAATAGTGAGCTTTTCGGGAGAAACGGTGGTTCTGTTTGAAGGATGTCTCTCGGCCAGCTCCTATGGCTTGATCGGGATAAGCAGGCCCAAACATCTTGACCTGAAATACACAGATCTTATGGGTAATGAATGCGTGATAAGGGCATACAACTGGCTCTCAAGGTGCATACAACACGAGATGGACCACCTCAACGGGGTGTTGCTCGCCAATCTGGTTGATAACATAAGAAATCCAGAAGCAAATAGCGTTTCCGAAGAAGATCTCAATACTATTCACATACTTTTGGTGAATAGAAATCCTGAACCATGCACACGGCACGATAACCAGTAGCCTTTTTCTCGCTCACATACTTGGATTGCTATTATAGATGGCTATTCGCACATTTATAGCGCGTTAGCGTCGGGGGTGATATGCTCAAAGTGGTATACCACGCGGATGCGTGACACAAACAATAGTATGTACAATATTGGCTGGTGCGTGCTGGTATTGCTTGGTACAATGCTGGACCATTTTGTTTATGTGCGGAGGACTGCGTGGCTATATCAATGAACGGCCCTAGTTTCTTTTCTGGAGACTCAGTAAAAAGTTTGGTAGTAATGCTACACGGCAGGGGAGCGAGTGGTGATAACATGATCTCTCTCGCTCCACAGATGTCAAAAGAACTTCCTTCTACTCAATTTTTGGCTCCTCATGCGCACATGAGCTACGGCAGTGGCTACACTTGGTTTTCAGACAGCGTGCGAGACATGGAAGAAAGAACTGCGTTTGTCGAAATCACGCAGGCAGCTGAGGCTGTAAACAAGTTTATAGATGCGCAGCTAGCTAGGTTCTCAATAGGTGATGGTGAACTGTCCTTGGTAGGATTTTCCCAGGGGGCTATGCTTGCCATATACGTTGGGTTGTGTAGGGCAAAAAAGTGCGCCTCTATTATCTGCTACTCCGGGGCTATACCGTTCCCTCACGCTCTGGTGCCCAAAATCCGTTCGAAACCCAACGTTTGTGTTATCCACGGGACTGATGACTATGTAATTCCAATCCACTATTTCTACGAATGCGTGGGTTTTTTACGCGAGCAAGGCGTACCTACTGTTGAGTACAAGATGCAGGGCCTTGACCATACTATCAACAGTGAGGGTGCGAAGATTGGCATGAAATTCATCAAAGACAATTTTGCTGCGTCCTAAGCCATAGCTGATCCCGCCGCCACTCTGCGGCGTTATACAGACAGCTGTGAATAAACCCCTGTGTATTTTAGGTGCTGTGGCGCAGCCAGTTTGTGCTGGATTGCTATGTTGCAGTGGCAAGTATACTCGGGTCAATCACGGCCAAAAGCGCACTACAGCTTGTTTGGCCATGCAGTGAGGGGTTGTGGTTTGTGTGGGGCGGCTATACAAGCATTATATCTGGATTGTGCGGCCCCGTGTGGGATTAATGTGCTTCGTAACCCCGATGCTTTGGTCAATAATTTTTACCTCAAGCTTGCAATAATTGGGGTTGGTATGGCCAGGTACGTTCTTTCTGTTGATGGTGGCGGTATACGGGGAATTATCGCTGCCAAAGTGCTTTGTGAGGTGGAGAAAAGGCTTGGTAAACCCGCAGGCGAAATTTTTGATTTGTTTGTAGGAAGCTCAGTTGGGGCAATTATAGCCGTTGCTCTTGCTCTAAAAGATGGTCAGGGAAGAGTTGAGTATACGGCTTCTGACCTATTGGGATTTTTTCTAAAGTTTGGCCCGCAAATATTTGCCTTTTCGCTGGTGAGGCAAGTGCTGTCCGTAGTTGCAGGTACAAGGTTTTCCCCGACACATTTGGAAAATACGCTCAGCAGCTTTTTTTCTAACCTGAAAATGTGTAACGTCGCAGCTAATGTTATGGTACCAAGCTACGATCTGCACACAGGACACACCTTTATGATGCGCAATTGGGAACCTAAGTTTCAGGACTTGAAACTCGTTGACGTTCTGCTTGCAGCATCGGCAGCTCCCACAATTTTTCCTCCAAGAAATGTTGTTATCCAAAACACAAAATGCAGCATGATAGACAGTGGGCTTATTGCCAACAACCCGTCCATCTGTGGGTACGCTGCGTCCAGTGTATTGTATCCGGGTGAGGAAGTGTATTTCCTATCAGTGGGGTCGGGTGAGCGGTCCAAGCCAGTATCGTGCATACGCGATAGCCTAACATTTTGGGCGCTCAATGCGGCTAACGTATTTCTCGATGCGGGTATGGATGCTGTAGATTACCAGATGACCAGGATGATTGGCAACTATCGGTATACCAGGATAACCGGATTTCTTAATCGGGCTAGCCACAACTTTACCGATGCCTCGCACAAGAACATGCAGGCGCTGCAGAGTGATGCGGATGACATTATAGCGCAAAACTCAGAGCGCATAGACAGATTTGTTGATGCAGTTATTGGCGGGTGAGCGCAGATTGGTCACATAACCGGTTGTTTTTGCACAGGGGTCTTCATATGATACATGGTGCTGTGAAGCGGACTTGATAGATTTTTTTGAAGGTGTATCATGGCGGTAATACCTTTCAGCGGTGTTTACGTGAGGGAAGCCGATAGCCCCATGGATGTGTTTGGTCTATGGTATTCTGAAATGCTGCAGGCCACTGGAGCCTATATACGTGAGCCGTCTGCGATGGTACTTGCTACTTGCGATGCTCAAAACAGGCCGTCAGCCCGGGTGGTATTGCTCAAGAAGTATGGTGAAGCGGGGTTTGAGTTTGTCACCAATTTTAATAGTAGAAAGGGGAAAGAAATTGCCGGCAATCCGCAAGTTGCGCTAGTTTTTGACTGGCGACATGTAGGCAGGCAGGTGCGTGTTGAAGGGCTGGCGACGCTTATGGATGCGGGTGAATCCGATGCATATCACGCTTCCCGGTCCCGCGAGAGTAAAATAAGTGCGTGGTGCTCACAGCAATCAACGGTTTTGGAGAGTAGGGAGCTGTTGCTTGAGCAGTTTGAGCGTACACAGCGCGGGTTTGAAGGACAAGAGGTTCCCAGACCGGGGTACTGGGGGGGAATTAGAGTTGTCCCACATGTAGTGGAGTTTTGGGAGGACGGCGCACACAGGCTACATTTCAGAAAGCAGTACAGCCGCGGGGACGGTGGCTCATGGAGATATGTTGACCTATACCCCTAGTGGCCTATGCGTACTGCATTGCACTCAAGCACTGCCTTACTGTAGCTCCGTCGTTGAATTCTACAGATTTTCCCGCAATTTGTTGGGTGGTCTCGTGCCCCTTGCCCGCTATAAGTAGTACGTGGTCGTTACGGATTGCAAAATTTACTGCATAATGAATTGCGTTCCCCCTATCCGGGATCTCGATTGCTTTTTTACAATGCGACAGAATTTCTTTTCGTATAGTTTCTGGGTTTTCACTTCTCGGATTGTCATCTGTGACTATAACCACATCAGCGTACTTATTGGCCACTATACCCATGGTTTCGCGTTTTTCTCTATCACGGTCGCCCCCACACCCGAACACTAACACTGTTTTTTGAGGGAATCCATGCCACTTCAATGAAGTGAGGGCGTGCTCCAAAGCGTCATATGTGTGCGCATAATCGATAATTATACGATCACCTATCAGCTCCATGCGCCCTCTTGGGGGTACCAACTTGTCAATGGGAACATCTATGTATCCGGACCCTGAGGCTGCCACTATAGCCAATGCGCATAGCAAGTTTGATATTTGGAATTTCCCCAGAACCGGAAATGCCCCTTCGTAAATCACCTTACCGCATATTTCCACTGTTATGTTATGTCCTCGTGTGTTGCTCTCCAGACGAACCAACCTTACGTCACCCGTATCGGCACCGTAGGTGATTACGTTGCGGCCTGCCGCCAACTCCCTTAACTCGGCATACTGTTCCGAGTCCGCGTTTAGTACCGCACATCCCTCACGTGACAGCACTTCGGAGAATAATTTTTGCTTTGTGGCCCAGTATTTTTCCATACTGCCGTGGTAATCCAAGTGATCACTGGAGAGATTAGTGAAGGCCGCGGTGCTGGCTTTTACGCCATACAAGCGCTTTTGTGCCATACCGTGACTCGAGGCTTCCATGCACAGATATTTGACTTGCAAGTTGTGCAGTTCGCTCAACGTTTTATGCAGCTCCACCGCGTCAGGCGTTGTAAACGAGGTGCTGCTGGGCAAAGTTGTACTGCCTACTATAGCGCCCAAAGTGCCCATACTGGCCCCCGTGTGCCCGGTAAGGCACCAAATTTGCCTACAGAAATCTGCCACAGAAGTTTTGCCGTTTGTGCCTGTTACTACTGCAACGAACTCAGGCTGCCTGCTGTGGTAAAACTCGGAAGCGAGCTTGTAGTAAAAATCATACTGCCTGGGGCAAATTATTATCTGCGAACAATCTACTCGCGATAATCCCTCGGCATTATTAGCAACTATAAATTTTGCCCCAGCCTCGACCGCGTCCGGCACGAACCCTTTTGCGGCTTCCGACAGACACACAAAAACAAATCCAGGCTTCACGCTTCTGGAATCGGCCGTAACCCCGGAAGCCTGGCCAACCAGCTTCCTAACAATGTTGTCGATGTTCATAGGGCTTGTGACAGCAATTTTCGGGGGGAGTAAAGCATACAACGTGGTGTATCACAAGCACATTTTGACGTCTGTTACAACATGCTTATGGCCATCGAAGGTGCGGTTTTTGTTGGAAGGCGCATTACTATGCTATCCTACAGCAACAGTGCGGATCGACGGCGGCGAACCCCCAACCACGCGGTTTGCAGCCTCTACCATGATGTGTAATTCCAGTGCGAATTACGGAAGCCTGGACAAGACCATTTCCACCGATGATATTATTTCTTCAGGATCTTCCAAGCCACAGTAGATCCTTAGCCCGTCAATGCCGGCTTGTGGTGCGTTTATCAGCGATCCCTTAGAAACTACGGGAATTACTATGCTTCTACACCCTCCCCACGACAGCCCAATTTTGAAGGTATCGATGCCCTCCAGCGCGCAATCCACCTCTTCAACCGAGTAATTTCTGTCAAACATCAAATTAACGAGGCCTAGGCCATACTTCCCGCGGCAGTACTTTTCCCAAACTTCGCGGTGCGGATATGACGGCAGCCCTGGGTAAATTACCTGAGATATTTTTTTGTGTGCCTGCAGCTTAGAAGCCAGGGTGATCGCGGTACTTTGCACCTGCTGCATGCGCACTTTCATGGTTTTCATCCCACGTTGTACCAGGTAGCAATCGTCGGATGATACGTAAATGCCGTAGTTCCGATGGTCCACGTACAGCCTATCAAAAATCTCCTCGTCGTTCACTATCAGGGCGCCCATCATTACATCTGAATGCCCGCCAAAATACTTCGTTAGGGAGTACATCACGATATCAGCTCCACAGTCAAAGGGGTTGAAAACCGTGGGAATGCAGGAGTTGTCACATAGAACGACTATGCCACGCTTTTTCGCAAATTCGACTATGGGTGACACGTCCTCCATGACTAACCTGGAAGAGCTGAGGGTTTCAATAAGTATCAAGGACGTTTTCTCATTCGCCATCTTTGGCACATCCTCGGCTGACTCGTACACAGAGACACTTCTCCCGAGTCTAGGACAAGACTCCTGTACGAACCTGTGCAGTTTGAAGTATGCCTTTTTTGGAACCATTATGTGCGATCCTGCGTCACAAAATGTTACACAGGCCATGGTCAAACACAAAAGGCCTGACGGGAATAGCAGGGCATATTTTCCCCCATCTATGGCCCGCACATCATCGGCAAGAGACGTGCAAGACGGAGCGGCGATATTCCCATAACTTGCGTCCACACCGACTATTTTACCTGATGCACTGCAATACCCACCATATGCCTTTATGATTTCCCTAATACTGGAAAAAGGGACGGTAGAACGCCTGTAGACCGGGTACGTGGTGACTACCCCACAACTTTTTGCCTCCAACGGGTCCATAGCTGGCTGTTCTTCTGAGCACCTACTCGTCATGTTGGCTATCTTCCCCTCCCCCCGTCTGTTCGTCACTAGTTACCAGAAAAAAGGAAACAGAGTGCACCATTTTTATCTCGTCTGCTAGAACTTCATGCAGCAACCGCCACCTGTCCAGCCTGCTCATGCCCGCAAAGCGGTCTGAAACTACTAGGACCCTTATGTGAGACACAGCGTAACCCTGGCTTCCCATGTGTCCTACATGATGACGTGACTCGTCAGTCACCTCCACGTGTGCTCCAGCCACATGCGCGAGTATTTTTTCCCGCACCAACTCAATGATTTCTGCATGCCCGCAGCCAGATAGTGCACGCGGGACGCCAGAACCAACACCCAAGCCCCCGGCCGGCCCTGTATTTTGAGCTAAACCAAGCTTCACACCGAAGCACCGCATTACAAACCGGGGCAATTGTGGACAACGCGGTGTTAATTGTCAACACAAAACCACGCCCTATTGCCGCATTTAGCTACGCAGTTAGGGAAATGTATGCAATGCACACAAGCAAAATTTGCGTGATGAGTTAATCGCGTGTTAACGCATGGTACGATACAACATAATTGTTTTATGCCTTACAGGAAAATATGTAGGGGTTGTCACGACTCCCAAGTTGTTTTTGGAGATTATTATGAGAGCCAGTAACATAACGACGCTTATTTCTGTATTCTGTGCGTGCGCAGGGGCACACCCTTTTCTTGCCTTGAGTGGTGCTGCAGATAACCCCAGTAGTGGCGACAGGTACACGTTAGGGGAGGATATGCTCGAAAAAGGTAAAGAGGGCGGTAACGCTAATGTTTTGGCTACATTACATGTGAATGATTGCCGTCATGGCAACGCAGGGTTTAACCCCTTCTTCAAGACGGAAGCTGACGACATGTGCAAGTTGCCACACGCTCCACAGATGCGTAAATTCGACGAAGCAATTCTAGGTATGTGCGGAGATTGGGGATACATACCAAGCGAGCGTGATTTTTTGAATGTGCTTGATGGCTCCTACGCTACTGGGGCGGCACAGCGCATCTATGACGAGCTCAACCATGAAGTTTTCACTGCCGATGCCGATTTCGCGCTCTTTAAGGAGGAGCTGGCTGAGCTATGGTTTGGCGGAAATGGAGCTGCAAACGTGTTCTGTGGTGTGCCAAGCAGTGAGGAGCTGCGGGGTATGCACTTTTACGGGAGATATCTAGAGGCTCAGGATAAGCAATGGGCCGGGAGAAACTATGATGGTCTGGAAAATGCCGATGATTGGGATTTTGCCCCATCGATCAGGTTTGTAATTCCAGGTGGCGGTGTGAGCGTTAGCAACAAGGAGGAAGTGGAGGTCGATTTTTCTCATGCTGATGACATAATAATAAGGGCGACTAAGGCCTACAAGGGATTGGCTCCCAACTTACTGTACGATGAAGGAAAGCTCTGCTTTTATAAGAGTGATGATGGACATGTATACGCTTTGGTAGCGGCAAAAGATGCAATTATCACGTTTTATCCTACCATGGCGCCTGACCCAATATGTGCTTCAGGGGCGAACACCGTACAGTGTGATTGCATGAATTACCTGGAGGGTGGTAAACCAACGTTGCGCGGCCATTAATAATAGATCAGTGTGGCACTCATATTATTCGACTCGGTGAGATCCGTTTATGCTTCACTGCCGGTGAATGAACATCCTTCCGCGCGGCGGTTGCCTGACTGACACACGTACACGTGTGTAGTGCTCCGGACCGCAGTGGTCTTGGATGCTGGCGAAATTCTACCAACGTTGTAACACACTATAACATCATAGCGGAAGGTAATATTCCAAACAGCGTGTGACACGCCATGAGCTAAGCTTAAGCAACACATTCGATGTGTTGTGCGGTGCATGTACTGCGCAACTGTTGGTGATAATCGCAGGTTATGTCTTCGGGTCTTTTCACGGCAAGTCTTGCCTGTATAATGTTCCACTAAGTTGGGGTGTTCAGGGGCTTGGTGCATGATTGATGGACTTTTCGTTCATCTTAGAACGCACAGCGATTACTCTCTCCTGGAGGGAATGATCAAGATAGACTCACTGGTAGCGATGTGCGTAGACCAGAACATGCCGGCAGTTGCCCTGACCGATTCTGGTAATCTGTTTGGTTCGCTGGAATTTTCTGACTGTGCCGCAGGTTTGGGTGTGCAACCCATAGTTGGGTGCAACATAATGGTGCACGATGCGGGTGAGGATTTGGGAAGTATTCTAATGCTCACGAAAAACCGCGAAGGCTTCGCGAATTTGATTAGCCTAGTAAGCAACGGATTCAAAGAAAATCAATCAGGAAAGGCCAATAGGATTGATGTTGGTAACTTACTGCGGCAGGGTTCGGGGTTGCTTCTACTGACTGGGGGACACGACGATATACTAGCCCGTGCTCTGCTTGGGAAAAGTGCCGGGATGGGGGCAATAAATGCGGTTTTGGAAACATTTGGCAATGATGTCTACGTAGAGTTGCAACGCCATGGGCTAGAGTCCCAAAAGGAGGTAGAAGGACTGCTAGTTGGTTTTGCATACGAGCGCAACATCCCTCTGGTTGCCACAAACGATGTGTTCTTTGCGCGTAGGGGTGATTTCCAAGCGCACGATGTGCTATCCTGCATTTCGGATGGGACGTATATAGTGCAAGAAGGCCGGCGCAGACTCACAGAGGAGCACTATTTTAAAACTTCCAGGGAGATGTTCGAGCTGTTTTCTGACATTCCAGAAGCTGTGCGCAACACTCCGATAATTGCCCGCAGATGCTCGTTTATTGCGGAAATCAGAAAACCGTCATTGCCGCATTTTCCGTGCTCAGATGGTAGAACTGAGGCTGAAGAATTGACAGAATGCGCGAAAACAGGACTGGAAGCCCGATTGCGAGCTAAAAACATTGATGAAGATAAGAAGGCGCAATACCATGACCGGCTACAGTACGAACTTGGCGTAGTGATATCCATGGACTACTCTGGGTACTTTCTTATAGTGGCCGATTTTATTTGTTGGAGTAAGAAGAACGACATAATGGTAGGCCCAGGAAGAGGATCTGGTGCAGGGTCGTTGATAGCATGGTCCCTCGGAATTACTGACCTGGATCCTATAGAGTTCGGGCTGATTTTTGAGCGGTTTCTGAACCCAGAAAGGGTCTCCATGCCTGATTTTGACATAGACTTCTGTCAGGAAAAAAGAGACAAGGTAATAGAGTATGTCAGAGAAAAGTATGGGTATGTGGCCCATATTATAACATTCGGTAAACTACAGGCTAGGGCCGTGCTCCGCGACGTTGGTAGGGTTATGCAAATACCATATGCGCAGATCGACAAAATATGCAAGATGATTCCACATGATCCCGTAAGCCCGGTGACCCTTTCTGAGGCTATAGAGATGGACCAAAACCTACAGCGGGAGAAGGAGAGTGATAACACGGTCGCCAAACTTTTTGAGATATCACTTAAGCTAGAGGGGTTGTACAGACATGCTTCGGTGCATGCTGCGGGCATTGTGATATGCGACAAGCCGCTTGAAGACTCTGTACCCCTGTATTACGACCAGTCGTGTTCGCTGCCAATCACACAATACAACATGAAGTATGTAGAAAAAGCTGGGCTGGTGAAGTTTGATTTTTTGGGGTTGCGCACCCTTACGGTCCTAGACCAGGTACGTTCTCTAATACAGGATAGAGGGGGTAGCATAGAGCTTTCCGAGCTGCCACTTGATGATGGCAAAACGTATGAGATGCTATCAACAGGAAATTCCGTAGGTGTGTTTCAGCTTGAAAGTGCGGGGATGAGAGAGGCTATCAGCAAGCTTCGCCCCGATGGGATCCAGGACATAATTGCTCTGATATCACTATATCGTCCCGGTCCCATGAACAACATTGCCATATACATAGCCCGTAAACACGGGTTGGAGAGGCCCGACTATATACATCCGATGCTGGAAGGGGTCCTGAAGGAAACCTTCGGGGTGATTATATATCAGGAGCAGGTTATGGAGATAGCTAGGATCCTGGCGGGTTACAGCCTTGGTGGTGCTGACTTGCTCAGGCGTGCGATGGGTAAGAAGATTAAGGAAGAGATGGATAAGCAGCGCCAGGATTTTGTAAATGGTGCGATCAAAAATGGTATAGACCGCGGTAAGGCCAGCTACATATTTGATCTGGTTGCGAAGTTTGCTGGATATGGTTTCAACAAATCGCACGCCGCTGCCTATGCACTCATTAGCTTCCAGACCGCATATCTGAAGGCAAACTATACCAAGGAGTTCTTTACCGCATCAATGAACCTTGATATCGGCGACAAGGACAAGTTAGAGCTTCTATGCCAACAGGCCAAAGCGTGTGGTGTCCGTGTGTTGCCGCCCGATGTGAATTCTTCGGGTGTTTTGTTTACCATATCAGGTGATGCGATAAAATATGGGCTAGGTGCACTGAAAAATGTGGGGCAAACCGCCGCCCGGGAAGTTGTGCCAGAGGCGGGCAAGAAGTACAGCGACATATGGGATTTTGCCCGTAACATGCGGGCAAAATGGGCATGTAAGCGGGTTATGGAGAGCTTGATAAAATCTGGCTCGCTGGACAGCATACACCCCAATAGGAGGCAGCTTTTCGAGTCTTTGGGGACGATACTGGACGTTATTGACGATACCAGAAACAGTGCGGAATCCAGGCAATTTAGCCTATTTGGGATTACAGAAGGACACAAACTTTTGGATGTTGAGGATTGGTCTGAGGAGGAGAAAATTGAGCACGAGTTCTCTACTTTGGGTTTCTATCTGAGATACCACCCCTTGGCCAAGTATGAGGGAGTTTTACGGGGCCTGGGTGTGAAGTTTGTGAGTGAGTGCCAAAATGCTGCGGAGTCAGGCGTTAGAAAGTCTGTTGGTGTAGTCTCCAGCGTGAGGATCAGATCTGCGAACAAAGAGAGATTTGCGGTTCTGAGAATATCCGATCCTTACGGGGTTAATGATGTCGCATTTTACAACAGCAGGGTTATAGAAGCCGGTAGAGACCTATTTCACAGCGGAGTTTCAGTGATGATAGACATGGACTATAACTCTGTAAAATCGCGGCTGATCGGAAAAAATATATACAGCTTTGGTGACGGGCTTACCGCAATGACTCAAAAAATGAAGAATATAGTTATTCACTTTAGTCAGGGTCATTACGAACCCAACATGCTTGGGAAGATCTTACGCAGGGATCGGGGCAAAACAGAGGTGTTTGTCGAAATGCCTTCCAAGGGCAACTTGGTACTGATAAAACTGCCAGGTGTGTTTCAGATTACGGCCGAAGTTTACATGCAAATTTTGGGGCTGAGTTGGGTGCAGAATATCAGCGTCAATCACCGGGGGTTTTGCCAATAGGCGGAAAATGCGCAGTGCCAAATTTTCTCCACAGGCACGCAATTGTAATCAACCCCCTCAGCCATTGGGCTGTGCTTTTCTGTGCTGTATGCAACACTTGTAGCCATTGCTGTCGTGGGGAGAGAGTATAATAGGCGCTGTGCCGGAAGCTTTGCATCACTTGGGGGAATGGTGTAGAATTCGCCCTTTACTTGTTTAAGATATGTCCACATGGAAGGGCATGAGTACGGGCTGATACCTGATGGGTGCACGTGTGTTTACAACTCAGAACTCAAGTGTGCCGTGGTCAGGATTTCCGGGTGTACAGAGGCATCATGCGTCTCACTGCTTGTAGCCGCGCAGGCGGTAGGTATATCAAGAATTTGGGGTGTGCGCAAGTGCGAGGAGGTCCTCGATGTCATAGGAGTGCTGGATGCTTTAGGAGTGAGAGTGACGCACGAAAGGGGTTGCTACGCTGTTGAAGGGGTGGGCATTGGAGGGCTGGCCGAACCCCGCCATGAAGTTAGCGTGGGACGGTCCCCGCTTGTTGCATGTGTAACCATCGGCATGTTGGCTGTGCATCCATTTTCTGCGTTTCTGTTCAA
This sequence comes from Anaplasma ovis str. Haibei, assembly GCF_002214625.1. NCBI lineage: Bacteria > Pseudomonadati > Pseudomonadota > Alphaproteobacteria > Rickettsiales > Anaplasmataceae > Anaplasma > Anaplasma ovis. The sequence goes on from NZ_CP015994.1 coordinate 206,754, forward strand.
TGGGGGTGGCCGTCACGCTGCTTGCAATGCTGCCGAGCATGAATCTGATTATATTAACACAGTGATGGACATGCTTGCGCCTATGGGTGCAAGGTTTGCGCGCAATGGTGCTGCACTTCCTGCATTGGTGGTTGGCACAGACGAGTGTGTACCGGCCTTTCCCGGTGAGGTGATCTCTTCTAACTCAGTAAAGTCTGCAATGTTGCTGTCGTGCGTGGGCGTTAGTGGGAGAAGTGGTATTCGCGCTGCAAGCACCCTAAGCGGGTACACGGAGTTGCTGCTTGGACAGTTAGGTGCCAGAATTTCCGTGGAAAGAACTAGCTGCAACGCAGATACTATAGTTATAGACGGACAACAAGAGTTAACCGCGCGCGAGATTTGCGTCCCCGCTCCCGCGTCTGGGGCATTGTGTGCTGTAGCTGCCGCAGTGATGGTGCGCGGCCTACCCGTCCTAGTTCCCGGGATCTTGGTGGACGATACAGTAAGGGGCGTGCTCAACGTGTTCGTCAGAATGGGCGCTTACATAGCCTTGATTCCCAATAGGGGTTTATGCGATGCAAAGGTTAGGGTAGGGGTGCTACACGGTATAAAAATAGAATGTGCCGAGTTGCGCGTTATATCCAGAGAATTACCCACAATATGCGCTGTGTGCGCGTGTGCCGTCGGGTTGACAACAATTACTGGACTATCTGCACTTGAAGACAACGCGCGCGATAGATTAGACATGGCAGCTACGGAGTTGGCAAAGTGTGGTATAGAACTCAACGCGGGATGTGACTATATTGCAATTTGCGGGTGTGGCGACGAAATTGCTGCGGGTTGTGAGAATAATGACACGACGATTTCGGGCATAGCCGCCCGTATTGCCGCAGCTGTTGGCGAGCACACAGGTCATGGGCTGGTGAAATTTGTAGAGATGTTGAGCAATTTTAGGGAAGAAAACCAATCCCGTGATGCCTTTGTGTGGGATGCCAGCGACGAAAAAAGTTCTTAAAAGTTGTTGACAGGATCTGGGCTATGGTGGATACTCCTACCCGGGGTCGGGTGGCCCTGCTGTTTGATTAGTTGGAAGGGAAACTTTAGAGTAGAAATAGAGGCGGCGGTGCGCGCAGCTAAATATTTTATTTAGTGCACTTAAGCTTATTTTGTTTTTGGTTTTTGCATGAGTCCAGATCATAATTTGCTTTTGTGATTTTAATCAAACTTGAGAGTTTGATCCTGGCTCAGAACGAACGCTGGCGGCAAGCTTAACACATGCAAGTCGAACGGACCGTACGCGCAGCTTGCTGCGTGTATGGTTAGTGGCAGACGGGTGAGTAATGCATAGGAATCTGCCTAGTAGTATAGGATAGCCACTAGAAATGGTGGGTAATACTGTATAATCCCTGCGGGGGAAAGATTTATCGCTATTAGATGAGCCTATGTCAGATTAGCTAGTTGGTGGGGTAATGGCCCACCAAGGCTGTGATCTGTAGCTGGTCTGAGAGGATGATCAGCCACACTGGAACTGAGACACGGTCCAGACTCCTACGGGAGGCAGCAGTGGGGAATATTGGACAATGGGCGCAAGCCTGATCCAGCTATGCCGCGTGAGTGAGGAAGGCCTTAGGGTTGTAAAACTCTTTCAGTAGGGAAGATAATGACGGTACCTACAGAAGAAGTCCCGGCAAACTCCGTGCCAGCAGCCGCGGTAATACGGAGGGGGCAAGCGTTGTTCGGAATTATTGGGCGTAAAGGGCATGTAGGCGGTTTGGTAAGTTAAAGGTGAAATACCAGGGCTTAACCCTGGGGCTGCTTTTAATACTGCAGGACTAGAGTCCGGAAGAGGATAGCGGAATTCCTAGTGTAGAGGTGAAATTCGTAGATATTAGGAGGAACACCAGTGGCGAAGGCGGCTGTCTGGTCCGGTACTGACGCTGAGGTGCGAAAGCGTGGGGAGCAAACAGGATTAGATACCCTGGTAGTCCACGCTGTAAACGATGAGTGCTGAATGTGGGGGCTTTTGCCTCTGTGTTGTAGCTAACGCGTTAAGCACTCCGCCTGGGGACTACGGTCGCAAGACTAAAACTCAAAGGAATTGACGGGGACCCGCACAAGCGGTGGAGCATGTGGTTTAATTCGATGCAACGCGAAAAACCTTACCACTTCTTGACATGGAGGCTAGATCCTTCTTAACGGGAGGGCGCAGTTCGGCTGGGCCTCGCACAGGTGCTGCATGGCTGTCGTCAGCTCGTGTCGTGAGATGTTGGGTTAAGTCCCGCAACGAGCGTAACCCTCATCCTTAGTTACCAGCGGGTAATGCCGGGCACTTTAAGGAAACTGCCAGTGATAAACTGGAGGAAGGTGGGGATGATGTCAAGTCAGCACGGCCCTTATGGGGTGGGCTACACACGTGCTACAATGGCGACTACAATAGGTTGCAACGTCGCAAGGCTGAGCTAATCCGTAAAAGTCGTCTCAGTTCGGATTGTCCTCTGTAACTCGAGGGCATGAAGTCGGAATCGCTAGTAATCGTGGATCAGCATGCCACGGTGAATACGTTCTCGGGTCTTGTACACACTGCCCGTCACGCCATGGGAATTGGCTTAACTCGAAGCTGGTGCGCCAACCGTAAGGAGGCAGCCATTTAAGGTTGGGTCGGTGACTGGGGTGAAGTCGTAACAAGGTAGCTGTAGGTGAACCTGCGGCTGGATTACCTCCTTTAGGCTTTTTGTCTGCTGTTCCGTCTTATGGCAGAGCGTAGGCAAACGTGCCGCCGTCTCTATTTCTGTTTTTGGTTTCGGAGGCTTTGTGGTGTTGAGGTCTAGGCCCTTATCTCCACATTTGCAGGTCTACAAGCTGCCTGTTGCTGCCTTTCTCTCCATAACTCACAGGGCTTCGGGTCTTTTCCTCTTTTTTGGATTGTCGGTGCTGTCGTGGCTTTTCGTTCTGCTGCGCTGTGTGCCGGGTTGCGTTGTGCCCTTTCTGGCTCACCCGTGGGGTTTCTTTCTCGTGAAGTTGCTGCTGTTCTCCTGCTGCGTGACCCTTTGTTATCACTACTTCAACGGGGTGCGCCACTTGCTGTGGGATTGTGGCGTCGGTCTCAGCAAGGCGGTCGTCACGGTTAGCAACATTTTTGTTCTATTGCTCACGGCTGCGTTCTCGGTCGTCGCGTTCTTTCTTGTCTGGTTGTAGTGTTGACGCTTATGGGCGGAAGGTCCGTATATTTTTGGTGGATGCAAAGGATAGCGGGGGTAGTCATGCTGCCTGTGCCGTTTTTGTTTGTATTTCTCTACCGCTCTTCCGATTTCGATGTGCCTGCTTATGCCGCGGACTACGGCTTTTGCACAAGCTTGTTGTGCATTACGCTTCTTGTTGCTGCGTTTTACCACGGGGTTTTGGGTGTGCAGGTAGTTCTGGAGGATTACGTCCACTCTGAAGTTCTGCGCGCCCTCGTGATTACATTTTTTAAGCTTTTTTCCCTGGTAACTGTGTGTGCAGTGGCCTTGGCGATGTTTTTTGTACATGGATGATGGGCTGGTAGCGGCGCGTCTGTTGGCATATCACCCCTCCTCCCGGGTATGGGGTGGGGTTGTTGTGTTGGGGTGTATGTCCCTGTTGTGAAGTTTATTAATTTTTAGAGAATTTTCTCTAGAATGTTCCCCTTGCGTGTAGGGTTATTGAAGCGAGGAGTATGTCCGGAGAGCTTAGAGATTTATGGAAATCGGCGGCACGGGGTGCCGGTGATATTGGGACGAGTATTAGAGAGTCCAGTGTACCAAGGAACGTTTGGAATGCGCTGAAGGTCACTTTTGCTCTTAATGTTAAAAACATTGCCAGGTTGGATCCCCAAGGGGATGGCGAGCAGCAGAAGGTGCGCGTTCCCATGCTCATGTCGCAGCTTGTAGATCGCAGCCAGCCATGTGAATTCCTACCCGCTTCGTGCTTTAGCGGGAAAAGAAGCGGAATGAGAATCGAAAATGGGCAGCTCATAGTTAGGGGTAAGGCGTTCCCGCTAGAACCAATAAAATCAGAGGGTCTGGGGCTGGATAGAGCGGTCACTACAGACGGCAAACTTCTTTACGCGATCAACACCAATCATCAGAAAGAGGCATTGCTAGCCTTGGGTTTAGATTTGGAGCAGTACAAAAACAAAAGGCTGGTAGTAGCTTGTGATGGGGATACATTGGTTCCCACCACTGTGAGTGATGCGGAAGCAAGGGTCATGCGGGCTATTTACAACGCTGAGGTGACGGCTGAGACCAAGCGCATTGTGAACGAAAAAACTGGTGCGACCTCATGGCTTCTTACTATAGCAATGGCTGTACCTTTTAACACGTGCGCGGCTGTACTGAATTTTGCTTGTATGATTCCGCAGGGGGCTTTTGACGTTTGTGCGCGCCTCCTGGGCGCGGGTGCTGCTAGTATGGAGCGCGAGGCGCGGCACCGCGTTGTAGCCAAGCAGAAGGGCACTGTTACGGGCTTGGGTTCGCCCGCGGGGTTTATAATGTCGGGGTTCGCTTTGAGATGTATGCAGAGCATAGCACTACTGGGTGAGGGCATGATTGGGAGTGTAAGAAAGGTTTCTGTGAGTGCTGCGAAAGCCGTTCCGATCGTTGCTAACTCGGCATATAACCTTGACGCTTCCCAACTGCGGGTTAGTAAGCATCTTCTCATTGATTCCGGAGATGCGGCACTCAATTGCTTCATAAGTAGCGTTAAGGATATGGGGGAAGGATTGGGCTTTTACCTAGACGTTAAAGGGGAGAAGTCCCAAAGCGCATCGGCCCATGGTGGGGCTCCTGAGGCAAGTGCAAATATTGGTGATGGTGGTCGAGGTGATGTCCATCAACAGGATAATTTGCCCGGTATGAAGGGTAAAGGGCGGCAGGGTGTAGCTGCGCACGGAGCAAATGACGATGGCCATATTGTTCTGAATACAGAGGACATGCTGAAAGTTGTAGGTGCAGGCGCAGATCTCATGAGTAGTGGAACTACCGTTAGCTATGGCACAAGTACGGAGCTGCGAGACAACTTCATATCTGCTAGGAGCCGTGGTTCCGGTGCTGCTAGATAGTGTGTTTGCGGAGCATTTGCAACATAATTTGTGGTTAGATGGCAAGGTACAAGTTCGGCGCCTGCCAGGCACGCCCCAGCTGTGAAACTATCCGCTGCAGATCTCATGAGCTAGGTGTGTTAGCATCCGGGAACAGTTCGTAATTGTGAAACACGGGATTGTATCCACACCCGATTTTGGGTGCGGCACGCATCGTGTTTGTCAAATAGCCTATAGCTGATTCCACGCTCTCCTCTATCGACAGACCGCACGCAACGAAGCTCGCTATGGCGGACGACAGAGTGCATCCAGTGCCGTGAGCCCTCCCAGGAATTCTGGCGTTTTTAAAACAGAGAACGCCGCTTTCCGTGAGTAGGATATCCTCTACGTATTCTTCTGCGTCTGAGTGTCCGCCCTTCACCAAGACGCCGCTAACTCCCAAAGATTTGATAATCTCTCCAGCTCTGATTACATCCTGCTTCGTGCGTATCGTCACCCCGGACATGTGCTCGGCTTCCGGGATGTTGGGCGTTAGTAAAGATACCTTCTTCAAAAGCGCGCCGGAGCACTTCATAAACTCCGTGGCCCCGACTAACTCAAACCCAGATGTTGCGACCATAACCGGGTCAAGCACCACGGGTGTATCGCCTGGGATCACATTTGCCACAGTTTCCATAAGACGAGGAGGTAGCATGCCTATTTTGATCGAGTCTATTTTTATGTCTGATAATACAGCCATAACCTGCTTCTCAACGGCCTCCGGAGCCAGATTCCAGGTTCCGTAAACTCCCGTGGTATTTTGCGCGGTTACGGATGTTATGCAAGTGGCAGCGTAACACCCCAGCATAGTGATGGTCTTTATATCCGCCTGTATTCCTGCTCCTCCTCCAGAATCGGAACCAGCTATGCTCAGCACCTTCCCTCTATACAGGACCACCCCTCCTAATTACCGACCTAACAAACGGAATGGTAACACCCCTAGCATTGGTTGGCAATTCAGTATCTATTAGGTTTACCACGTCACTAAGTTTTTTGAATGACCGCTCAACATTATTTAGTATGTAATTCACAGTGCGAATATCTGTGTGCATCTGCCGATCAGTAAATAATTTTACCAGCATTATTCGCAGCAGCTCCTCATCTGGATCAGCGAGACTTGCACTCATAGCAGATACTATACGAGATTCTAGGTCCTTTAATTGGTAATTGAGCATGTGTGGTGGCAGTGAAGATGTCATCAAAAGGGGCTTTCCAGCTTCGCGTGCAAAGTTATAGCAGTGCAATATCCACGGTTCATCCCTTAGGTTGTCTATGTCTTCGATGATAACAGCACTGCTCTCTTTTATGGTGCCTATCGCTTCACCTATAACCTGGCCGTGGCATATAAAGCTTGCCTTTCTGAGTTTTTGCCACATATGTGCCAGGTGAGTTTTTCCCGAACCAGATTTTCCGTAGAGCACGAAACAACCCCAACTATCGGTGTTCATTAACAGGTTGTAAGTGTGCCTATTGTGGTCCAGAAGTACGTAGTCAGAACATTGGTACGAGTGCACTTCCTGTGTGTCGAACAGCTTTAGTTGCCTGTACATTCACTTACCAAGGTAGAAATTGCTGTGTTTGTACTTCTCCACAGCAAAATGCGTCAAGACGCTCACAATTGCGGTTACCGGAATGGACACTAACGCCCCCAACAGGCCGGCATGTGCACTGAAAACCACCATTCCAATTACCACCCATCCGGGGCTAAGGTCTAATCTTTTGCTAAGTAGGATTGGAGTGATTATGTTTGATTCCACCACATTTCCAACCACAAATATCAGTACTACAGCCGCAGCGCCGGTCCAACTGAACCCCTGAAGTAGAGCCAGACAAGTGCAGAGTGTGGTACACAGAATTGGTCCTATATACGGTATAAACGTCATAATGCCAGATATGACGCCGAGCACCAAGGAGTATTCCAGCTCCACTACTGCAAAGCATATGCAGTAGTAGATTAACATGATAAGGCACACAATGGTCTGGCCCCTTATGTATGCGGACACTATGCCGTCGATCTTTGACATACAATTTGAGAAACCTTCAAGGTAGTGCCTGGGAACCATAAGAAGGACGTTTTTTACCACGAGCGGCCAACTTCCAAGAATATAAAACAGCAGCAGTAGGGTTATAAAAATCTTTGCTGCTATAGACCCGATCCCGACGCCGGATTGTATCACTCTAACGGCTACCTTGATGAAATTTTTGTACAGGCCGTCAAACAGCTTGATAAACTCCGCATTGTTACCGCTGAAGAGGTTATTGGGGGACAATGCTTCGGAATTCATCGCGCCAATGACCCCATCGTAACGCAACATATCATAAGCCAGTAGAGCGTTTTTTATGCCCTCGATGCCCGCGAAGGGCAACTTGTCAACAAGTAGCTTGGCTAGTTCTAGAGTTTGGGAATATGCTATTGGCGCTAAAAATACCAAAAGAGCCGCAAACACACCGACAAAAGAGAATATTATCGCGAAAGATGAGACAGGCCTAGGGAGACCTATGGACTCCAGCCTATTTACAAGGGGGTTCAGCAAATACGCCAGCACAGCTGCAACGCAGCATAACGGTAGCACGGGTCGCATGACAAACACCAGGACAGCAGCGCAACCTGCCCCCAGCAGGCAGTTCAAGTACTTCACCCCTTCACCCTTAGCAACTTTGTGGGACAGTACGGGCAGCAACCCGCAGGCATTGTATAATATTAGTGCGCTCGGTTCAATAATTATGAGCACGTGATCCTAGCCGGGCTTTGGCGCAGGTATTCCCAACAACATATGTTGGCGGCGGACGTGTTCTTGGCTAACCGCAAAATAAAAGCATATACCGTACGGACTGTGCAGGGAACACGCAGCGGCCTACCAGTGGCCGATAAATTCCGCGCATGCACCAGACTAAATGTGTGGCACCACCGCTTGTTTGCCAGTTCTACCTAATGTAGCTAACCCCGATTTCAAGACTAGCCCAGCACAGCCACTGCAAATGTTCTTCACGGGGTTGAAGGTATGACCAGTACAGCGTGGCCTGTGTTGGAGCGGGATGAGGGGATTATAGGCGTCACTCATCCCTTTCCGCACTCCAAGCCATCTGTATTGCTTCTAAAATCTTTTCATTGCACCCGTTGGTGTCATCGTCAAACTCCGGCAGGCCAACTACCATAGATTTTAACTCGGTAAATCTGAGGGCAAAGATGTCCTGGTCTGGGTAGGCATTTTCCAACGAGCGAGCTATATCTTCCACATCAATCCACTTCACGGATTTCACCCTCACAAACGCATATTTGTAGGATATTATCGTAACCGGCGCCACAGTCCAAGACAAACTATCTATACTGTTGTGTTTAGGTTTCAGTGGTGTTGTTGGTAAAAACTCATCGACCAGGTGTGTTTTGGCCCATGGGCACGCGGGTAATTGTCATTCAATACGGGCGCTACGATGGCCATTTAGGCGGCTCATGGTTGGATACGAAATTGGTTGACACACTTGCTTAAAATGATCATACTTCCTCCCCGTATGGCGTTAATTCGCCTCGCGGAGCTGTGGGAGCATTCCTATTCTCCCTTCGGTTATTTTTGTGCAGGTTATATTGTGGCGGTTGTAGAGAGAAAATACAGGGCGAGTCGTAGGTTGGGGGTAAACCTCTGGGGGAGGTCTAAGGACCCCGTCGCTACCAGGAATTATCCTCCGGGCCAACATGGGAGCATGGGGTATAAGAAGCTCTCAAGTTTTGGTAGGCAGTTCGCGGCGCATCAGAAGTTTAAGTGCTACTACGCGATGTCTAGTAAGCAGCTAAGGAATACGTTCCTCAGGGCCTACAACAGGAAGGGTGATACCGGTGATAATCTGGTTGGCGCTTTGGAATCTCGCCTAGCGGTGGTTGTGTACAGCGCGGGTTTTGTGCCCACTATATTCTCTGCAAGGCAGTTGGTCTCCCACAAGCATGTGACTGTGAACGGCAAAGTGGTGAATATACCCAGTTTTTTAGTGAAGCCTGGTGATGTTGTGCAAATAAGAGAGCGAGCAACAGAGCTTCCTATGGTGCTTGCTGCTATACAGTCGCAGGAGAGACGTGTTCCTGATCACCTAGAGGTTGACACTGCGCAGCGCTCTGCACGCTATATCAGGGTGCCCAAGCATTGCGAGGTTCCTTATCCTTCCAACATGGAAGTGAATTTGGTCGTTGAGTTCTATTCCGGATAGTGGTTGCCCCTTTTGTCCATGTGGCGGAATGGTAGACGCTGCGGACTTAAAATCCGCTGACCTTGCGGTCGTGGGAGTTCAAGTCTCCCCATGGGCACCACCACACGTTGTACTCACTGGTGCTGTTGTGCTTGCGGATGGCGGCCGTGTTGGCTGCCAGAGAGGAGCTAGCCGGGTGAGCTGACCGGCCCGTGCGGGTAAGCGTATGTTCTTTGTTGTAAGGTGGTCTCCCCACTGTTTGGGATATGGCTCTCATAGTTGAGAAGTTGGTTCCATATCACACATTTCACATATAAATCCGGTGACCGTATACTTCTGCTCCGGCTTGTGGTCCCCGTACATCTGCGATTTTTTGTACTCGCTACCCAAAAAGCCCGATCCGCACGGCGCTCGTTATAGCTCCAACGTTGAACCGTGGCGCGGCTACTCGGGTAAGAGCTAATCTTGTGCGCGACTGTAGAGAAACAATAGCTCCTGTTTATGGTTGGGGACCACAGAGATTTCTAGCACGGTACCGTCTTGCAAGGTCAGAGCGTCATGATACGGCTCCGCTAACTTACCAAAGAGCTCATACTGTTGCTTTTTTAGTAGCTCAAAAGACCCGTCATCGACAAACTCCTTTTCGTGTATCTTGTGTATAATCTCTGAGTAGGTCACACCACCTCTCATCCATGATTGGTCCAGTTGCCAGAATTTACTAAAGTGGCTATTGAAGAACAGCAGTCTTCCGTCGCTACCATAGAGAGCCGCTGCACACGGCAAGCTGTCAAGAAGGCTCTTTTGTGCTTTTGAGTGGCCTTTTACTTCTTGTGTGAGCTGCCAGCTTTGTGTGATGTCCTGTCCGTATCCAACAGAGCCCCCATCCGAGGTTTTCACTTCTGTTAGTAAATAGAGTCTTCTCTCGTTGTCGACAATCATGAATGCCTTTTCCTGAAATTCGGTCTCGCTACCCACAACCTTGGAACTGAGCTGTTTAACCAGCGTATCACCCTGGTTGTTTTGTACCAACTTCAAATAAAAAGGATTGTGCATCTCCACTTCGGCGTTTTTGTTTCTCTTCCACACCGGGTAGGGTAGCGTGTCGATTACGCTGCTACAGTTGCTAAGTTCCCGCGCTAGCTTTGTGTTTTTGCGATTGAGGCTCGCAATTAGTGACCTTCCTCCAGTGACATTCTGAATCCACAGCAACACACCGACTATCTTATCCTGATCGTCAACTATGCTTTGGCCGTAGCACGAGCAATAGATTTCTGCATCCTTCCCCTTTAGGTCCATAGTGAAAGACTTGTTGATCTTGCGAGCTTCGGTAAAGTTTTTCCTCAGCTGGTCGGACTCTTCAAAGAAGTTTGCTAGTTCGTTGAAAGAACAGAACACGCTGTTCAGCAGCATCTGCAGGTTGGGGGAAAAGCGTTCTACGCGTTTTTTCTCGTCCCAAAGGTAAAATCCGTCTCCAAGAGACAGTAGCAGACTTGTTAGTAAGTTGTTATTATGCCGAAAGTCGCTTATGCTTAAACTAGCATAAAAACAAAAAACTGCCAGTATTGCTAGGACAAAGACCAATACATAGGCGGCAGCATACGTAAACATTAACTAACTTTCTCTTATACTCCTCCACCGAGCACTAGTCTACCTTTCCCAGCTATGCCTCATGCCATGAGCGAAGCATATAGCGACAAATTTCCAGTCATCCTGAACCCCAATCTGCGGTACAGATCTACGGATTGCCTGACACACTGGGCCACGGCGTACCTGCACCTGTATAACTCCCTGGCCATTTCTAATCTCTGTAGTACCATATCACTAGCTATGCCCATATTTCTATACTCCGGTAGCACCCCGTCGCTATATAGGCCCACTACCTGATTACGGACGTACATTCCACACAGCCCCACAGTAGCACCGTGTAACTTGGCAAGGAAGAACCTGAGGTTCGAGGGCTGATGCCTAACCATCCCCTTCAACAGTATTGCCAGATCGTTCATATTGCAATAGAAAATTTTCGATGCCATACAATCGAGTTCAGTTAGCGCAGAATCCGTGCTGACAGCTTCTAGCACAAGATTTGAACCGTGATTCCTGGTATGGGCATGCATCTGTATCTTCATAAATGCCTTCTTCACCACGGTTGGTGTGGTGAACCCTAATTTATCTACCGTCCTGCCGAACTCCTTAGTATGGGAGTCCACAACCCACGTTGTATCGATTTTTTCTTTTTCCAGATAATCCAGGACATTCCTGGCAGATTGCTCGCACTCCTCATATGTTCCATCTGTGGAGAATACGTAGTTGAAAGAAGAGTTTGGGTGACCATTTATTGTTAGTATCAAATTACCTACTTTGCGGACCATTCCCCCTGACATGCTAATCGCATACGACATATACTCCCTTAGGTTATCTGCGGCTAAAGAAGAAAAATGCATGTTTGGGTTCACCTCACCTTTACCTGAATAGCGACCCGGCTACATAAAGCTTGCGTTCACCATTGCGAGACACACAATAGATGCCGGTATGGCGGCGACTATGTCATCAAGCATAACGCCCAGCGCTCCTCCCACTCGGGCATCTACTATGCACACTGGCCACGGCTTTGCCACGTCGAAAATTCTGAAGCACACAAGCCCGGAACACAGGAAGATTGTCTGATGTAGCGCATCACTAGGCAAGTGTACGCCAAAAACGCCGCGCTGTGTGAGTATGCAGGGTATCGTGAGCACAAGCGTCTGCCCACAGACCTCATCAACAACAACCTCAGCTGGGTCATGCCTTTCCGGATTATCCTCAAGGTAGCGAGCTACGGCCCACAAGCCCAGGGCGAATGTTACAACCACTAGAAGGGCCCCGCAAGCTGCACTGGAAACTACCAAGGGAAAGAACACGAGGGCTGATGCGCTTCCCGCAGTGCCCGGAGCCACAGGCGACCTGCCACACACCCACCACGTGGAAACGCCCTGCGCGAATGCAGACAAGAAAGAACTACGCGGCACGCCAGCGTGGCAAACACACACAACAAGGGTGGAGACGAAACGCCAATGGCCACCGGCGGGGAGACGACATTACCCAAGCCACCACTGGTTCACCGAATGGCGTTCACATGTATGGCCACTGCCAGCCCTAACACAGGGGCTCTTAATCCTGCGCTCTCCCTTAGAAAACAGACCACCGCACCCCTGCAACCCGAATGCAGCGACAAGAAGAAGAAGCACCACCCTAGAAAATCTCATAAAAACCACCACAAAAACCCACCGAGAGGCGAGAGACCCCGCACACCGGGCCACGCGCCATACAAGCCAAAAACAAGCGGTCCGCATTATAAACCAATAAACCTTGCAGTCAAGTCTGCAGTGACGACGATCTTGCTATTGACATACAGTTAGTATGGTAGTATCAAGAACCGCTGAAGCGGTGTAGTGCGATGTCTGTGGTAGCTTGCGTTCCGCTGCTTTAGGGTTCCGTAGCTCAGCGGTAGAGCACCTGACTCTTAATCAGTGTGTCGCGTGTTCGAATCACGCCGGAACCACTCAGCGCTTTTTGCTGGAGCATCCTGTGTCAGAGTTTTTAGGGGGGTGGTGCTGGGACTTGGTAGTTGGGTTGCCGCTGCGGCTATGCCTTTAACGATAGCAGCTCAGTGCGGCAAACCCGGGCTGCTCGTGCGGATATGGCGGAATTGGTAGACGCGCTAGGTTTAGGTCCTAGTGGGCCCGGCCCGTGGGGGGTTCAAGTCCCTCTATCCGCACCCTGTGTGCTCCCTTAATTGTGGTGGAGTGTTTTATGCAGCGGTTCTACGTTGTAAAAGAAATCTTGAGTGATAAGCTGAAGCGTGTGTACGAGTTTACCATCGGTAACGAGTACCTGGAGCAGAAGGTGGATGGCAGGCTGCGCGAAGTTGCGGCAAATGTCAGAATGGATGGGTTCAGGAAGGGCAAAGTTTCGCTGGATCTCGTGCGGCGCAGTTGTGGTGAAGATGTCATAAGGGAGGTGCTGTCCGAGGTTGTTGACGACGCTTCGTCGCAGTTCATGAAGGAAAGCGGATTTGGAGACGTTGTAACCTCAGAGGTTAGGGTTACCTCTCACCCCAAGGTGTGCTCCACAGAGGGAAAAGGCGGGGATCTGGTGTACGAACTGCAGTTTGAGCTCATGCCAGAGATTCCCTCAATCAATCCCGAAGAGATTGCACTCAAAGAAATGGAAGCGGAAGTTGGGCAGGAAGACGTTGATAAGTTTATTGGCGAACTCAGAACCCGGTACCCTAGCTTTGTTGCGTCAGATAGTCCGAAACGACGTGCGTCCGCTGGAGACAAGGTTGTAATTGACTATCACAGTTCGTTCAAGGGCAAGGCACTAAGAGGCGGAAGCGCCAAGGGCTTTGTGGCGGTGCTCGGTGGGAGCCATCTACCCAAGGAGTTTGAAGACGAGATCACCGGGATGAAGGTTGGAGATACAAAGGAGTTTAAGCTTGGGTTTCCGAGCGATTACAGTATGAGGCTCTTCGCGGGCAAGGAGGTTGAGATGTCAGTGAAGCTTGTGGGTATCATGGTGCCGCAGGATATTGGTGATCGCGAGGAGTTGGCAAAAAGCTGCGGGTTTGGTTGTGCTGATGATATGGTCAACTTTGCCACAGAAAGCCTGAAAGGCCGTTTTGCTTTCATGAGTGACGCTCTAATGCGTAAGGAGTTGTTTGATCATATGGAGGCGATTTACCAAGGCCAGGTTCCGGAGTCCGTGGTGTCTCAAGAATCTACTAGGATTAGGCGTGAGTTGGATCCGAGCAAGCTTGAGGCTATGGGAGAAGATGGCGTCCTGAAGGAGGCGGAACGGCGAGTGAGGCTTGGTATGCTACTGATGAAGGTCTCTCAAGATAACAATATCGCTGTAGAAGCGCAAGATATCTCGGCGTTTGTTCGGTCTAACTATCTGAACTATGGGGCCAGCTTAGATGCTGTGCTAAAACTCTTAAGGTCGAATCAGGGGGTTAGAGATCACATAAGGGGGAGGGTGCTTGAGGACAAGGTGGTCAGATATATGGTTGCCAAGGCTAAGAAAGAAAGGCAGAATGTGCCCGCCGGAGATCTGAAGTCGCTTTTCGAGAGTATCTAGGTTTCGCAATTTGGGAGCTGTTGGTCCTGGTGCTGTGTAGGGGTTTGAGAGAGGAATAATTATGAACTTAGTACCGATGGTGGTTGAGCAGACCAGCAGGGGAGAGCGCGCGTATGATATATACTCCAGGTTGCTGAAGGAGCGGATAATATTCATAACCGGCACTGTGGAAGACAATATGGCCAGTCTCATCGTGGCGCAGCTCGTATTCCTTGAGGCCGAAAATCCCGAGAAGGACATATCTCTATACATAAACTCTCCCGGAGGAGTGGTCACCGCTGGTCTATCCATATACGACACTATGCAGTACATAAAGCCTAAGGTGTCTACACTGTGCTTGGGTCAGGCAGCATCTATGGGTGCGCTGCTGTTGGCAGGTGGGGAGCCTGGTATGCGATATGCGCTTCCGAATTCCAGGATAATGGTGCACCAGCCCTCGGGCGGCTTCCGTGGCCAAGCTACTGACATAGAAATACATGCCAGGGAGATATTGGAGATCAAGCGCAGGCTGAACGAAATATACGTAAAGCACACTGGGAAGTCTCTTGAGGAAATAGAGAGCAGCATGGAGCGAGATAACTTCATGGTTGCGGAGAAGGCTAAGGATTTTGGCATAGTTGACAAGGTGATAGACAAGCGAGGAGGGGAGCAGATATAGGAAAGATGGATGTCAGAGGCTAGAAAAGGCACCTATAGCTGCTCGTTTTGTGGAAAGCTTCACAGCGAGGTGAGGAAGCTCATAGCTGGGCCCAGGGTTTACATATGTAACGAGTGTGTGGAGCTCTGTAGTGGCATATTGCAGGAGGAAGGCAGGCCTGCGAAGCAAGGCGGTTTTGACCTCAAGCCTCCAGAAATAAAGCAGGTGTTGGATGAGTATGTCATAGGGCAGGAGCACTCCAAAAAGGTGCTATCGGTTGCCGTCTACAACCACTACAAGCGTTTGCGGAATTCTGGAGTTATCAGCGAGGTTGAGATATCAAAATCCAACGTATTGCTTATAGGCCCAACCGGTTCCGGAAAGACCCTACTCGCGCGTACCCTAGCAAGGGTGCTACAAGTGCCGTTTGCCATGGCAGATGCCACAACGTTGACTGAAGCCGGGTATGTTGGTGAGGATGTAGAAAATATTCTATTGAAGCTACTGCAGGCTGCTAACTTTAACGTGGAGGCCGCACAGCGGGGTATTATATACATTGACGAGGTCGATAAAATCTCAAGAAAGTCAGAGAATGCCTCAATAACCCGCGATGTCTCTGGAGAGGGGGTTCAGCAGGCTTTGTTAAAGGTGATCGAGGGCACTGTCTCTTCTGTCCCACCTCAGGGTGGTAGAAAGCATCCTCACCAGGAATTTATACAGATAAACACCGACAATATCCTATTCATTTTCGGCGGAGCGTTTGACGGCCTTGAGAAGATTATTGAAGCGAGAAATCGTGGCAGCTGCATGGGGTTTGAGGCGAATGTTCAAAAAATAGCTGACAAACGCAAGGACATTTTGTGCTATACTGAACCTGAGGACCTCGTAAAGTTTGGGCTGATACCGGAGTTTGTTGGAAGAATACCGGTTGTCACCTCCCTAGGCAGGCTGGACGAGGAGATGCTCTACCGCATATTAGTGGAACCAAAAAACTCTTTGGTCAAGCAGTATACCAAGCTGTTTGAGATGGATAACCTTGAGCTAAAGTTTGACAATGCGGCCCTTCTGGCTGTTGCAAAGAAGGCCGTTGCTCGGAACACTGGAGCCAGGGGGCTACGAGCCATTATGGAGTCCTTATTACTCGATTTTATGTTTAACCCCTTAGGCTGCGAAGACGGCAAAGTTGTCGTCGATGCCGCCATGGTTGAGGGCGTTATGATGAACAGAAACTGTTTTGAAAGTGGCTAGGTAAGGTGGGGGTTCTTTATGGAAGAAAGTAAGGTTTTGTCGCTGCCTGTTTTGATGCTGCGGGACACCGTGGTTTTCCCCAGAATCGTTATGCCCCTTTCTGTGGGTCGGGGTAAGTCTGTCAGCGCCTTAGAACACGCTGCTAAGAACGATAGCTGCTGTAAAATTCTACTCCTAACGCAGGTGGACGGTTCTGTCGACAATCCTAGTAATGATGATCTATACAAGGTTGGTACTGTTGCGGATGTGGTGCAGCTGCTTAGGCTTCCTGATGGGGTATTAAAGGTTCTGATTAAGGGCGAGAATAGAGCAAAGGTTCTGAATTTTATAGATGGCGATGATTTTCTAAGTGCGGAGGTGGAAGTCATTGAGGATAATGAGAGCGTAGCTGTAGACAGCAAAATAGAAGCACTGAGGCGGTCAGTGCTCAAAGAATTCGATATATGGCACAAACTCAGCAAAAAGACCCAGTCCGAGGTCGTTGCCTCCACATATGAAATCAAAAAATTGGGTCACCTGTCTGACGTTGTGGCGTCTCACCTCGCCATTAGTGTTGAAGATAAGCAGAAGGTAATAGAGGAGTTCTGCGTAGTAAAACGCCTCGACATGGTTTTCGGCCTCATAAAGCTGGAAATTAGTGTACTTAATGCACAAAAGAAGATTGATGATAGAGTCAGGTCACAGGTTGAGTCTACCCACAAAGTGTACTACCTAAACGAGCAGCTAAAAGCGATACAGCGCGAACTGGAAGAAAGCGATGGTGCCTGTTGTGATAGTGATTCTGCAAGTGAATTCGAGAGGAAGATAAACGCTACGCCGCTTTCTGAGGAGGCCAAAGAGCGCGCTCTGAGCGACCTGAAGCGCTACAAGAAGATGAACTTGATGTCACCTGAGGCTAACATCATTTCCAGCTATCTCAAGTGGCTGCTCGATCTCCCTTGGGGTAAGTTCAAGAACACCAGGATAGACATGGAGAATTCGCTGAAAATTCTCAATGGAAACCACTATGGTATGGACAAGGTGAAGGAGCGGGTTTTAGAGTTTCTGGCTGTCCTTAAAAGAGTAAAAAAGCCTAAGGGCCCGATAATATGCTTTGTTGGGCCTCCAGGTGTGGGAAAAACTTCACTCGCGAAGTCTATAGCAGAGGCTACTGGGCGCGAGTTTGTCCGCGTATCCCTTGGCGGTATACACGACGAATCCGAGATACGTGGGCACCGCAGGACGTATGTCGGAGCAATGCCTGGCAAGATCATCAAGCAGCTGAAGCAGGCAAAAACGTGCAATCCTTTGTTTTTGTTGGATGAGATTGACAAAGTAGGTTCCGATTATAGGGGGGATCCAACTGCAGCGCTGCTTGAGGTTTTGGATCCGGATCACAACAAACATTTCGTAGATAACTATCTGGAGGTTGAGTTCGACCTTTCTAATGTGATGTTTGTTGCAACTGCTAACAGCCTGAATATGCAGAAGCCATTGTTGGATCGCATGGAGGCGATCCAACTTTCTGGCTACACAGAGGAAGAGAAGCTGCACATAGCCAAGTCACACCTGATTCCTAACCTTCGCAAGGAGCACGGTTTGCGCGAAAAAGAATGGGAAATCTCTGACGGGGCGATCTACGATCTTATGAGGTTTTATACCAGAGAAAGTGGGGTCAGAAACCTAAAGCGGGAGCTGGCTTCCCTTATGAGAAAGGGGATGAGGGAGATTTTGACCGACAAAACCAAGACCGTGACAAGCCTGTCTATAACCTCAGACAATATTAGCAAGTACGCAGGGGTGCGTAAGTACGATTTTGGCATAATAGAGAAAAACAGCCTGGTTGGTGTAGTTACAGGTCTTGCGTACACCGATACCGGTGGGGACTTGCTTACTATAGAGTCTGTAACCATGCCTGGTAAGGGGGGCGTGAAATATACCGGCAAGCTGGGTGAAGTTATGCAGGAGTCTGTAAAAGCGGCTTATAGTTACGTCCGGTCTAGGTGTGTAGGATTTGGCATCAAGTCTAGGGATTTTCAAGTTAATGACATACACATACACGTTCCCGAAGGGGCTACACCCAAAGATGGGCCATCTGCTGGCATTGCGATGTGTACCTCTATAGTCTCGCTCATGACTGGTATTCCCGTGAAAAATACTGTGGCCATGACCGGCGAGGTTACGCTTAGGGGTAGGGTATTGCCAATAGGTGGTTTAAAAGAAAAGTTGCTTGCTGCGCTGCGCGGAGGGATTACAACTGCCATTATTCCTAGCCAGAACAAGAAGGACATTATCGAGCTTCCGGAGAGCGTCACTCAGTGTATGGAGATAGTGTTAGTGTCTAGCGTTGATGAGGTAATCCAGGGCGCTCTCCTGGGTAAGATTGTGCCCTTGAGCGAGGACGAAGTGTTCGTGGATAAAGTTTCTAGCGTTGGTGAAGGAGGGGATTGTACTCTATTCAACTAGGGAGTGGTGTGCGCCACAGGTAGGGCATATAGCCGGTATGGCGCGCGATGCTGTTGATGCTGACGCATGAGTGACATTTGGTGTCTTGGCCGTCGTGGGGCTGGGGCCCGCGCGCAGCTTGTGTCTGGGTGCAGTAAATATGGTGTTGGTTGTCCCGGGTTGATGCTTGCTGCAAATCGTAAGCCGTTGTGTTGGCTTTGGTTGGCGAGCGCCAGTGCACGGGCCTTTGTGCATTGGTTTAGTGGTTAGTGGCGTTCGTAGCGCAAGCCTAGATAGTGCCTTTGTGCGCGCGGTCCTAAGTTCGTTGACCGGTGTTTTGGTCCTACTGGAGCAGTGGAATACCCATTGTAATTTGTGTGCAGTGTCGTACAATGGGCTAGTGATGGGGCTGTAGCTCAGGGGTTAGAGCAGCTCGCTCATAACGAGTTGGCCGCAGGTTCAAATCCTGCCGGCCCCACGCCCTCACAAACATTGCTCGCTTTTGTTGTGGGTACATCTTCTTCTATTGGGCTGTGGTCCGGGGTTGCGTGTCTTGTCTTAGTTGCGGAGGTGTTGTGAAAGTAATTTTCATGGGATCTTCGGAGTTTTCTGTGCCGACTCTTGAATTTCTTAT
Organism: Anaplasma ovis str. Haibei; assembly: GCF_002214625.1. Taxonomy (NCBI): domain Bacteria; kingdom Pseudomonadati; phylum Pseudomonadota; class Alphaproteobacteria; order Rickettsiales; family Anaplasmataceae; genus Anaplasma; species Anaplasma ovis. Next base: position 226,062 of record NZ_CP015994.1, read on the forward strand.
AAGTTCTCAACACGAAGTCTTAGCTGTTTATACTAAAGCTCCAAAACCCGCGGGTAGAGGGCATGTGTTGACGAAAACACCGGTGCACACCTGCGCAGATGAGCATAACATTCCTGTTAGGTCTCCCGCGTCGCTTGGCTCTGATAGCGAACGAGGCATAATTGAAAAGTACGTGCCTGATGCAATAGTTGTGGCCTCCTACGGGATGATCCTACCGCGGTGGATGCTTGAAGTTCCCCGCTTTGGGTGCATAAACGTCCATCCTTCCCTGCTGCCCAGGTGGAGAGGTGCAGCGCCAATGCAGCACGCAATATTGTCCGGAGACGCGGTGACTGGGGTTACCATAATGCAGTTAAATGAGCGATTGGATGCCGGAAATATCTTCTTGCAGGAAAGCACGCCCATAGGTGGCCGGGAGAATATCGTCACGCTGAGCGAAAGGCTATCAACCATGGGTGGTAGAATGCTCCTTGAAGTGTTAGATAATCTAGATACCATTCAGCCCATCAGCCAGGATGATGCCGAGGCTACCTACGCCGCGAAGCCCTCAGAATTCTGCGTGAATTTCAACGATGCTGCAGATTATATATGTCGGCAGGTTAGGGCATTTTACCCGAGGATGTTTTTCTTTTTAGATAGCAAGCGAATCAAACTCCTGGAAGCCGATAGCTACGAACTCGCTGGAGCGCAGATCGGTGATGTAGTAAACGATGAGTTGCATATACAATGTGGAAATAACACTGTTCTAGCGCCAAAGATTGTGCAACCGGAATCAAAAAAGCCATGTGACATACGCAGCTTCCTACGAGGGTTTCGTGGCTGTGTGTCCAACATGTTGCAGCGGTAACTCAGTGTATTGGCCTGTGCGGCACCTTTTTCGATGGCCATACTACACGGAGGGCGTAGTTCTTAACCATGCGTAAGTTAAGTGGGTATGAGTCATAAGGGGCTAGGAAATTGACAATTTTGCCTTTCTGAAATAGCATGGGCCATTAACGAGTGTTATATCCGTGGCTATGGGTTACGTTATTGCGGCATTTTACCGCTTTGTCCACCTGCACAATTACTATGACATGAAGCCTGTGATTTCAGAGTTTTGCTTGTCACACGGCATAAAGGGAACTGTAATCCTAGCCGAACAGGGCATCAATGCAACCATAGCAGGAAGCCGCCGATCTATAGAGGAATTTTTCTCTTTTTTAGACTCAGATGACCGGCTGCATGGCATGAAATATCATGAGAGCTGTTCCGATAGAGAGCCATTTGCCAAGATGAAAGTGCGGCTGAAGAGTGAGGTGGTGCGCCTGGGTATTGATGGGTTTGACTGTTCAGTTAGAGGGGAATACATCGACCCTTGTGATTGGGATGAGTTTGTGTCCTCGCCCGATGTACACATGATTGACACCAGAAACAACTACGAGGTCAGATTCGGTAGGTTCAAAGGTGCGATAGACCCGGATACTTCTTCGTTCAGAGAATTTCCCGAATGGGCAAGGAGCTGGGCACTAGATAAGAAAAAAGACATTAGCGTCGCCATGTACTGCACTGGGGGCATAAGATGCGAGAAGTCTACTGCCTTTATGCGGAGTTTGGGCTTCCAGAACGTTTATCACCTTAGAGGTGGTATATTGAATTACCTTAAAACTGTGCGCGGTGATAGCAACCTATGGGAGGGAGAGTGCTTTGTTTTCGATGATAGAATAGCCGTCGATCGCAACATAGTGCCCAGTGAGGATATAAAATGTGTCAAGTGTGCGGGTAAGGTAGATGCCGGCGACATCCGCTCTGTCTCAAAGGGGAACATCATGTGTGGGGGCTGCAAATGCGAGGTGGGTTGTGGTTGTGCCGCTCTGTAGTGTGTGGGCTAAGTAGCGAAGTTCCTGCCGGTCTTGCAGCGGTTGTTTGCACACCCTCCATCTGGCCATACGCCAGGGTTTTCTTGCTGTACGTGCAGATGCAGTATCTGCTCTTGCTGGCGTTTGGGGTTTGTGTTACCCTGGGTAAGTACTCTCTCACTCTGCTATGCGTAGTAAGGCTGCTTTAGATTTGCATCTTGTCTCTGATTCCACGTGTGAAACCGTGGTTGCCGTGGCGAGGTCTGCTGTGGAACACTTCAAGTCTTTGGAAGTCAACGAGTTTGTATGGTCACTAATTGGCAGCAAGCGCCAGGTGGATAGGGTTATGCTAAATATCAACCCCGAAAGGTATAACCTAATAATGTATACCATGGTTGATGATAATTTGAGAAAGTACTTAAAAGAAAAAGCGATAGCGCAGGGCGTTCGCTGTATACCGGTTCTTGCGCATGTTATAAGAGAGATTTCCTGCTACCTTCAGGTTACGAAGGACCCAAACGCGCATCCGCACAAGCTTGGTGATGAGTATTTTAACCGCATCGATGCAATAAACTACACAATTTCCCACGATGATGGCCAAAATTTATGGGATATAGACCAGGCTGATATAATCATAGTAGGCGTGTCTAGAACTTCCAAATCTCCCACTAGTATATACCTTGCATATCGTGGATATAGGGTTGTAAACATTCCTTTGGTATGTTCCGTTCAATTGCCAGTAGACCCGGCCATGATTGCGGACAAGCTCGTTGTTGGACTAACCATTGACGCTGACAGGTTAATACAAATTCGCCGGAATAGGCTGATCTCGATGAAGCACCAGGAAAATTGTAACTATGTGAGCTACGAGCAAGTTGTTGAGGAGATTAATGAGATGAAGAAAATATGTGCGAAGAACAGGTGGCCCACAATAGATGTGACCCAAAAATCTGTTGAAGAAATTGCGGCTACAATCATACAGTTTTTTAATAAGAAGAATAACCAAATTGGGGAAGCGATCTACTAGCCGTGCGCGTGATGACTATACGGTTGTTGTGAACAGGGAGAAAGCATAAATCCCCCGGCTAGCTTCGGGTGGTGCGCCTGTAATCTTATATAGCGACATCCACCGAGGGTAATGGACAAAATCTCAGGCAAACCTTTATCGGTGTAAAAATGCATCTGATGTGTGGAAACAGCATGGCTAGCTGCGCGGTTGCGGAAGCCGTGCGTGATACCCACTTGAGTAGTAAGGAGGACGTTTACGCGGTGAATGCGGAATATGCTGACGGCGTTTACGCAGATTATTACTTTAATGGGCATGAGGAAATAAAACTCATATACAAATGCTCCGGGCCCACTGACTGTGATACCTTGGCCCGCTCCCACAGGTACGTGGTAAATCATGCGCTAGGCACGACAAAGTGCAAGGATATGAAAGACGCACTGCTTGATTGTATTGTACTGGCCAGAATGCTAGCTAGCGCGATCATGTCTGGCAACTCACTTGCGGATTGGGACTTGTATGACATCAATGGTGAGTACTTTACTAGGATTGCAAGCGGGTTTGATCGGCAAGACATTGTGCATGGGTTTGATGGGATGGAGAACATAGGTTTGTATCTTATTGTACCTGACGATACCTGGTTTGAGCGTGCCATGCGCTGTGGCGTGAAAACCATACAACTGAGGGCAAAAGGATTACCAATGCGCGAGGTTGGTAGAATGATCCAGCGCTGTGTCCAGCTATCAAAAGACAACGGAGTGCAGCTGATTGTGAACGACCGTTGGGACCTTGCCATAGAATATGGGGCACACGGCGTACACCTAGGCCAGGAAGATATTCAAACTGCAGACCTAGAAAGTATTATAAAATCCGAGATGAAGTTAGGCTTAAGCACGCATTGTTATCATGAACTTGCACGCGCATGCTTTTTTCGCCCTTCCTACATAGCCCTTGGGCCAGTATTTCATACTACTTCAAAAGATATGAGGTTTAAACCTCAGGGGTTACAACTACTCAGGCAGTGGGTGCAATGTTCAGGGCTTCCTGTGGTAGGTATTGGTGGTATAGATGCGTCCAATATAGGTTCTGTTGTGGGTCTTGGCGTATCAGGTGTGGCTGTGATTTCAGCTGTTACCGGAGCTGAAGATCCGGAAGCTGCTGTGCTGGGCCTTCAGCGGGCCTTCGGGGACCAATAGGGCGTACACCTAGGCCAGGAAGATATTCAAACTGCAGACCTAGAAAGTATTATAAAATCCGAGATGAAGTTAGGCTTAAGCACGCATTGTTATCATGAACTTGCACGCGCATGCTTTTTTCGCCCTTCCTACATAGCCCTTGGGCCAGTATTTCATACTACTTCAAAAGATATGAGGTTTAAACCTCAGGGGTTACAACTACTCAGGCAGTGGGTGCAATGTTCAGGGCTTCCTGTGGTAGGTATTGGTGGTATAGATGCGTCCAATATAGGTTCTGTTGTGGGTCTTGGCGTATCAGGTGTGGCTGTGATTTCAGCTGTTACCGGAGCTGAAGATCCGGAAGCTGCTGTGCTGGGCCTTCAGCGGGCCTTCGGGGACCAATAGGGCGTACACCTAGGCCAGGAAGATATTCAAACTGCAGACCTAGAAAGTATTATAAAATCCGAGATGAAGTTAGGCTTAAGCACGCATTGTTATCATGAACTTGCACGCGCATGCTTTTTTCGCCCTTCCTACATAGCCCTTGGGCCAGTATTTCATACTACTTCAAAAGATATGAGGTTTAAACCTCAGGGGTTACAACTACTCAGGCAGTGGGTGCAATGTTCAGGGCTTCCTGTTAGGCCTCTTCCGAGCCATCCAACGGTATGCTTATGCCAATCAACGATATTATGTTCCCGCTCTTTTTTAGAATTTTGAATGAGAATCCGTGCAACTGAAAGTCCTCGTTCTCTTCCGGTATTCGCTCTACTTCATGTAAGATGAGACCGGCCAGTGTGGATGCCTCTTCGGGTAAATTCCAACCCAATTCTCTGTTGACGTCCCTAATCGGTGCCTCGCCGCTGATGTAGTACTCACTATTGCTAATGGCTGTTATGAAACTCTCAGGTACGACATCGTGCTCGTCAGAGATATCTCCCACTATCTCCTCCACAATATCCTCTAACGTTACAGCTCCCTGTAAGGTACCATACTCATCAACAACTAGGGCCAGGTGCCTGCGCTTCTTGCGGAAATTGTGCAGCTGAACACTAAGAGATGTTGTATCGGGTATAAACCAAGGCTTGGTCATTATTCTGCAAATGTCCTCCTTAGTGACGTTGTTGCTTTTCTCTCGCACCAAATCTGTTACATCCCTAACATGCACAACACCAACTATTGACTCTTCACTCTTCTGCCACATTGGGATCCTGCTATGGCTACTTTGTAGAATTTGCTTGACCAGAACGTCTACGTCTTCATCTATATTTAGTGCGAACAAATTCTTTCTGTGAGTCATCACCTGTGATATCTCAGTTTCCGCAAGGTCTAACACGCTGCTCAGCATGTCTAGGTCCTGCTTTAACATGGTGCCACTGCTTCCGTGCATTAATATCAAGCTTCGCATAGCCTCTGCCGCCGAAACTATTTCTCTTTGTCCTTGTACTCCAAGCACGCCCAGTGTGTAATTGACAATACGCGTGATGAGCGAACACAATGGCGAAAGGACGAACGAACAACAGGCTACGAGTCTGGCGGTACGTAGGGATATCTTCTCAGGGTTGTGAATAGCGTACGTTTTTGGGAGAACCTCTGCAAACAGCAGAATTAGTAGGGTGACAGTGACCGTGGATACCACAATTCCCTCTGGGCCCAGAAACCCCAGGAACATAGCGGTTGCGACCGAGGATGAGGATATGTTGACTATTGTATTACCCACAAGCATGGCGCTGATAACCATCTCCTTCTGCTTGCTAAGCGATTCCACGATTTTCGCTCTTTTGTCCCCACTGAGGACCAATCTATGTATGGCGGAGGCACTTACGGAAGTCAGCGCGGTTTCTGCAGCAGAGAAAAAGGCGGAAACCAAAAGCAAAAAAATAAAGACAAGAAACACTACAGGGAACAAAACCCATTCCGGGCCGACTATACACAATAACCGTACATCCTTCAAGATGAATTTTTCTCTGTGGTTTTCAAGTAGTCTTGGAAAACCCCGGATGAGAAGGCATATTTACGGTTTTTTATTGTTTATGATTCTTGTATAATGGCCAACTGTTGTTGGATTCATGGCGTAGTGGAGAGGTTCGTTAATGCACCCAGTAGCCTACCTTGTTGATACATTACTGAGTATATATAATGTGGCGCTCATTACTTGGGTGCTGCTGGGGTGGTTGATCGCTATGGGCATTGTTAACAGGTACAATGAGTTCGTATATAGGGTGTTTTCTGCACTTTCCAGAGTACTAAACCCCGCGGTCTCTGTACTCCGGAGGTATATACCTAGTATCTCCGGTTTTGACTTTTCTCCTCTGATTCTCCTGGTGGCCATAAGCTTTTTCAGGTACGCCCTGCGCTACTATTTTGGATAGGTAATACATGCTGAAGGATTGTATTGCGACTTGGTGCAGGTTTGCTGTTCATTCCCTAGCGGCCGTATTTATTACCCTGTCTGTGCTTACGTACGATCCATCTGATGCGTCACTGAACACGGTTGGTATGTTAAGTGATAGCGCCGTCCAAAATTTGATGGGTGTTCCAGGTGCATACGTAGGGGATATTGTGGTGCAGTTGTTTGGGCTCTCCGGAGCTTTGTGCGGGATGCTTGGCCTTTTTAGATCAAAACGTGCACCCTCCATGGTACGAAAAATACACATGCCGTGTGTCCTGAGTGTTGCCGCCGGGGTGGGTGGTATACTATCGAAGCTATCTCTCAGCGTGACGAGTAAATTCTACCATGGGGGTTTCATAGGGTCCAGGCTCACATCACTGCCCACTTCCGTGCTGGTTGGGTTGATTGTTGTGGGGATAGTTGGCTCTGTCGGTTGGGGGCCTATTGTTGCCCTGTATGATTTCTTTGCGAAGTTTAAATCTCGGATAAGTGGGCTCAACGTTGGTGATTGCAGCGATGACTTATTAGTGATGGAAGGGATGCCCCATTCGGTTGAGTATCCGGCGCTGTTGCCTACGTTGCCGTCATTCGTGCCTGAACTTACTACGTCTCCGCAGCGGGTTCCGCGCGCCGCCGTAGAACAGCAACCGCGGCCCTCACTGCAGACGCGCGCCGATACTGAGGATAACACCACGCGGGCTCGTACCACTATTCCGAAGCAGCCAAAAAAGAGGGCAGAGAAAAAAGAGCCTGTGGTGTTTGTTCTGCCGAAGGTGAAGTTACTGACGGAGCGTGTGCCGTCATCCGAGGTGAACTACAACAACACGCCTGATCTTCACGATGAGACTGACGCACTATATTCGGTGCTAAAAGATTTTGGTGTATACGGTAAAATAATTGATGTGCGCCATGGGCCGGTGGTAACCCTGTACGAGTTTGAACCTTCTGCTGGAACTAAATCCTCCAGGGTGATAGGGTTATCAGACGATATTGCACGTTCTATGAGCGCGCTATCTACCAGAATTTCAGTGATTCCTGGCAGGAATGTTTTGGGTATAGAAATTCCCAATCAGCGCAGAGAAATCGTGATGTTGCGCGGCCTCATAGAAAGCAAGGATTACGCTGATCCCGACTTAAAGCTTCCAATAATTCTCGGTAAAGGCATAGACGGGGAACCGGTGGTTGCCGACTTGACCAAAATGCCGCACCTACTGATTGCTGGGACTACTGGTTCCGGTAAATCTGTGGGCATCAATACCATGATTTTATCACTATTGTATCGGCTCACCCCCGAGCAGTGTAGGATGATCATGATTGATCCAAAAGTATTGGAGCTGTCTATATACGACAACATTCCTCATCTACTTACCCCTGTGGTTACTGAGCCCAAAAAGGCGGTGGCCGTATTAAAATGGGTGGTGTCAGAAATGGAAGAGCGCTATAGGCTCATGTCCGCGGTCGGCGTGCGGAATGTTACCGGCTACAATGCGAGAATCAAAGAGGCAATAAACAGCGGGGCCGTGCTTGAAAGGGTATTGCAGACGGGGTTCGACGCGGATACTGGGGAACCGGTGTTTGAGAGGACGCCTATAGAGAAAGTACAATTTCCTTACATAGTTGTCGTGGTGGATGAAATGGCCGATCTCATGATTGTGTCCGGTAAGGAGATTGAGTCATCCATACAGAGATTGTCTCAGATGGCCCGCGCTGCCGGAATACATATAATAATGGCTACGCAGAGACCTTCAGTTGATGTTATCACAGGTGTTATAAAGGCAAATTTCCCTACCAGAGTTAGCTTTTCGGTGACTTCCAAAATAGACAGCAGGACAATTCTCGGGGAGCAGGGTGCGGAGCAGCTACTTGGCATGGGTGACATGCTGTATATGGTCTCTGGGGGGAGAATAAGACGGGTTCATGGCGCATTTGTTAGCGACAATGAAGTGCAGGACGTCGTAAATCACTTAAAGATGCAGGGAAGGCCAGATTACATAGAGGGTATTGCTAAAGTTCTCGAGTGTGAAGAAAAAGATGGGGAAGATTTCCGATGTTATGATGACAGCCTATACGAAAAAGCTGTGAAAATAGTTCTCCGAGATAGAAAAACGTCTATAAGCTATGTACAGAGGCAGCTAAGAATAGGGTATAACAGGGCAGCAAATCTTGTTGAGCGCATGGAGAGAGAAGGGGTAATAACCTCGGGGCAGCTCGGCAAGCGGGAGATCGTGGAATGATCTGCAGCTAGCGATGCTATCTCCAGTAGGTGCAAGCCGTAGTGCAACAAGTCATGCCCCAACGTATCCACAAAGAATGGGGATATACCTCAGCGTGCAGGGTGTCCACACGGGGAATGTTGCCCAGACATATTCCGCACTCCTTCCGTTGGTGCTGTAATAGAGCTACGCATAAACCATATGCCAGCATCTCCGCAAGGAGGGAGGAGTAAAATTGAGTTCCAGCGCAAAAACAGGAAAAGCACTTGCACATCGTATCGCAGTAGCAAACAGAGCTCATGCGATATCTGGGGTACTGCTGAATATAGGCAAGCTACTATGTGCAGTAGCAGTAATATGTGCAATTGCAAATCCAGCAGGCATGGCTGTGGGGGCTGTAGCTGCTGTTGCTATATCAGCAGTTGCTGCAGTAGCATATTTAGCAGTAACTGGATTATCTATAAGGGATTTATATAGATCTTGTGAGCAAGTTATACAAGTAAAGGAAGAAGGATTAGTTACTGTACAATCATTACAACCTGTTCTTACTCCTATAACTCCTATAGCTGGAAAAATAAATTATGGGAAAATTGCTAGTGCTGCTGAGGGTACAGCTGGTGCTGGTAAGATTGCCGATGCTGGTGTCAAGGTTGCTAAGGATAGTGTCAGGGTCGCTAAGGATACTGCCAAGGCCGGTGTCAAGGTTGCTGGTGTTCTCAGTGGTCAGGGTGGTGAGATTCTGGGACTGGTAACAGGTGCTGCTGGTGGTCTGGTCCTGGGTTCTGTGGCTGGGAATGTTGCTCAGGCTGCTGCTCAGACTCTAGAGGCTCAGGCTGCTGCTGCTGAGGCTGCTAGGGCCGCTGCGCTAGAGGTTTTTAAGGAGGTTGCTAAGGCTGCGGCTGCTGCTAAGGGTGGTCAGGTTAGTGTCAGGGTTACTCATGAGGTTGCTCAGGGTAGTGTTGGTGGTGGTTGGTTGGCCGGGTTGATTGAGGCTCTGGGCGGTGCTGGTGAGGTGGCTAGTGTGACTGGGGCTCTAGGTCCTCAGGGTGCTGAGATTCTGGGACTGCTAACAGGTGCTGCTGGTGGGGCTATCGTTGGTACGGCTGTAAGCTTGCTGGTGGGGGCTGTAGTCGCTGCGGGAGCAGTAATTGCTGGTGGTGTTCTACTCTTTGCTGGGACCGTTGCTGTGATTACTTGTGCCTGTTGTTGCTGTAGGAGTACTGTTGAGATTGGGCCCAGTAAGGTCGTAGCTCAGGTTGCTACCAATTCTGGTGTTGCCAAGGTCATGGTTGAGGTAGATCCCAGTGCCATAAAGGATGCTGCTAAGAATGCTAAGATTCCTGTGATATCCATGAAGGAGATTGTTGTAGCAGGGAGTAAGAAGGATAATACAGAATATGATGTCATAGAAAACTATAAACCACAGCAGGTTAGTAAAATAAAGTGGCTTAATGCTCCACCTGTTGGTGGCCCAACTATGAAACTAGTCATGGCTGTGGTTTGTGTTGCTGTTGCTGTGACTAGTGTAAGTACTGGTGCTGCTGCTCCTGTAATTGCTATAGCTGTAGTCTCTTGTGCGTTCTATGCCAGTGCTGCAGCTGCTGCCTATGTGTGTAGACGTAAAGCTGGTGCAATCAAGGATGCTGTTAAGGCTGGTCAGCTCGCTTATGCACCTGCTGAGATTGGTGAGATTGCTCCAGATGTTGAACCTGAACAGAGTACTTCTAAGCCACCAAAACAGGAAAAGTGTCAGGGTACCACTGAACATAGGTAATGCAAGCTCCCCTTGTCTTTTTCTACTTAGCACTCTCCTCTTGTGTGTTCTATGCCAGTGCTGCAGCATTCAATATGCACTAATAGCATTCTCCATATAGTATCTGGGGTACTCCTGAACATAGGCAAGCTACTATGCACAGTAGCAGTAATATGTGCAGTTGCTCTGGCTGGTGGTGGTCTAGCTATTGCTGTGGCTGGTGCTATATCAGCAGTAGCTGCAGTAGCATATTTAGCAGTAACTGGAGTATCTATAAGGGATTTATATAGATCTTGTAAGCAAGTTATACAAGTAAAGGAAGAAGGATTAGTTACTGTACAATCATTACAACCTGTTCTTACTCCTATAACTCCTATAGCTGGAAAAATAAATTATGGGAAAATTGCTAAGGCTGCTGAGGGTGGTAAGGTTGCTGTTGAAGATGCTGGTACTTCTTGGGGTACTAAGGAGGGTGCTGCTGGTAAGATTGCCAAGGCTGGTGTCAAGGTCGCTAAGGATAGTGTCAGGGTTGGTGTGAAGATCGCTAAGGGTGCTAAGATCGCTAATGCTGTTGAGGTTGGTGGCTTGGCTGTTGGGGCTGGAGCTCTGGCTGCTGCTGGGACTGAAGCTGTGGCTGTGATTGCTGCTGGTACAGCTGCTGCTGCTGGTGTAGCGATTGCCGCTCCTGTAGCTGGAGCTCTGGCCGCTGTTGGTCTGGTTGGTGCTCTGGGTGCAGCAGGGGCTTATGTGTACAAACGTAAGACTGCTCAGAAAGCTGCTCAGAAGGCTGCTACGTTTGGTATAGAGCTTGCTAAGGGTGGTATGGTCACAGGTGCTGCAGCTGGTCAAGTTGCTCAAATTGCTCAAACTACTGCAGCTGCCCAGGCTGCTAGCACAGTTGCTCAAGCTGCTCAGGGTGTTGAGATCGTGGGACTGCTAACAGGTGCTGCTGTAGGTGGGGCTGCTATTGGTGCGGTTGGTCTGGCTGCTAGGGAGGCTGCCCAGATTACTCAGGCTGCTCTGAATGCTCAGGCTGCCACTGTAGCTGCTAAGGCTGGTCTTGCGGCCGCTCAGATTGGTGCTGCTGGTAAGATTGCTGCTGCCCAGCTTGCTACTCAGGCCGCTGGTGTTAAGGCTCAGACTGCTATGATGGCTGCTAAGGTTGGTACGGCTGGGGCTGCGCATGCCGCTAAGGCTGCTGAGGCTGCTGCTGTTACTAAGGCTCTAGGTGCTCTGGATGCTGCTCAGATTGGTGTGGGTGGTGCTGAGAAGGCCGCTGCTTATGCTGCAGCGGCTGCTGGTGTTCAGGCTTGGGGTGCTCAAGCTGGTGCTGGTGAGGTTGCTCAGGCTGTTAAGGCTCAGACTGCTATGATGGCTGCTAAGGTTGGTACGGCTGGGGCTGCGCATGCCGCTAAGGCTGCTGAGGCTGCTGCTGTTACTAAGGCTCTAGGTGCTCTGGATGCTGCTCAGATTGGTGTGGGTGGTGCTGAGAAGGCCGCTGCTTATGCTGCAGCGGCTGCCGGTCAGTTTGGTGGTGATTGGCTGCTGAGGCTGGATACTGGTGCTGCTGGTCAGACTGCTCAGAGTGTTATGATGGCTGCTAAGAAGGTTGGTGAGGTTGTTGGTGCTATAACTCAGGTTGGTCAGGGTGGTCTTTCTAGTGCTACTCAGGCTGAGATCGCTGGTAAGGCTGTTAAGGAGATTGCTGAGGCTTATGCTCAGGTTGCCAAGACTGAGATGGATGCTGTTAAGTTTGGTCTAGATGTTACTAAGGATGTTCTGGAGACTGAACTTGCTGCGGCTAAGGAGGCTTTAGCTGCTGCTCAGGTTGGTCAGATCGCTGCTGAGAAGGTTGGGGATGCTTGGGGTGCTGTTTATGGTCAGATTGCCAAGGGTGTTGTAGAGGTTACTCAGGCTACTCAGAGTGGTATAACTCAGGTTGCTGATGCTGTAGCTGCTGTGGAGACTACCGCTGCTCAGGGTGTTGTAGAAGTTGCTCAGGCTGAGATGGCTGGTTTGGCTAAGGTTGGGGATGCTGTTGTTGCTGTAGGGACCCAGGCTGCTCAGGGTGCTCTAGATGTTACTAAGGCTACTCAGGATGTTGTGACTCAGGCTGGTCAAGGTGCTGCTGAGGTCCTGACTCAGACTGGTAGGGCTGGTGTGGTGGCTGCTACTGCTAGTCTGGAGGCCGCCGAGGCTACTGCTAAGGCTCTAGGTGATGCTGCTGAGGGTTTCACTGTGGCTGCTCAGACTGCTGTGGGTGCTGCTCAGGGTATTGTAGATGCTAAGACTGCTGAGTTTGTTCATGCTACGGCTACTCAGGCTCTTATGGCTCAAACTAGCCCGGCTGGTGTGGTTGGTATAGTTGCTAAGGACGCTGCTAGGGTGGGTGTGATACTAGTGCAAAGCCCTGACCGGTGAGGCGCACACGTTAGATGCCGAGCAACTACGCACCAAAGTTGCCGTGCTGGTGTATTCTGGAGCTTCAGAATTATTATTACCCAAGCTTCTATCTTCTAAGTTGTCTGTAATTACGGGCTGGACCGATCCACTTGCGCTTTTTTCTGTGTGCACCCTAGCAATTTCAAGGAGGATAAATACGCAGGCCAGAAAAACCTGCGTCCCCAAAAGCACTCTGTCTTGTATGTTGTAGAGAAGGTGCGTATTGCCCTGGAGTAGGTACGCCTCGTATACATGGCACAAAAAGTGCGCAAACTCGAACAGTGCAATGGTCAAAAACAAGCCGGATTGGATGCGGTACCAGTTCTTTCTGTGTTTCGACATAGATGCAATGGAGCCAGAGGCAGAATCTCCCCTGAGGGCCATATCTAGCCTTTCCTTCTTGTATGATAAGGAGACCTCGTAGACCCTCAAGAATGCCGAGATGGCACCAATTGCGGGTGCCATTATGGCTAAGCACATAGCCACCAGCTGCATGTGTACGCTTGATGAGAGGGCCATAGTAATTGAGGCCAAGGATATTGTAATCCACATCAATCCCGATGTTATGGTCAGAACCTCTCCGGTGATTTGCACCGACTGCTGTTTAGCGGTTATTTCCTTTCTCTTATATGCCTGCCTTGCCCGCACAGCGGAAAGCACCGCGTTTACCAGGAGAATAAGGGAAAGCACAGTGTATAATGAATAATACGCTATGGCGACTTTAGCCTTAACATGAGCACCTGTACCATAGTCCAGGCAATACATGGTGAAAGAAGAAGAGAGCGCTTCTATTGCCATAAGGGAAAAGGAGGCGATCAGAAAAATATCTGTGCTGTTCGATTGGCGCTTGTCTTCAATTTTTTGAACAAACCGCGATACCTTGTCTATACGGCGCCCCGCAGGACGGGTTTGACTTTCTGGTTCGGGAAGGTCTGACAAAAGCGGTGCGGAGGAGTGCCGGCGCCTAACACGTTTTGAACTGGGAAGCAAAGCACACCTCAAGAAAAGACATACACAACGTTAAAATTGTAACCTTAGTTGATTAAAGAATCAACGAAAGTATTCACGTGATTTTCCATATTAACGCTACACCAAGCGCCATAGTGAGATGGGCACCACAACCTGCTCACGCAACACATATAAACCCAGGATTACCCGAACACCTGCCCGGCCTGCGGGATTGCTGTCAGCCACGTGGCGATACGGTCTGATTCTCTGCGGCAGTGGCCACACTTCTGACTTTGTTCCTGCGTAACTCTGCTCTATAACTCCTCGAGGCAGCGCTCAAATATGTGCAGGGCCTCTTCGATTTCACCTTTGGAAACTATAAGTGGTGGCAGCATCCGAAGCACGTTGCTGCTGTCGGCCGTGGAGAGAAGCAACCCTTGTTCCAAAACCTTGCCAGCAAAGGCCCTGACGTTCACCTTATTGCTCATCTGTAGCCCAACCATAAGGCCAAGCCCCCTAACTTCTTCAATGGTGCCACTAAATTTCCCTGACAACTTTGTGAGTTCACCGACCAGATATTTTCCATTGTTTAGGACATTTTCAAGGAAACCTTCGCGGAGAATTTCGCTCACAGCTGCATACGCCACGGTTGTCGCTAGTGGGTTACAACCAAAGGTGGACCCGTGCATACCCACGGCAACGAACTGTCCAGCATTTTTGGTAGTCAGGCAACTACCTATAGGAAACCCCCCGCCCATGCCTTTTGCAATTGAGCACACATCCGGGTGCACGTCAAAGTGCTCATACGCGAAGAACTTGCCGGTTCTTCCCGCTCCGCACTGCACGCAGTCAAAAAACAACAGCACGTCATGCTCATCACATATGCCGCGCAAGCCCTTAAGAAATTCCTCCCCAAGTACATGCACACCGCTCTGGCCCTGTACTGGCTCTACCAAAACCCCTCCTATGTTGCCCTTACTGACTTCACTGCGTACTGAGTCTATGTCAGGATTAACGCTGACGAACCAGTCTACATATGGGTGAAGCAACCGCATGAAGTGCTGTGGTTCGTTCGCCGAGCAGGCAGCATAGGTTCTGCCGTGAAAAGAGCGCCTCATGGTTAGTATCTTATATCTTTCCGGTCTTCCCTTGCCGTTCTGGTATGATCTGATGATTTTAAATCCGCACTCTACGGCTTCAGCACCGGAGTTGCAAAAAAATGCCAAATCTGCGAAGCTACAGCTTACCAATTTTTCTGCGAGCCGCTCAGCCTCGGCTATGCGATACATGTTTGATACGTGCCAGAGGGTTCTACCTTGGGTCTCTAGCGCGTTGACCAATGCAGGGTGACAATGTCCAAGAGACACGGTAGCAATCCCAGACACGAAGTCTATATACCGCTTACCCTGCGTGTCGTACAAATAAACTCCCTCACCACGCGCAAAGCTTACGTCAAAAGGTGCGTAAAACGGAATTATACAACTACTACCCACAACTGCCCCTCAAATCTCCCGACTACGACTGACGATAACGTGAAAGTCCTCTGTAGGTCAATAAGATTACTCTTACCTAAAGTTTATACAGACGTACAGTTTAGGAAGGTGCGCAATTTAAGTGTTGATGTGAGCGCGTTATACCATTAACCTCACCCATAGCTAGTGGTTGGGTGCGGATACGTGCTTATCAGACACTTAAAAAATCTATCTTTGGTAATACTCGTTGTGCTACTGGCGGGCGCGACTTGGTACGTGCACGCGAGAGTATTAGAACGCACTTTAGATATGTCTTCGGCAGAGGATATTGCCGACATAGGCCATATGTTATCACACACGATATTGGACAAATACACTGGCTTTCTCCGCACTATTCCAACACATGTGAGTGCTGACCCTTACCATGTTAACTTGATGATAAAACTGCGTGCAGAGTTTGTACAAGCACTGCAAGATCTTACAGGGGTGACGGTGGTGTTGCACGGTTCTAGCGGCGTAATATTCACCGTGGGGGAAGGCTCCGTCGAGGGCTCTGTTAGCGGCGAGTCTTTATCAGAGGCGCAACTTGCAACTCTCACAAATGGCGATGTCTTACGGGGAGCAGCTGCTGATGGTCGGATTTTTACCGTGTTTCCTGTTGTGTTACAAGATGACGGCCCTAAAGTTTTTTTGCAGGTGATAAAAGACTACGGAAAACTCGCCAAGGCCCTTAGGAGAACACACGGAATGTTTATCATACCCGTTGGAGTAGCTATACTAAGCTGCGCGTGTTTGGTTGTGCTGTTTTACAGGAAAAGCACGAGACTCCTTAGTAGCCAGTATGACGCGAACCTGGAGCTTCAGGAGCAGAAAGAGACTGCCGAGAGGGAAAGTGTGAGCAAGTCTCAGTTTTTGGCCAACGTCAGCCATGAGTTGCGCACCCCTCTCAATTCTATTATCGGCTTTTCTGAAATCATTCAATCAGAGTCACTGGGCCCAATTGGTAGCGAGGAATACAAGGAGTATATAAACGACATTCACCAGTCGGGTGTGCACCTTCTGAGCCTGATAAACGACATTCTTGATTTTTCAAAAGCGGAGGCTAACAAACTCACTGTAGAGTTCGTCAAATTTGACCTAGGTAAGATTGTAGATTCATCCTTCACAATGGTGCTACCCCGGGCGAAAGATGCCAAGGTGGAGCTCAAGAAGGAAATGCCGGAAGAAACCGTTGTTATGACTGCGGACCCGAAGAGGATGAAGCAGGTTATCATAAATGTGCTGTCAAACTCGGTGAAGTTCACCCCGGAAGGCGGGCTAGTTAAGTTGTGTGCTGAGATCAAGGACGAGCAACTCATAGTGGAAATTAGCGATACTGGCATTGGTATAGCTCAACAAGACTTGTACAAGGTGATGTCTGTCTTCGGGCAGGCGGACAGTACGCACTCTCGCAAGTATGAGGGCACGGGGCTGGGGTTGCCTTTGAGCAAAAAGCTCGTTGAGCTTATGCACGGAACTTTCAGTATAAAAAGCGAGCCAAACCTAGGTACCATAGTGACATTAACGTTCCCGCACAAGCAGGAATGCGCAAGGAAATCCTTTTAGGTCACCGTCCGGTCACAGCTCGGGTTTGGGGTTAAAAGTTAGAACTATCTCGTGCCACAGGTTGTAGTCGCTTCTGCTTAGCCCAGTGAGCGGGCTACACTTGTACACTGCCCTGAGTGCGCTATCCGCCACAGCGCGGAAGAAGGGGTTACTGTTGTACAAGTGAGTATCTGTTATACCGGCTCTAACTACCTTCCCACTGGGAGCCAGCACCACGCCGATTTTCACCACCATATTTTCTACGTCCTTCGCGCCTGCGGGGACAGTCCAGCACTCAACAAACCTACTCCTGATAGAATTTGCTATCCTCACTGCGAGCTCGTGCTTTTCATCGTATCTGGCTTCACCGGCGTCTACCGCATTTTCCGCGCCAGGCCGAATGTTAGCCTCGCTCTGTACTGCCTGCAATATTCCAGACAGCTCCTCCTCTGCGGTTTCTGGGAAATCTTGCGCATCAGCAGCGACGGGGAGCGGTTCCACCACTGGAGGGGAGGCCTTCTGCGCAACCAACCTCTCTTTTTCCATTGCCTTCCTACCAGGAGGCGGAGGTATCCTCTTTATCGGCTCCACAACAACCCGCTCAGCTTTTTCTGTGGGCCTATACCCGGCTTTTCTTTTTTGAAGGACTACGGGCTGCCTGCCCATCCGAACATTATCTGTTTCTGCCACAGGAACGGAGCCGAACACTATTACCGCGTTTCCCGTGTCATGCTGCACCTTGCCTTGTTCCATGACCCAGGTGCCTGCGAAGTAGGCGCCACCAGCGGCCACGTGCAGAAGCACTGACAAAGCAACGTGAATGTTGTTTAAAAGCACACTACGTGCGGCCTGCACTGCTCCCAACATCGGCAACCACGCTATTATCAGCAACCAGAGCCACCTTCCTGAGGCCGTAACCAGATAATAAGTTGACCACCCTCATGATCGTCCCATAGCTTACACCCTCGTCACCACGCAGGAACACCTGGGCCTCCTTGCCTTTGGTTACGGACATAAGGTCAGTCTCCAGATTTGCCTCTCTGGAAAGCTTATCGTTCACATATATAGTACCTTTCTTGGTAATGGTCAAGACAACTGATTGCTCGGAGTCCAAGCCCAGGGCCCTATTTGCGTTAGGAAGGTTTACAAGGAGTGATGGCAGGGCCTTTTCTGTGTGCGAAACCGCGAATATTACCAGGAGTATGAGTACTACATCCACGAAGGGTGTAATGTTTATCTCGGAACGGAACCTACGAACTTCTCTGCACTGCCCTGACAGTCTGCGCGACGCGGACCTATTCCTCATTATCTGCAAACGCCTCGAGCTCGTACACTAAATTGCTTAGACGATTGGACATTCTCGTGATAAGTGCCGTGAACCTGTTATAGAATATGTTGGCGGGTATTGCAACAAGCAGCCCCAAAGCCGTTGCAAACAGGGCCTCGGCCATGCTTGGGCCAACAGACGCAATACCCACGCTTGCTCCAGCCGGGATAGAACGTAAACTGCCTACAACTCCCCATACGGTTCCAAATAGCCCTATAAAAGGGGAAGAGGACCCAATGGTTGCCAGAAGCTCTACGTTGTCCTCAAGCTTGTCTAGGGTTCTACTCAATTCTGCGCTTACAAATTTGTGTAGCCCAAACTGCCTATTCGCGACTAGCTTGGAGTTTTGTATTCCGTAGTTCAATATCTGTGATACGATGCCGGTGTTTTTACCTATAATCTCGGTTAAGTTGGTGAAAGTTCTTCTGGAGCTGAAACGCTCCTCGAGCTCCCGGATCTCCCTAGCCTGTCTTCTGAGCACTAAATACTTCTTCAAAATTACTGACCAAGAAATTACAGAAGACGCAACCAATATGAGCATGGTGGCCTTCACCACAATATCTGCGTTAGAAAATGCACCAAGCATAGACAAGCTGCTCTGGATATCAATGGACGATTCGACTACATCCTTCATAAACAAAAACCACCGAACCACTGCCAATTTCTATACCTTTAATCTTCTGTGGTCAATGATAAAAAAAGAAAGCACTGCTGCTTTGAGTTGTTTGTGCGCGCAAGTGTGCGGCTATGAGGCCTGCTAGCGCCTTGTTTTCTTTCTCTAGTACGGGGTAGTAGTTTTCTTTTTGTGCGCTATAATGACCTGGTGTTGCGCTGGTTGTGTGTGGTAACGTCGTGCCTATAGTTGTGTTAGATGCTAAGACTGTTAATAAAATTGCTGCCGGGGAGGTGATAGATTGCCCCGCTAGTGTGGTAAAAGAACTTGTTGAGAACTCGATAGATGCGGGTGCTACGACCATAAATGTACTAATAGATAAGGGGGGACGTAATCTCATTTCCGTCATTGATGATGGATGCGGCATACCCCGAGATGAAATGGAGAGAGCGTTTATCTGTCATGCCACATCTAAGCTTCCGGATAATGACCTCAGCAACATTAGGTCGATGGGGTTTAGAGGAGAGGGGCTGACCTCCATCGCAGCTGTTGCCAGGACCAAAATGGTTTCAAAATATAGAGGATGTACCGAGGCATGGTCTATAGTACTTGAAGGTGGGGAAAAAACCCGAGATTTATCGCCCGAGGCATTGCCCTGCGGGACCTCTATCGAGGTTAGAGACTTGTTTTTTGCCACTCCAACCAGGCTTAAGTTCCTGCGTACGGAAAAGGCGGAGACCCAAAGCATTGTTGATCTGATGTACAGGTTTGCTACGGCCAAATTCGGTATCGCGTTTTCCCTTACCATAGCTGACAAGCAGATTTTTAAATACCCTGCCAGGGGAGACTTAATGTCGCGTCTGTGGGAGATGAAACCCTTTGGCGATGCGTTCCGGGAGCAATCTCTAGAGGTGCGTTTCAATTCAGATTCGATAAGCATTACCGGGTACATTAGTGTTCCCACGTTTAATCGATCAAGGCCTGACATGATTTACACATTTGTGAACGGTAGGCCGGTACACAGCACTCTTTTTATGGGCGCGATAAAGTCTGCATATAGTGAGTTTATCCCTAAGGATAGGCACCCAGTGGTTGTGATGTGCCTGGAGATCTTGCCGGGTGATGTTGATGTGAATGTGCATCCAAGCAAACTGGAGGTAAGGTTTCGTAACCGCAAGCATGTGTATAGCGTGATTGTTGATGCGCTGGCGACTGCTTTGTCTAGCAATGTGTACAGAGAACTACCTCCCCGCATTCCTGTTGGGGGAGGATTGGACCACTTTGCTGTGGATAGCGCCTCAACTATGCGTACACCCTACAGCAAAGTACACGATTATGGTGTGACAGAAAGCTCAAAGCTTTCCGTACAACAGGTGGGGGGGGGGGAGAACTTCTATCAAGACTCGAGCACGTCGTCGAAAACTCCGCGGACACTGCGGGGTTGTTTGCTTTCAGGGGAAGCAGCAACAGTAGGTGCACGACACGTCCAGTTCTAAATTATGACTCAGAGGCTCATAACGTGCCGCTAATAGAAGAATTACCGCTAGGCAACGCAGTGTGTCAACTTTTCGATAGGTACATAGTATCGAGGGCTGGGGACCATGTGATCATAATAGATCAACACGCAGCGCATGAGAGGCTTACTTATGAGTACATGAAAAAGGTGACAGCCAATGAGGGAATGAAACGCCAGGTGCTACTTATGCCTGAGTTGGTTGAGCTAGACAACGAATACGAATTAGAATTACTGGGTGAGTATAGGGAGAAACTGCTAAAGTTCGGGTTGGTGATAGAGCCTATGGGAAGCATGGTTGTGGCTGTGAGGGAGGTTCCTGCAATTCTTGGGGTGTTTGATGTGAAGGCTATGATTGCCAAAATAGTGGAGAGCATTGTCGAGGTGGGTGAGGCATTGTTCATGAGTGAAAGAATAAAGCACGTGTGCGGAACCATTGCCTGCTATAGCTCAATAAGAAGTGGCAGGATGTTAAAATTGGAAGAGATGAACAGCTTGCTAAGACAAATGGAAGATACCCCGCATTCTGGTCAGTGTAACCACGGCCGGCCGACGTACATCAAGCTTAGCCTATCCGAAATAGATAAGCTATTTGAACGCAGGTGACGGCATTGCTAGTTTTCCAAAGACAAGGCAAATCTGTTACCGGGAAATCTGTGCACCTTCCTCAGTAGCTCTAATTCAACGAGTTCAGCAAGTAATGTGCTCGTGCTAATCTTTGTGCAGGCTGCAAGATCTTCAATGTCTGTAGGAGAAACACTCAGTTGTTGGAGAATTGTGCACCGGATTGCTGCAGAGCCTACCCCATCTGTGGTGGCGCCTTTCTGGGTGTAACATTGCAGACTTTTCGCTGCTATTGGACGCGCACTGGGGTTCAATGCCTGTATAATATCTTCTACGGATTCTACCAACGTGGCACCTTGCTTGATAAGATAATTGCTGCCGGAATATCTGGGATCCAAAGCCGAGCCTGGCACCACAAAAACCTCTCGGCCCTGCAACAAGGCAAAATTTGCTGTGATGAGGGACCCAGATCTGCGAGATGCTTCCACCACAACCGTGCCCCAAGCCATGCCCGATATTATGCGATTGCGTTGAGGGAAAAAGCTCGCCTTCGGTAACGATGAAAAAGGCAGTTCAGTCACAACTGTGCCGCCGTTGTGCACTATCGTGCGGTATAAGTGCAGGTTATCTTTGGGGTACACAACATCAATCCCGCTTGCGGTGACCGCAACAGTAGGCATTTTTTCAAGTGCTACGCTATGCACCGTACTGTCGATTCCCCTCGCCAGACCAGATACCGTAACAAACCCGGCTTTAGATAGGTCAAGCGCTATTCCGTACGCAATGCGTTTCCCATTCGTTGATGCATTGCGACTTCCTACCATTGCAATTTTATTGTTTCTGTTGAGCAAAGCCGTATTACCGAGCACGGTTATGATTGGAGGAGGATCGTATATGTGCAGCAGCATCTGGGGATACTCCCGCTCAAACATACTTATCATCTTAGCGCCCAACTTTTGGCATAGCTCGACTTCCCTTTCCGCATCGTTTTCCGGGCATACGCGCCCCACATTGCCGAACTCTCCATTCACGAGTGCATCAAGCGCCAGTTCAGGAGTTTTATATAACTTTATGAGTTTCTGGAAAGCAATTGGGCCGATTTTTGTAGTGCGCATAATGCGGATACAAGCGACTAGACGGTCGTGAACGACTGCTGTGTTAGTGGTGTTGGTACTGAGGTCCAAAAAAGCCCGTAAAAGTTTCTTTCTTAACTAATATAATAACTGCAAAAAACAATCGTGCAACGGCTCAGGTAATGTATGCACAATTCTATGGTGTATTTTCCGAGTTTTTGCGAGGCATTGTGTGATAAGTTCAGGTGTGATGAAAATTTGCGTGATGGCGCATGCGCGCACGACAGATTTAGGGGCTGCCCTATTTCTGGAATCACACGTACTTCATACATAAGTGGGTGAAACATGCAGAAAGTTCCGGTGCCCCGTGCAATGGTGCATACTGCTGACTGTAGCTGCCAGGTGGTGGCTCAGCCATTGTGGTAAAGCTTTGGTAGAGGCCGGCCTGGCTTGAGGTGGTGTGCAGGGTAAATTCCGGTCAGAGCAAGCACCGGGATTGGTGCAGCATGAGAGTAGGGTGAATTGTTGGGGGATTATAAACCAATAGGCTTGGGACGGCCATGTGGAATTTCCTGATGTGTACAGCGCCGACGCCAAAGGCGTATGTGCACATTTCGGTCACGTGCAACAGCCTACAGGGCGCAATACCACTACCTGGGGCCCGCGGCGAGAGCCAGGTTTACTGCACCCCTTCGTGGCACAGCTTGTTGTATATCCATCCGCCCCCCAGCAGCCTTTCTTTGTCATACAGCACGCATGCCTGCCCAGGTGACACAACGCAGTCCTCTTCCAGTACCACCGTTCCGTAGCCTTCCCCGTCACTCGTTATGGTAGCGCGGGTTGTAGCCCCGGACGATCGCAACCGAGCGTCGACTACCAGTCCTTTTTCTGGAATGTCGTAATCAGGGAGCCAATTCAGATTCTTCACAAACAATGCTCTCTTCATTAGGGCAGACTGTGGCCCAACTACCACGATGTTCTGCTCCGCGTCTAATCTTACTACATATAGTGGATACGGTGCAGAAATGTTCAAACCCCTGCGCTGCCCAACGGTGAAATTTGATATGCCGTCATGCTCGCCAAGCAAGCGCCCATCGACGTGCACAATCTTGCCCTTCTTGACCGATGCGGGGTCCAAATTCCGCAGAACCTCCCTGTAGCTATTTTCAGGTACAAAACATATGTCCTGGCTGTCTGGCTTATCTGCAACTCCCAAGTTGAGTTTTTGTGCCAACTGCCTCACGTCGCTTTTTACCAAATTACCTAGGGGGAATCTCAAGAATTTTAATTGCTCAGAGGTTACGGAGAACAGGAAGTAGCTTTGATCCTTCTGCGGGTCCTTACCGCGCAATATTTGCTGTTCGCCAGCGATCTCAACCCTCCGAACGTAATGTCCGGTTGCGACCACGTCACCACCTATGGTCCTGGCTGCCTTGAGCATGTCTCTGAACTTGACTGTTTGGTTGCATTTTACGCACGGTATGGGAGTTTCCCCCCGCTTGTATGAACTTATGAAATCGTCTATAACTTCCTTCCTGAATACTTCTTCGTAGTCCAGAACATAGTGCGGAAACCCGAGTGCTGATGCAACGCGCTTTGCGTCATATATATCCACGCTGCCGCAACAAGACTTCGCCCCGGATGCCGGCAAGCTGCTGTGCAGTTGCATTGTTGCTCCTATAACCTTATAACCACGCTCGTGCAAAAGCGCGGCGACCACTGAGCTATCCACACCCCCCGACATCGCAACGACCACAGTGGTCTCCTCAGGTGATTTGCCGGGAACCAGTGGGTCCAAATTCAAGCTGCTATCAAACACCATAACGGGGGAAAGTATAAACTGTACCACAGGATTCTATGTGGGATTGTGCTACGTCTCAAGTTGAAAGTACAAGCACGAAAACTTTGCACGTCCACAACTGAGCGAAGTATCTATGCAGTTGCGGGCGTTTGTGCGCTGCAGCCTTTAGATTGTTGTTACCCCTACGGCACGTGGTTTGCTCTGGCCAGGGCGTTTCCGTTAAAATTCATCTTCCACGTTGCTTGCGTATTGCGAGCTTGTGCTGCTAACAAGATGAGCCAGAACGGGCTGAGCATCAGAATGTGTAAGTTTGTTCTCTTCAATTAACTTGCTGATTTTCTCCACGATATCCGAGTTCTCTATTAGTTCTATGTTCCCGCTTCTTATAGTTTCTCTGACCTTGTTATCAAACGTTATAAAGTCGTACACATAAACACATGGCTTCCTTGCAAGTAACACTTGTAGAGTTGCGCCCAATACGTGCGAAGCCAGGAAATTAATTCCTGATTCCATATTCGGAAACATGGATAGCACTCTTTCCAGCATGCATGCAGTCGAGACAGCGTCTATAGCCGCTATAACCAGCATACCTGTGGTAACACAACTATGTGCCACGCTTACCAGATTGCTGTTAAGCTCAGCAAACACCACAATATCCGCCGCTTGCTTTTTGATAAAGTCAAAATTTGCCTGAGATGCGTCATAGGCGCTTATTATGGCGCGATCTGATTTTGGCACAGATTCCGCTTCCATACCAAAAGTCAGTATATGCTTTTTCTGGGCCGTGCCAATTTTGTGCAGCAAGAACTCGATTGTATAATTTTTGTTGTGGTGTGCCGCTCCTCCCAGCAGTATCACTCCCCTAGATACATACGCGGCCGTGCGAACAAGCTCCTGCGGGACATCGTCCTCAGATGGAAGTGCCAACTCCCTAATGAAAATCGTAACCTTTGCTTCAGATTCAAGCCTACTGATGTCTCTTGCTACGTGTATGTTCAAAAAATGCGTCTCGTCAAACTCAAAATTCACGCTAACTTCCCCATCGCTGTCGAACTTGGCTTGAGCCTCTGCGGACAGCACAGCGGACAATATGCTTTTAATATCGCTTTGGTCGATCTTTCTCACTTGTAAAAATTCTATGTGGCCCAACCTCTTGATCGCAGGAGGCTGACCAATGACACAGTAAAGGTGAGATGCGTTGTGTTGTATAGAAGATGCAACTAACTGTTTTAAGTACTCCATTGCCACGTTCTTATATGCCCTGCTGGCGCAATGCTAAGGCATTTTTATTTCACAACTATTAAATGTGGTTCTTGCAGTATATGCTCACTGTCGGGGCCATTTCAAACTTGTGTCACCGTGCATTACCGAGCCCCTCACCGATGGCTGCGGTTGTTGTGAGTAGAATTGGCGCGCACCCGCAGTGGTGTCGCGATAATTGAAAATCACGTTGGCGCGTAATGGAGTGAAGCCCACATATGCTTTATGGGTATGTGCAGGAATTGGTGCAGCGTAAGAAAGCGCGACTAACGGACGGCCACAAATGAAACTCACCCGGCGTGTTACACGGCCTTGAACACCAGCGATGCATTAACCCCTCCAAACCCGAAGGAATTTGACATCGCACTAGGCACTTTGTGTTCCTGCGCGTTTAGAGGCACCAAGTTCAAATTACTGTCTTCCGAAGAATTTTGTAGGTTTAATGTTGGAGGCACAACTCCATTAAGGATAGACAGTATGGAAAAAATGGCTTCCACACCCCCGGCTGCCCCCAATAAATGACCGATAGAGGACTTTGTGGAAGATATAGGCACGCGGTATGCGTGGTCACCAAACACTGATTTTATTGCGGAAATCTCAACACTGTCTCCCACCGGCGTCGAGGTTCCGTGTGCGTTTATATACCCCACACCTTCTGGGGCAATTCCCGACATTTGCAGCGCACGCCTCATTGCGTCTGCTCCCCCACGACCTTCAGGATGCGGGGCCGTCACGTGATAGGCATCAGAAGTTATCCCGTAACCAACGAGCTCCGCGTATATATTTGCACCTCTCATCTTTGCGTGCTCATAACTTTCCAGCACCAGGATGCCGGCACCCTCTCCGATCACAAAGCCGTCCCTGTCTCTGTCCCAAGGACGGGAAGCAAGCACCGGCGTATCATTGAATTTTGTTGATAGAGCCTTTATGATACAGAATCCAGCCACTGCCGCCCTGCACAACGCGCCCTCTGCCCCACCAGCGAGCATAACGTCTGCTTCTCCGGATGCTATGACTCGCGCCGCGTCGGCAATGGCAGTAGCCCCTGTCGCGCAGGCACTTACTGAAGCATTGCAATATCCGGTGAGACCGTACTTCATGGAAATGTAACCCGGAAGCAGGTTAATCAAGCTTCCAGGTATGAAGAACGGGCTAACACGCCTTGGCCCGCGATCGTGCACAGCTATGACGTTTTTTTCTATGTACG
The DNA here is from genome assembly GCF_002214625.1 of Anaplasma ovis str. Haibei. NCBI lineage: Bacteria > Pseudomonadati > Pseudomonadota > Alphaproteobacteria > Rickettsiales > Anaplasmataceae > Anaplasma > Anaplasma ovis. The sequence continues at coordinate 252,240 of NZ_CP015994.1, forward strand.
GCAGACCACCTACGCCGGACCCTGCCAACACTCCAACCCGGTTTGGATCAAACTCTGTCTCCAGTAGGCCAGAATCGGCCAGCGCCATGTCGGATGCCGCTATTCCAAAAATAATGAAGCGATCTATTTTTTTTACTTCTTTTTCCTCAATCCATTGCGTGGGATCGAGTTCGTACTTTTCCGACTGGCCTTTTACATTTACCTGCCCTCCAACCCTGCAATCAAGGTCATGAGCATCAAACCCACTAATGGCACATATGCCCGACTCTCCATTGACTAGACGGCCCCACACGTCAGAGATCTGAAACCCCAGCGGCGTCACCAGGCCCATACCAGTTACGACAACCCTAGCCCTGTCAGCCATACAAAACCGAAACAACTCCCGAACATTGGAAGCAAACCCCTAGAGAACCAAAAGACCGCGCGACAACGACGTTTGATGAAACTGGGAAGCACAAACACCGCGCCGCAAACGGGTGGATACTACTTAGAATTAGATTTGCCATATATGTACTTGCATATGTCATCTACGGTTTCCAACCCCTGCGCCTCTTCGTCGGTAATCTCTATGGAGAACTTCTCCTCCAGGGACATAATCAGGTCCACAAAGTCTAGACTATCCAGGTTGAAATCTTTGGCCAGGTTAGTGGTCCCGGAAAGAACCTGCCTCTGCTCATCCTTCAATTTTAGACAGCCAATCACGGCCTCCATGACCTTAGATTTGATGTCCTCCAAAACAGCATCGTCAGACTTAAAGTTCCCTACCTCACCACCTTCCATGACGCACCCACAAAACTAAAAAAAGAAACCGCAGACCGTGCCAGAACCGCACAGCACTGGCAATATATACCTCTAAAAATCAAAAAATCAAATAGAATTGCCGAGTAAAATCGTAAAAACAGTTAGAATCCCCACCGGATTTTACTGTGCGTCTTCCAAACTGACACATCCGTAGGGTTGTGCATACATCAGTTAAATGCCACACCACTGCCTTCCTGAGGCCGCTACGGTAGCTTTCAGATCTGCGCGGTATGCTCTATTTGCTGACACGCTAGCACTTTGCGTCAACTGGAATTGCCCATGGTTGTGCTGATTAAGACGACCCCTATCTATAATTATGCTGGTGCCCGGGAACATTTTTATTGGTCCAAGCGCGAGGCAGGGTGCTGTTTTCACCAGAGCATAGTGTGATCCTTATGTGATGCGTTACTCCCGCGGCCGTCACGCTTCGTAACGGGATTTTGCAAAGCGACGGGACTATGAATGGCGCCATTCGAACAAACCGATAACACAGACACTTGCCATACCCGGCAACACCGAAAAAGGAACCGGTACTGGTCCCAAACCAGGATGACATGCCTGCAACAACGCACGTACAGCATTGGTGCATTACACCACATACGTGGGGACGAACGCCCCACTGTGCTATGTCATACAGAAGCAACCGCAGGCTGCGGCCATAACCTACCAGCTTGGCGCGCCAAGCTACACTACCTCAGCTTCTCTTCTTTGAACAGGACGTGCTTTCTAGCGACCGGGTCATACTTGCGGAAAGAGAGCTTCTGGACCAACTTCTTAGGGTCACGCTTCTTGACGTAAAAATAGCCAGTACCCTCGCTGCTGACCAGCTTTACCAATAGACCAGAACCTTTTTTAGCCACAGCGGACCCACAAAACGCAAAACTGCAGAATTCTACATGTCCGGATATTGTCGGTCAAGCTGTTTGGTAAAAACGGTTGACATACCTTGTGGAGTAGGTATGTAGGGGGCTAGCCCCCGCGTTGTTGGAGGTCTGCATTCGTGTTTGTGGCTTCGTGGTATGCTTAGGTCGTTATTCAAGGTTGTAATCAGGCTTGTAGGTTTTCTTATCCCAGTGAGGGTGGTGAGCACCTTCTTGGGCATAGGCCATCTGCCTGCTTGGCAGGAGCACTGGGCCGCCCTAGCCGCACTGTTGATCTCCCACGTGTCTTGTTACCTGGTGTATGGGTTTTTCCCTCCTCTGTATGACGCCGCGTTCGCTACCGGCCTCAAGCTTGCTCCGTTCTTCCTGCAAGTGGCGGTTTTCCTGCTTATTATTGGCATGTTGTCTATTTTTGTGCTACAAAGCAACGACAGAGGCGCGCCTATGGGGCACGACACCATAGTTATTCAGTCAGCATTCGGTCAGTTACTCACTGCAGCTTTGTCAATGCCGGCGTCAGTTACTCTGTACGGTGCTGCAAGTGGTGTCTATAACAAGATTTGTGCCGACATCTTCACATGCCCGCTGTGGGCAAACTATTCTATGCACCTCTTCATATTCTTCATAGTGCCGTTTGTGTTTTACAATCTTATGGTTGTTATCAGGCCTTGGCCTGCATCCCTGCTAAAGTTACGGTACAGCAACTGGTGTTCGGTTATGATGGAAGGAATGACGCTTTCGCTATATGCTATGCTGGTGATGTATCTATTGGCGTTCATTTGTGCGGGATTGCAGGTGTCTTACGCCCTGAAGTACAGTGCCGCGGTTCTGCGTATTGCGTTTGTGCGGTGGGCAGGGTAATGAGAGAGTGCGGCGTCATTTTCTTTGTCGGCAGCGTATTGGCGCTTGTGGCCGCCTATGTTGGAGAGATTGTGTATGACTTGGTTCCGTGCAGGTTGTGCCTATATGAGCGGGTCCCATACTTTGCCGCGCTTTTTTTCTCTGTGGTTGGCATGTTGAGAGGGGATAAGTACTCGCTCTGTTGCACTGCCGTGTGTTACGTAGGCAGTGTGGCTCTTTCAATGTATCATGCCGGCCTGGAGTACGGTTGGTTTACGGATTTCCTGCACTGTGCCGGTGATGTAAACCCTCGCGCAAGTGTTGATGACATAAAGCGCAATCTGCTAAGCAATGACGTTGCTCCGTCATGCGGTGTTCCGAGCTTTGTTTTTCTTGGGCTCTCAATTTCCGGATGGAACGTCGTATACGCAACCGGATGTCTGCTGTTGGCTTTTGCGGTGAAGAAATGCGGCTTCAAGGGAGTATACAGAGCCGTGTTGGATATTGTGATTACTAAGGGAAAATAGCCTGTGGTAGGAGTATTGGCTCTATTTACAATACACACTTTGTGAGCGACTCGCGCCAAGGCCTATCTACGCACTCAAAATATGTGGCTAGGCTTGTGTACCGCTGTTATCAAGGAATCTCGCGTTTGCAACATGGTCCAAGCTGGATTTGGTGGGGGGAGATTAGAGGGAACTTGAGCATGCCTTGTGGGGGCGCTTTTATCGGTGATGACGCGTGGGTACACTTGAGGTGTTGCAATTTGGGGATGTCAGAATGTCCAGCGACCTGTAGATGTTCTGTTGTGGCTAACGAATCTCGATGCATGTGGGAGTGCACATAGTGTGTTGGGGAAATTACCCGAATAAATTACTTGGTACAGTGCTAGGCTACATCTCTGAGTTTGGGGTGGTGTGGCCGTGGTGCGCATATTGTGTGAGTTGTTTTTTGTACGTGAGCTGCTGCGCCACGGCAACAACGTGTGGCGTGAACGCACTAAAACTTGTGTGCACCTTACCCCGCATTTAGATGTATTTCGCTTGTGGTGTGAACACCTTCCCGCATGAGTTGGGTGCACATTGGTGTGGAGTTCACCCACAACTGTCGGCTGTATGGCTTACTTTCGCGCTCATGTAGGGCGTCATGTTGCGGCGCTGCCTGCGTGTATAAGTGCAAAGTTGTCACAGTGCAAGATTTTGGGGGTGTGCGCAAGTTCTTCAATGTGTGGTATGGGGACTATGCCGTGATAAACTTGCAACTAAGGGCTGGTTATTACGTTTTTAATTTTTGCAGTATGTCTGAGGCTTGATCGGGCGAGCTGTACCGCCATATGCACAATAAGGGTTAACAGTTCGGGTTTGGGTTATGCTCCAAGCTGTACGTTCACGGCGCAATGATCGGCTATTGTACGTGTATTTAGGATGTTATACTCTCGAAAAACGGTTGCAATCATACATTATCCATTGACCACTTGCCTCAAAATGTGTATGGTAACCGGAGTTTGTGTGTGATGCCGTGTTTACCCTGCAGGGTAAACACCACGGCTCGCAGTTGGGTTGTGTTTATGGTGGGGTTTGCCTTATGTCTTGGGAGCAGTTTCTAAGTGGTGGTGATTCACCACGCCGTGCTGTTGTCCTGCAGGTGCCGGAGAGTGATTCCGGTCTTGGTGCAGGGGTCGAGTTAATTTTACGGTTGCCGCTATCGCTCGTGTTGCTCGCAACCACGGTGCTTCTTACCACTATCACCTATGTGGCGATGACCATCGCGATGATTGTTGTGCTGCCCGTCAGGTTTCTTGCTGGATTCTTTTCTAAGCGGGGTCGTCAGGCGTCTGCTGGTGGTGAGGAGGAGGGTAGGGAGCCCGTTAATGGGGTGCGTAACTTTTTTATGTCCCTCGTCAAGGTTGTTCCCGTCATAGTCCTGTGGCCCGTTATAGCTCTTTTCACGGCTGTTCCGGCACTGATAGTCTCTACCTTTATGTATGTAAGTTCAGTAGTCAAGAGCTGTGTGGAGTATCTGACGTGTGCGATCACTTTCGGCGATCCTACAAAGGTGGGGTACTTGGGTCGTGCGCTATACGACAACTATGTAAGTACTTCTGGCATCAGGGCTGCTACCGATCTGGCAGTCAGCTTCTTTGATGAAAGCGGTCCCCACGCTGGTGTGACTCATCACTGGAATGAGATGAAGTCTGCCGTCACAGGCCATCCTATGGATATTATGAAGAGCATGCTTGGTGGCGGCCTTGCGGGCAGCTTTGGCGGCATCGCGGGTGGTAGTATTTTCCCGACAAGCCGCCCTGCGACGAGCCTTGCGGATGCGGAGAACGCTGTTCCTGCGACGAGCCTTGCGGGTACGCAGGTGTCAGCAGCGCAGGGTCAGAGTGCTCCTGGGGGCGGACTGGGGGCTTCTTGAGGACGGGCGGCGTAACCCTTTAGCAGCGCGTCTCCAAGATTTGGATTGACTGGTTCGTGCGTTTTTGCCTGCCTGCCTGCCCGCGCGTCGGAGGGGCGGGTTGTCTCCTTCCGCCATGCCGTGGGGGCCTGGTTTTGTCCTGTGGTTGGTAGCTGCTGCTCCCCCGTCCTCGGCTACCTTCTGGCCTGCTGTTGCACGTCGTACTGTCGCCTTAGGCGCTCGTGGAGCTCCGCGAATGATGACCTGCGTGTCGTCGCGCCCTCACCTAGTTTGTGTGGGCTGTCCAACTTTGTGCTCGGAGGTGTAACTGTCGGGGTTCCTGCTTCCTGCTCGCGTCCCTCTCCTTGCGGGTGGGTGCTGCCGCGTTCATCGCTTCGGAGTAGTGTGGGCGTGGCCGTTCCAGGGTCCACTGCGCTGACACCCTGTTGTGCCGGTTGGTGGCTGGTGTGGTGCTGCCTTTCCCTCCCTTCCTGCACGCTTTCTGTGGTGTTGTGTGTGTCGGTTACAGCAATCTCCTCGCTCTCGTCGATGAGAGTGTCGTAGTTAGGATTGTGGCCGCACCTGAAGATGTTCACAATAGCGCGTGCCAGTTGGGCTATGAACGACCCTATAGCTCTGAATACCCCGCACAGGAGGTTCCATGGTGCCATGTACCACGGAGTGCGTCCGGTGTTTTGGCCTTCTTCATCAGCGCCTTGGTGGGTGGTCCGTGGTAACGGCCTGTTCTCCTCCATGAGGGTTGCCCCGCATTCCCTTAGCCTGCCGCGCCACGTTTCTTCCACTGTTGTGGCCCCCTCTGCGTGGTGTCCGGCTGTATCGGCGGTGAGCGCTGGTGTTGCTTCATGCTTCAGGAATGACACAACTTCTTCTTTCCTATCCTGTTTCAGCATTTCTCTCACGCTTATTTTCATGTCCTCCATTTTGTGGACAATCACTATGCCCTCTTCTGGTATGGTATCGGGTATGCTTGTGGTTTCTGGCTGTGCGTACGTGCCTGTTAGCATTTCAAGTGGAGGTAGCTTTGCTTTGCTTCCGGGTAGGGCTACACGTATATACACGTTTTTATAAGATATCGAGTTATCTTCGGGAGAAAAATGCAGGTCATAACTCATGCTTGCTCTTGCCAATCCCGATACCCAGGGTATCGTTGAGTGCATTATGAGAATGCTCACTTTGTTGCTGTCAGTGCAATTGATGGACGTGCTGTGAACTGGTGCTTGATTGTCAGCAGAGGATGCCCTATTTATATGCCCTTCCTCCCTAACCAACACTCCAAAGTCTTGTAGTCCCCAACGTGTTATGATAGCTAGCATGCTGGCTTTAGGCGAAGCGACTGCCCCCGCTTGGTTTAGAGAATTTACCATTTCCTCTATAAGCGCGGGATGTGGCACAGCATAACCGGATTCTGCTGAGTTGTGCACTGATTGCACGAACATATATTTGAGTGCGGCAAACGCCTTCAGTCTCTCACCACCCGGATCAAATCTATGTGCATACTCGCCTCTATATTCCATACCGTGCAATGCCGCCAACTGTTCCGCATCGGCAGTATCGCTATGGTCAGCTCTAAGGGTGCTAGCTAACTCTGTTGCTACGTCCTCGGTGTGTGCGTAAACATCATTTACTCTCAAATCCTCTCTGGGAAAATCTACAGCAGATGAGCGACCGACTTCAGATGGCCCATACGCTTCTAGCCCTGCCCTGATTGTATTACTCACACTAAGTCTGTGTAATGTGTACAATAAGATCTCAGCTGCTACTTGCCTCGCTATAGAGAGCTGGTGTTCGGATGGCTTGGGTTGTCGCGCGAAGCTCGACATGGCGCCCCATTCCGCGGTCCATTGGTCGATGATTCGTTCTACTTCCTCGCTTGACAGGTTCACGTAGTTATGTTCGCATACTTTGTGTAGAGAATACACGTCTGCGGGTGAGCTCTCCGCATCCTCCGCGGCTCCACCTACTGCTCCGATGCTTTCCAGGCTGACACCAGCTTGCGCGCTCAATGTACCCTCATGTGGGCGAGGGTCAGCGCTGTCACTGGCAGTAGCGTGCTGCATCGAAGGTGTATGCTGAGTACCAGCTTCCACAAACTGTTTGGGTTCCTCCTCTTCAGGTGTAAGAGTTGCCTCCTCTCCGCTATCGGCGCTCAAGAAACCGCTACTGCTGCCCGGGTCACTCAGATCTCCAGATGCTTGGATGCTGTCATGTCCGCTACTATTTTGTGTATCACTTAATAATGCTCCATCATCTGTGCTTGAGGAACGGCTAAGTACGGGGTTTCCAATGTTAGTAATGCTTGCATGCGTGATAAGGTCTTCCTCAGCGTTTTCAGCTGGTACAGTTGCGGTAAGCCCCGGATCAGCACCTTCGTTTGTTGTCATATTTTCGTGCTGGCCGCCTTCTTCTTGCGCCGCTACAGCTTCTCCCTCCCGGACAGGCTGCTCATGAGTGCCTGTCTCTGTTGGTTGTTTGCGGAACCAGTTTGTTATAAACGCTTCCTCATGCCTCCAATCAACTGCGTGCGGGAATGTATGGCTAACTATGCCATGCAGTGCATAATTTCCATTTTCCTGAATCAATGCACTATCCACTTCACCCTTTATATCCATTATTCTGAAGTTTGTTGTGGAATCAGACTGGTCCAAAATTGCGGCTTTGCATACGATCCTTTTACTTTTCAGGTTTTGTTGCTGCTCCGGTTTTGGTGTATTCCTTCCCAGGAGATTGCCCATTCTAGCCATTGCGCTTGCAAACAGCGTTTGAGAGGCATAATCAGGTGCTTGCACTCCTTTTTTCGCATGCTGCTGCGTGCCCTCCTCGATGCCATGTTTGTTACCCCTAGCTTTGGCCTCGTCCAGTTTTACTACAAGAGAGACCTCCTCATGCATTTGGTCAAACGGTACTTCGAAGTGTGGGTATCGCATTAATACAACAAGATCGCTATCTCTGGGTTGATAATTGCCTCCAGCGCTCCGCTTCTCGGCTATGTGGTTTAGTATCTCCTTGGCAATCTTAAAACGTATAGTAGTCTCATAACGTACTGCACCCTCTACTACAGAGGCTTCCGTCTCCATAAATGTATAAAATGTTCCTGTGCTTTCTGACTCTGTAGGAGCGGTGTGTTCTTGTAATAGCGATTGAGGGATTATCTTAACGGACAAGTTGTGTTCCAAGAGCACTTTGTTGTCTGAAACCCTGTGAATATGGCGGCTTTCTTCCACTCCGCCAGCTGTCATTTCGTGCTTACTTATGAAGTGGAAAACCGCTGTGCCACAGTTTCCTGATATACATTCGGAATTGAAAGCTTTTACAATTTCAAATATCAGTGCCTGATGCACGTGTGAAGCAGAAAGCGCGTACACGTTCCCGCGTATTCTGCTTATAGTTTCCTCTGGACCCATTACTGAGTACTGCCTATTAAGCAATAGATGGTGCATGACATGCACCCCGACCGCCAGGCCCGGCAGGTGCCTGTTGCACCACCTAGCGGGTGCGCGCATAAAATCTGGCTGAAGCACGAGGGCACCGTCCCCAACCTTGTGTCTTATGCGATCTAGATCTTCTACAGATATTTTAGGAACCTTGCCCCCGTCTACCGTTGTGAGTAGCCCCCTATGGATACAGCCACAGAACTCCTCTCCGGACAACGCCCTCAAATTTGCATGCTGCGTAACGGTCGCTCTGGCCATGTGCGGATCTGCCGCGCGCCCAAGTTCTGCAATATCTTCGCACCAAAACTCTACGCTATTGGCATCCGGTTCGACAGTGGGCATGTTACTACCTCAAGAAATACAATAAGAGTGCTTAAGGTAACAACACACTACGGCCGAGATGGTAGCACAGTTTCAGTGAAAAAGAAATGTTCAGGGTGTGACAGCATGCGCTACTCCCGTACAGCCGTGGAAAATTTGCAAGCACCAGCTTCGATCTGCTTACGTACTGGAAAAAATATTTATCCCCTCAGGTTCCTAAAACCACACAATGCACAAGTGTTGTAAGCCAGCATGGGGTATCACATATGTCGGAAAAATTAGCGTGGCGGATTCGCGCAGGAATGGTTTTCTGTGTGGGCAATATGTGCTATCATGCCCTGCGTTGGGTGTGGTTCTGTGATGCGAAGCAAATCTGTGGAAAGCATGATACGGGTTGACCATGCTGGCGAGTATGCAGCGGTGTGCATATACCACGGGCAGGGCGTTGTGTTTTCGCGCACACGGGATGCTGATAAAATTCAGGAGATGCAAGAGCACGAACGGGTGCATTTCAGATACTTTAATAACTTAATACTCCAGAGAAGGGTGCGCCCCACGCTGTTTTTGCCCGTGTGGCACGTTGCAGGGGTTGCACTTGGTTATGTAACTGCTATGATGGGTAAGAAGGCAGCAATGGCATGTACGGCTGCGGTCGAAGAGGTTATTTGTGATCACTATAGCAATCAAGTTGCGCAGTTAGATGACAGTGAGCGCGATCTAAGCGATAAGATACTACAGTTCTGTGCCGAGGAACGCGAACACATGGAAACTGCCATAAGTTGCGGTGCCGAGGAGGTTTTTGGATATAGGCTGCTGTCTTCCGCAATAAAAATGGCCTGTAGGGCTGGAATTGCAATTTCTAAGGCCCTATAAGATAGTACCAATGGTTGCTAGCTTAACTAAAATTACACGAGGATTGGTGGCTGCTAATTGTAAAATAAGCATAGTCGGGAGTGCCAGGGGAATGTTTGTTGCTGCGCTGATGTCGGCGCTGGTGTTGTGCGAGTTTCTACTTAGCGGAGTGATGCATAAGTTTACTCCCAGATTTGACATGCTTCTCATGGTTTTGGCGTACAGTAGGAACATGTTCCTAGCAAATCTTCCGCTGTTCATTGTTGGAGTATTTAGGGACATAATATACTTTTTTCCTGTTGGGGGTTCCTCAATATTTTACATAGTTGCTAATATTACCCTTTCTGGGGTGTGGAAAAGGCTTTCCGGTAATTTGGGCGTGCTTGTATCTCTGTGTTGCGTTAGTGGAATTCAGTGGATTGTTTGGTATATCACGCTTGGTAGGGCTTCTCAGGCATTTTACCTGGGACTACAGGTGTTTTTGGGTTGGATTGCGTATGCGTTAGTATCCAGAAATTGGAAGAGGAAATACGGCGGGCCACATGCTCGAAGGTTGAGTTAGGGGTTCTGTGGTGGACAAGATTTTTCTAATGAGCCCCGACACGTTATCAGTTCGGTAATCGCGCTCAATGCAGCGGGAGGAGTGGTATTTGTGGTACATCACATGGGGTATAGTACGCTGTGAACCTCAAAAAAGGCATTTTCGATTTTAGGCTCCTGCATGGTTGAGGAAACTTCGTCCTCATCACTCGGGTTTTCCTCCGTATTACTTTCTGTGTTGGTGGGCGCGGTATTGCTCGTTTGCTGGTCGCTCCGCACGTCTTTCCGCTCTGTTGGGCGTTTTGCCCCTTCCTTATCAGGGGCCTTGCCCGGTGTTGGGGTATTTGCAGCGTTCTTGTTGCGTTTCTCCGGCTTTTTCGGTTTAGGAGTATCTGCATCTGTCTCATTGGTTGCGGCAGATGAGTTTTTGGCACGTCGCCGAAGTTGCGCGAAGAAAGAAGTGCTCTCTTTTTGTTTTTCAGTAGCTGATTTTTTGGCAGATTTGTCACTTGCCTCTTCGGGCACATCGGTTGTAGTCGTCGGAGATTGAGCTGCATACTGGGTACACAGTTTGTATATGTAAACCAGGGGGGTTACTATCAGAAACTGAAAGATGAGCAGGATGCTTTTCCATATTGCTAATAAGAACCACAACAACTGCGATTGTAGCTTCTCTTCCGAATGCGGTAGCGGTTTTTTTGTCTTTGATCTGCTCCCGTGAGGTACACTTTTCTCTTGAGTAGGGTGTCGTCCAGATTCCGGTTCCGACTGCGGTTCGGGTTCTTCTATATCATTGACACCAAAAGATTCCTGCGGTGTATCGTAATAAAAGGCTTCTCCAGATCCGCTCGTGTGGCTATCGGCGTTTGGCTGTTTGTGTGCCTCTACGAACCTTGTGATGTGAGACTCAAACGAGTGCTCGTCCGTGTCTGCGTGGTGTGTGGAGGCGGCCTGTGTCACCATTTGGTCAATCCACTGGCGTTGTTTCTCATTTATCCGGTGCTCTGGCTTATCTGATTCCACGTGATCTGTTGTACCATGGACATTAGTGTGCTCACTTACAGCGTAATCTGTACTACGCTCCCCACTCTTGGTTTCTGATTGTGCACCAGGCATCTTTTCCGAAGCCCCTATTGCCCACGGTTTCTGACCTTCGCCTTGTCCCGGTTGTATCACAGGAACTGTGATGTGATGCTCTGCCGGTGCAATGCCTTCTTGTCTGGAGGCCATCTCAACAGCTTTCTTGGGGTATGGGCTTACAATTGCGCGATACTCTTTCGCCTGGTGCCAGCAGGTTGGTAGGGTGCTTGTCACACAGGTGTATGTCAGATCTGGTATGACGAATGTGATGAAGTCCGTTGAGCGATAGCGCACCCAAGCGCAATTGTGCAACTTGAACCCTCTTGGCACATGCCTCACTCCCAACTTTGCCTTGCTTATGACTACCTCAGGTTTGTGTTCACTGCCTGTCGTACGCTTTGTTGTCACTGTGTAGGAGAGCAGTGCGTGTATATTTTGCCCCGATAGGGGTATATGCACGGAACCATGTTCAATTACTTTATACCCCTCTTGCGCGTCTTCGGCATTGAGGGGGATCTTAAAGGATATTTTTTGAAAGTACTCCGGCTTTGTATTCCATCTGTCGGCGCAACTATCAGCTATAACCGTATGCACGAACGCACCCAGCATCTCTTCCGCTTCCTGAAATGTTGATACAAAAATACGTGTGCAGATGTCCTTATTATCTTTCAGGAACTCCGTATCTTTGAACAGAATTTGTTTCTGGGTGCTGCTATTGGTAGACTGAGGCGATATGCGTGCGTTTGTTTCTTTGGCTTGCTTTTGCATCTCCTGTACATCTAGCAACATCTGGAGACGTTGTCTATACGTTAGAGTGGAAGCTTGTTGGGGGCCATTGCCAGACATTACTGAGTTGTCTAATATGTCTACAGCTTCCAACTTGCTTGCGTCCTTAATAAGGTTGAGTTCGGTAGACAAAAACACGCGGGTACAACGTTGCCGCGCCTGCCACACGCACTTGTTGGCGCTGCTATTACCGTGCTGCTCAAATTCTGTAGCTGGAGTAACGCAGAACGATAGACCTCGCAACTCCACATCGTCAGTGCCAGATGATTTGTTGTGTACTGCAACAAGGTCATACTGTATGGTCATTACTACGTCTTCCACAGGTGCGCTGTTGACTACGTCCTTGACTTTGAATTTGATGGTCTCTTCGCAACGCATGCCTATGGGAGGGCGGCTTCTTTGTTCAGGTACAGCCGTTGCCGTGCTTTGCTCTTGCTTGCTACTAAAAAACGAGTGTATCCAAGATTTCTGCTGGGGTTGTTGCGACGCGGTAGGGGTAGGAGAGGGGAGAATGTTGCAAATTTTGATGTCGCTGATAGAGACATCTACCTGTGGATTTTGTGGATAAGCAATGCATGCTCGCAGTATCTCAACAAGGGTCGTTCGTTTTTCTGGAGGGGTGTAGAATGCAGCCCAAGCTGCAACAACATGTTCGGGTACTTTATGAGCGCTTCCGCCAGCTGACCGCAGCATCATATTTGTTAGGGTGCTGATATCGGATGTTGCAAGATTGTTATGGTCTGCAGACGGCCCAATTATGAGATTTTTCTCTTTAATCACATTGACCGCGCCTTCGACACCAGTTGGATCTCGCGTTGTGAACAGCCTTTCTCCCTCTCCATACAGGAAATGTGCCTCCACAGCGCTTTCTAACTCATTTTTGAGCTTTACCTTAGATGTTCCCCCGGTGCTATGTTGTAATTCCTGCTGTCGTTGGGCAACGGACGCCGCCCCCCTGTCTTTACGTTGCTGCCGACTCATTTCATATGTGCGACGAGGTGTGTGTAGACTCTACAGGAAGGCATATGACGTTTTAAGGGAAAAGCACCTCACACGCCTGCCAGGCAGCGGGTATGGTAAAACAACGTTAATGTGTGCAGGTTGACAACCGTGAGCTGTGGCAAGCACGGTTTCTTGTGCGGAGCCCAGCTCCGTGTAGCAGCTCACGCTATAAGTGTGGCGCCACATATGCACAAAGACGTGTTTTGGCGACACATGTTCTAACTACGTCTCAAGAGTTTTACTTGCGGTCACATTCTTGCACGCCTACGCATGTCGCCACCGCGCTGCAGCTGGTCAGCAGTTGCACTGTCTACAATTGTGGTTGGGTTGCTACTGTGATGACGGCCTGATGACCTTGTGCTGGCGGTGCGTGACGTATGCTCACTGCCGTTGGAGACCGATGCCGCCTTCTCGCTGCCGCCGGAATATGATATGTGTGTAGAACCGTATGTGTGTCCCCCTGATTGATGGCGTCCACTCCCAACAACCGAGCTCACGCTGCTGAAGCCAGCCTGTTGCCTTGTCGCAATTCTGGGGTGACCCCTGGCCCGGGAATTACCTCCGTGTGTGCGTAGCTCGTCATATCTGTGCAGCCCATCTGCGCTACCGTGGGTGGGTTGGAAAAGAGCCCACATCCAAGAAAGTACGCTTTTTATGCAGGCCCAAACCGAGAGCAGAATCCGGAAAATGAAACTCAAGATCCTCTCGCACCACGTAGTGTGACCTGCCGGTTCGAAAACTACTGATGGGAAATCATCATCCGGTCGCTGTTGCCTGCGACCAGGCATCCGTGGTTGGTCATCGCCCCTATTATCATAGCTATCATAGGACGTCATAGTGTCATACAACGACGCCCGTGTGGCGGATCCCTCCCTCCTTTTGGTTCTCGGCGCTTGCTTTTTGAGTGAGGTAGAGGAACCACTGCTGCGAGCCGTACCTGGCCTACTCCCCACTTCCTGATTGGCCGCACTCAGACATGCTGCTATGTCCTGTGACAAATCATGCACTGGCCCTGCTGCGCCACCAACGCCTTCCGTTTTGGATACAGCACTGTGCCTCGGGACTGCATGACTCCCCAACTCCGTTTCAGACGTTGCTGCCGGTTCTGCATCCACATCTTTTGATACGAGCACCTCATCTCGGTTTTCATCATCCACTGTCTGATCTTCAGACTCAGAGCCATCATCACGTGCCCCAGATAGCATTACCGCTGCACCAGGCGCTGTGGGTTCGGAGCCCACATCAGCATGGGCTCCATCCTGTTCTTTTTGTTGTGGGGTTGTGTCTTGCAGCTTCCGCACAAACTGCTCTTCTCGGCCGTGTCGGCCCCGAACATTTTGCTCCCTCATGCTTGTGACCGCAATTATCGCCTGCAGTGGCAAGGTGAGCGCATCACTCCGCAAAGACGCACTTCCCAGCTCTCTGCCATCGTTTGTAAACATACTTACTGTTACCGATGGGTCACCCATTGCGAAAAGATTCTTTCCATAATTAGCGCCACGGTATAGCAAGGTATATGATATAGTCACCCTGACATTCAGAGGAGGTGTGCCGGTAACAATACTTTTTGCACTGAACGCCAACTCATGCGTCATGGCAATCCCTCCGCCCGATTGTTGGGGGAGGTGATCTTTGAACACTGAGGTACCAACATCCTCCCATTCAGACTCTCTGTCGTCTATTCTGGTTACACCCAATGCCGTACAGAAGAACCTAACAAATTTATCATAGTTGGCGCGCGACAATACGTTGACGACTTCATCGTAGCATGCCGCTATGCTGCCTTTTGGCTGTTCAATACCCCTCCCACCTAATTTATAATCTTCTGCTAGCACGTCGTACGTGCGATCGGGAGTGGAAATGTATTCACTGCCCAGAAGTTTGTCGATGCCGTGAAGCCCAACAAACTCCATAATGCACGTACGCATTTTTTCAGAGACTGATTGCCTGGGACCATGCGACTCGCTGGCTCCCTGTATAAGATACTTATACCCGGCGAAATTATCTTGTACTGACTGCATTACTGTCAGTGCCTTTACGGGTTCAGGTACACGATTACTAGGTATCCTTACCACTCTGAATTCGCTATCACGCTCCAACTGAAGGGAAGTGTACGGTTTCGCCGTCTTCAGACTTGTATCGCTGCACGATTTCACTGCGGCGACCGGATGTGTAACCCGCAACTGCTTAAGCCCGTTATCTAGTTGTGTTACGCAAACATCGTAACAAACTACCAGGTGCAAATTTTCTGTCTGCCACCATGCCATTGGAGCCACGAGAGCGTGCTGCACAACGCGAATTTTATCTTGCGGCTTTCCGTCCTCAGAAGCAGATTGATCGAACTGCAAAAACAGCTTCTTGTCAACAACGGCAGCCTTGCTCGGGAATCGCGTGTAATCTTGGAATTGGCTGAGCAAAAACTGCGTGAAACCCTCATGTGAAAAGTTGCCACACAGGTTGATTGTGGCTTCAAAAAGCGAGGTATGGGTTTGGTGGCCAATTTCCTTTATCCATGTTTCCAACAGTTCCAGGAGCTCGAGCCTCTTCTGCGCGAGTTCGGACAGATTATTGCTGCGACAAGGCGCAAACCTTACTAAGCTCGCTGCCGATGTGCTTTGCGCCGCCCTGCCGCGGCGACCGCGCCCTACGACGTGTATCGCGTCCGTATCATATAAGCGCAAGAGTCTTCCAACTGCGCTTGAGGCCAATATGCGTGTCTCGGGTATGAGTGGCCCAGTAATGTTGTTTGTTGTAGGCCCCCCATCCTCCCCGCTAGCGGATGCTGCAGCTCCGTAGTATCGAGCCATCTGCTCAAAGACCACTTGCTCCTGGTCTACTACCTTGACTTCCTCCTTACGCTTTCCCCCTGCACCATCCCTGTTTTGGCTTGGGGAGAATAAAGCGCCATCTTTGGCAACGTCAATTTTTCCAATAGCGTCTCTGAACTTGTCACACCGTATATGTGTGTCCCCCTTTAGTGCGATGTCAAACACCTGAAAGCTGCCTGAATCAATGCTGCTGTCGCCTACCTGCAGACACTCATCTAGATTGAACTGCGGGTTTACAAACCGCATACCCAGTTGTGCTTTTGCTCCCAACGACGCCACCCTTCCTCCTTCCTTTGTGACCCAGTCGTATCCATGCACGATGTATGACACAAAAGCGTGTACCTTCAAGCTTGTATTGTTGGGCTTACTGCCCTTTGGATAAAAGATGAAGTGCTCTTCGACTCTGTGCTGGGATCCTGATTCCTTATGCTCCATGTTGATGCTGCTTCCGGATACAAGCCCTCTGTGGGAGACAAAGTGCTTTTCTATCTCCATGGATATAGGATCGACGCTCTGACTAGCCTCGTTGTATACGGCTTGGCTAACAAGGAAGTTCAAGGTGTCATGCTGCACTCCTTCACTCGTGATTATCGGTCTGTCTGGGTGTGCAACCCCGTAACGCTCATAACTATCCTCCAACAGGTCTTCTGTGACGAAGCACCATTGGTCCTGACTACTTGCGCTGTACTGCGCAGGTGTTTGCTTTGTTGCTAAGTTGGTGTAACCGCAACGTTGCGCCGTTGAAGCATCATCCCACGCGGCGTTTGTGGCGAGCTCTGTACTGCTCTTGATTCTTACTTGCTCGAACGTTGAGGTATCCACTTCATCCTTGGTGAGGAATAGCGGGTTTTTGCGTCCGTCCGCCACAATCTCAACATAGAACTTCAGATCTTCTATTCTAGTGGCGCTTTCGCAGGAACCTGGAATCTCGTATCTGTGCACAACGTTGTAGCGGAGCACGGCGTGCATATATTTTCCGTTTTCGGATCTGATGACTGCACGCTTCTCCACATTTGAGGACTGCTCCCTGTTGCCACTGGTGGGGAACGAGCGTTCATGTGCTATCTTGCTCTGTTTTAGAAATGTTGTGTGCTTGACTACGTCAATGTCACTCGGATTTACCTGCAGAGTCGGGCCAAGAAGACCCCGGAAAATACGTGGGGTATACTCCACACCAGCGGCACCGTCGAAAATCCTACAGATGTAATCATCGGCGCTCAAGAGCATTGTTGGGGTATCAGTAATGTTGCGCCGCACGCCTGGTTTGCCATCAGCCGCAGGTGGTGCCAAGTAGACCTTGTATTCTTTTGCTGGGGGTTTGTAGACGCACTTGCAACCCTGTTTCCTGGAGTCTCGACACAAATCATTGGTGATTTGGATTTCTGTTTTACCTACATCCATCACTACCGATGTGTCGCTCGATAGCTTCTTGTTTTGGCTTATGATGCACTTTGTGTGCATCGTAAATACACCTAGATTCTCTCCTCTGGTGTTAGCAACTTTAAACTGTACCCGCTCTTCTATAAGATAAGCAGGCGTAACTTTGCTTCCAAACTTAGAAAGAAGGCCAGAATCTTGGGGGATTGCCGAGATTGTGAAGTGTGAAAACGGACAAATTTCGAACTTTGCGAACCTGATGCACTCAGGCTCAAAGCATTCGGCCAAAAATTTGGGTAGGTGCGTGCGCGCATCGGGAGTTGCTTCGACGAGTGTGATCACAGCCCGCCACGCTTCTTTAGGGATACTAGAGTATGGCGATCCTACGACCTGTGCCAGCTCTATGAATCTATTCGCTAGTAGATCATCACTTGCTGCCTCTGGGCCGTCAAAGTCTATAGGGGTGAAAACCTGCTTGCTATTAAGCCTCTGCGCAAGTTCGTACATGTATTGAAGTAGTGCAAGAGCAGGCTCGTGTTTTTTGCCTTCGATTTCCCCTTTATATAAGCACCCCGGGTCCGCCATGAGCGACTTACCCAAGTCGCTGGGTGCTTTCAGCAGTTTTGGACCCATTGGAACCTCAGTTTACGGCAGCCACCGACCCACGATCGTGCACCAAAACGGCGCCAGAGCCCCGAAAGGGCGACGAGACCGTGCAACACGCACCGCCCGCGCCACTGGCAAGCCACTGACACTGGGGGTGCACAACCCCGCGCCTGCATTGTACCATTTATGTGCCAGTAGTGCAACACCATGCGCATTCTGCCGTATTGTCTGCCCCGATAGTCTTTGAGATCGTAACCATGGTGCATGTGTTATTTGTAAATTGATAACAACGCCTTACAGTTTACGTAATGTGTACTTCGGGAGCGATATATGCTGACGTAAGCATGATTTTTTGGACGTATTACACCTAATGTATGTCATTCCGCATAATTGTTGGCAGCCATACCGCTCAGTAGTAGGGCACAGCACTTGTGACAAAAACCTACAAGAGTACTCCAGATTCACCACCCACATCTAGAGCTATATGGTGCGTCCACGGCCTGAAACTTGCGTTAAGTGGCCACGCGTGCTCTAAGCCGCTACTAACTCTAGGCTCCCACGGCAGCGGAACTATAGTCATATGCCACTGCGTTAGTCACCTCACCTTCGTCCAACACGCTTCCAGGCGCACGGTTTTGTACTTCAGGTGTAACCACTGCTACTGGCGGGGGACCAATATCCTCCTGCATGCGCTCATCTTCCTGCGTTTCATCGGCGTTATCTATAGGACTCTGAAGCAAATGTGCATAGTTCCCAAACTTTTCCGCACCGCTGTCATACGTATTTGGCTTTTGTTTAGTGCGCTGCAGTGTGGTGAAATCGCGCAGGTTTACCGTACTAGCGTTATCCACCTTTTCGAGAGATCTGCAACAACAGCGTATTATAAGGTTGTAGCACCACAACGCCGCCACAACGATGTATGCCCACAGTTGCGCAAGCAGTCCCACAAACCACCAAAACAACAACACGACGAAGCACCGTTTCTTTTTCTTGGAGTCGTCTTGCGAACTTTCTACGACAAACAAAGTTTTCTCGACCCACTTACCTGCTTTTCTTTCGGCTGTAACCTCCTCTTCCCGTGTTCTGGAGGTCAATACGTCATCTTCCTGGTGCTGCTGTACCGGTTCTGCTTCTCTATGTTGCTGTACTGACTCTGCTTCTCGGCGTTTCTGTACCTGTTCTGCACACTCGATTTTTGCATTTTTATACGGGGTGGATACTGACCTAGACTTCGTATTGGGGATTCCAAATGTGGCGGATGTTCGGGCCACTCCGTCTGCGTCCAGCTGCTTGATAGTTAGTTTAGCATTGGTGATTGCGCAAACAGCAGTATAGCTGCTGCCACCCCGTCGTCTACCTTGGCGATGTGTTTTTTTGGATACCTTATACTCTACAGACACACCAAGCACGTCACTAGATCCTGCCACACTTACATCTGCAGTTTTGACCACCTTATACAATCTCTTCTGTGGGTCCTCAAGTTTTGCATTGCTGCTTACGTTCTTTATGATGAGTGATGATGCATTGCTGCAACCCAGGCATATCTCTGCCATACGCGATATGACATGAGAGGTATATTCTTCTGCACTAACCTTTTTCGGGAATAGCACCGCGCGCAGCAAATCACTGTTACTGAGAATGAGTGCAATGTCGTTTTCATTACGAAACTCGCCATTTTGCAGCCACAGGCCGGTACTTTTGGTATCAAGGAGGGTTCTACTAAGCTTGTCTTGCTCGCTGCGTGCTTGTGGGGCAGCGGAAATACTGCTGCCGTTCCTCTTCAGTGTGCCAGCTCCTGTACCATCAGTACCACTTGCATGTACCTCTGTACCATGTTCACTACCCGTACCAGCACCATCTATGCCACTTGTACCTGTGCCAGCTCCTGTACCATCAGTACCATGTTGGTCAGTACCACCAAGAGTTTGGTCTATGCCACTTGTACCTGTGCCACCTACCTCCGGCAAAGCCAGCGCGCCATCATTGAACTTGGGGATTTCTCTGGCCATTGCTGCGGCAACCTCTTGTGACACGGCGCGCTGCGCAGACAAGACTGTCATCATTGGGACCGGGAATTCCATCATGCTGAGACTACCGGCCTGTGATGCAACTGCGCATCCTACCTTCAGATTGCACACTACATAGTCTGTGTTTATGCCCTTCGTCAGTCCCTTTGTGTAGGTAAACTCGCTTTCGACGAGCAGTACATCATATACAACGCGCACAACTATATCTTTTGCATTGCCGTGCATCGACATCTTGTAGTCCTGCTCCACTCTGGCGCCCGCTATTACGCCTTCACCTTCTATCCCGAGGATTTTGTGGGTCTTGTCGTTAGTTTTTGTAACTTCGCACACGGCTACTGCAAGATGCTTAGAGATAGCCGATAAAAGCTTACTTATCTCTAGGGTGTTGTTGCGTGCATCTTTTCGAAATAGCTGTAACCCAAGATTGCGCAGCGCTTGATTGCTTATGGTTCCCAGCGTGGTAGTAGCTCCGGTACTGTTTGAGTAGAACTTCGAGATGCTCTCCTTGGCTGCATTTCTGGTGAGTGAAAACCCGCTGCCTGATCCTGGCAGCAGGAACACGCTTCCGAGTCCGTGCTGGCCTATGCAAGCACTGATTGCCAAAGAAGGCGTGCACCCAGTGGCAGAAAGCTGCGATAAGTCACTCACCACCTCATTTTTGCACCATGAATATGAGAGAGTTGTGGGCGCAACGGGACGAGGCGAGCTGCTCCCCGCCACGGGGGCCGCGGCAGCTTGGATGTTTGCGACCGCTAACTCTGTACGCCCGTCTTCGTGTGTATTCAAAGACAGTTCATATTGCACCTTCACAGACGTTTCAAAAGCGTCACCACCGATTTCATACTTTAGCCGCAGGTCTCTAACAATCTCAGCTTTACTTCCCGGAGTTGCTGAATTATCAGCCTTCAGGTCTAGTACCTGTTGTTTAATCACTGGCTGGATTCTATTTAGTGTTCCATCGCTGTAAACCACAGTGAATCCGTTATATGTCGTATCGCATGTGTTGATTACTGCGCGCAGCAGCAGGTCAGTTGCACCTGATTTCCAATTCAGCGCTCCTCTAAGCGCACTCAACGCACTGCTACCGCCTGCATTTGTAAGTGCACTTCCGTTTACCTTCACACTGTTGTCTTGCAACAATCTATCAAAGCCAGCGTCAGCACGCTTTGAGCCCTCACTGCCGGTAGGAGAAATTCTCACGAGGCTTTCGACGAGTGCTTCGTTCATTTCCTCACTTACCGCGTGCCCTTTTATCACGTTTTTTAGGTACTTTACAACATGTTCCGGAGTGCTGCTGTCAATTGGTTTTAAATCTTGCTCATAGTTGTTCACTACGATAATGGGAAGCGTGTAATCATAGCCTGGTGCGCCAGTTTTACCATCCTCAGTGCCACCTTGTTCGCCAGATTGTGCAGCACCTCCATTACCCTCAGTACCACCTGTGGAGGGCAATTGTGTGGTACTTCCATCATCTTGTTCTGATATGACTTGCAACACGGGTGCAGCGCCGCCATGCATGACGAACTGCTGCTTCTGCCTACTTCTGTGGGTTTTCGCGCTATGCGATGCAGCCAAGAAAAGACTCAGTCTGAATTTGGGGGCGTGTACAAGACGCACTGCGAACGCAAGTTGATCCCTGCGCGCAGCACCATCTTGTTGTGACGCAAGTTTGCCTGACACGAAGGCGTGTATGTTGCAGCATGGCGGCACTTTATTACTTCGATTTGCAATTCTGAACACGTAATGTTGCTCTATGGCAGTATTACCGTTTCCACTACCAGGTTCCATAATTCCGCAGTGCATGATGCTATACTCTGCTAAACGTGTCAGGATAGGCCGTATATCAGGGGTATCTGCATAGTATAAAGTCTCTGCCACAGCATTCATTACTTTATTGTACCGAGCGTCTACGACACTGGTTTGTGTATCTCTATGTAAGATAACCGTGTTCTGGTACACATACGCATCGGTCAGTAGCATGCCGTGTATATCTTCTGCAAGATCGACCTCGGTGAGTTTGCATTCAAGCATCGGATGCTTATTGAATGCATTAATGGGCGCCCTGATGGCGTCATGTGCATATATCTTACTGCTTGCATCTGTTGCGGGTGTGGATCCTGATGTGGTTACTGTTTTGTCTGGCTTCCATACCGTATCGAGCACAAGGCCTCCGCTGGGTGCATCAATACTTACACTGTTGAGGGCTTGTCTGACCTTGAGATGCACATCACGGACCTTGTGCTCCCGTATGCCGGGGCGGGGGAGTTTATATACGAGATGGACGTAAAAATCCTCGGTGGTTCCGTTACTATCAGATGTTACGCGTGCTACATAGCGCTTGTCGATATGCGGGCTACCATCTGACCCTGTGGTGCGGTTGGAGACATGTGCCAAAATTTGTACACGTTCATCATTGCTACTGAGTAACACCTTCACGACATCTTGCACCTTGCCGCTTGAAAAAGCGGTACGCAATTTCTCCTCCTGTGGATTAGCCGTACTTTTGCTGCTGCCAGATTCCGCAGGTACTGCTGTACCCTCTTTTTTTGTGTCATTTGGTGTAAATGTGGCACTGCTACCCGATTCTGCTGCCGCATCTTGGTTGCCCTGTTGTTCGGTACCTCCATCACCCTCAGTACCGGGGGATGGTGATGTAGCAGCTTCATTACCTTCGGTACTGGAGGGTAGCGCAGTACCCGCTGAACCCTGGTCTGCAGATGTGGAGGATAGTGCAGCGCTTGATGGTGCTTGTACTGTGGCGCCCGCTGCAGATGTTGCCCCATGTTCCGATGCAGCACTCTGTGCTGTTTCTGCGCTTGTGATTGTTGCAATTTTAGTAGTCATCTCACCAACGGTCCCCCCCCCCCCTTCTGCATTGCTGCCTGTATAGCTCTGCTGTTCCTGTCGCCCAACTGCTGTGGCACCATGTTGGTCTGTACCTGCACCATCAGTACCACTCGATCCCTGACTTAACCCTGCACCACCAGCTAGGGCTTGACCATTACCAGCATAACCAGCAGCCAGAGTTTGGTCTATGCCACTTGTACCTGTGCCAGCTCCTGTACCATCAGTACCACTTGATCTCTGACTTAACCCTGTACCAGCATAACCAGCAGCCAGAGTTTGGTCTATGCCACTTGTACCTGTGCCAGCTCCTGTACCACCAAGAGTTGAAAAAATACTTGGGCACAAAGTCAGCTCTGGGCCTGTTGGATCTGTGGATTTTATTTTAACGGTTGGGTCGATGACTTTGTACCCGTTGCCCTGCCCAATTGTAGGAGTAACTGTATACTGCACCTCTGCTTCTAGGGTACCAACCTCCTTATTATTAGTACCTCGTATAGTGAAATTATACTTCTCGATAAATGCTATTGATGCGACTTTGTTAGGATCACTGTGTGTAGATCTGGTACATGTGGATACTGTTACATTATTCCATGGGACTACTTTTAAATTGGGAAATAACGCCTTTAAGAGGTTAAGCAGGTCTCTGTAAGTTCCCCTACATAAGTCCGAGTAGCATTCTCGAATGTAACCAGTACGTGCATTTCTACTGTTGTCACGAGTCATCTTACCAACTGTGAACACATCCTGTCGCCCAACTGCTGTGGCACCAGCACTGGAAGCCTGTCCTCCTGGCGTGGAGTGTGCGGCTGCACCACTAAATGTACTCCAGGATGTGTTCACAGTTGGTGAACTAACTTGTCCCACCTGGGGAGCGTCCTCTCCATGTGCAGTGGCTTCCTTCTCATCTGACCCTGTTCCAGATGATGCCGTACCAGTGGTCTGCTGGTCGTGCTCTTCTTCAGCACCTGTAGTGGTATGGGAAACAAGGACGGAATCTTCACCCTGCAGTGTTGCAGAACGTCCTCCCTCATTGCCGGAAGAGCATCCGTCACTGCCTCCAGAATTTTGTTGTCCCTCCTTTGCCGTGATAGCTTCAGGCTTCGGCAAGGAAACTTCAGAGGTATTAGTACTTGTGTATGTCAGCTCTGGGTCTGTTGAATCTGTGGATTTTATTTTAACGGTCAGATCGCTGACTTTGTACTTGTCCTGTTCAATTGTAGTAGTAACCGTATACTGCACCTCTGCTTCTAGAGTACCCACATTCATATTGTTGGTATTTAGTACGACGAAGTCATGCGTCTCGGTAAGCACTACTGATGCGACTTGGCTAGGATCACTGCTTGTGGGTCCGACAACACGTGACGCCTTTATGAAATTAAGCAGGCCTTCACGCTTGTCAGTTCCCCGACATAGGTACTTCGAGCAGAATTCCCGAATGTCGCCAGACTTTGCATTTCTACTGTTGTTACTATGATGTTCTCCAGCATTAATCAGACTCCAAGGGCTTAGAACAGCATCACGCATCGCTTGGTCCGGTGCGCTCTTGAGTTTTAATGTGGCACTTGATCCTGTTGCATGCTGCACACTGCCAGATTGTATAACACTTCCATCACCCTCGGTACTGGGGGATGGTGATGTAGCAGTTTCATTACCCTGGTCTACAGCCGTGGGGGATGGTGCAGCGTTCTGTGGTTCTTGTATATTACCGCTCGCTGAGAGTGCGCGGGTAATATCCTGAGCCTCATCAGCAACGGCCTTGAACTCACTTTCGATACCACTCTGTGCAGTTTCTGTGCTAGCGGATTGTTTAGCACGTGTGGTTGTTACAACGTCAATAGTCATCTCACCAACGGTTCCCCCCCCCCTCTTTTTCTACCTAGGTCTGAATGAAGGGCACACATATGCGAGTGAGGAACGAACAACGGGTGCTTGCACTGCATCTGCACGGCTCTCCCATGCCCCCAGCACATCGATTGTACGTATCAAAGTGCCTCCTCCCGTTTAGCGCCGACGAAAAGCACGTGGCTACCGCCACCCACGAACCCCTTGTATATAGCCTGGAGACCATGCTTCTGCTCCCTATCCCTAAAACTGCTGCACGCACGCGCCAATATAACTTAACTTTTGGTTACTCGCTTACACCCGCAGCTTGTAGATCAAGTCACCTTTTTCTCGCCTGGCAATCAGAGATGCAGCCCGACAAGACCTGACAGTGCTAACTAGACAGAAACACGCCCACTCCCGTTGCCGCGCCCCACTCCACACGCAGGACCGCCGGCGACTTGTCTACACCCCTGGTGCAAGCAACGTTAACGGCTTTGAACGACAGAAACCTCCAACGGTAATCTAGCCACCTGCCACGCATCCCCGGCTCCCCACGAAAACCCGAAGGGTAGCCACAGCCACCAGACCCCGCGATAGACGCGACCGAAGCCGGCAACGCAAGCAGTCCAGCGTAACGCAACAGGGCAAACGAACCCGGAAATTGTACGCGGTACCGGTAGGTAAGTCAATAATTTTTTGCGCTCTAGGCACGAATAGATGAGCTGCCATTTCCCGTAATGCTGTATGACGTTGCTTGCATTGCTCACAGGGTACTATGCTATTTATAAGATGGGCGAACCAGAGGGAGTTCGATTATGTGCGAAGTTCCCGTGGCCGTGATGCCTTAATATAACATGCTTCTAGCGTATGAACGCAAAGGTCGCGGATGCTCAAACTTGGATGAAGAAATCGGAGACGTCTCCCCACAGGTTATGGAGATGGTTTACAAATCTGCACAATTGCAAGCACACCTTGTGTGCCCCTGGAGAACGGTTTGCGCGGCACCAGCGGCGCCGCTGCGCCACATAAAACTATCTCCGACCTTTTCTAGCAGCCGTTGTGCGCACACCTGCTGGATGGACAGTACTATCGCTGACCACTTCAGAAGGGGAGCTGTGTTCGGGGTCGTAGCGGGCAGGGTATTCGTCATCATATTCGTCACGATACGTAGTATCGACTTCTGCCTGTGCGTCATGGTGTACATCACCAATTGTGTGGGATAGACGCGCTGCACGCGAGTCACTGGGTTTGTCCTCAATGAACTCACCGGTGTCTATTTCGTATTTTACAAAGTTGTCACGTGCGGTACTTCGCACTCCAAGGAGATTCTTTAAGAATTTGAATATCTTTCCAAGGAATTTACACACAAAACCCAGTATTTTGCTGAGCCAGCCCCCTTTTTCCGTACTTGTTGGCACGGCGTGCAGCGCATTTTCCTCTGTGAATCCGGGCGTGAACCGTTGCTTCTGTTGAGTGTGCTTTTTCTCTTGCCTGACTTTGCTCTCTTGTGTGCCACCATGGGTCGCTGACGTACCGGTACTGAACATGCCTTTTTGTTTCGCACCATACTCTGCCAGAGCAGCGCGCCATGGCGTGTCAACTACAGAAACTATATCATCTATCGGCAGGACGGTCGTTCCTGAGCCTTCGGCGCGTCCTAGGTGGATGGCAGCGTTTTTTATTACATAGTTGGTTGAATATACAGAAACTTCTCTCGCGATTTGGTATCGTACGGAAATGTAAAATGTTCCATGGATCCCGGCATCTATTGTGGCACCCTTTACAACATCATACTCCTGCTGGGACTCTGAGAAGTCTATCTCGCTTTTTACGATACCTACGATTTGTAGATTTTCGGCCGCTTCATGTCCACCTAGAGGAGCAACACTTGCTTCTGCTATGCGCATGAGGAGGTTTGTTTCAAAGCTAGTATCGTCATCTGTGGGGTAGAAAATTTCTTGACATGATAGGTCATCCCTAAGCGCATTTCTCACTTCATCAACGAAGTTAAACCTTCCGTTATCAGCGAATAATTGTACTTTCTTAATGACAGTGTGCTCTGACCGTTGAGTTCGGTGCCACGCCTCGGATGTGCCGGATACGCGCTCAGCATATTGTGTTCCGCCACTTCGGATGTGGTGTTGTGCCAGCTTGGCAATACGCGCCACCCCACTTTTTTCTCTATTGTCCTCTTCATATTCTTCTAGCAGATCCTGTTCATCGGGGTGTTCTTCATAGTCGTCGTCAGTATCTGGTTCCTCCCCCTCTCCGTCAGTATCATGGGTACCAGACCCTCCTGCGTGCCGCTCTTCCACTTGTAGTGTGGTTGTTGCGCTCCGCTTTGCTTTTGTAGGTCGTCGCTTTGCCTGGGCTGAGCTTGGTTCCTCGCCTTCAGAGTCCGTATCACTGTCTATGGTATCGTCCCGTTTCGCCTGAAGAGTGCTGCTGTCTTCACGTGTAGGTGTTTCCTCATCATCTGGTGCTGTGTGTGTTGATAATAATTGCGCCTTACCGGTAGCTTTGCTCCGCTGGGCGCGTCCTTTCTTGCCTGCGGCGGTATCGACAGCAGGGTGGGCATCATCTTCATCATCCGATGCTTCAGAATATGATTCTCCTTCGGCAAGGTGCCGCTCTGTTTCGTCACTGTCCGCTTTGGACGCTGTGGTGGATGCATACAAGACGGTGCCACCGCCATGCCCTATACCCTCCCCGACATCTTCTGACTGTGTTCCTACTGAAGCACGTCCATGCAATTTCTCAACGACATCTTGCAGCAACTTGCCGGTAATGCGGAACTTGTCTTCCGCGTTTTTAAACTCGATTGTTTGCGCAGCATTTATATCTAGAACGGCTACTACCAGCTTTACATCCGAAATTACGACATAGACATCATTGTTGGTTGTGTTAGTGGACATGGTGTAAGACAAAATGGCGTTCACCTTGCCCAGATCTCGGGCAGTTACGGCTGACCGGAGTACATCACTACTTTTTAAGTTTGCGCTGCCTGACAAATGTTTTGCTATGGCTTCATGCTCTTCTTGAACCAAAATTGCAGAAGAGTCACCTTTGTTTGTATTCTTTACGGTCACTACAGGCACAACATCCTGTGAGGCAACCAATACAACTTCCTGTGTGCCTATGCTATTTTGCAGTGCGTCTAGCAGGCATCCGTTCGTAACATTCGGTGCCGTATCCAGCACTGCGGACAAGAGTAAGTGTTGCGCATCCCTGTCTGAGAAAATATTGCCCACTGTTGGTTTTGCATATTGTGGGTCTTCGCGTTCATCATGCTCAATGAACCACTCTTCACCCAGAACCAGCCTAGAAAGGTTACCCGGGTCATGTATGTCGCTACATTCTGGGTTGGAATGTAGGACGAGCTGGCTAGGTGGTGCACTCACACTACCAGTCTGAGTTGCTATGGATTTTGCGTTAGATGGAGCACTATCTTGCTGTGCCGCCAGTAGTAGCGCTTTAGTTGCCCGTGCGCGAAGCTTTTCCTGATTATCCTGATCATTTTGCTGCGCATTATTTGTGGCACTTAACGCAGGTACGACATACTGGTTGAATTTAGGCTGTTTTTGCCATGACACAGATTGGCTTTTGCTTATCTCATAACTTAACTCCGTGTCAGATGGGCTGTCTCCTTCACGCCCCAGTGATTTAACCACAACGCTCAAGTCGGATAATGAATACTTTCCCTGGGTGTCCGTGCCGCTTACATTGTAACTTACCTTCACTGCCAGAACATCTAGTACCGCTTCTCCTTGCGCATCCTTGACTTGGATGTTGTGTACTTCTTCCACGGTATTGGTGGTGGCATCATCCGAAATTTTTAACGTTATTTTTGGACCATTTGTGGCGTGTGTGCTAAGGCTACCACCGTCGTACATACACGCTTTGGCGAATTCTAACAGGCCTTTACGCCGTTTTGTGGGCTTTAGCAGGAATTTCTTCAGGAAGTCTTGTATATCACTGCTTGTACCTGCTTCAGGTGTTGTGGGCTCATGCTCGCCATAAATCAGACTCCAAGGAGTTGCTGCTGCAGAACGCATTACCTGATCTTCTTTCTTCTTTAGCTCACAAGCGGGTCGAGCGGGCATACTTGCCCCTTTTGTGGACGCTTTGAGCTGTGGAGAAGGTTGTTCATTGATGGTTGGTTGCGACGGCACAGTAGTGGAGTGTTGTGCACTGCCTTGTTTGCTGTCTCTTGCAGTTGTGGTACCTGAAGCCGCTTCTGTACCCGCGCTACTACTGGGTGTTGATATACTGTTTAGATAGTCAGATATATTCGCATCTTGTTGGGGATTAGTGCTAACGCGTGTAGAAGCCAGTGCACTAACCGTATCAGCGACCCGCTGTTCCAGGCTTTTTGTTCCCTCAGGTTTTGTTACCTGATCAAACGGCGTAAGCGGCTTCCTGCTTCTGCTCGTGATAGCTTCAGGCTTCGGCAAGGAAACTTCAGAGGTATTAGTACTTGTGTATGTCAGCTCTGGGTCTGTTGAATCTGTGGATTTTATTTTAACGGTCAGATCGCTGACTTTGTACTTGTCCAGTTCAATTGTAGGAGTAACTGTATACTGCACCTCTGCTTCTAGGGTACCAACCTCCTTATTATTAGTACCTCGTACGATGAAGTCATGCGTCTCGGTAAGCACTACTGATGCGACTTGGCTAGGATCACTGCTTGTGGGTCCGGTAACACGCATGCGTAATTTTGTGTCATTCCCTTTGACTACTCTTAAACCGGGATCGAGGTTATCAATTGACGCCTTTATGAAATTAAGCAGGCCTTCACGCTTGTCAGTTCCCCGACATAGGTACTTCGAGCAGAATTCCCGAATGTCGCCAGACTTTGCATTTCTACTGTTGTTACTATGATGCTTTCCAGCATTAATCAGACTCCAAGGATCTGGAACAGCATCACGCATCGCTTGGTCCGGTGCGCTCTTGAGTTTTAATGTGGCACTTGATCCTGTTGCATGCTGCACACTGCCAGATTGTATAGCACTTCCATCACCCTCGGTACTGGGGGATGGTGCAGCGTTCTGTGGTTCTTGTATATTACCGCTCGCTGAGAGTGCGCGGGTAATATCCCGAGCCTCATCAGCAACGGCCTTGAACTCACTTTCGATACCACTCTGTGCAGTTTCTGTGCTAGCGGATTGTTTAGCACGTGTGGCTGTTGCACTGCGTTGCGTCGCCTGTTTTGTGGCGCGACCACTGGCACGTTTTCCATCCACAGAGTCTATTTCCAGATCTTGTGAGTATCCCTTATCTGGGTCATTGCCTCTTAATTTATCAGCCACGTCTCGTAGCACTTTATTAGAAACCGTGACTGTTGCTGTGCCGTCAAAGCTTATGTCTTGCTCGATGTCTGTTTCCGCAACAGCTACATGCAGCTCCACATCCGACATGATAACATTCTGTGTGGGCTTGCCAGTGGAGATTGTGTAAGACAGCGTAGCATTTACATTGCCTAGATCTTTTGTCTGCTCACCCGCGGCTGAACGACATATTGCCTTGACATTATGTTTTTCTTCAACCCTAACCGCTGGGGCATCTTTACTGTTTACTATATTCCACTTTTTTGTCTTCACCGACCCGGCTTCTAGTGTTACACCTGATGTACTTATGCATTTTGCCAGTGCGCTCAGCAAAAGTGTGTGCGTACCACGTGATTTCGTGTCTAGCACTGTTGATAGGAGGATGAATTGCTCATCAGTACCCAGGTTCTCAAGGTTGGGGGTTGTACCCGAATCATTCATGTGTTTTGCGGTCCAGTCTTCACCCAGAACGAATTCGCACAACCCGCATTCATTGACTAGCTCTTGGCAATCATTAGGGTTAGCTAGGGATATACTATCAGGTTGCACCAATGGAATGCGCTGTTTTGCACCTTCCGCAAGCTCCCGACCGTGCCGTTGTACACCCTCTGAAAGTGCGTCAGTAATATTCCTAGCCCCGCCAGCAATAGTCTTGAACCCATCTTCAATTTTGTTGTGAAGGTTCTCCATGGTACGTTCTACAGGCTTGGTATTCTCTCCAGACTCGGTGTCTTTCTTGGACTTGGCACCCGTCTCGGGTTTGGCAGCTTGCAGCAACTTATCAGAAACTGTAACTATTTCTGTGCCGTCAAAGCTTATGTCTTGCCTGATGTTTGTTCCTTCAACGGCTACATTCAGCTTCACATCCGATATGATGATAACATCCCGTGCGGTTTTGTCAGCGGAGATCAAGTAAGACAGCGTAGCATTTACATTGCCTAGATCTTTTGTCTGCTCACCCGCGGCTGAACGACATATTGCCTTGACATTATGTTTTTCTTCAACCCTAACCGCTGGGGCATCTTCACTGTTTACTATATTCCGCCTTTTTGCCTCCACCGGCCCGGCTTCTAGTGTTACGCCTGATGTACTTATGCATTTTGCCAGTGCGCTCAGCAAAAGTGCGTGCGTATCACGTGGTTTCGTGTCTAGCACTGCCGATAGGAAAGCTAATTGCTCACTTGTATTAGGTGCAGATGCAGAGCTGGGTGTTGTCTGCACATCACCACCCACGTTATTGGCGACCCAGTCTTCACCCAGAACGAATTCGCACAACCCGCATTCATTGACTAGCTCTTGGCAATCATTAGGGTTAGCTAGGGATATACCAGCAGGTCTCCCCCCTGCCACCGCGGCATTTGCTGCTCTCTTTAGTGCCGCTTTGGATTTTTCCCGCAGTTCTGTCTTGGCATCTTCTTGCTCATCCTCATGTTCGGAATCAAGGTGCTTTGTTTTTGCAGCGCTCTTCCGGGGTGTTAATTTCAAGGGCCCAGCCCTTGATATAAGCTCGCTAGCCCCGATGTTGTACTTTAGCTCTTGTTGGGGTGATTCTCGACCATCACTGTCCAGCAACTTGACCCCGACTTTCATATCGGACAGCGTATACACCCCCTCGCTCGCGGTTTCGCTGACCCTGTACTCTACCTGTACCGCGAGGAAACCTAAAACTTCTGCGTTTCTGGAAATTCGGATTTGGTGCTCTTCTTTGACTGCCATGGGTCCGATTGGTGACCCATCTTCATCTTGCTCGACATCCACTTTTATTTTTGGAGTGCGAGTCTCCATATCCAGCTCGCCACCGTTCTGCACGCACGCCCTTACAAACTCTAGCAGGCCTTCACGGTGCTTCGTAGGCTTTAGCAGGTATTCTTTCGTGAACTTTGCGACATTGTCATTGCTAGGTGTAGCTGCGTCAGCATCTGCGTGCTCATCTCCGGCACAAATCAAATCCCAAGGGGTCTTAGCTAAATTGCGCATTTTCTGATCCGGCTGACTCTTGAGCATTACAGCGCGTGTTTCGCTAGCCACACCCGTTCTGCCTCTAGCGGATGATACGCTAACAGTCGGTTGTCCCCTTGCTGTCAGCTCTAGAGCCGCCCCTGCTTTTGCTCGCAGCTCTGCCTTTGCTTGTTCCATGCGATCTTTCTCAAGTGTTTCGTCGTGCTGGTATCTTGCATTAATGTTCACCACCAGTGGGTTTTTTTGCGGACTATTTCCATTTTGGCCCATAGATGTAATCTCGGTGCGCATGTTTTTAATAAGATAATGTGGGGTGTGGTGACTGATTTCGTAAGATAGCTTCACCTGCAACACATCCTGCACAGGTATTCCATCTGGTTTTCCAACAAAAAAATCACCCGCGCGTTGCGACCTACCGCTGATATCTTTCACGTCAACCAAGTGAATTTCTTCAACCTTCACCATGGGAAAAGTGACATCCTCTGTTACGTACGTTAACGTTGCTGTTAGTGACGGCTTGTTGGAAGAGTGGGCAAAAACCCTAAGAGAGGGGTTTGTGGTTTTAATGCATTTTTCCAAGAATTTCAGCAAGCCGGGGCGTATGCTTGTAGGCTGAACTATATTGCGTGCAAATTCCACCATCTGTTCGTCACGTGGAATCGGCCCAATGCTCCTCCCAATATTGTCAAGCAAACACAGCTTGCTGTGGACCCCAGGCTGATTACTAGGTGTACCGTAGGGAATTCCCGTTTTGATCAGATCCCACGGGGTCTTGGTTACGTTACGTATTGCTGTGTCTGCCTTATTCTTGAGTTTTACTCTATTGACAGGCAGTATCCCTGTACGGTTTTTTGGAAGGACAGCATCCTGCGTGTAAGGTACGTGAAACTTATCCTCGCCCAGTCTCGTATGCTCATACGATGCTTCGAGATCAATGGGCAAGGCGCACGTGTATGTGGAGTTGTGTGTGAGCTGCTCACTGGTTGGGCGCCCGGCCGAGTTTATGGGCTTAACCGATACTCTTAGGTCGCCAAGTTTGCACTTTTTAGGGTCGCTTGTAGTAAAAAGTGTGAATTGCACAATCGCTTCTAACGCACCGATGCAATGTGCTTTGCCTGTTATTCTGCTGACTTGCATGACCTTCACACAGTGCGTTTCTATCACTCGCACTGCGGAGACGGAGCGATCGTCCATGACGATAGGGCGTACTATCGTAGCGGGGTTTTTTGTGATTCCAATTGCAGATATTTTGATATAGGAACTGGTGTCTTGTATGACACTGCTTTGTATGCACGATTCGAGAAAATCCAGTAGGCGGCCGCGCTTCGCGGTAGGTTTGAGTACGTATCTAAGAACATTGACCAATTTTGGGTCACATTGCATCCCCCCCAGCAGCGCCACACAGTTCAACTGCATTTCGTCTTCGGGGGCTATCTGCGCGTCTATCACCTGAGCATCACCTTCTTCGACAAAGTCATATTCGACATCTGTACGGATTAGCTCCCACGGGGTTTGGCCACGGTCACGCATAACTGTGTCAGCCTCTTGCTTGAGCTTGCAACTGGGCCTTTTAGGTATGCCACGAATACTGGGAATATTATTTGTTCTTTCGCTCAACAGGTTGGCGCAGTACTTCTCTACGGCGTTGTCGTTTTCCACGACCTGTTTTTCACCTTGTTTTGGCGGCGTGAAAAACTCGTCCTTCTGCGTATGCAGTCTCCGTACTTTGTCGTCTACAGAACTACCGACCTCTAACTTCAGATCGCTGAGCAAATAATGGCCGGGGCTATTTCTTGGAGATGAAACTCTGTATGCTGCGGTGACCCACATTTTGCCTATAGATTGCAGGCTTACAGCTCCCTGTCCGCGTACATTGAAGACGCTCACAGCGTGCTTTTCCGTAACCTTGATAGCGGCATGTTCTTTGGGGAGTGCCTGCGCCGGTTGTATTGTAACCAGTGGTGCGGGAGAGTCTTCCTCTTGCGAGATTACCAGGGTCCGCGAATTTTTGTCGATTGATTCAAGCGCTAGGTCTAGCATCCCAGTACGCTGCGCTGTGGGCTTTGCAATGGTATGCAGCACGTCTACCAAGGTTTTGTCGCAACATAGCGCGCCGTCATTGTGGATTTTTTGGGAATACACGACCGGTATGCGCGATGCCCCCCTAGGGCCTCGTGGTGATGGCTCACCACACTTTAGTACCGCACTCCACAGGTCGCTATCACTACCGTCACTACCGTCTGTTCGCAAGCTGAACGGCTTTTTTTTTCTTTTGAAAATGTTGCTAAAGGCCATGATACAAACTACATGTGTAAGGGCTCTAGATACAATCTCTCATTCGTGCGCACCCTGGTGATCTGCAGGGTGTTGAATTTGAGCGCAAAGAAACACGACGTAACTGACGCGAGTGTGCCAGATTGTACTCTCGCGCAGTGAGAAATGTGTAAACAAAGGAGGAAACTCGCCTCAGACGCTGTTTTATATTATGCCAGTTTTTGGTTGAGCGGTTTAATCTCCGTACATGTCTATTGTGGCCTTGTTAGGAGAAATACCTGTGCTAAATAAACCTGAGCCATTTTCTTCATCACTGGAAGTTGAGTGTGTGATGCGCAAATTACAGATCACCGCGTACTAAGCGCCTCTAGTCTGGTACACCGAGGGAGTGTACCTTATACCACCCATTTCCGTTGGGGGAGTATCGTTGGTATTTTCCCCTTCTATCCGGGCGGCTTGCTCTAATGTGCCGTTCTTCCTTCCCACTCGGAACTTTGTGTTGATAGTTGTCACGTGAGTAACTATGTGTCGTGAACCTGATTTTTCTGTGGTTACCACTGTATTATTTTATGATTTGGCTACCATCCCGCTCGAAGCTAAGACTATAGGCAAGTAAGACAAACTGGTATGTGATGCGCTTCCAGATTGCGCACAAAATTGTTTTGAGAGCTGTGCAGATCCCACAAATTTGACCTTAGGATGCTTCCCCTTGGTAGGTGCTATTGTGCTGACATATCGCAATATTGTAACCCGCATATTACACCTTTGTGGTGTGGCGGTGACATTCATACTGGCGCTGCTACCCCTATTATCGATGCAGGCCTCTATGAACGCGGTCGGGCCGCGCTGGTCTTTAGCATTCTTACATAAATATCATCTGCAAAAATCCCTAACGTTTCCAGACCGTGCTCCTCCTATGTTGTTACAGTGGTGTTTCGGGGAATAGGGCTATAGGGAGTTGTAGCTGCGTGACGCATTTCCTGTACACTTTTGAAAGTGGGTGTGGTAGGCACTGCAGAATGTTAGGCGCTTGCCGCTTCGGGTGTCTCAGACAGTTCTTCAGGTGCACCACCCCCTGGGGGAGTTCGCGACTAGTGCGCCCCTCTCCACCAAGCGACGCACCATCGCTTTTCGTTTGTGTGTGTGTTCCGCCATGCCGTCTGGCACCGGACTTCCGACCCGTGCCAAGTGGCAACCAGGCGTTCCATATGTGCTGATGCGCGTAACGCCGCGGCTCCTGCTAGTGGTGATTTCACCCCGGATGGCACCGCACGCCCCCCGCAACCAGCAGCATACTAGGGTAGCGCCATTGTAGTCATACCCGGCGTGTATGCAAATTACACTTGCAAATTTGTGGTCGTTACGCACATTTTGCGAAAGTATTAGGTAAGTTTCTGGGAGTGCAAGCACCATATGGCCGATCCATGCGGCTTTAGGTCTGTGCCACCCTTATACTCTTTCAGTCAAAGTGCTGCCCAACAGGTCTGTAAGCCAGGGCTTGACTGTCAGTGTTGCTGCATGGAGCCATCCACATTTTTTAGAACCTGCACGTACTCTGCGGGGAGTTCCTTGATGAATCGCGATATCTTCATAGGCTGCCTCCAGTTGTTTACTTCCCTCACAGCAGCGCAGGATATGAACAGCTGCTCTCGTGCTCTGGTCATGCCCACGTACGCCAGGCGGCGTTCTTCTTCCAGGGCATTTCCAGTGGAGTCATGTATAGATTTTTCGTGGGGGAATACTCCTTCCTCCCAGCCGGGCAGGAACACCAGTGGGAATTCAAGGCCTTTAGCCGCGTGAAGAGTCATTAAATACACATGGTTGCTGGATTGCTCGAGCGAGTCTACCTCTGTAACCAGGCTTATATGCTCCAAAAACTTAGTTGCATTCTCAAAACTCCCTACGGCGGCAAACAACTCCCTAATGTTTTCAATTTTTGATATGCCCGCATCCCCCTCACCTTTGAGCATATCCATATAACCAGAACCCTCTGCTATAGACTGCATTGCAACCGTTAGAGAGCCGGTGTCTAAAGCCTCACGCCAGCACTCAAATTTGTTAAACAGCTTTTGTAGGGTGTCAGAGGTCTTTTCCGGCAATAATCCAAAGTTTATCATAGACTCTCCGGATTCGACCAGGGACAATCTGTTGTCTCTGGCGTATGCCCGTATTTTTGCGACTGTAGAGGCGCCAAGCTGCCGCTTTGGCTTATTCACTATCCTTTCAAACGCTATGTCATTTTTAGGATTGGTCACCACCTTTAGGTATGCCACAATGTCTTTTATCTCCTGCCTGTCATAAAACCTGGTGCTACCTATTATTTTGTAGGGAATTCCGCACCTTACTAGATACTCCTCGAACACTCTGGTTTGGAACCCAGCCCTGACGAGTATAGCGGTTTCGTCAAATCTGTACTCACTGGAGCCTTTTATGTATTCGCTGATAAACTGCGCTTCCATCCTGCCATCCCAGAATTTCATGAGGCCAACTTTTTGCCCTGCGTGGTTTGCGGTCCAGAGTTTTTTACCCAGCCTAGACTTGTTGTTGTTGATAATCGCTGAGGCTGCGCGCAATATGTTGGAGGTTGAGCGGTAATTGCACTCCAGCCTAACAACCTTCGCTTCGGGAAAATCGTCAGCGAACCTCAGTATGTTTCCAACTTCGGCTCCGCGCCAGCTATAGATAGATTGGTCATCATCCCCAACGCAGCAGATGTTTTTACGTTTTTGAACAATTAGTCTGAGCCATAGGTATTGTACTGTGTTAATGTCTTGATATTCATCTACCATCACATACTTAAACTGCTCCTGGTAGTAAGAAAGAACATCAGCATGGGTGCTGAACATCGATACATTGTACAACAGAAGATCGCCGAAGTCGGCACAGTTCAGAGCCTTTAGCCGCTCCTGATACTCATAATACACATCGCGCGCCAGATTTGGGTACTTTTGCAATTCCGTATCTGTAACACCTGCGGGTAGCAGCCCCCTTTCTTTCCACCTCTGTATCGCATACATCATTTTCTTGCATTCCTCCGCTGGGTGCCCAGGGTGCGTGTCGTTCACGATAGCTTTTATGAGCTGCAGCTGGTCATCCGGGCCTATGATTGTGAAATCTCTCCTTAAACCGACTCGCTCCGCATTACTGCGGAGTATTCTGGCTGCAATTGCGTGAAATGTTCCCAGCCATATGCCAGTAGTGTCAACAATCTCACTGACCCGGACAAGCATCTCCCGCGCAGCCTTGTTTGTGAATGTTACTGCAAGGATTTGGCTGGGAAACGCCAGCCCGCGCCTGATCATATAACCCATTCTTGAGGTTATAGTACGAGTTTTGCCCGTTCCGGCTCCCGCCAAGATCAGAACGGGCCCATCAACGCACAAAACAGCCTCCTTCTGCTCTTCGTTAAGGGACAGCAAGAAACTTTCTTCGGAGTCGTACTCTGACGCGTGCTGGGCATCATCTATGGGGCAGTTACAATGTTCCATACTGTGTTAAGGCTCCGAGAACACCGGTACAAGCACATGCCCCATTATGAACCCTAAGGGAATGTACAATCAATAAAAACTAAGTACGCGTCCAATACAACGGCGGCGCCGCGCTGGTTGTATATGGTGCCGTGTGCGGTTGACAACATCTACCATTCATGGTACGTGCATGTATTAATTCCTTAAATTGTTTCGGAGTGTGTTATGCCGAGTGGTGATAACCCCGCTGAGTTGGGGGGGGGGACCGTTGGTGAGATGACTACTAAAATTGCAACAGCCACAAGCGCAGACACTGCACTGGCACATGGGGCGACATCTGCAGCGGGCGCTGCAGTACAAGCACCATCGAGCGCTGCACCATCCCCCACAGCTGTAGACCAGGGTAATGAAACTGCTACATCACCATCCCCCAGTACCGAGGGTGATGGAAGTGCTATACAATCTGGCAGTGTGCAGCATGCAACAGGATCAAGTGCCACATTAAAACTCAAGAGCGCACCGGACCAAGCGATGCGTGATGCTGTTCCAGATCCTTGGAGTCTGATTAATGCTGGAAAGCATCATAGTAACAACAGTAGAAATGCACAGGCTGGCAACATTAGGGAATTCTGTTCGAAATACTTATGTAGGGGAACTGATAAGCGTGAAGGCCTGCTTAATTTCATAAAGGCATCAATTGACACCCCAACCAGTATAGAAGCAGTCGCAGGGAATGATGCAAAAGCATCCATGCGTGTTACCGGACCTAAAAGCAGTGATCCTAATCAAGTAACATCAATAGTAGTTACCGAGAACCATAATTTCATCGTACGAGGTACTCATAATAAGGAGGTTGGTACTCTAGAAGCAGAGGTGCAGTATACGGTTACTCCTACAATTGAACAGGACAAGTACACAGTCAGCGATCTGACCGTTAAAATAAAATCCACAGATTCAACAGACCCAGAGCTGACATACACAAGTACTAATACCTCTGAAGTTTCCTTGCCGAAGCCTGAAGCTATCACGGCAAAGGAGGGACAACAAAATTCTGGAGGTAGTGGACATGGTACAGGAGCTGGCACAGGTACAAGTGGCATAGACCTACAATACCCAATGAGCTCAAGGATGCGCTTAAGGCCATTACGGACTACGCTATTTCAGAGCATAACAAAGGCAAGAGTGGCTCAAAATTCACTATTGAGAATTCAGCACTTGAAAAACTACATCTCAATATACTTATTTTTGTCAAGAGTGGTAACGGGAGGTCCGCTGTATCAGGACAGCCCACTACAATACCCGCTAATGTTAAGGATGCGCTTAAGGCCATTACGGACCACAGTGATTCAGGGTGCGGAAGTATTGAGAGTGACGCACTTGAAAAGCTACATACTAATACACTCGTTTTTGTTGAGAATTATATTTGCATTGTTGAGGGGACTAGAAAGCGGTCAACTGGTTCGGGACAGTCCACTGCCGCTACCGGGAGTTCCTCACAGGTACAAGGTGCACCTACGGGAACCACTGGAGGAAGCACAACGGGTGAGGGGGGTACTGCACCTAGCACAGGTGGAGGCGCAGAAAGTACCGCCACCGCATCGACAACACCCGGAGGCGTACTCGATGGCACCTCGATTGGACAAACACAACAAGCGCGAGTTGCTGCGCGTTAGCCAAAAGGCTAGCTAAAGGTAGGGAAGGGGGATTTCGCCTCCTCTTACCAAAATTCTAAATCCAACTACAACAATTACATTCGCTGCAGTAGGGAATTTGGTGTATCGGACGTGCAGTTGCACTATGTAGTTGACAGCATCTACCATTCATGGTACGTGTATGTATTAATTCCTTAAATTGTTTCGGAGTGTGTGTTATGACAAGTGGTACTGATGGTGCAAGTACTTCAACTCTTGGTGGTACAGGAGCTGGCCAGGATCTAACACAGATTCGAGCGCTTAGGGACAGGATACGAACTCGCCTTGGCCAAAATGGTACTGGTTATGCTGGTACAGGGTTAAGTCAGAGATCAAGTGGTACTGATGGTACAGGAGCTGGCACAGGTACAAGTGGCATAGACCAAACTCTGGCTGCTGGTTATGCTGGTACAGGGTTAAGTCAGGGATCGAGTGGTACTGATGGTGCAGGTACAGACCAACATGGTACAGAGGTACATGCAAGTACTTCAACTCTTGATGGTACAGGAGCTGGCACAGGTACAAGTGGCATAGACCAAACTCTGGCTGCTGGTACAGGGTTAAGTCAGGGATCGAGTGGTACTGATGGTGCAAGTACTTCAACTCTTGGTGGTACAGGAGCTGGCACAGGTACAAGTGGCATAGACCAAACTCTGGCTGCTGGTTATGCTGGTACAGGAGCTGGCACAGGTACAAGTGGCATAGACCAAACTCTGGCTGCTGGTTATGCTGGTACAGGGTTAAGTCAGGGATCGAGTGGTACTGATGGTGCAGGTACAGACCAACATGGTACAGAGGTACATGCAAGTACTTCAACTCTTGATGGTACAGGAGCTGGCACAGGTACAAGTGGCATAGACCAAACTCTGGCTGCTGGTACAGGGTTAAGTCAGGGATCGAGTGGTACTGATGGTGCAGGTACAGACCAACATGGTACAGAGGTACATGCAAGTACTTCAACTCTTGGTGGTACAGGAGCTGGCACAGGTACAAGTGGCATAGACCAAACTCTGGCTGCTGGTTATGCTGGTACAGGAGCTGGCACAGGTACAAGTGGCATAGACCAAACTCTGGCTGCTGGTTATGCTGGTACAGGGTTAAGTCAGGGATCGAGTGGTACTGATGGTGCAGGTACAGACCAACATGGTACAGAGGTACATGCAAGTACTTCAACTCTTGATGGTACAGGAGCTGGCACAGGTACAAGTGGCATAGACCAAACTCTGGCTGCTGGTACAGGGTTAAGTCAGGGATCGAGTGGTACTGATGGTGCAGGTACAGACCAACATGGTACAGAGGTACATGCAAGTACTTCAACTCTTGGTGGTACAGGAGCTGGCACAGGTACAAGTGGCATAGACCAAACTCTGGCTGCTGGTTATGCTGGTACAGGAGCTGGCACAGGTACAAGTGGCATAGACCAAACTCTGGCTGCTGGTTATGCTGGTACAGGGTTAAGTCAGGGATCGAGTGGTACTGATGGTGCAGGTACAGACCAACATGGTACAGAGGTACATGCAAGTACTTCAACTCTTGATGGTACAGGAGCTGGCACAGGTACAAGTGGCATAGACCAAACTCTGGCTGCTGGTACAGGGTTAAGTCAGGGATCGAGTGGTACTGATGGTGCAGGTACAGACCAACATGGTACAGAGGTACATGCAAGTACTTCAACTCTTGGTGGTACAGGAGCTGGCACAGGTACAAGTGGCATAGACCAAACTCTGGCTGCTGGTTATGCTGGTACAGGAGCTGGCACAGGTACAAGTGGCATAGACCAAACTCTGGCTGCTGGTTATGCTGGTACAGGGTTAAGTCAGGGATCGAGTGGTACTGATGGTGCAGGTACAGACCAACATGGTACAGAGGTACATGCAAGTACTTCAACTCTTGATGGTACAGGAGCTGGCACAGGTACAAGTGGCATAGACCAAACTCTGGCTGCTGGTACAGGGTTAAGTCAGGGATCGAGTGGTACTGATGGTGCAGGTACAGACCAACATGGTACAGAGGTACATGCAAGTACTTCAACTCTTGGTGGTACAGGAGCTGGCACAGGTACAAGTGGCATAGACCAAACTCTGGCTGCTGGTTATGCTGGTACAGGAGCTGGCACAGGTACAAGTGGCATAGACCAAACTCTGGCTGCTGGTTATGCTGGTACAGGGTTAAGTCAGGGATCGAGTGGTACTGATGGTGCAGGTACAGACCAACATGGTACAGAGGTACATGCAAGTACTTCAACTCTTGATGGTACAGGAGCTGGCACAGGTACAAGTGGCATAGACCAAACTCTGGCTGCTGGTACAGGGTTAAGTCAGGGATCGAGTGGTACTGATGGTGCAGGTACAGACCAACATGGTACAGAGGTACATGCAAGTACTTCAACTCTTGGTGGTACAGGAGCTGGCACAGGTACAAGTGGCATAGACCAAACTCTGGCTGCTGGTTATGCTGGTACAGGAGCTGGCACAGGTACAAGTGGCATAGACCAAACTCTGGCTGCTGGTTATGCTGGTACAGGGTTAAGTCAGGGATCGAGTGGTACTGATGGTGCAGGTACAGACCAACATGGTACAGAGGTACATGCAAGTACTTCAACTCTTGATGGTACAGGAGCTGGCACAGGTACAAGTGGCATAGACCAAACTCTGGCTGCTGGTACAGGGTTAAGTCAGGGATCGAGTGGTACTGATGGTGCAGGTACAGACCAACATGGTACAGAGGTACATGCAAGTACTTCAACTCTTGGTGGTACAGGAGCTGGCACAGGTACAAGTGGCATAGACCAAACTCTGGCTGCTGGTTATGCTGGTACAGGAGCTGGCACAGGTACAAGTGGCATAGACCAAACTCTGGCTGCTGGTTATGCTGGTACAGGGTTAAGTCAGGGATCGAGTGGTACTGATGGTGCAGGTACAGACCAACATGGTACAGAGGTACATGCAAGTACTTCAACTCTTGATGGTACAGGAGCTGGCACAGGTACAAGTGGCATAGACCAAACTCTGGCTGCTGGTACAGGGTTAAGTCAGGGATCGAGTGGTACTGATGGTGCAGGTACAGACCAACATGGTACAGAGGTACATGCAAGTACTTCAACTCTTGGTGGTACAGGAGCTGGCACAGGTACAAGTGGCATAGACCAAACTCTGGCTGCTGGTTATGCTGGTACAGGAGCTGGCACAGGTACAAGTGGCATAGACCAAACTCTGGCTGCTGGTTATGCTGGTACAGGGTTAAGTCAGGGATCGAGTGGTACTGATGGTGCAAGTACTTCAACTCTTGGTGGTACAGGTAGTGGTAATACAGACCAAACTCTTGGTGGTACTGACCAACATGGTACTGATGGCATAGACCAAACTCTGGCTGCGAATAAAGCAGAGCGCGACAGTGCAAAGCAGGCCAGTGCGGAACTACAAGTCGAACTTCGCGAAATTAAAATCGAAGACCAGATTGCAGCGGTTTTTGAGCGTGAGGTACAAGAGGCCAATGTTGCTCTTGGCGCGTTGAGAGACACTGTTGCACGTATCAGTAGATATTACAGTCCGGATAGTGCGCAGACACAGGAGTTTACCCGTAAGGTGCTGAGTGACTTAGGAGGGTTATCCAAGACAGTCGGATGTTTGTTTTTGGATGCGAAGAGTGTTGCTGCCAACGCTAATACCTACCCCTGCAGAGATGTGCTGTCTCCTTCCGGTAATGCCGCAGTTTGGTGGCATGGCACTCCTCCTCGAGGTATGGATTCCTTAGCCAGCTTACCGTGTGTAGTTCCATCGTCTGTACTTGATGGGGTGTCGATTGGACAAACACAACAAGCTCTGGCTGGTACAGGTAGTGGACATGGTACAGAGGTACATGCAAGTGGTACTGATGGTGCAAGTACTCCCTATACGATAATGCCCAATAACGTTGCTGAAGCACTTGCCGTCATTAAAGGCTGGATTGAGTGTGAGTTTGCAGAGCTTGGTAATCTGAAGTCTGTTAATGGTGATAAAATACCTCCTTATGCGCAGCATCGGGATGATACTGAACTTGCTAGGACAGCACTTGGTTCATTGGTGCGGAAGCTGGCTAATATTGCTGCGAATAAAGCAGAGCGCGACAGTGCGGAACTACAAGTCGAACTTCGCGAAATTAAAATCGAAGACCAGATTGCAGTGGTTTTTGAGCGTGAGGTACAAGAGGCCAATGTTGCTCTTGGCGCGTTGAGAGACACTGTTGCACGTATCAGTAGATATTACAGTCCGGATAGTGCGCAGACACAGGAGTTTACCCGTAAGGTGCTGAGTGACTTAGGAGGGTTATCCAAGACAGTCGGATGTTTGTTTTTGGATGCGAAGAGTGTTGCTGGTACAGGGTTAAGTCAGAGATCAAGTGGTACTGATGGTACAGGAGCTGGCACAGGTACAAGTGGCATAGACCAAACTCTGGCTGCTGGTTATGCTGGTACAGGGTTAAGTCAGAGATCAAGTGGTACTGATGGTACAGGAGCTGGCACAGGTACAAGTGGCATAGACCAAACTCTGGCTGCTGGTACGGGTAGTGAACATGGTACAGAGGTACATGCAAGTACTTCAACTCTTGGTGGTACAGGAGCTGGCACAGGTACAAGTGGCATAGACCAAACTCTGGC
This sequence comes from Anaplasma ovis str. Haibei, assembly GCF_002214625.1. Classification (NCBI taxonomy): domain Bacteria; kingdom Pseudomonadati; phylum Pseudomonadota; class Alphaproteobacteria; order Rickettsiales; family Anaplasmataceae; genus Anaplasma; species Anaplasma ovis. The sequence goes on from NZ_CP015994.1 coordinate 296,055, forward strand.
TGCTGGTTATGCTGGTACAGGGTTAAGTCAGAGATCAAGTGGTACTGATGGTACAGGAGCTGGCACAGGTACAAGTGGCATAGACCAAACTCTGGCTGGTACAGGTAGTGGACATGGTACAGAGGTACATGCAAGTACTTCAACTCTAGCTGGTACAGGTAGTGACCAGGCTCTAACACCGCTTCAAAGGCGTGCTGTGTGTAATTTGGTCAAGCTGTGTAGTAGTAAAGCAGTTGCCGGCCGGCAGAGCACTCATGATGGCGATGACCGAGCTCTTGCTGGTGCAGGTGGTCCACGATCGTTGCTTGATGGTGGCGTCTCGATTGTGGGACAGGTACAGGGTTCCATTCTTCGGTTATAACGCCTAGCGAATGCTCATGGGTGAAAGGGGGAGGTGGATAAAGCCCTCCCCCTTGTTTGGATACCAAGGTTCTTTTGCCGCGTGGCTAGCTCCTATCCGCGACTTTAAACCATGTAGTTTGTTTGGGGGTGTGCTTAAGATGCGCGTTATGGTTGGTGGGTCACCGGGCATTGTTATCCGCACTGCCCCGTCACACCGGTAAGGTGTCGCGCAGCACGGCAACCAGGCCACAAGGTGCTACTCGCTAGGGCTGCCAGGCACATTTCAGACTTGAATTTGGTGCGTGTCTTGCAAACAATTGCCTTGACCTCGGTGATTCGGGGAACTAAGATGGGTGGTCTTGTAGATTGTGGTGTTCCTTGTCCAGATGAGCGGGGGCGTTTTACCGGTTTCCATAGAGAAAGAGCTGGAAAGCTCATACCTTTCTTACGCCATGAGCGTAATTGTAAGCAGGGCGATACCTGATATCCGCGATGGTTTAAAGCCGGTTCATAGAAGAATTTTGTACTCTATGTACAAGTCAGGGTATGACCACAACAAGCCCTACAAAAAAGCTGCCCGCGTTGTGGGTGATGTGATGGGTAGGTATCACCCGCATGCTGACACCGCCATTTATGACGCGCTGGTGAGGATGGCTCAGGATTTTTCTCTCCTGGTTCCGCTTATTGACAGCCAGGGAAACTTTGGTTCTATAGATGGGGATCCTCCCGCTTCCATGAGGTATACGGAAGCCAGGTTGTCTGAGGCCGCGCACTTTCTACTCAGCGATATTGATGAAGACACCGTGGATTTTCGCCCTAACTATGACGAGAATGAGGAAGAGCCAGTAATACTACCTGCTGAGTTCCCGAACTTGCTAGTTAATGGTGCGGGTGGGGTTGCTGTCGGTATGTCCACGAACATTCCATCACACAATCTGGGTGAGGTTGTTGACGCATGTGTGGCGTATATAGAGCGTCCTGACATAACCCTAGACGAATTAATGGCCATAATTCCCGGGCCAGACTTCCCAACCGGTGGGGTTATTATGGGAGATGCCGGGATCCGGTCTGCTTTTGCTTCTGGTAGGGGTACCATAGTCATTCGTGGTAGAACGCATACGGAGGAGCTGCCCTCTGGCAGGCAGGCCATTATTGTTGATGAGATCCCATATCAGGTTAACAAGGCAAAGCTTGTTGAGAGGATTCATGAGCTCATCAAGGAGAAGAAGATAGAGGGTGTTGCCGATCTTCGTGATGAGTCTAACAAATCTGGCGTGCGAGTCGCAATAGAGCTCAAGCGGCAGGTGGATTCCCAAGTTGTACTCAATCAGCTTTTGGGGCTCACGCCCCTTCGCACAAGTTTTAGTATTAATACGCTTGTGCTGGAGAATAACAAGCCCCGGGTTATGTCCTTACCCGAGATTATCGCCACGTTTGTTGACTTCAGAAAAGAAGTTATAGTCCGTAGGACGAGGTTCAGGCTAAGGAAAATTAGAGAAAAAGCACACCTGTACATAGGGATGTATATTGCGGTGTTGAATATTGATGAAGTTGTCTCGATTATCAAATCCTCAAAGGACGGTGCTGAGGCCTCTGCTGCGCTGCGGGAGCGTAGGTGGTCTCCCTCTACAGATATCAAAAACATGATAGAGTTGGTGTCTGACAGCACCGGTGTTGTTGAGGGAGGGATGTACCAGCTGACCGTTCCTCAGGTAAAAGCCATCCTGGAGATGAGGCTACAGCGCCTTACCGGGCTTGAGAAAGACAAGCTAGAGGCAGAACTGGAATCCATGGTTGCCCTGATCACCGAGTATACCAAAATTTTGAGTACGGATTCCTTGCTGATGGATGTAGTCAAGCAAGGGTTGCTGGATGCGAAGGCGAAGCTTGCCAAACCTAGAAGCACGGCCATAGAGCAATCTGTTGATGAGATTGACGCGGAAAGCCTAATCCCGAGGGAGGAAATGGTTGTCACGGTTACCATGAATGGGTTCGTGAAACGCGTGAAACTATCTAACTATAGGGCGCAAAAGCGCGGTGGTAAGGGGCGCGTGGCTCAGGGGGTAAAGGAAGAGGACGTTACCACCAAGCTGTTTGTGGTGGACACCCACACCAGCGTGCTGTTCTTTTCCAACGTGGGTAAGGTATACAAGTTAAAGGTGTACAGACTTCCGCTGGGTGAGCCCAGTTCTCGCGGTAGATCCCTGGTGAATATTTTTCCGCTTTCTGATGGGGAGACTGTTACCAGTGTAATGCCGCTTCCCAGCTGTGATGACGAAGTAGGCATAGCAAACCTTGATGTAGTGTTTGCAACCGCCTCTGGTAACATAAGGCGTAATGCGTTGTCGGACTTTCAGTATGTACCATCGAGTGGGAAAATCGCTATGGTTCTGACTCCTGGTGACCAGTTGATATCCGCACACGTATGCAGGCATGCAGATCATGTGCTGCTTTCCAGTAGGTTGGGTAAAAGCATCAGATTTGCCGTTAGTAATGTTAGGCAGTTCCGTGGTAGGACGTCAGATGGGGTTAGGGCCATCAGGCTTTCTACGGGTGATCAAGTGATTTCCATGTCTGTGTTGCATGGCATAGAGGCGAGCTCTGAGCTCAAGGAATCTTATCTGAGGATCCCGGTGGAAGCCAGAGTTGCCGCATCCCAGAGCGGTGAAGTCAGTGGTGAGGTCGCGCGAATGCTCGAGGAGCAGGCCATCGAGCGGGAGCAATTTTTGGAAATGGCGCGCAGCGAACAGTTTATATTAACAGTCACTGAGAATGGGTTTGGAAAGAGAACATCCGCGTACGAGTATCGTATCACCTCACGGGGCGGAGTAGGGGTTGTCAATATTTTGACGACAGTGCGGAACGGCAATGTGGTTGCCAGCTTTCCCGTTTCCCAGACCGATCAGGTTATGTTGATTACTGACAAAGGCAAGCTGATTCGTATAGCGGTGACTGATATCAGGGTTGTCGGGCGTAGCACTCAGGGTGTCACTCTGTTTAAGACTGAAAAAGGCGAAAGGGTTGTGTCCGTGGCTACCGTAGTTGATGGTAGCAAGGAAGAAGATGAAGAGCGGCCTGCGGGTGATGAAGAACAATGAAAGACGTTGATTTGCTCTTCAGTAGATTTTCAGAGGACAATCCGCACCCACGTATAGAGTTGCGGTACCGGAATGAATTCACCCTGCTGGTCGCCATAGTGCTGTCCGCACGTACCACTGATGTCAGTGTCAATAAAATCACAGATAAGCTGTTTGACGTGGCAGATTCGCCTCAGAAGATGCTGGCCTTGGGGGAGAGTGGGCTGAAGGGTTATATAAACAGTATAGGGCTGTACAACTCCAAGGCAAAGAACATAATACAGCTGAGTGAGATACTTGTGAAAGATCATGGCGGCACGGTACCAAGGGACTTTACCACTTTGACTGACCTCCCCGGGGTTGGCAGAAAAAGCGCAAGTGTGTTTTTGAATTCTGCGTTTGGCATTCCTGCTATTGCGGTTGATACCCACGTTTTTAGGGTTAGCAATAGAATAGGGTTGGTCAAGGAGAGTACTGTCCTAGGAGTGGAGAATTCGCTTAACAGGGTTGTACCAGAGAAGTGGAAGCTGTATGCCCATCACTGGTTAGTGTTACATGGAAGATATGTGTGCAAGGCGCGCGCTCCCCTGTGCAATAAGTGCGTTGTTAGTGACCTGTGCCATAGCCGCGATCAATGGTCGCAAAATTAGCGTTTGGCATTACGAGTCTTATTGCTGGCTGTGCCAGTTCCGGTGTGGTTGTGCGTGGTTAGATCTGCAACGGGGTGCTCCCAATTCTGCTGCACCTGTTCTCCGTACTGTAGCTGGCTATTCCCAAATTGTTGCGGTTTTATTTTCTAAGTTCGCGTAATACTGGCTAGACCCGCGCCTCTTGTAATTTGTTGCTGTGGCGCAAGTGTGGTGGCACGAAGTCCTATATCACCAGGCGGTGAATAGTGTGCCACGGATGCCACCAAAACCTTGACTACGAGAATAGGTGTCACTACAGTACTATCGGCGGGGCATGTGTTTGGTGTAGGTAATGGAAAGGGAAGCTGTCAGGGGGTTTTTCGTCAGGTTTAGGGGTTTAGTGATCGTCCTCGTGCTGCTTGTGCTGGGCGCCTCCGGGGCTGCATTCCTACTTGAGAATCGTCGTGAAGAAATGTTTGAACGAAGTGGTGACGCGGTGTACTTTGCGCTAAAGGGCACTGGTGAGGAGGGTATGAAAAGCCTAGAGGAGGCATCACGTGGTGGAAGTACAGGCGCCCATCTGGCAAAGTTTAGGTTAGCGCATTCCTATGTGAAGGATAAGAAGAACGTGGCTGCCGCGCGCGACGTGTACACGGAACTGGCTGCGGTTAAGGGGCTTACCCGTGAGCTGAGAGAGTTGGCTGAGTATTTGAGCGTTATTTTGTCTATGAGTCTAGGTGAGACTGGTCCTGAGCTTGAGAGCAAGCTTATGCAACTTGCCTCGAGTAAGGATGGGGTATACAAGTCCTCAGCGAAGGAGGCTCTGGTGGTGCTGCAACTTAGGCGCAATGACGTGAACTATGCCGTGAGTATTATGCGAGAGATATTGGGGGACACTGCTTCTAGCCCGGAGGTCAGGAGTAGCGTGGAGAGCCTATTGAGAGTTTATGGCGATTAGATTTTATGTGAGTTAGGGCTTGAAAAATTCGTACCTAGTGGTTAGGTAGAGTAGGATTGTTGGATTGGTTGGAGTAGAGCGGTACTATGGGGACATTGAGGAGTTGAAATTTGGCGCCGAGGTAGGCAAGGTTCTTAGTCTTGTGGTGCATTCCCTGTACACTAATAAGGACATCTTCCTGCGCGAGGTTATTTCGAACGCATCTGATGCCTGTGACAAGCTCAGGTATTTGTTTTTGTCTGACCAAAGCCTTATGGAGGCGGGAGAAGAGCTGAGGATTGTTATCAGTGTAGACAGAGATAGGCGAGAGCTTACTATTCGGGACAACGGCATAGGGATGAGCCGCAAGGAGCTGATAGATAATCTGGGGACGATTGCTAGTTCTGGAACCCAGAGATTCTTGGAGGAATTAAAAGGCGACAAGGCGCAGGGGTGTGACTTGATCGGGAAGTTTGGCGTTGGGTTCTACTCAGTGTTCATGGTTGCTACTAATGTTGTTGTGGAATCGTGCAAAGCTGGAGAGAAGGTAGGCTATAGGTGGCAGTCTTCGGGAGACGGCGTCTTTTCTGTATCGAAGATTGATGGAGATGTAAGCAGGGGCACCAAAGTTATCCTAACACTCAGGGAAAACGAACACGATTTTCTCGATAAGTTCCGCATTGAACACATAGTGACCACATACTCCGACCATGTCGGTTACCCTATATACCTAATAACAAGCGACGGCACTGAGGAAAAACTAAATAGTGGGGTTGCAATATGGACGAAGCCGAAAGATGCGGTTTCTGAAAGCGAACATATGGAGTTTTTTCGCTCCATTTCACACATAGGTAGCAATCCATGGATGGTAATACACAATAAGAATGAGGGAACTATAGAATACATAAATCTGCTGTATGTTCCTTCTGTGAAGCCATTCGATTTGTTTCACCCGGACAGGCGGTGTTCCGTAAAACTGTATGTAAATAGGGTGTTCATCACTGAAGATAACGTGCAGGTTATTCCACAGTATCTACGGTTTCTGAGGGGCGTGATTGATTCGTCCGACTTGCCGCTGAATATTAGCAGGGAGACTTTGCAGAACAGCACGGTAATCGAGAAGATCAAGGCCTCTGTGACCAGAAAGGTGCTTACCTCACTCCGAAAGAAGGCAGACAGTGATCCGGCAAGTTACAAAACATTCTGGGAGAATTTCGGCCCAGTACTCAAGGAGGGTCTGTGTGAGGCAATGGACACCGAATCTAGGGAGGCTATCCTCTCTGTGTGCAGGTTTTACAGCAGTAACAGCAAGGAAGGGGAGCTTATAAGTCTGGGGGATTACATATCCAGGATGAAGCCCGGGCAGGAGCACATTTTTTATCTGTCTGGAAATGACCTTGAATCTGCAATGCGTAGTCCGCAAATAGAGGGAATGGTCAGTAATGGGATTGAGGTGGTACTGCTTGTGGACCCGGTGGATGATTTTTGGACCAGTGTGGTGCTCGAATACAAGGGGGTGCCGTTTAAGTCTGTGACTCGTGTGGACGAGAGTGACCTAGAGAAGTTCACCGAAAGTGATGACCAAGGTAAGAAGAAGAAAAAGGAGAAGAAGGACGCTGACGACGCACAGCAGAAGGAAAATGTGGATGCCTTTATCACTTACATGAAAAAAGTGCTGGGGGATTCTGTTAGTGATATCAAAGTTTCGCGTAAGCTCACTACTAGCCTCGTGTGTCTTGCCGTGCCGGAGCACGCGCTGGACATAAGGATGGAGAGATTCTTGAGGGAGCAAAAGCAGCTTAGTTATAAGGGTAGTAGGATACTTGAGCTCAATATAAAGCATCCCGTTTTAAGTGGGCTGCTCAGGGAATACAAAGACAACGGGGAGAGCGAATTGCTGGAAAACATGGTGCACATCCTGTTCGATCAAGCCTGCATCATAGAGGGTGAAGAGGTCAACAGCGCGGTTGACTTTGCGAATCGCATGAATCAAGTACTGGCCGGGCTGTTCAAGAAGTAGGGACGTACGCTTGTGCGTGTTGGCACCGCGCGGTGTGTGGGCAAGTTTGGCCGCGCGGCTGGTGGCCTACCGAATCCGTTTTTAGTCAGAGTGTTGCGCTGCGCGTGTTGTGAGCATGATGCAGCGCGTTGTCTGCACCGGTGTTTGTGGCTGCGATCCATGCCGCATGCTAGGACAGCGAATGACCCCGTGTGCGTGCAGATCTTGCCACGAGAAAGATCAACCGGCTTACTAGTAGCATTTCGGTATTGCTTTACGCACGCTCGTTGCGGCTTTTTGCAGGAGTTGCCGTAGTGCATTGGAATTTAAAAATGCCTACAGCAGGGAAGTGTGACAGCCTTGATCTCTCCTTAAGTCTACTGTGATCCAGGCTTGTGACGTTATCGCTCTAGGACCCCGAATTGTTGCAGTATTCCAAACATGTTCTAAGACCAGCTTCAAATCGGTTATCACCATCACTTGTTTCGAGACACTCACTGCGTTTGTACTGCTCATCCAGGATTTGGTGCCAAAAGTTAGACAAGTTTCATGCTGCTGCGGAATACATGAACACATGGCTATTATCTGGGCTCGCAACGTCACTGCCCCAGGGCCCCGTGTGCGTGCAGATCTTGCCACGAGAAATGATCAACCGGCTTACTAGTAGCATTTCGATATTACTTACGTACACAGCGCTATTGCGTAACGCATGAACACATAAGTCTGTGCCACCCGTAGGAATGTAGGTGTAAAAACTCCGCTGGTGCAGGGTAGTTGTGAGTAATCTAAGTTTAAAATTTCCGGAGCTGACCCAGGTACGCCGCGCACATTTCTGGGTGAGGCTTTTATAACACAACACCAGCGTGTGAGTAGCCGAAAGGGCACACACCAACAAAAAACACTTGCGATTCCTTGGTGAAGTATGTAGAATTACCACCAAGCGGGGAGCTTAGGTGGCTTTGTTCTACTAAGATAAAGTGTGTGTGTGTTACCTAATGGTTATGCATTGACCGTAGAACAAAGCCCCAGTTGCCCAATTAATTTCTTAATCAGGTTACCCGCATTGTAGCCGGAGTGCTTCCCTTAGTCAATAGGGATGTTTGATTTTTGTGCGGGGGAGCCGGATTTTTTGTTCGTGTACATTTCTTTGTTGCGTGGAACTGCCACCGGTGTTCTGTGCGTGCGCGCTAGTCTTCCCGATGGTTGCGGTTTACGCACCAGAGACAGCCGGGAGCTGTGCGCATTTCCGCCCTATCGGCTTTTCTTGTTGTGTATGGGAGGAATTTTAGATCCGTTGTGTGGCCTAGCGAGCTGCTTCCAGAAAAATACACTAGTAATGCGCGGCGCTACGCTGTCCTAGCCTCCTAGTTATAGCGACAAACTCCGGTTTCCTTCTAACTTCCTGATGCTCACGTGTGGGATCTAACTAACACGTGCCAGTTGGGCGCCACGCACTGGACGAGCACATTCCTTTTTGCTTGTGTTTTAGAGTACATTTGGGAATGCCGTGCCGCTGTAGAGATTCACTGACTGGTAGCCATGCCCCCCATATATGTGGTGCGATCTGCTACTTATGCTTTTTGCCGAACGTTTTGTCGAATATGAAATCAACGTGTTGCGTGTAGTAATCAAGGTTGGAAAGTGAGTCTAAAACTCCTGGCGTGATCTTTTCAAGAAGCTTGTGGGTCCTCACATTATCTATGAAGTTGCTGCCATTGTTCAAGGTATCCATGGCGCTGTCTTGTACTACCTTATACGCACTTTCTCTGCTCATACCCGCATCTACTAACGCTAACAAAACACGCTGCGAAAGCAACACGCCTTTGGAAGAGTTCAGATTTGCCTTGATCCTCTCCTCATCAATTTTCATGTCACGTAAAACACCGGCTAGGCGCACAAGCGCGAAGTTCAGAGTTATGCAGGCATCTGGTGCTATGAACCGCTCAACCGAAGAATGGGAAATGTCGCGCTCATGCCATAATGCAACATTTTCCATAGCGGGAATAACATAGCTGCGCACCATCCTGGATAGGCCAGTCAAATTCTCACCCAGAATGGGATTTTTTTTGTGCGGCATAGCAGAACTGCCTTTTTGCCCGGACGTAAACGGTTCAGCCACCTCCAAAACTTCCGTTTGTTGTAAATGGCGGAGTTCCGTGGCGACTCTTTCTATCGAGGAGGCTATCACACCGAAGATTGCAAAAAGTACCGCATACCGATCCCGCGGTATCACCTGGGATGCTATAGTTTCAGGTACCAACCCCAGTTTCTGTGCTACATATTCTTCCACTGATGGATCAAGGTGGGCAAAATTGCCCATAGCGCCGGAGATCTTGCACACTGATATTTCTTGCTGCGCGCTCACCAAACGTTGGTAATTACGCGCGAATTCGGCATAGAACCTTGCGAGCTTGAGCCCGAATGTTATCGGCTCTGCGTGCACGCCGTGGCTCCTGCCGACGCACAATAGATATTTTGTTGCTTTTGATCTTGCCTCCAACGCGTGCATGACTTCTTCAATATTTTTCAGAAGAATGTCACAGGACCGTTTTAACCTCAGCGAAAGGCATGTATCTAGCACATCAGAACTGGTCATACCATAGTGCAGATATCTTATGTCTGTGTTTGAGGACTCTGCGACGTAGGATAAAAACGCTATAACGTCATGCTTTACTTCCGCCTCTATGGCTTGGATCCTGTGTATGTCGAAGTTGCCCTCAAGGTTGCGCAGACCATCTAGTATGTGGCTAGGGACGACCCCCAACTTAACTTGGGCCTCGCAGGCCAAAACCTCTATAGCCATCCAAATTTCATACTTTGTTTTCTCTTCCCAGATTTCAACCATTTCCGGAAGACTGTAACGCTCTATCACGCCAGGGCCCAAAAGATTAACAGGTTAATAATGCAACAGATCCGCAGCTTTTGCAATAACATACGATATGCCAACATATGCCATTTACACATTCTGCTAGACGTGCAAATAGCGCTATATTGCCCGCTGGTATGGTGTTCAAGCATAGCAGGCTTAGGTAAGATCATGGTATAAACTGCACTGTGTGGCCACACTCAGATTGGTATGGTGCCCCTGGTAAAGCCAAGATGTGGTATTGCACAAAGAGTGTGTAGTGTATATAGAGCCTATGTGCTGTGATACTGCTCGGCGCGGTCTCCCATTCAATGTTTCATCTCTGCCCATGAAGCGCTGAATTTAGTAATTTATTTTCTTGATTCATAATTTGCGCTCATTTATCATTGAGCGCTGCAGTTGCGGGAGTAGCTCAGTGGTAGAGTATAACCTTGCCAAGGTTAGGGCCGAGGGTTCGATCCCCTTCTCCCGCTCATTGCTTTTGTAGGTTTGTCTGCCAGGCTGCATGGTCGCGCATTGCGCAGTTTTTGCGGGAGTAGCTCAGTGGTAGAGTACGACCTTCCCAAGGTTGGGGCCGAGGGTTCGATCCCCTTCTCCCGCTCTTTTGTTGCAGTGCGACGCATCAGCTATAATACAGGGTTGTTCCCATTGCGTGGGTTTGCCATTTCCATAGTGCGGGCTACTGCGGTTTTTCTGTCTATTACATCTATTGCATTAATTGTCACACACGTTATACGTAGCCGATAGCTGTTGTCGCATTATGTTGGGTACAGTGGCGATGCTTTGCACGCATGTCAAGATGTTGCTACCAAACGTGGCATAGTGTCTTGATTTTTGGCGTCGTTAGCGCGAGACTTGACTTCGTGGCTTTGGTAAATTGTGTCTGTGCTGAAAAAAAATCTGGCCGGTAGGCTCCGTATTGCGCGTGATGCGGTAAAGAGAGCCGTCAGTTCAATTCCCTGTGATGTTGCTGGTGTCTACAAGATGCTAGGTGCTAACGGCCTAGTTCTGTATGTGGGCAAGGCTAAGGATTTGCAAAAGCGCCTACGTAGCTACTACAATTTTAATCAGATGTCAGACAGAATTCTGGCGATGGTGGGCCATATAACCGAGCTGGATGTTATAGTAACGCAAAGCGAAGCGGAAGCGCTGCTGCTAGAGGCGCAACTCATCAAAACTCTAAAGCCGAAGTATAATATAATAATGAGGGACGATAAGTTCTACCCGTACATTCTGCTTTCGAAGCACAAATACCCGCGCATTGTCAAGTATAGGGGGAGAAAGGAGGTCGGGCTAGGAAAATGCTACGGTCCTTTTATATCGTCACTAGTGGTAAAGCTGGTTATATCTGCGCTTAGAAGGGCATTCCAACTTCGGTCATGTTCAGACAACTTTTTCGCCTCGCGAGATAGGCCATGCATCGAATATGAAATGCGCAACTGCTCGGCGCCGTGTACCCGCAAGATCTCAGAAGAGGATTATGCGAAATCTGCGCATATGGCGCACAAGGTTTTGACGGGTAAGAGTAAGGAGTTGCAGAGAGAGCTGTTTGATTCTATGCGCAAGTTTAGTGATGATCTGGACTATGAAAGCGCCATGGTCTACCGTGATAGGCTGCAGGCTCTAAAATCCATTCAAGAGTGTGTGTCATTTCAGACGGAGATGTCGTGTGATGCTGATTTTGTATCGATCTACGGGCGCCATGGCACATACTGCTTGCAAGTTATCTCCTTCCGAGGAGGCATAAGCTACGGTAGCCAGCCGTATTTTGTTGATGACGGCAATTATGAAAGTGAATCAGACGTGTTGGGCATGTTCATGCTACAAGTGTACAGCGATCCTCCTGGTAAAGTATATGTGGACTGTGTAAGTGACTATTGTGAGATAATAAATACCGCGTTGGAGGAGCTATTAACGCGTAAAGTTGATGTTCTGACTGCAAAGTCGCATGAGGAATTGAAGTTTTTAAGGCTAGCACGTAATGGCGCGATGGAGGCCCTTAATCGCAGATTACGCGACAAGGCGCTTCCAGCAGAGTTGGAGGAGCTTGCCGAGTTTTTTGGGCTTCAAAATCCCCCGGAGAGGATAGAAGTGTACGACAACAGCCATATTTCTGGCACACACCCGTTTGGAGTTATGGTAGTTTGTGGCAAAGATGGGCTTCTTAGAAAGGAGTATCGCAAGTTTAAAATTCAGACGGTGCTCAACGGGGATGACTATTCAATGATGCACGAAGTGCTCTTCAGAAGGTTCAGAGAGGAGAGCTCATTAGCACTACCAGATTTTGTGCTCATTGATGGGGGTAGGGGGCATATTTCTTCGGCCATTCAGGTGCTGGGTGACTTGGGCATTCCCTTTGCGTGTATGGCTAAAGGTAGTAACCGTAATGCAGGGGAAGAAGTGTTTTACCTACCGGATGGCAGGAAGATATGTCTAGATCCTAATAGTAAACTGATGCTATACATGCGAAAAATACGTGATGAGGCACATAGGTTTGCGATTACCTCCCACAGAAGTAGCAGGGATAAAACCCTTTCATCCGCGATTCTGTGCGCCATACCGGGGGTTGGTGGTGCCAGGCGCGGGGCTCTGATCACATATTTTGGCTCAATAGACGGTGTGAAACGCGCTAGGGCCGACGAAATAAGTAAGGTGCCAGGAATTAGCATGAAGCTTGCACAGAGAATATGCACCTATCTCAAGCAAGGTACACAATCCTGACCGCATACGGGGCGACATTGTGTAACAAGATTGAACACCGTACGGCGAATAGGGTAAGACGAACCCTAGGGCTGGTGTTGGCGAAATGCGCGAATTTGTTGCGTATGTATAGGGGGCCAACCAGAAACTACTACTTTGCTCTACTGCTGCGATCACCAGGCTGCACGGCAGAGGAGCCAGTTATGACTCTACTTGGTCCTGCATCAAAGTCGTAGCTGTCACCCCAAAGCTGGCCGAGGGTCACTTTGCCAGCGGGACGCGCCGCTGTTTTCTGCAGCAATCTTTGAGCTGTCTGTGCAGCGGATGATGGTTGCCGCTCATAAGCTTCTGCTGCTGCAGTGCTGCGGATGGTCGAAGTTTTTGGTCTTGCTCCCGCCGTTGCGCGAGATTTTTGTGGCGCAGAGCTTGCTAAATATTGCGCGAAAACACTCTCACTGTAATCTCCGGTGCTACCTGCGACAAACAACTCTTCGTCCTCCCCGAAGAAAAGCTCGATGCTGTCTTCCCCGTCGCGTACTTTGCTATCTTGTTGTTTCAAGCCCCTTATGGTTGCATCAGCATTGTGCTTGGGGAGATTGTCTATTTCGATCTCAAATTCCTCCACGTGGCCAGCGCTAGACTGTGTTACCATTTGTGGCTTTTTCAGCCCAGTAGCGCCGCTTTTCTGTGAGGGTTTCTGTTGCCCCCCTGTAGGTTGTTGTGAGTTTGAGTATTCAAATACTGTCCCTGCTTGGCTGCTCGACATGCCACCGAGGAAGCTTAGAGCATGCTCCTCGCCCTCTAGCACTTCTATACCAGCACCCCTGCTGCGGTTTGTTGATTGGGCCCCCCGCGCTGCTTCCTGACCGCCACGCTCATTCTTGCCATGCTGATCTAATTGTTGCAGGAGGTACTGTCCAACCTCATCATCGCTCTTGCTCATAATTTCTTTGTGGGGCAAGGTGAGCAGTGTCTTAAACAGACCTTCTATGTCTTCGTCATCATCCGCAACGGTACTGCCTGCAGCAGCCTCACCACCGGGTACAGCACCCTTGCCTATTTTGCCGGATTGTGTGCCAAATAATGGCGCTTGCTGTGCCTGACCTCGGCTACCATGCCCGCTATTAAGACCAAGTAAAAAGCTGTTCAGGTACTGTTCAACCTCAGCATCGCTCTTATTCTTCATTTTTTTTGGCAAGGTGAGCAGTGTCTTAAACAGGCCTTCTATGTCTTCGCCATCATCTGCAACGGTACTGTCTGCAGCAGCCTCACCACCGGGTACAGCACCCTTACCTATTTCGCCGGGTTTCGCGCCAAAGAATAACGACGTCTCTTGCCGCGCCTGCCGGCTACCACGCTCTTTTGCTGCTTGTGGACTCTCACCCTGTGCGGATTGCTGAGGTAATTCTCCCCTCAGCATTGCCCCGATTGCTTCCTCCCTTTCGGCGTCATCGCTTTCCAATATCTTCATGACCAGGTCTCCCCAATCTCCTGGTTTTGCGCTCCCACCACCGCGTCCTGGCTGTTTAGTTGCAGGTGTAGCCTTGCCACTGCCGTCTCCTCTGACTATCTCTCCCGCAACCTCAACGTACTTCTTGCCTCCGGAGCCACATTTCTGGCTCTTGTCCGGCTGTGCCTTACCTACCGTCCTTGGCCCATGGGTTGCACGCTTTTGTGTGGAACCCTGGCCGCCCAGTAGCACATCACACGTTGATGACGAGGCTGCGCTAGTACCGGCAACAAATTGCCTGTCGAATGCTGAGGGGCCGAACGGGTCAAGTACATCTTCATTTGCGCCAAAGAAGTCCAGAAATTCCTGGTTATGCTCAGGTTGTTCCAAAATCTTGTTGAGGTCAGACACATCAAGGTTTGGTGATATGCCCTCCCAAGGGTTCTTGTTACCATCCCAAGCTTTAATGCGGTCCCTAAAACTCCTTACTGACTTCTCTAATTCTGCTTTCTTTTGTGCGTCCAGTGTGTCTGGCAGCTTGATCTCCTTCAACAACTGGTCTACCACTTGAGCCAACATCTCACGCTGACTGTCTGTCATGGTGGCTATGAGCCGGTCATGGTACTCCGCTTCAAAGTCGTCCAACGCTAACTGTATCTTCTTCCGTGTATTCGCGTCAAGCTTGCTTAGTCTATCAGCCGAATCCTTCATAGCCGCTTTCTGCTCCTCAGTGAGGGTCGAGCCCCTCAGTACTGCCAGGAATGGGTGCTGCGATTCTAGTGCGCGCAAAACTTTCTCATCATCTTCAGCTTCGGGATTTGCGCTGCCGGTGTCAGTCGTCTTATAGACGGTTGCAAGCTCTTTTATTAAGTCTTGTATATGTTCCGCACTCAGTTCTTCATCCTCCTCCTCACTGGATGATACCGCGTTTTCTATAACTGTCCTCCACTTGCGTTCTGCCTCTAGGCTCAGATTTCTGGTGCCGTCCTCATCCACTTTGATGTCCAGCCCCAGGTCTTGATATTTATCCTTGCCAAAATGTTTTTCCAGTAAGGTTTGCATGTGTTCCTGAGCCACTGAAGGCTCGTCTTGCATTGCCATAGCAATACTCAGCTCGAGTATCGACTTTTGGCTAAGGGCGGTTCTCATCAATGATTCCAGGGCCACGATTTTACCTGAGGTAACGTTCAGCGCCCCAAGTTTGTTACCGCAAATAATGTCCGGAATTAGTGATATGAGAATGTCCCCAGCTAACACTGCAGTGTTAAAGGCCGGGGATCCGCTCGCGAGTTCGAAAAGTAGCAAAATTGGGGGGGCAGTAAGCGCCTTGAAACCGTCGGTCCAAAAGATTTGCTCAAACTCCCTGGTGTAGACTGTTTTACCATGTTTTCGCGCGTGTATAACCGGCCCAATCCACGCTGCTACCCTCGCTGTTTTTACGAGGAAGTTTAGGGCCATTGATACTTCCGATGGAAGGTGAAAACCCGCAGCGTGAAGCGCAAGCTCGACCACAAGGCCTATTAAACAGCATGCAACGGTAGTTTTGGTGCTGTACGGAAAATTTGATTTTTCTCTCCTAGAAGTTGCAGATACAGCGACCTCATATGCATTACGAACCTTTGATGGTTGTTCAATTAATGAGAGTGGTAGATACAGCCGATACAGACTCCATCCTAACGCGGCAGTAAAGGGCGGATACTTTATGTGAGGGGTAAACCCAAGCAGCGTGTTCATGATTAGTTTTAGCCCCATGGACGCAATAAGGGGGGACCACATGCTTGGAGGTTTAAACTCCCTCTTGCCGCCGTCTGACTCCGTATATTTACGAATCCACTCACCCTCATATCCACTAAACATAACTCTAGGGAACGTTATGTACATTGTTAACGTCATTATGACGGTCGCAGGTAATGCCACTGGGCTTGTAAAAGTGGCTCCAGTAGCTGCCCCTGCTCCAGCTGCTGCCGCGGTTGTGGATTCCACTGCTGTTCCAGCTGCTGCCGTTGCCGCCGCCGCTTCTGCCGATAAAGCTGCAGCTCCCGTAGTGGTGACTCCCAGCGCATTACCCAAAGTTTTTACACCCTGCGCAGCCAGCAGCCCTAGCTGAGGAGCATTAGCCGCCAACATGCCCCCAGCTGCTGTATATCCGAGCACGGTACCTGCTATCGCCCCCGCACCTACGCCTCCGGATGCTGCAGTGGCAATAAGTGATGACAGCATTATTGCTGTATATGCAACCAGCATTTTTCCTGAGTGTTGGGACACCTTCCTACACAGTTTCAGGATTTTTGACACCTTTGGGTTAGCTTTCTCATACGCTGCAATTGCCGCTTGCCTGATTTCCTCCACGTATGTAGAGAGCAGCACGCACCCGTAAAGTAGTGCCGCGCATTTCCTTTCCTGGTGGAACATATCTTCCAGCTCTTCCTGATCGGGGCATCTCTCAGCTACAGGCAGCCCTAGTTCCTTTCTTTTGAGCAGATATGCTATAGCTAATGATCGCATCAGCAACCAGTCGGGGGAGAGAAGCCTATAATCGTTCCCAATTAAGATCTCAACTGCCGAATTTCCTATGTCTTCCCGGCCGCTGCCACCGTTACTACCAAGACGTAGACCCAATTCCTCGGTAGAGGACTTTGCCTTCTTCTGTGTCATTTTTTTGATTTTGCCGCTTACGGAATTGTCCGACACGGCTAGCGCCCTTTCCATAGGGGTTAGTGCTTCTTGTGGGTTTATGACGTCCGCTACGGTATCGACGAACATGCCCTTTTCGTACGTTATTTCGTGGTCAGTGCCCTTTGAGAGCTCAACTATCTTATCGATAAAGTCAGTGAACGTACTAAGATCTGAGAGAGAGCTTGTGATGTATCCATTTTTGAGTGCATTCCTGAACTCTATAAGCATCCGGGCGAACGTCGGCGAACGATTTGCCCGCAGATAGTGCTCCCTAACTTCCTCATCTGCCAGGGACAACACGTTCATGAATGCAGACCCAACGTGCTCACTCTCGTAGGTGTTTGAGATTTTTGAGAGGAAATCTTCAGTTACAAATATGGACAGATTGTGCGCGTCCCGCGGTTTGGGTATAGTGATATCGCGCAATATCCCCACGGCCTTCCCCTTGAGTCCTGTCCAGGGGTTGTGCTGCTTCATCGTTTCCTGGAGCAGCTTTATAAGAGACTGTTCTGTTGCGTCGACAAACCTTTTTGGCATGGTTTACGGTGGCTAGTTTGCTGGCTTGAACACCGGTTAGCTCCCCCCCCCGAAGCCTGGAGGGAGGACCGGAGGTGAGACTGGGTGACTCTACAGTAATACTCAAAACTGCACACGCAGCACCATCAGGCTAACTCGGAATTGTACCACACATGTGGTGTATTGTCAATGTGTAGTACCCCCACACACGTGTCTGCTACCACACGTAGTACCTTAACTAATTACGCGCCCAAACGCGGCACCGGAGGGAAAAATTGTGGGAAAAAGCCTAAGCAGCTGCACACACAACCACCAGCACAAACTAGCCGCAAACCACATCTCTCAGTGTACAGTAATGTAATGATACACGCAACCACGTTGTGCAAGCTTGTGCAGAAAATCGGCCTTCATGGCCAGTTCCTACTCACAAGAGTTGCGCACATTTTTCGGAAAAGTATGACTAAACCATTACCAGATGGTGATACTTACAGGATTTCTCCGTAATCTACTGTAGTAAGGGTTCCACTATCTGACTCTAGCACCATTGCTCCGTGGGTGTTTATGTTCACAAACTTCCCTTCTGTTACCGCGTTATTGTTGGTTATGATGCGGATTCTGTCTCCGGGGGCATGACCTCTGCGCATCCACAGGTTTCGTAGCTGTGGGAACCCCATGTTTTCGAGGACATCCAGGAGTTTGGCGAAATTTTGTAGCACTAGGTCAAGGAGCTCTAAGTTCGATAGCGTCAGTTCTGGGATATGGTCATGCAGCGAAGCCGCATACGGGGGAGGGGCGTACATATTTATTCCTATGCCGCACACGGCCCAATCAATTTCGCCACCGACCACCTTGGTTGTGACCAGTACCCCAGAGATTTTCTTACCACCCACTATTACGTCGTTTGGCCACTTATACCGGATCAAAGCTTTTTGTGCGCTGCAGTTGTGTGCCTCGAAAACCTGTTCTAAAGTTACTCCCACCGCTAGTGACGATAAGAAAGACAGGGCCGCCACCTGTGCACTCCTTCTGGTGATTATACTGCAGTACAGATTGCCTTTGGGGGAGTGCCACTTCCTTCCGCGCCTGCCGGCACCCGAGGTTTGCTCATCAGCTATGACCACCGTGCCGTCCGCAGCACCGCCCTGGGCGAGCTCTATGGCCTCCAAATTGGTGCTGCGTGATACGCTGGTGTGGTGTATAGCAAATTCATGCACGGCCGCACTCAGAAATCCAGCTGTGCGTAGTGCACAGGGGGCGCGAAACCTGGTATTCTGTCTCCCAGAATCTGTGAGAATGACGGCTTAGACTTTATCAAAGAGTACCACTCCTTAAGTGTAGGGCTCAAATCCCAAGGAAAAATGCCCATGTAGTCTAGCAACGAGATGTGTGCAGCCAGTGCAACGTCTGCAAGGGTGAACTCGCGGGATGCAAGCCACCCATTGGTGTCTATGAGGTGCTCCATATATCTGACGTGAGACTGCAGGTTCGACATGGAAGCCCGGATCAAACTAGGGTTCGGTGGGCTGCCGTGCTTGGTATACTGTTTAGCGATTTTTTCGTTGATTACATACCTTGTGACTTCGTGGTAAAACCTACAATCTATCCAGTAGACAAGCCTGCGTACCTTGGCGCGCTCGTAAGGAGACCTGCCCATGCGTGGCTCACCGCCACACACCTCTTCAATGTACTCACATATAGCCTGACTATCAACTATTACGCTCTTGTCATTGACCAACACCGGAACCTGGCACACCGGGTTGATCTCTACAAACTCCTTTCTACGCCTCCAGGGGTTTTCCTCTACCAGGGAAAAATCCAGCCCTTTTTCCCTCATGAACACCCTTACCTTTCTGGAGAAGGGGCAAGGCGGGAAGTAGTATAGAGTATTGGCCATCTGGCAACTGCATGAACAAACCGTGCATCAATACCACACTCAAGCCAGAAGCACAACGCCCTGGCTTGAGTGCATAACCGACTTACCTGTCTTTCCACTCATCAATGAGATCAAGAACGGCGCTATTTTCAAAGCCTTGCTCTGGCACGTTGATGGTGAGAACCCTGCTTTGGGGTACGCAAGATGGGCCACAGGCCGCGAAGCTTACGTTGAGCTTGACATGCCTTACATCTTCGGCAACCTCAAGCTTCATAGGGAATACTACGGTGCCTGAGTACACATTGCTTTTCAAAGTTTTATCTGCTGCCTTATCAACGATTTCAGAATGTTTCGGCCAGTGGACGGTATACTCTTTCACCTCTTCGCTCTCAAATGAGAACACAGTCGGCATACCGGTATCCCCCGGCTCCTTAGCACATATGTGCCACCCCGATTCGACGTCAAACGTCACCGCAGCATGTACGACGTTACCAGAGACTGAGCCAACATCAACCCTGGTGTTCACGTGGTTCAAATATTTGCCATCATCGACAGCATGTGCGGCTGACGCGCAGCACAATATGAAGAAAAATTGCAATGCTGCCAAACGCATAAAAGTACCCATAGGAAGCCTCATATCACACATTAATTAGAGTCGTAGATTATCCCCTTTTTTTATTTTTTGCAATGACCTGTACCTACCTAATTTTCTTGTGCCACACAGCGGGGATTTTTGGCTTTGGCAAGTCCAACACCCCTGTTTTGTAGTAAAAATTTTATAATTCTCGCGTTGTGTGGGAGCCCTTTGTGGTACATTAGGGTAGAGCTCATATGCTGAGAAAAACCATCGCTCCTGCGACATTTTATGCGCAGCTAACCGATTGGCTGGGTATATTTGGGTGACTGGCTGATACAATACTGCTCTCGAATTGCTTGTATTGTCTAAGGCCTGCGCGCACTTGTGAATAGGTGCAGTGAGTGGTACCATGGCTGTGGCAGCGTCAGCGGTAATACTGTTGTGGAAGGACTGAGACTCGATAATGTGTCGCATAAATACAGGAAAACAGATTTCCTGCTGAGCGTTGATCACTTTTCCGGAAACAGGGGGGAGGTTATATGCCTACTTGGCCCGTCTGGGTGCGGGAAATCCACAATCTTAAAATTAATCGCCGGTCTGGAGAGGCTGCGTACAGGCGTCATAATGGTCAATGGAAAGGCACTCAGCGATGCGCAGAATAACACGCACATTCCCACAGAAAAAAGAAACGTCGGGCTAGTATTCCAGCATCCGTCGCTGTTTCATCACCAAACTGTGGAGGAGAATGTCGCATTTGCGGTGAAAGAGCAAGGCAAGGAGAGAAAAATCCAGCGCGCGCTACACATGCTGCACCTGCTAGGTATGGATGGCCACAAGGGTGCATACCCTCACATGCTTTCTGGTGGGCAGCAACAGCTTGTAACAATTGCCAGAACCATGGCCCAGAATCCAGAAATAATCCTGTTGGATGAGCCATTTTCTAATCTGGATATCATTTTACGATCCAAAATCAGGGCCGACGTATTGTCCATAATAAGGCGTGAACGTATAACCACCCTTTTAGTAACGCATGATCCGGAAGAAGCGCTTGAGGTTGCGGACAAGGTCTATGTGATACGCGAGGGTAGGATAGTGCAGTGTGGCACTCCGGGTGAGATATACAATAACCCGAAAGATGCGCAACTAGCACAGTTTTTTGGGAAGTCAAATTACTTCGAATCTGTAGTATGTGATGGAAAAGTTGCAGTAGTGGGAGTTGGGGACATTGACGCAAGCGCGTTTGCGGATGGCAGTAGGGTGGCTGTATGTATGCGGCCTGAGGCGATTTTTTTACAGCAAAGTGGAGGGATCCCTGCTACGGTGAAACTTGTAAGATTTTTCAACAGTATGGTATACATAGAAGTGCAAGGTTGTGCGTATTGGATGAAGTTTGCGGGTTCTGTTTTGCCCGAAGTTGGTGATGTGGTATCTGTATCTTTTGATCTGAGCAAGGTTTTGTTGTTCAGGCTGTGATTGTTGAGGGTTGCGTATATGAGTTTGGGTCCGTGGCAGATTTTTCTTATATTCCTAATCATCCTGGTACTATTCGGTGCTGGTAAGTTGCCTCAGGTTATGAGTGATTTGGGAAAGGGTATTCGCAGTTTGCGGAAGGAGTTGAAGGATGGTAAGCTGGTGCATAACAACGATGAGTCCAACAATTAGCCCGAGTAGCCCCAGGTTTTTTCTAAGGGCAGGCTGCGTGTTGGTGCCAGGTGCCCTAGTAAGTGTCACCTCAGGCAGGTGTTTGCACTAATATGGACATAGCTAAGCTCATAAATCTCTTTGCTAAGCTTCCAAGTTTGGGGCCTGCCTCTTCGCGCCGTATAGTATTGCATTTGCTTAGGCACAGGCAGGACGTAATGATACCTCTTGCCGCTGGAATTAGAGAGTTAGAAATGCACACTAAGGAGTGCACAGTCTGCCATAATTTGGATACTACCTCCCCTTGCTCCATATGTTCCGATACAGGTCGGGATAGGAGCATAATGTGCGTTGTTGAGGAGTTGGGTGATTTGTGGGCTTTTGAACGCGGAAAAATATACTCTGGTGTATATCATGTGCTGGGGGGAGCACTATCTGCGCTTTCTGGCATCGGTCCTGAAGATTTAAATCTGGATGGAATTGTAGAGAGGATCAGCACACATGGGGTGAAGGAAGTAATTGTTGCGACGAGCAACGATATGGACGGACAAGTAACGTGCCATTACATAGCACAACTGGTAAAAGGAACCGACGCCAAAGTGACGAGGCTTGCATGTGGAATTCCACTTGGGGGGGAGATAGATTATCTAGATGAGGGCACACTGCGTGCGGCGCTCTCTTCCAGATACATCATTGCATAGCGTTGGTGCTTGCAGGCTAGTCATCACGTTGCTGCTGAAGGCAGCTTCGGAAACTGTTTGCAATTGTCTCCATCAGCTCAAAGTACCCGTCTGTGCCCTGGATATTGCGCCCAAGCGGATCTAGTGCGCATATTTTTATTTTCTTACTTACAAGTCTGTAACGAGATGCGCTATGCAATGGGTCAGTAAAAATACACCGCACCTCATGCTGCTTGGCAGCCCTTTTTGCGAACGACAGCCCCTTTGCGGTGACACTAACTGTGTGCCCACTACCAGATAGCGCGGCCACGAAGTTCAGCCCAAAGTACCTGTCAAAATATTGGTAAGCATCATGCTCTGCCATATACGGCGTATCCTTTATGGGTGCCAGAACTGCGCTGATTCTACCAACCATGTCTCTTATCTTTGCAAGCGCAGCTTCTGCGTTTTGCCTGTAGATATGGGCATTTTCTGGATCCTCTTCAGAGAGGACCGTGCAAATTTTTTGTACCATTTTGCTGGCGTTATCTGGATCTAGCCATATGTGCAGGTCCTTGTCATGCGTGGAACGGCCATCAACGGCTCTTTCTGTCAGCAACTTTACGTCGTCCGAAAGTTTCACGAGCCTCCTGCCTGCTTTATTATCCAGCCTTCTAACGAAGGACTCTAGCCTGTCGTCTATGTAGAAAACTATATCTGAGGAGTTTAGCTTTGCCATGTCAGAGGGTTTGAGCACACAATCGTGCACGCACGATGCGCCGGTTGTGGGCAACGAGGGCTCTACTACTCCATGCGCTACTGCGCTTATCAGGAAATATACGGGATTTATGGTTGCAGCTACTCTTGGAACGGTATATCCTGCTACCGGCAGCAGCATTGTGAGCGCTACCATGAATGAGATCACATGTCGTCTAATCACCAGCATTTCAGGCAGCCCGCAATAAAAGGAGGAGAATCGAGAGTCTCATCAAAGCGCGCGATACTCACGGCCGATAGTCTAACACTATTTTACGAAGATAAAAAGGTTATAGATAACGTCAGCTTTTCGGTAAAGTTTGGAGAAATCGTAACGATTTTGGGCCCAAATGGGGGCGGCAAGACTTCATTGGTGCGTATCCTTGTGGGGATAAACAAGGCATACAAGGGCACGGTGCGTTATTTTGGTAAATTGGGAATGGGCTATCTGCCTCAGAATATCAAGATCAATCGTCTTATGCCCATGACGGTCGAATATTTTCTTCTGCATACCTACCTGGGGAAACGTGCAGTCTCAGATTTGGAAGACTCAATGAAATACGTTAATGTTGCGCGGTTGTTGAAACGGCAAGTGGCCGAGCTATCCGCCGGCGAAACCCAGTTGGTACTTCTTGCTAGATGTCTGATGATGAAACCTGATCTTATCATTTTGGACGAGCCTGTAAGCTGTATGGACATTGAAGCGAAGCACAATTTCTACAAGTTGATTGCGCGGTTGATTGCGGAGTGCAACATGAGCATCCTAATGACATCGCACGATCTGCACTGCGTGATGTCATGTTCTGACAGGGTTATTTGTGTAAACCACTCAATACGCTGCGAAGGTACGCCTGAGGAAATCACAGAAAACGCAAAATCTCTGAGCGTGTTTCCGAATAATGTTTAGCGTAATAGAGAGCTGTGTAAGGATGCTGGGTATAGTGGCGGCTATTTTGCGCCATGGCGTCCTCCCATATACAGGTTTCTTGTCACTCAGATTGCGTTCAAAGACCCGCGCAGAGAGGATATACTTGCTGCTGCAAAGCCTGGGTCCGACGTTCATAAAATTTGGTCAGTTCCTTGCCTCCAGGGTTGATATAGTGGGGGAAGACGTCGCGAAGAACCTACTCCGTCTGTGTGATGCCCTGCCGCCGTTTTCATTCGATGATGTTGTAAGGACAATTGAGTGTGACTTACGCAGACAGATGGGCGACATATTCCAAGAATTTGATACAGTACCAGTTGCTGCGGCGAGTGTCGCCCAAGTTCATAAGGCAAGAACGCTAGACGGTGAGCTCAAGGCGGTAAAGGTGCTCAGGCCCGGGATAGAAAACGCTTTCCGCAGGGATATCAAACTTATGCGTCTGTTGGCGCGCATTTTTGGCAAATGTCATGGGCTGCAAAGGTTTCAGCTTAGGCAATTGGTTGAGATGTTTGCAAGTATATGCAGGTTGGAACTGGATCTTCGCTTCGAAGCAGCGAATGCTGAGGAGTTGAGAGAGAACACAAAGGCGGAGCGCGGGATGTTTTGTGTGCCAAAGGTAGATTGGAATTGCACCTCCAGACGCGTTCTCACGTTGCAGTGGATAGATGCCGTGCCAATTTATGAGATGGACAAATTGCAAGATCGCGAATCCCTGGCCCGCAATCTAATTTTGTGTTTCTGTAACCAAGTATACAGAGACAGATTTTTTCACGCCGACATGCATCCCGGGAACCTAATGATTGACAGTCAAAACCGGATTGTTGCGGTGGATTTCGGCATCATGGGCCGGCTCAATGAGGAAACCTGCGTGTACATCTCTGAAATATTTATAGGCTTTTTGAATAGGGACTATCGTAGGGTTGCTGAGGCTCATCTTGATGCTGGGTATATCCCTGGACGATGCGATGAGTTTATCACAGCCTGCCGCGCGATATGGGAGCCCATAGCCGATATGAACGCGCAAGGATTTTCCATGGCGGAGCTGCTTGCACAACTTTTCAGGGTTACCAGCGAATTCAACATGAAGGTACAGCCGCAGTTGCTTCTGTTGCAGAAAACCATGGTGTTAGTTGAAGGAATTTGTAGGCAGCTGGCACCGGATATGAACTTGTGGAAAATTGCTGAGCTGTGGGTACAGGAACATGGTGACGACAAGAGATGTGCCGAGAAGTTTAAGAAGTCGCGGGTCTATAGGTCTCTGAGGGGCATGCATATGTTGGCGTCTAAGATCGACCGTAGTCTTGATGCCATAATTTCCCACGATGAGCGTGCGCAACACCAGGGGCAAACCAGGCAACACGGCACCACTCCGTTTTTGATGCTTGTCATAGTTGGGTTGCTAGTCGTACTGGTGATGGTTAAATAAGCTGAGGCAGGTATACGGAATTTTATGATAGGCCAGGTCTGATTATGTCCTCTGGACGCGCAAAATCCTATGTTGGCTGGTTAACTACAGTTATGATGCTAATATCTCTGAGCTGCTCTGAGTGCATGTATTCTGCATTTGGAGGGGTTGTGCTGCATAGTGAGCTGAAAGTAGCCGCGCTCATGTTTGCACGCATGTGTTTCTTTGCCCTGTTTCAACTTTTTTCTGGGGCGCTAATAGACCACTATGGTGGTAAACTCATGCTGCCAATTGCAGCATTGTGTACATGTGTAGGTGTGCTCTTCCAGATGCTCACCTGTAAGTACAGCTTCCTATTTATGGTAATGCTTTCACAGCCGATCCTAACCTTCGGGGCCTCTTTTTGTTTTATCGGTGCCGGATACACAAGCATGCGCTTTTTTACGCCACCCACGTCTGGCATTATGTTTGGCCTTGCCCAGATGGCTCACGGTCTATCATATGCATTGTTTGGCATTCTTTCGTTTTACCATAATTCTTTCCTTGAGGAGCACTTCAGATTTTTGGTATCGTGCTTGATCGCGGTGCAATTTGCGATATTTCTGGTGGCGCTATGCACAGTAGAAAACCCCCAGGGCCATGTTTCTGTGCGTATGAAGTTCGCTGAAGTGGTGGGGAGTATGCGCGACATCCTCGCGACCAAAGATACGCTATACGCCTCTATAATTGGGGGTATGATGTTTGGTATGTTTTTTGCTACGGCGGGTTTTCTGGTATACAAGCTGGATTCCAGGGTTGCATATCTGGTGTCTATGTATGCATGGGTAGGCTTTTCCCTAGGGGCCCCGTTTGCGTGTTGGGTGCTTACTATGCTGCAGGACAAAAAACGCGTTCTTTTCGTGTTCTGCGTGCTGCAAATGTGCAGTCTGCCCATAGTTGCACTGCTTATACAGTGGCTGCTGTCCCCTGAAGATCTTTCATTGGTGGTGTATTTGTGCTATTTTGCGTCATTTTGTTTCGGATTTGCTGCAGGTGGGCACATGATAGCATTTACTTTGGGGCATGGTATGGCGTCCGAAAGGGTTACAACCTTCTGTGCGATCGTAAATGGTGTGATGTGTACCATCGCCGGCTCCGTAATTTTGGTGCTTACTTTTCTGTCGGGATACTATAGCCTGACGACTCTGCTGATATACTCCGGGATTGTGGCCTTTGTGCTGAGTTGTGTTGCACATTTCAGACTTTCTAAAATGCGTGAAGTTAGCTAAAACGGGCGTTGTTTTCCCGAAACCCGCATGCACCTGTACACATCACCCGGACAGCATACCATAAACAAGCCAGTGTGCCGAATAAAAGTGTGGCTCAGGTTTGTGCGTTAGGTGAAGCGTAGGGGGGGTCCACGCCGTTGTAGCCGTCAGCGGTGTTGAATATGACCCCCTCTAGAGAGTTACGCGCCCCTCTTCCCAACACCTTTACGTTGAGTATTTTATTGCAATACTCTGCCGGATCGGTATCCACAAGGATGTGCACTGGCTGCATGTACTCGCTCTTACCAAACGCCTCATTTGCGCCACGCGCGCTTTCTGCACCGTGCACAAGTACTGGTATAACCTTGCCGGTCATACTACTATTGAAAGAACGCTGCTGGTCAAGCAGCAGATGTTGTAGCCTGTGCAGGCGGCTGCTTTTTTCTTCCTCTGGCACCTGGTCTGGATACTCCGCGCTGGGGGTCCCGGGCCTAGGGCTGTACTTAAAACTGTATGATGTTGCGAACCCAACGTGCCTTACCAGGTTCATCGTACCTTCAAAGTCCTCTTCAGTCTCTCCAGGGAAGCCTACGATGAAGTCTGACGAAAATGCGATGTCATTCCTGGCATCTCTGAGGATATCTATTATATCTATATACTCTTTCACCGAGTGTTTGCGGTTCATCCTGCGTAGTACGGAATCTGAGCCGGATTGCACAGGTAAATGGACGCATGGCATCAACTTAGGTTCGTATTTGTGCGCTTCGTATAGCGAGCTATGCATATCCCTAGGGTGGGAAGTTGTGTATCGGATTCTTTTAATGCCATCGACTTCTGCCACTTTTTGTATCAAACGCCCCAAGTCCCACTCATCGCCCTTGTAGGTTCCGTGGTAAGCATTTACATTCTGCCCAAGCAGCACAACCTCCTTTGTGCCTCCGTCTGCGAGCTTTTCCACCTCCACCATGATGTCTTCAACTGACCTAGAATACTCTGGCCCGCGAGTGTAAGGTACTACACAGAAGGTACAGAATTTGTCACATCCCTCTTGGACTGACACAAACGCTGAAACGCCCCGGCCAACCCGCGCATCTGTGGGTATTGAATCAAATTTAGAGATAACCGGGAACTCAATATTCACCTGTTTTGCATCCCGAGTGACTTTCATTATGAGTTCGGGCAACGTATGTATACTCTGTGGCCCCACTACAACGTCAACAAACGGTGCCCGCTCAAGGACTGCTTCCCCCTCAGCCTGTGCAACGCACCCTGCCACCACTATTAGGGCGCCTTTCTTGCGGATCATACGTATTCGCCCGAGCGCAGAATACAACTTCTCAGATGCCTTTTCTCTTATATGGCATGTGTTAATTACTATTATGTCGGCATCTTCCGGATGCGGCACCGAGGAGAACCCCAGTGGTCTGAGGATATCCTCAACCATCAGAGAGTCATAAACATTCATTTGGCATCCGTAGGACTCTATATACAGCCCTTTTTTCATAAACTACATGTAAGGGTAACGTACAATCCTATAACATCTTGTCCACTGGTACAACAGCGAATCTTCGCATCGCGGCATTTCCGTTTACAGCTGCAAGTTTTCGGGGCAACTGTTATATGTAGTAGCGCCCAGTGTAATATTATTCATAGGTACGTGGAATGCAGGAAAGGCTCTCCTGCCTGAAGTGCATTGGAGTGTAAATGAAGCCCCCTAGATGCACCAGTAGGTTTGAAATCTTTACGCTCACAATCTTTATCATATGTTGCATATGTTCGAGCTCTATGCCAATCACATCCCCCACATTTAGGTGGGCATATTTTATGGGTAGAGATATTCTGTAAAAACAATTCTGGTTTGTGATGAGATATTGTAAGTTGTCTACTATGGCCTCTGCCTGTAGATCATCAAGCACTAGTGACGTTTGTAAAATACTCGATTTTGGCCAGTCTGCCTGGCGCGCCTGCGGGTTTCTGAGCCTTGATTGGTAGCCAAGGCTGATATACAGCAGTGCTTGCGCCCCACAGGTGGCCTTAGGTGTGTAGGTTGCCTGGTAGCTATCCGGAATTATGTCCTCTGCCGGTACATGCAGTACAGACTTTGGGTTGGTACCAGAGAAAATCAGTCCCCCTTCCTCTTCCCTCATGTCCAGGCAATATATTGTCGCCAGCTCCCTAACGGCGGCTTCTGCGGATATGTAGTTGCAGATCGAATATCCCAGCACTAGCTCGTCCACTTCCTTTGGGGTTGTGGAGCGCAAACCCATCTCACCGAGTATGCTTTGTAGTGTCGCCGATAATGCCACCGAATCTATTTTCCCATTTACCCAATGGCCGGTTTGCCAGTTTTGGTAGGAATATGATTCCGTTTTAACGTATGGCTCAAGATTCCACGCGTAAAGGAACATTCTCTCCACCATTTCGGAAGAGTGCCACGCATCTAAAGTACCTTCTATAGCAGTTTTTTGTGCGAAAAAATCTACATTGTCTGTTGCTACGCTTCCCGCCACGCTAGCATGCTGTTCGGGCGATAGTTGCCGGTATGTGCAGTCTGTAACACTTCGAAAGCCATATTCTATGAACCACACCTTTTTGCTTTTTGGTTGCCACGCAGTCTTCTTGCTGCTATGGCGGTTTATGTGGTCATGGCTCCACCACTGGTGTATGTTTTTCCATGCAGGGTCCGGATTCTCATGGTAAACCTCAGACTGCTTTGGTGGGAAATTCTCGTGGGGATGGTTATATCCTTCTCCATTGTGCCAAGATCGCGCAACGCTCTGTATACTGAATCTGTGCATAGGATTGGGGGTATCTGCGAGGGGGAAATACGCATTAATGCCGATGACGTCAACGTATTCAGATGCCCACAGCGCGTCCATATTATACGTACCATCGTATGAATGGTATTCATCCCAGTTTGCTGCATACGTCACAACCACTGAGCTCCCCAATGTCTTCTTTGCCAGTTCGGCCAAACGTATAAGCTCCTCTACTGCCGGGAATGATTCTGTGCCATCTTTGATTCTGGTAAGCGATGTAAAACCGCTTCCTATTACGAACGCATCTATAATTCCCCCGGTAAGTAGGCAGTAGTGTTCCATGAATGGACGGTATTGCCGATCAAAAAACTGGCCGATATCTTGAGGGTTTTCGCACACCAATTGTGTGCCTTCTTCAAAATTTACGATCAATTTTGGCAGCAAGAGCACCTTATAACCCCTGGATTTGAGTTCTCGTATATACCGCACCAAAGATACGTCATTGGCGGTTCCTTTGAGTGTGTGCCGGCCATTTTCCGGCCCGAGTTTATAGGCGTTTGTTGCGGTGAAATTACCAACTTTCCAGGTATCTGGTATTATCTTGGTGCCATGTCCGTACATAGTTGCGGGGCGGACCTTGCATTGCCTAATGTTTGGTCCATCAGTGAACCAATAAACCGTTACCGCTACCCATTGCACGTTAGTCAGGGTGCCCTGCATGGCGTCTAGGGCTAGTAATGCATTCGGTCGTGTGTAACCACTTTCCCCATTGATTTTTACGGCAGTGCCGTAGGCAACTTCTTGTGTGCCTATGGAGCCAGTCTGGGTTATTTTTTGGGTTTCAGTATCGTAGGAAAATTCTCTGCTGCCCACGGTATGTATGCCATATATTTTTTGTATAACATGGTCTCGCAAAAAACCTTCTGGGTATGCAGTGACCTCAAACGTAAAACCTGGTACTGTGCCGTTATAGTCTTGAAGGGGCAAGTCCTCTACCACAATGTACGCGATGCCGCGGTACGCCGGGGTAGATTTTTCTGTGGAGGACATGAGCGGGTCAGGCTCTTGGTCTTCGGTACCCTTGTATAGCCTATGCTTTACTGTGGCCAGATCCAGTGGCTTGCCATTTGCCCACATGCGAGAGAGTCTGTGTATCGGTCCCGAGCATATGGCGATTGCCAGCGTTGCGTGGTAACTTGTGGTATGTTTTACAGATTGTGAGTTATGTTTTACATGAACCGCCTTATGTTTTACACGCTTGATTGGTTGCGCCCATATTATGTTGCCTGATACTTTTGCTGTGCCGTAAACTTTGCACAACATTTTGCCGTATGTTGATGTTTGAATTGCGATTTCCTTCAAAGATGTGCGAACCCTTGTTCCGGCTCTGCCGCGCCAGTGGGGTGTTGGCGAACCTTCGGTGATTGTTTGGCTAAGCGCCTCTTCGATAGATTTTGTGACAGATTTCCACACCGTGTTGTTTACTATGCTGGTGATGGTTGACAATATTGATGTTGTTAGCATACTAGACCGAGATAACTGCAAATAGTGCCATGTGAACGCGCAACCACGGCTGTTTGCATAACTGTGCCGTGCTTGTTAGGAAAGAATATTTCAGCACACGAATATTAGCATATCACGCTTCCATGGCTGAGCACGAAGTACCCGTGTAAATTTCTCGCCGCTTACGGATTGCACATTGAGTGCGCCTGCGGGGTTTGTTCACTCTTCCAGAGGTTTGTATATGGAATCTAAATCTGGTACGTGAGGCTCCCCTCGGAAGTTGCTTGTATTATTGAATTTTCTGCTGCAAGTGAGAAAATTTTTGTCACATCCAGCAATTATTGAGTACTCATCTCCTGGTAGTATGGGGTAGGGTGTGCTTCTGGCCAAACGTATCATATAACACTTATGGTTGCGCACTTCCACAGACACTCCACGATTATTCCCGTTCAGAAACGTAACCACTCCGTGCTTATAATAACACTCTGCGTGGGGGAGTTTGGCGTCCTCTAGCGTTAGGTGGTCAACCACCTTGCCAACTGAACTTTGAAATGTAAATTCCTTTCTGTCGAGCTTGCAGTTACCGTCACAAAATTGTGCTCTGCAGTGGGGAGAAAATAATGTGCCGATTCTGCCGTATAGGGTATTCTGTACTCCCTCAATTGAGATTTTTAGTTTGTTATTCTCGGTTGCAATATCACTCACCATCCCAACGAATAGCATTATTTTTTTCTGCGAGACGTCCTCATAGTTAGTTAAAAATATTTCTACTGCAATACCGCCGCATTGCGCACTTACGAGAACTTGCTCTCTTATAATGCTGCTATCTACTATCTCAATTGAGGCCGTGCTGCGGCCACTACTGCGGTATATTGGACCGAAACTTATTCCATGGCCTGCACTGTAGGTGGTATTATCAATTTCAAGGTTTTCATCATGCTCTGTGAGCCTTATGTCGGTATTGTTGGTTGAGATTTTACAACAAAGTACGGTTGTTATTACTGCATGTGAGGCGTGGTATGGTGGTTTTTTTGTTGTGTTTTTCATTGATGTTTGCTATCGAGATTATTAATAAGTTGTTTTTGCGGGAATCATGTATATGCGCACAATTATCCCGTACTATAGGGTATAACCAGGCCTAATTATTGGTAAGCAAAAGTTACCTCTACCGAAATACTAATGTGCGCCGGTGTTGCTCTGGGCGAATGTTAGCTTTTAATGACCGGGAAAGTGTGTTAGAGTGGCTGCGCTTTCTCTACAGTACGTGAGAATTTTGTTGCTGCGCGAAGGTATATGTGGTGTCTTACAGAAACCAGAAGGACTGTCTATTTGGGGATAACGCACTTCTTGTAGAAGAGGTGTATCGCAGGTATGAGCAGGGTGATGCGGAGCTTCCAAACTGCTGGAGGGGCCTTTTTGCCCGTGCGCTGGAGGATAAATACTCTGTAGGATGTGCGCAGACCACTTCTGGTGATGATCTAGCCGTGAACTCTAAGGTGCTGTGCTTATTGAATTTTTTCAGGTCTTATGGGCATCTTGCAGCAGATCTTGATCCCCTGGGTATGGCTGGGAAAGTCACGCTCGATCATGAAAAATATCTTGCCTCCATGATGAAAAATAGTGGGGCTGCTTGGCGCGAGTCTGGAGCTTCGTTATCTTCAGTTTTGCAAACTCTCAAAGAGACCTATTGCGGCAAGATTGGTTATGAGTTCATGCATATACCCTCTAGTGAGGAGCGTGACTGGCTGAGGGACAAAATTGAAAATGCAAACAGAATCATCGCACCTGAGCGCAAGAAGGAGACCTTGCAGTGTTTGCTAGAGACTGAGTTGTTTGAGCAGTTTCTGCACGTAAGGTATCCGGGGTACAAAAGGTTTTCCGTCGAAGGTGGGGATGTTCTTGTCCCCTTGCTTGAGAGAATAATTGCCCTTACTCCAGAGTTTAACTGCAGGGAAGTCGTACTAGGTTTATCACACAGGGGGCGGTTGAGTGTACTTACTAGGGTAATGCGCAAACCGTATGCTGCAGTGCTGTATGAATTTTCTGGAGGTATGGCATACCCAGACGGGTTGTCAGTATCTGGAGATGTGAAGTACCATTTGGGGTACTCGACCGACAAAAAAATTGGAGGCGAAACGGTCCACCTGTCGCTCGCGTATAATTCCTCCAGCCTGGAGTCTGTATGTCCTGTTGTCATGGGTAGGGTGAAGGCTAAAAGTGACGAAAAGCACCAGCCCGTGCTTGGAATTTTAGTACATGGGAATGCCGCTTTTATAGGCCAAGGGGTGGTTGCAGAAGGGTTTACCTTAAGCGGAGTTACGGGCTACTCTCCGGGTGGAATTGTGCATGTGGTAGTGAACAACCAGGTTGGTTTTACTGCAGATCTCGAAAGCTCCATGACGTCGTTCTACTGTTCGGATGTGGCGAAGATGATAGATGCTCCAGTGTTTCATGTTAACGGTGATGATCCAGAGTCAGTGCTGTTAGCGGCGGATCTGGCCATGGAATACAGAAGCAAATTTGGGAAGGATGTGGTGGTTGACGTAGTCTGCTACAGGCGCTTTGGACACAACGAGGGCGACGAGCCTATGTTTACTCAGCCACTGATGTACAAGCGCATTGCCGCGCACAAGACCGTTGCCAGCTTGTATGCAGAACGGCTAATAGGTGAGGGAGTAGTCACCAAGGAGGAGGTTGATAAACTACGTGAAGAGTTCCGTGCGGTGCTGGAGAAGGCATTTGCCGAGTCTGCAAAGTACAAACCAGAAAAGGAGGATTGGTTTCAGGGTAGTTGGAATGGCTTCAGACGGCCGGATCCTGGCAGATTTCATGATTATCTCTCAGAGACTGGGGTTGAGAGAAGTAAATTACTTTCTTTGGCCAACTCCCTATGTACCATACCGGAGGGGTTTAATACGGAAACGAAAATCGCCAGAATGCTGGCTGGTAGGCTAAAAGGTGTGCAAAACGACTCCATAGATTGGGGTATGGGTGAGGCTTTGGCTATTGCCTCGCTATTGGTCGAGAAGTTTAGAGTCCGCCTGTCCGGTGAGGATTCTGCAAGGGGTACGTTCTCTCATAGGCACGCCAGACTGGTAGATCAAGTTACGGGGGAACACTACATACCTCTTAACAATCTCGGTGGAGAGCAAGCCAGGTTTGACGTCATGGATAGCCCACTTTCTGAGTACGCAGTTATGGGCTTTGAGTACGGATATAGCTTAGATTCCCCCAACGTACTAGTCATCTGGGAGGCGCAGTTTGGTGATTTTGCCAACGGTGCGCAGATCATTATTGACCAATATATCGCTGCTGCTGAAACTAAGTGGCTGCGTTCCAGCGGATTGGTGTTACTGCTACCGCATGGGTATGAAGGTCAGGGTCCTGAGCATAGCTCTGCGAGAGTTGAGAGGTATTTGCAACTTTGTGCTGAAGACAATATGCAAGTCGTCAACTGCACAACTCCTGCCAACTTTTTTCACGTGCTGCGTAGGCAACTACATAGAGATTTCAGGAAACCTCTTGTGGTGTTTACCCCTAAGTCTCTCTTGAGGCACAAAATGGCTGTGTCCAAGATCTCAGATTTTGAGGGTCGTTTTAGTCCGGTGATTGGCGAGGTTGCTGATATTAATCCCGATGCAGTACGTCGGGTGGTGGTTTGCAGCGGGAAGGTGTATTACGATCTGTTAGAGGCCAGAGCCAATAAGGCTGATGTCGCACTTTTAAGATTGGAGCAATACTATCCGTTTCCTACTGAGCTGTTGGCTAATGAGCTTGCAAAATATAAAAAGGCTTCGGTTGTATGGTGCCAGGAAGAGCACTTTAATATGGGTGGCTGGAGTTTTGTACGGGATCGGATTGAAGAATCAGTGAGGCACGCCGGCATTGCTGGGTCTGTGTCCTATATAGGCAGACCTGAATCTGCGTCTGCTGCAGCAGGGTACTCGAGCGCACATGCGGCACAGCAGCAGGCCATAATAGACTCTGTATTTACATAGTGGCCTTACTAACGCTTGTGGCAAGTATGTGAGGTTTGCCTAACCCATAACACCTTTACGCTGTAAGCGCAAGTCGGTGCTCACACCATTCGTGCACGAAAACAAGACACAGGTTAAACCTGTATTTGCACAGTGGCCTTACTAGTGTTTGTGATAGGTGTGTGAGGTTTGCCACTGATAGGTGAAGGCACACATAGGTGTGCTATGAACCCGTGCGTGTTAGTGTTCCGGATGCCCTGCAGGTGGTTGGAGTTTTGTGCGGGATCGGATTGAAGAATCAATGCGGCACGCCGGCATTACCTACCAGAGCATATTTTGACCACCCAAAATTGCATTGTGAGCCATGCAAAACTTTGGCATCACACGTTCTCACATGGGCCCGTAGTTGTTGATAATTATGGGTCTGTTATGTATGAAACCCTACATTTTCGGGCCGCTGTCTAGACCGCGCGGTAGGGCAGTTCGCCCCACCGTGCAGCCGCTGTTTATTGTCTAGACTGTAGGTGTGCTTTCTTCAATCTTCAGTAGCTTTATTGCACCGCCGTTTATTATACTTCCGCCTACGCGCTTTGTTGTGTAAAATGCGACGAACGCCTTGCTTGTGAACGGGTCACGCAGGATTTTCATGTCGCGATTTTCCACAATTTTGTACGCGTTTTTAAAATCCCCAAACGCTATTATTGGGAGCGTGGCGTTAGCGATGGCCGGCATATCTGAGGTTTGATACACTGGTGCTCCTAGTAGCGTTTCCTCCCCAGATGGGCCAGGCTGCAGCAAATACTGCCCCGAACTGGACTTTAATGATCGTATTGCCTGCAACACGCTTCTGTGCATTATAAACGCTCCCCTTCCGGCAAAATACTCGTCCAGGGAGTAGTAAAGTGAAATGATCGCGTCGCTGTTTAGCTGCTTTGCCGACACCCTTTCGATTTGTCCTTCGTCTTTGCCATCATCGGATGACAAGATTCCGGATGGTTTTTTATCCCCATCTCCTGAGATGAAAGCCTCATTTTCTTTTCTACTGAATGCGTCTACCAAGTTATCTATGAGCCAGCCTTCCAGGTCTACTAAGGAGTCATCCAAAAGTTTTTTTGCAATCTGCGGTTGTGCATACAGCTCGTACAAGTATATGGTCGTCTTACTCATTTTTGGGGCTGTTGTGTCACTTTGCACTTCTCCTCCCCACCCTACGAAAGTACTCTTGTTGTCGGTGGTGAAATATTCCAAACTGTCGCCCGATATCTTCTCTACTGAGCATAGTTTGCGCATTACAGAGCTTTGAGATAGGCGCTTATCTATGTGCACTGAGATCTCTCTCGGCATCAGGTACGCGAGCGCCGAACTACTATCCAGGCCTTTTTGTTCAAAGCCTGTAACTTGTCCGTTGCGTATGTATTCCGACAGCGATTTGCGCTGTAGTGTTTCTGGGTCCTCACGGAGATTTATGTGCTTTGCGGCGAGTTCCAGCCGGTCTAAGCGGTCACTTTGCTGGTCAAATTTGCGATTAATTTCTTCTATGTGTTTTGCCGTCAAGGAATATTGGCTTTCCTCGTGGGGGCTACTGTCATGTTCTTGGAGCTCGTTGTATGCGGGGACAAGGCTTGTGACGCTATCTTTTACTTCAAAATTGGATACTGTCATGTAATCTTCCGGATTGGTGATGAAAATGGGCAGCGAGAGGATTTCTTGCGAGCATGCTAGCAACGCTTCCTCAAGGATATTATGCGCCCCATCGGCTGCTATGCGTAAGCAGAAAAAGTTATGGGAAGTAACGATATTGGTGGACCATGCGCGCGATGGGTTGCGTGAAGAGTTTGGCGCCGTATTGGCACACGGTTAAGCCAATGCTGAGCACGCTACAACTGGTTGTGTACCGCTTGCAGCAAATCTAGTGTTTCCAACACATTCCGAACCGCAATTTTGCTGTTGCTGGTGAGCTCTATCATGGGTAGGCGTACTTTTGGTCGCATCCTGCCCATCAAACTGAGCGCATATTTGGTAGGTGATGGGCTAGGCTCAATAAACAACACTCTACTTAGCGCTGCCAAATTGCCGCTCACCCGTTTCGCTTTGTCGATCTTCCCTAGAACATGGAGGTTGTACAGTTCTAGAGCCATGCTTGGTGCAACATTAGATACTACAGAAATACACCCAGAACCCCCGTTCATGTAAGAAGCAAGCGCGGTTTCATCGTCTCCAGAAAGAATAGCAACTTTCTCGGGTAGCATTGCCTTTAACGCTACCACTCTCTCTGCTCCGGTGCAGTCTTTTATCCCAATCACTCTGGGCAATTCTGCAATTCTCTTGATTGTGTCATTGGATATGTCAATCGCTGTCCTTTTCGGGACGTTATAAAGCACTATAGGTATGTTAGTTGCGTCATGCACAGCCCGAAAGTGTTGGTACACTCCCTCATCATTCGGTCGGTTGTAGTATGGTACCACAACCAAAGCTGCATCCGCCCCGGTAGATTGAACAAACAGCGTCCTACCTATTGTTTCTGTGGTACAGTTGGACCCCGTACCAGCGATGACCGGCACACGACCTCCTGCAGTTTCTACGCACAGCCTCACTACTGTGCAATACTCCTCAAAGTTCAGGGTGGTAGACTCCCCAGTGGTGCCGCACGGCACGATCCCAGAGATTCCGGAGGAAATCTGCCGATCTACAAACGAAACCAATGCTCTTTCGTCCAAAGACAGATCATCTCGGAAGGGGGTTGCCAATGCGGTAAAGATTCCCTCAAGCTTCATGGCTGGCCTATTCAACACAACGTCGTGTTAGCGATAACACCTTTACGCCACAAGCGCAAGTCGGTGCTCACACCATTCGTGTACGAAAACAAGACACAGGCCAAACCTGCATCCGTGTTTATATAGTGACCTTACTAGCGCTTGCGGTAGGTATGTGAGGTTT
Organism: Anaplasma ovis str. Haibei; assembly: GCF_002214625.1. Taxonomy (NCBI): domain Bacteria; kingdom Pseudomonadati; phylum Pseudomonadota; class Alphaproteobacteria; order Rickettsiales; family Anaplasmataceae; genus Anaplasma; species Anaplasma ovis. The sequence goes on from NZ_CP015994.1 coordinate 333,506, forward strand.
GCCTAACCGGTAGGTGAAGGCACACATGGGTGCTCTGTAAAGCCTGTCTAGTGTTCCGGATGCCCACGAGGTGTGCCAAGTATTTATGTATGGTGCCAGGAAGGGCACTTTAACATGGGTGGTTGGAGTTTTGTACGGGATCGGATTGAAGCATCAATGCGGCACGCCGGCATTTCCACTGAGACATATTTGAACCACTTAAAATTGCAGTGTTTGTGAGCCATACAAAACTTTGGTACCACACGTTCTCACATGGACCCGTAGTTGTTGATAATCAGTACCCCACGGCAGACCAGCAATTACGTCAGGGTTTCTTTGCTCCGGGTTCAGGGTAGCCCAGTATGTGGACGTGGAAATGCGGTACCACCTGCCCAGCAGATTTTCCGTGGTTGGTAACCAACCTATACCCCCCACGATGGAGCCCAAGCTCCCTAGCTATTACACCCACCGTCTTGAAAAAACCTGCAATATCGCAGTTGGAACTTATAAAGTCATCGTACGATATGTACCTACCCTTGGGTATAACAAGAACATGTACGGGGGCTTCTGGACGAATATCGTGAAAAGCCAAAACCTGTTCATCCTCATACACCTTCTTACAAGGTGCTTCTCCCCTCAAGATGCGAGCGAACACATTGTCACTGTCATACTCCCCCGTTGCTGTGCCGTTGGTCATGCGTCCCTACCAGCTGAGGTAGTTCGCGCTGCTGCAGCCTGTCCAGAAGCGGGAGGAGTAAATGCTGCCGCTTCTGACTGCTGCATTCCGCTGTGTACCACCCCGTCAAGCCCTGCAGAAGCGCCATGGACCAATGTTTCATCTAGATTAATGCCCGCAACTTTGCTGGTTTCCCGAGAAGCGGCTGCTCCACTACACTTTTCGAGGAACTGAGATTGCAAATCTGCTGTCTCTCTTGCATCAGATTTTGCTCCAATCTGGGACCTGGCATATTGCCCGACTGATGCGGCTAAGGAAAAGCTTTCCGGTGTAATATCACCGGGGTTAGCTCCTGATTGCTGCGCTGCACTTAAACCAAGAACCATATCATCCCCCGCTTCAGATCTACTACTATCTACGCTGTGCTGAGCAGTGCTGTCAACACCTGACTCTATATTATGCCCACGTTGAGCCGTCTGAGAACTCGGGCCAGGTACATCACTGCCGGGACTACCGCTGCGTGCAGACTCGTTATTTTTTATATTGCTAACTTTCTTACCAGTTTGGGAATGCTCCATATCTCTCTTGAACACCATTTCGCGTGCGATACTGTTTGCCAGTGTGGAATTCTTCATCCCGATGCACTCAAAAACGGTTTCAACTTCCTTTTGTATCTGCTCTACGGTTTTGTTTTCAGTATCTAAGGTAACCTTCAGCACCCTCTCAAAGCCATCTCGGGTACGAACAACAGAAATTTCGCCTCCGGCTTGTGCAAGGTGTTCTCGCAGCGTCAACAACTTTTCATAGCCCTGCATGGCTTCTCTGTTCTTCATCAGCCCATTGACGTCAATGAGAGTGCCGCTGGAGAAATTCACTCGAAGTGCTGCACTGTTTGGATCGAGTTGCTTCTTGTTGCTGCTATCAACTGCATCCAATATTTTTAGCGCATCATCATTGAAAACGTAATTTGCGATTGTGAGAGTCAGCTTTCCGGATTGGCCGTAAGACGCGCTTACATCGTTACCTCGAGCCCTCTCGCTGGGTGTGTTCCGTATCTTACCAACCCTGCTTTTAAATGGGCTCCACTCGTCCGAACTTCTAACTTTACTGACTAGGTTTTTGATATTCTGCCAAGTATTGCTGGTGGTTGCGGCATACTTATTTGTTTTTGGTGGGGTAGTGACGAATTCAGCGGTAGCTGCGGCACCAACTCCGGCTTTCTTGAGAGCTTCGCTCGCTTTTTCTTGCAACTTTTTGTCGGTGCTCATACTGACCCCCTAAATCTCATACCTTCCACGCGGTGCCTAACTGGCCTAGACTCGCGGTTGACCGCCACCCAAACGCGCCAGAAACGGTGGCGGCACCCCATTCGGAACTCCTCTACATTGGCTCGGTGCAGGCCTACCAGGCCTTCTGCAACATGTCAAAAGCATCAAGAAAACCACAGGAACCACAGGATTATAGATACTCAGCATACAGCATGCAAAAGTTTAAAACATCAACCCACAAAACGAATGCAAAAATTTTGGTGTACGTACCCGGTATTGTGTATAAAATCGCAACCCAAGCACACGCAATGGTTAGCGCATACTTAAGCACGCAAAGGTTAACACATGGTTAAGGTAGGCGACAATACGGAATATACTCCCATAATCAGGCAGTATAAGTCACTCAAGGACCAGTATGAGGGGTGTTTGCTGTTTTACAGACTTGGAGACTTTTACGAGCTTTTCTTCGACGATGCCATTGTTGTGTCCCGGGCTTTGGATATCGTTTTGACCAAAAGAGGCCCGGGCACTCCGATGTGTGGTGTGCCCACGCATAGCGCGGATAGCTACCTTGGCAAGTTGATAAAACTTGGCCACAAGGTTGCTATATGTGAGCAGCTCGAAACTGTGGAGGAAGCTCGTAAGAGGGGGTACCGGGCTCTGGTTAAACGAGATGTAGTAAGGATAGTAACACCTGGCACTCTACTTGAAGATGGGTTGCTGGAGGCTAGTGAGAACAACTACCTTGCGTGCCTGTCGAATGTTGGAGATAACTACGGCGTGGCGTGGATGGACCTATCTGCTGGAATATTCAACGTGCGCTCAAGCAGGTTGGAGAACCTCGATAGTGAGATACAACGCATACGCCCGAGAGAGTTACTGATCTCCGATCGGCTAAAAGAGCAGGGGGAGATTGAGCTAATTTTGCGCAGACATCGGTGTGCAGTTACCAGCCACAGCGAAAGTTTTTTCGACGTTAAAAGGGCGGAAAAGGTTTTATGTGGGATATACGGTGTGAATACCCTGCGGGGATTGGGCAATTTTACAGATGTGGAGGTGTCTGCGTGTGGCTCCCTGGTTGAGTACGTGCGTACAACGCAGAAGAACAATCTTCCGAAATTGTGCTACCCAAAGGTGTGTGACAACAAGAGCTGTGTACTCATCGATGGTGGGGCACTGCGGAACCTTGAGTTGTTTTGTACCCAATCTGGGGAAAAGGAGGGATCTTTAATATCCGTTATAGATAAAACTGTGACTGCGCTGGGAAGTAGGCTCTTGAAGCGGCATCTATCATTTCCGTCTTCTTGCCCTCACGTAATAAGTAGCAGGCAGGATGCCGTGGAGTTTTTTGTGGAAAATCGGAATGTGTGCGAGAACATCAGGGATATTATGCGTGGGATTCCCGATGTGGAGCGAATTCTGACTAGAGTCAAGATGCTAAGATGTTCACCGAGAGATGTGTGCATGTTAGGAAAGGCTCTTGCGGGGATTCTTCGCCTGCGGCAGGCCATGCTGGTAGTGGACAATCCAATGTTGGTCAGGATTGTTGGTGAGTTTGGTGAGCATGAGAAGTTGCTGAAGTTAATCAGTGGCACCATACTCGAGAATAATGTGTCACATGCCAGAGATGGGGGGTTTATCAATCCTATGTGCAATGCGCGTCTAGCCACAGTTGTGCGTATTGAAAGTGAGAGCGATAAACTCATGCAGAACCTGCGTGATAAGTACCGTAAACTCACTGGTATAGGTAGCCTCAAGATTGCATTCAACAGCGTGCTTGGGTATTACATAGAAACCCCCGCTTCGTATAAACTTAAAGATGCAATCTTTATACACAGACAAAGCCTGGCACATACGATGCGCCATACCACCGCGGAGCTGAGGGAACTCGAAGAGACGATCACCGCTGCCAAAAGTGAGATTATAGAGCTTGAGGCTCAGATTTTTCGCGGGCTTTGCCTGCGAATTTTAGAGGAGGCGCAGAGTATTGAACTCGCGGCCAATGCGGTTGCGGAGTTGGATGTTTTAGTTTCACTTGCCAGGTTGGCAGTGGAAAACAAATATGTCAGACCCATTGTTGATGATAGCAGAGAATTTGCAGTAAAAGGGGGGCGTCATCCCGTAGTTGAGATGGGCGTGCGGTTCATTGCTAATGATGTCAATCTCTCGGAAAATAATAAAATGTGGCTCATTACAGGGCCGAACATGGCTGGTAAGAGCACTTTTCTCAGGCAAAATGCACTGATAGCGATTTTGGCACATATTGGGTCGTTCGTGCCGGCAGAGAGCGCGCATATAGGGGTTATAGATAAAATTTTCAGCAGGGTAGGCGCATCGGACAACATAGCATTGGGGTATTCCACATTTATGGTAGAAATGGCTGAAACTGCGGCGATTCTAAACCAAGCAACTGATAGGTCTTTGGTGATTCTGGACGAGGTTGGTAGAGGTACGGGAATTCACGATGGATTTTCCATTGCTCTTGCGGTCATAGAGCATATTCACGATGTCACTAGAAGCAGGGCTATCTGTGCTACGCATTACCATGAGTTACCAAAGTTTAGTTCCTATCTGAAGAATGTGCAGTGCTTTTACATGAAGATAGAAGAGTGGCAGGGCCAGGTTGTATTTCTGCATGAGCTGGTAACGGGGGTCTCCGGCAAGTCTTATGGGATATACGTTGCGGAGCTTGCTGGGTTTCCCAAAAACGTTCTGGAGAGGGCCAGATTTTTCATGGAAGAACTCGGTGAAAGCGGTGGTCCAAACTTGAATCCTGCGAGCCCTATGGAGCGCACCAACAGCTAAGATTTTGGAAGTAGGGGAACAACGCCGGTTGCGCGCAGTAGTTGGGCCGTTGGCTTGCAGGGGGTTGCAGGATTTTGCGCACCAAGCTGTGCGCCCCGCCCACCTTCTTACTGAGGGCAGGGCGTATGCAGCTATTTTTTGGATGTGTTTTCGCTATATGGACGGCTAATTGCTGGTCCACAGGGAACCTGCTGGAGTTTGAAAGATGACTTTTGCACTAGGTTAACGACTGACTCAACCAAATCTCTACTCAGCCCCGAGCGTATGGCTTCCTCTTGCGTCTGCCCGACATCGACAAGCGCGTGCAACACGCTATCCAGGTCGGAGTATTCGGGCAAAGTATCTTGATCCTTTTGATCTGGCCTCAACTCAGCTGAAGGGGCTTTGCGTATTATCTCTTCCGGTATTACATTCATTTTTTGACAAAGACTACCCCGAGGTATGTTGCTGTTCCTCCATTCTGTGAGTTCGTAAACTCTGGTTTTGTATACGTCTTTGATCGGGGCGAAACCCCCACATGTGTCCCCATATAACGTCATGTATCCCGCTAATGACTCAGACTTGTTTCCAGTAGCGAGGAGCAGCAATCCCATCTTGTTGCTGGCCGCCATCAGAGACATTCCACGTATTCTGGCCTGCATGTTTTCTTCTGCTACGCCTGATGCGCGGCTTCCAGGAAGGGCATGTAAGACTTCGAGCGCAGCACTGTATATTCCCTCTATGGACACTACCGCGTGGTTAGCACCAAGGTTCAGCGCGCACTTTTCGGCATCTTTCACACTTGAAGGAGTAGTATATCTTGTCGGTAGCATGAACGTATGCACATATTGCGGCCCCAATGCATCAGCGGCTATGGCGGCAACCAGTGCGGAATCTATTCCCCCGGACATACCCAAGGTTACGCCAGCAAACCCGTTCTTGTGCGTATAATCCCTAAGTGCAAGCATGAGGTTTTGGTAGTCCCGCTCCTCACTTATAGGAGGCTCTCCAATATCGTTACGTGCAACATGAGGATGCATTACATTCTGCTCCTCTGACCAAAGAGCACACAAGCACACCTTTGCATCATCACAAACCAAGGATCCTCCGGGGAACACTTGGCTTTCATATCCACCCAGCAAGTTAACATATGCCAATTGAGCTCCGAATTTACCAGACAACTTCATACAATATGACAAAACATCTGGCCACCCGTGTATGGATTGCCCCATAAGTATTAACAGATCTACCCCACTTGATATGGTTACGTCCTCTGAATTTCCCTCAATCAGTAGAGCGGCTTCTAAACCATTTACACGGAATGTTGTACAGCTTTGAGTGTCACACAAGTATTTGGGTATATGCATCAAGGTTTGCACTGTACCGTTAGATAGTAGATAAATCACCTCACAAGGTTGAGCATCTTTTTGCTCAACACTACCTATTATGATGCAGGTTTCTTTGTGCAGTGTATGCAGTGCTAAATCTTCTATATACTTACGACACAGTGCCACAAACTCCCCAAGGAGCACTGGGGCCCTGTCCAGATATCCAGACATGGCACATCTGCTGAGCAGCATAACACTGGCCCCGCTACTCGAAGCCTTTTCATACCCTGCTAGTATCTTTTCAAAGTTGCCATGCACGTTCTTCGTGTTGTAGTTAAGTTGTGCAATGAAGATATCAGCCATATATCTCATCTAGCATTTTTGCCATTTCTAGCGCGGCATAAGTGATGATGCACCTAGCTCCTGCTCGCCTCATACTGATTAGTGCTTCATACATGCATTGGCTGTAGTCCAGCCACCCATTTGCTGATGCAGCCTTAATCATCGCATACTCGCCACCAACCTGATAGGCAAAAACCGGCACCTCAAACGTAGCGCTCGCTGCTGCAATAACATCCAGATAGAACATACCCGGTTTTATCATTATGATATCGGCACCTTCGTCGACATCAAGACGTGCCTCCAACAGGGCCTCCCTGGAGTTAGCGACATCCATTTGGTACGTGCTTTTATCCACAGATTGGGACATTGTTCGGGAGCCCACCACTTCGCGAAACGGCTTGTACAGGCATGAACAGAACTTCGCGGCGTAAGAGAGTATACAAACATTACTAAAAGCGCAATTATCCAGAAACTCCCTAATGGCGCCGATTCTACCATCCATCATATCTGAAGGGGCGACAACATCACAACCTGCAGCTGCAAGTACTGCAGCCTGCTTGCAGAGCGCGGTTATTGTGGCATCGTTATCTACCTCATTACCCACTACTATGCCATCGTGTCCGGAGGTTGTATAAGGGTCAAGCGCAACGTCTGCTATGACCCCAATCTCCGGCACATGATCTTTTATTTGACGAATAGCGCTGCAGACTAGATTGTTTGGATTATACGCTTCTTCCGCATTGGTAGACTTCTTGCACCCCGATGGAAACAAGATAACAGCATTGATGCCCATTGTCAGGGCTTCGCGCGCCAGGTGTGCCGCACCCTTAACGGACATATGCCGCATACAGTCCAGACCCTCTACAGGGATACTCTCTACGTCATGCTCATGGACAAATATCGGCAATATCAGGTTGCCAGCACAAAGTGCAGTTTCCCGTACAATATTGCGCATCCAGGCGTGAGCGCGCCTGCGCCGCATTCTTGTGCTTGGAAACTGCATTTGAAACCCGTCCTGCTCTTGGGAGAGAGTTTACTTCCTTTGACTATGTGCATCAACCAATTTATACCCCAAAATGTGCCCCACGCAGTTTTGCGGTGACGGCCATGGAAGCAGCGCACAACGGCCATGGCAACAGTGAGGTAAAAAAGTGAACGACTATAAAGACTTACGCACATAGACTATTGTAATTCTAAAATTAGTTGATGCGGTCAAGCGTAGCGTCTAACCTTCGAAGGTTCTTAGTTGGGAAGTTCGACGTGGACCACGTGGAGCAAATTTTTGACCGCTTTGAGTTGCGGAATGAAACCCTTCGTAGAAGTAAACGGCGGCTTGTATGCGCCGCGATCCCTTTTGTGGCCTTTTTTATTATCATAACATTCAGGCTGATAACGCTCACAGCTGTGCCACACGAGGAGATTAAAACCGCGGTGAGCAATGATGCACAGCCTAAAGGCCGGTTCGCTATACTAGATCGCAATGGTGAAATACTTGCGACAGATATAGCCACAGTGTCGCTTTCTGCCGATACGACTGTGATGTCAAATCCTGAATTGGTGATAGAAAAAGTGTCAACCATCCTGCACGATGATGATAAACGCATACGCAGGCTATTATCACCAAAGAAGAAGTTTATTTGGATTAAGCGTGACATAACTCCTGCGGAAGCGGCAGAGATCAAAGAGGTGCGGCTGAAGGGGCTACACTTAACACAGGAAGTCAAGCGCGTGTATCCACACAACAACTTGCTTTCTCATATACTAGGCTACGTTGACCCCGATGGTAAGGGGATTTCAGGTGTAGAGAGATACGCAGATATTTTTGGTGTTCAAGGTGACGTCAAGCTGTCGGTGGACATTAGAGTGCAGAACATTGTAAGAGAAGAAATACTGCACCAAATGGAAAAATATGACGCTGCGGCTGGGGTTGGGATTGTAATGGATGTTAGGAACGGTGAAATCCTTGCCGCAGTGAGTTTGCCGGATTTTGACCTTAATAACCGCTCACAAGCTGCAAACTATCAGAAGTTTAACCGCGTGACTCTAGGCGTGTATGAAATGGGTTCTGTGTTTAAGTTGTTCACGGTAGCAAGCGCTATAGATTCTGGCAAAGTCTCAGTCGAGGATACGTACGATGTCTCGCAGCCTTTTGTTATTGGTAGGTACAAGGTTAACGACATGTACAAGTCGCGTAGCCCGGTACTGAGTGTGAGGGATATTTTTGCGCAGTCTTCCAATGTAGGTATGGCGAAAATCGCCATGGATCTGGGCAAAGATATTCAGCTGGAGTACTTTGAGAGGATGGATTTGCTCTCAGATTTGGGTCTGGAGATTCCGGAGAGGGGGTTTCCAATTTTTCCCAGAGAATGGGGTAACAGCACCGTTGCTACGGCCTCGTACGGGTACGGAGTTGCGGTTACCCCGGTGCATGTCGTGCAGGCTGCGGCCGGGCTCGTAAACGACGGCATCATGCATGACGCTACGCTTATTTTTGGCAAGGAGACGGAGGGTAGGAGAGTAGTGAGTAGCGAGACGTCGCGCAAAGTTAGGCAGCTACTGAGATTTGCGGTTGAGCGAGGAACTGGCAAGCGGGCAAACGTTAAGGGATATTCGGTTGGGGGTAAAACGGGATCTGCGGAGAAAGTCATAGATGGTAGGTATCGCAAGGATGCAAACTTGGCATCATTTTTGGGCATATTTCCCATTTCTGAGCCAAAATATGCAGTTATGGTGATGATTGACGAACCCAAGGGCTCGAAAATTACGGGTGGCGTCGTGTCCGCGCCAGTCGTAGGGAGAATAATAGGTAGGATAGCCCCCATACTAAGCATAGCTCCAGTGGCTGAGTAGACGGTGCTATTTTGCTGTGCGCAAACATTGTACCCCGGGGTGGTCTAGCGTAATATGTGTGCTACGGTGTGTTTGTGACACTCAAATTTATGAATGCCAAGGTATTTACGGTGCACTGCAGCGAATCGTTTGTAGAAACGGTTTCGCACTATGCAATCTCGCATAAGGCAGATTTAGTGATAGTGCCGAGTATAACAGACGCGCAATCGTTCAGCCACGAAGTGTCTAAACTTGCGATACATGGCGCTGGTCCCGAAGTTCTGGCATTTACGAGCATTAGTGGATGTGCTTCCACTGCCTATGATACCGCTATGGGTGCGGCAGGGCAGCTTTTATTGCTAGCTCAGTTTGTGGAGCAGTGGAACGTCATCCACCGTGCAGATTACCCGCTGCAGCTAGCCAATGAGCTGTCAGTCCTTTTAGATGAGCTGCACGTGAATTGTGTGGAGCCAAACGTGCCGCAAGGTCCCAACAGAGAGGAGTTCTTTGGGCATGGGCGCGTTATTGATCTTCTGTGCGATTTGGTGCCATGGTGGGAGCGAGAGTGCAAAAACCGCGCCATAGCTCCGCCAGGATATGGTATTAGCTCATTGGTAGAGAGTTTAGCGCGATCTGGTAAGAAAGTTATAGTAGCAGGAGTTTTGTTTGGCAAGGTGTTTACACGCTTTCTCCGGCTACTTATGCGCAGTGTTTCCGATGCCATAATTGTGCTGCCGTATGTTGATCTTGGGCTGTCTGTTGATGAATGGCGAGCTCTGAACAGTAGGCACTATCAGTATTATCTCATGCAATTGTTGCGGGATCTTGGTGTGGACAGAAATGAGGTAAAGAATCTGGGTCGCACCAAGGCGAATTACGTGGTTGAACGATTGTTCAATTTTGAACTAGCCAGCTACATGGCCGTGAATAATGGAACCGAGAGTACGGAGGGCATTGAGCTTGTTGTGTGTTCATCTGAAGCTGAGGAAGCTGTTAAAGTTGTGGAAATTCTGAAATTATGCGGAGCAGAGATAAATTGTGGCGTGCAGGCCAACTCTTCCTATATGGGTGAACGGGCTGCAAGTGTAAAGCCCACTCAAACAGTTATTAGCGTTGATAAAGACGCGATTAGATCTCTAGACGGGAAGCACATTACGTTTATCGGGAGTGACTCGCTTGCTGCTAGGGTGGATGCGCTGTCACGCGTTGGTATGAATTATTGCGATTATGATGAGATAATTTCCACGCTGATACTGTGTTCAATTGAGGTAGTGATTTCGTCTGGAAATGCAGTACAGCTGTTGTGTATGCTTAAGCATGCTCTGGTAAGATTTGGATACGACGCTGATGAATATCACAAGCTGCTGACCGAGTTTGAAACCGGAGTGATCAGAGAGCACTCAGCCACAGGTTTTGAGGCCATAGGTAGCGTTATAAAAGAAGACTTCCAGCAGTTAGAAGAGTTTTGGTGCAAAATTATTGGTGCAATATCACCGATGATTGCCGTGTGTGGAGGCTCTACCATTGCTGAAGTGGCCGCTGCGCATATTCAGTGCCTAAAGAGGCTGATGGGTAAACCCGCCACAAGCGAGTGCGCACACGCGCTCAATAGGATGACACAATTTTTCTCCTTGTTTGATAACTACTGCACGGGTGCAGGGGTATTTTCTCTTATGAGCTATAAAGAAGTGTGCACACTGCTAGTGCGTGCCTTTTTTGTGGCAGAGCGCAACAAATTGTTCGAGGTTAATCTCACGACTAGAGATACCGTCATACTTTCGGGGTTTAGCGAAGCCGAGTTCAAACCCCGCTTCAGCTATCTACTTAACGACTGGGTGCGTGAAAGGCTAAGGTTACCTCTTTTGGAAGAGTATTGTGGACGCATGATGTACGTGCTATACAGCTTTTTCTATGCCAAAAAGCTTTGGATTACAAAATCCATCAAGAGCTTTGGCGCGGCGGTGGCGGAACCGATTTGGATGCGATATCTTACGTTTCTACTGAGAGACTGCACCGCACGTTGTGCAACTACCCAAACCGTTAACGGTAGTGTTGCTGCCACCAGCCCATACTGTGCATCATTTCCCAATCCAGGGCTGGACATCAGAAGAAAGGCGATGTCCGTACTTACCGCGAAGGCCGTGGATACCTTAATCAACAATCCGTACGTGTTCTACATACGGTATATTTTAAAAATGTTCCCCATAAAAGCTGTGGATACACAACATCTGGCGCGAGATTTCAATGCAGTTGTGCACCGAATTTTGCGCGAATACCTAGTGAGTGTGAGAGCAGAGGAGGGTGACTACGATCTTCTCTTAGGGATAGCCAGGCGTCAGTTCGACGTTATTGCCGTCACACACCCATATGCAGATGTGTTATGGTGGCCCAAATTCAAAGAAATGGCGCATAGCTTTTTTGAAATAGACAGTGAGCGCAGATCCGTAGCCACTTGTATCGAAACGGGAAAAAATTTCGTATGGCATGTGAGCGAGGGAATGCAAGTAACCACCCGGTGTGATAGGGTAGAACACCTAAGAGACGGCAGTGTCATGGTTGTGTGCCATAAGATTGGCGCCGCCCCCTCTAAAACTGACATACGATGCGGATTTGCGTCAAGAGCCATAGTAGATGCTGTATGCGTTGCGGAGAGCACCGGAGCGGATATAGTCTCTTTTGCATATTGGAAAATAACCCCGGGTGCTGTTGAGGTGGTACAGTTAGAGGATTTTGCTGAGGTTGTAACCACTGCAAAGCGGGGTTTTAAGGAGCTCTTATTGCGATATGCAGAGCAAATGACGCCATTCTCGCCCCGCGATGAAGACTTCTCCGACTTTTCCGCGTATAAGCTGCTGTCGAGGATACGTGGGGGTGTGCTGCACCCAAACGCAGAGGTGTAAATATCCCCCTGCTGTAGGATATTTGATGTGCCACATCTGCGTGTCCTGCTTGCACACGCCTACCTTCTGTGCTAGCTTGAAGGGTCGCCGTGTGGTGTGTGGCTTGTGTATAAACTCTGGAAGAAAATCTCCGGCCTGAACGAGGTTGTGTTTGCTGTACTGCTGTGCACTGCCATAGAAAACTACGACTTTACAGTTTACGGAATACTCAGTTCCGTTATAGCGCAGGTGTTTTTCTCACAAGGTGGTCTACCGCCTGATCAAGGAGACCACGCCACGTATCTATCCACGCTTGTGGGATTTTTAGTTTTTGCGTCTGCTTTTGTTGCCAGGCCGCTGGGCGCAACAATGTTTGGTTATTTGGGTGATAAGAAAGGCAGGAGGCTAGCACTTAACATCTCTGCTGGTATGCTGGTGGGATCGATCTTTTTCATGTCTGTCCTCCCGACCCCTGCGGTATGGAGCTTTGCTCCCATTGCACTTGCCCTACTAAGGGTGGTTCAAGGTTGTGCTTATGGCGCCGAAATAGGTGGTGTTGTGCTAATGGCTGAAAGTGTTAGTAGAGACCAGGTAAAGGTGGTGTGGGTTGTCCGCATCATACTTAGCAACATTGGGATACTTGTAGGCACGTTAGTGTTGCGGGTATGCGAGTCTGCCCTTACGGAGGTTCAGATGTACGCGTGGGGGTGGAGGATTCCACTTTTGGTTGCGGTTGCAGTGAGTTGTTTTCTTCCTTATCTCCGTTCCAGGATTCACGAAAGCCCGGATTATCTGGAATATAAATCTACCGGGCGTAAGGAAAACATCCTCAAATCCTTATACAAAAATGCCGGTGGGGTGCTGCTGGTTTTTGTCATGGGTGCGCTTTCCTCCGGGTTTTTTTATCTATCCATAGTCTATATGGATTTAGGCCACAGGTCGGGCATCTTAGAGTATGCCATTTCACTGTCGCTCTTGATGCTTGCATCCTACGTAAGCCTGCTCATATCTGATGCCAAAAAGAGGAGGAGCTGCTTTCTGGCTATTTTGGCCGTCATAATAGTTGCGATGTATCCCGTCGTGCACTTCATCTACGAAGGGTCCATGGTTGCTCGTATGGCGTTTTTCGTAATGTTCGGCTCATATTGGGGGTGGTACGGGCCGTTTGTTGTGCTAATGTTCCCGGTGGGTGCGAGGCAGACGTGTTTCTCTGCGCCCTACAGCGCGGGGTACCTGTTAGGCGGGTTTTCCCCCGCAATTTGTCTGTGGCTGTCCCGTGCTACCGGGCTCGATACTATTCCAGCATTTTACTTGCTCTCCTTTGCCGTAATAGTCTTCGTGATGGTTGCGCTTTTCTTGCGAGTTGAAGATGGAGCATACAAGTTCATACTTTCCCCGAAGGGGGGGGGGGACCGCAACAGCCAGTAGCTAGACAGCTAAAAGCACATGAACTTTTTTAGGTACGGCTGAGTTCCAGTGCCTGTGTACTTTAGTGTGAACAACCCCAGAGCATGTACCGAAACAGACCTGCTTCCTGTAATAGTTTTGGATGGTTGCCATTCGTGGGACATGGATGTTGCTATCACGGTACGGCGCCCGACTTTGCTTTGTTAGTTCATTATGAAAATTTTCATTTATTTCTTGAACATATTTACCCCCCATGCTAGGTTGTGGAGTGTCTAGCGGTGCGGTGGTTCATGTACAAGCTCTGGAAGAAAATTACCGGTTTGAACGAAGTTGTGCTTGCCGTGTCACTATGTGCTGCCATAGAACACTACGACTTTATCGTTTACGCGGTTCTCAGTTCGACAATTAGCAAAATATTTTTCGCTCAGGGTGCTTTCCTATCCGGGCAGGGAGGTCACTCTACGTATATGTCCACGCTTATGGGGTTTTTAGTTTTTGCGTCTGCTTTTGTTGCTAGGCCGCTGGGCGCAACGATATTTGGTTATTTGGGTGACAAAAAAGGCAGAAGGCTAGCACTTAATGTCTCTGCTGGTATGCTGATAGGGTCAGTTTTCCTCATATCTGTTCTTCCGACTCCCAAAACCTGGAGCTTTGCTCCCATTGCGCTGGTTGTATTGAGAATCATTCAAGGGCTGGCTTATGGCGCCGAAGTTGGTAGCGTCGTGCTGATGGCTGAAAGCGTTACCAAAAGCCAGGTTAAGGCGATATGGGCGGTGAGATTGATATTTTTTAGTGCTGGGATGCTTGTAGGCACATTTGTGTTGCAGGTATGCGAGTCCACCCTTACGGAGGTCCAAATGCAAGAATGGGGGTGGAGGGTTCCATTTTTCGTTGCTACTGTAATTAGCTGTCTGCTTCCTTATCTTCGCTCTAGAATCCAAGAAAGCCCGGATTTTATGGAATACAAGGCAACTGGGCGCAAGGAAAATATCCTCAAATCCTTATATAAAAATGCCGGTGGGGTGCTATTGGTTTTTGTTATGGCCGCGCTTTCTTCCGGGTTTTTTTATTTATCCATGGTGTATATGGACATGGGCCACAGGGCAGGTGTCTGGGGGTATGCAGTCTCGTCATTACTGATGACTCTTGCACCTTGCAGCAGCTTTTTTGTGTCTGACGTGCACAAGAGAAAAAAGTGCTTCCTCGCCATTTTGGCTATTATCATAGTAGCGATGTATCCTGTTGTGCACTTCATCTACAAAGGCCACGCGGTGGCTTGTATGGTGTATATGTTACTGCTCGGAACGTATGGGGGGTGGTACGGGCCGTTTGTTGTGTTAATGTTTCCCGTGGGTGCTAGGCAAACATGTTTCTCAATGCCCTACAGTGCGGGGTACCTGCTAGGCGCGCTTTCCCCAGCCATTTGTCTGTGGTTTTCCCACGTTACAGGGCTAGATAATGTCCCAGCATTTTACCTGCTCTTCTTCGCCGTAATAGTCTTCGTGATGGTTGCGCTTTTCTTGCGAGTTGAAGGTGGAGCATACAAGTTCATACTTTCCGGAGAAGGAAGAGGCTGCGCAACAACCAATAAGTAGGCAGATGAAGGTGTACGGGCTTTAGGTGCGGCTCCAGTATTTGTGCGCAACACGTGCGGCACCTGGGTTATTTGCTTGACGTGCCCGCCTCCCATGTTAACTTGGAGAGTTACCGTGTGGTGTGTGGCTTGTGCATAAACTCTGGAGAAAAGTTACCGGCCTGAACGAGGTTGTGTTTGCAGTGTCACTGTGCACTGCCATAGAACATTACGACTTCACTGTTTATGCAGTGCTCAGCTCAACAATTAGCGAAGTGTTTTTCTCGCAGGGTGCCCTCCTGTCTGGTCAAGGAGACCGCGCCACGTACTTGTCTAAACTTATGGGGTTTTTAACTTTTGCATCTGCTTTTGTTGCAAGACCGCTGGGCGCAACGATATTTGGTTATTTGGGTGACAAAAAAGGCAGAAGACTGGCACTCAATATCTCTGCTGGCATGCTGATAGGGTCAGTTTTCCTGATATCCGTTCTTCCGACTCCTAGTACTTGGAGCTTCGCTCCCATTGTGCTGGTTGTGTTGAGAATCATTCAAGGATTGGCCTACGGAGCCGAAATTGGCGGCGTTGTGCTAATGGCTGAGAGCGTTGAAAAACACCAGGTGAGGACAATATGGGTAACTAGGCTGATATTTTTTAACATCGGAACGCTTTTAGCCGCGCTCGTGTTGCAGGTGTGCGAGGCCGTCCTTACGGAGGCTCAGATGTACGCGTGGGGGTGGAGGATTCCATTTGTGGTCTCCACTGCGGTCAGTTGTGTACTTCCCTACCTACGTTCCAGAATTCAAGAAAGCCCGGATTATGTGGAGTATAAATCTACTGGACGTAGGGAAAACATCCTCAAATCCTTATACAAAAATGCCGGGGGAGTACTGCTCGTTTTTGCTATGGGCGCGCTTTCTGCCGGGTTGTATTATCTGGGCATAGTTTACATGGACTTGGTGCATAGGTCAGGTACGTTAGAATATTCGATTTCTTCCATACTGGTCTCGCTCGGAACCTGTTGCAGTTTGTTTGTATCTGACGCTAACAAGAGGAGGAGCTATTTCCTGGCTGTCTTGGCCGTTATAATGGTTGCGATGTATCCGGTCGTGCACTTCATCTACGAAGGCCACATGATAGCCCGTATGATGTACCTCACAATGCTTGGCGTGTACGGGGGGTGGTACGGGCCGTTTGTTGTGCTAATGTTTCCGGTGGGTGCGAGGCAGACATGTTTTTCTATACCCTACAGTGCGGGGCACCTCCTAGGCGCGCTTGCCCCCGCAATTTGTCTGTGGTTTTCCCACGTTACTGGGTTAGATACTGCCCCCGCATTTTACCTACTCTTCTTCGCTGGCATAGTCTTCATGATGGTTGCGCTTTTCTTGCGAGTTGAAGATGGAGCATACAAGTTCATACTTTCCCCGAAGGGGGGGGGGACCGCAACAACCAATAAGTAGGCAGCTGAGGGTGTACGGGCTTTAGGTGCGGCTCCAGTATTTGTGCGCAACACGTGCGGCACCTGGGTTATTTGCTTGACGTGCCCGCCTCCCATGTTAACTTGGAGAGTTACCGTGTGGTGTGTGGCTTATGTATAAACTCTGGAAGAAAATCTCCGGCCTGAACGAGGGCGTGTTTGCTGTACTGCTGTGCACTGCCATAGAAAGCTACGATTTCATAGTTTACGGCATTCTTAATTCTGTTATAGTCCAGGTGTTTTTCTCACAGGGTGCCTTTCTGTCCGGTCAAGGAGACCGAGCAGCGTACTTGTCCAAACTCATGGGGTTTTTAACTTTTGCAGCCGCTTTTGTCGCGCGGCCGCTGGGCGCAACAATGTTTGGTTATTTGGGTGATAAAAAAGGCAGAAGGCTGGCACTTAACATCTCTGCTGGTATGCTAATGCTGTCAGTTTTCCTCATATCAATTCTTCCAACTCCCAAGACTTGGGGCCTTGCTCCTGTCGCGCTGGTTGTGTTGAGAATTATTCAAGGGTTAGCGTATGGCGCCGAAGTTGGTGGTGTTGTACTGATGGCCGAAAGCGTTAGTAGAAACCAGGTTAAGGTAGTGTGGGTCATTGGGATTGTGTTTGGTAATGTTGGGCTGTTTCTTGGTGCGTCTGTGTTGCGGGTGTGTGAGGCTGCCTTGACGGAGGCTCAAATGCACGAGTGGGGGTGGAGGATTCCATTCCTAGTTGCCACTGCGATTAGCTGTCTGCTTCCTTACCTTCGCTCTAGAATCCAAGAAAGCCCGGATTACGCGAAGTATAAATTAGCCGGGCGCGAGGAAAGCATTTTGAAATCTCTATTGCAGCACGCCGGTGGAGTGCTGCTGGTTTTTGTTATGGCCGCGCTTTCCTCTGGGTTTTTTTATCTATCTATGGTCTATATGGATTTGGGTCATAGAGCAGGTATGTGGGAGTATGCAGTTTTGCTATCGCTGATTACGCTGGCACCTTGCTGTAGTTTGTTTGTATCTGATGCTAACAGAAGCAAGAACTGCTTTCTGGCTGTTTTGGTTATTGCGATAGTTGCGATGTACCCGGTTGTGCACTTCATCTACAAAGGGTCTATGGTTGCACGCATAGTGTTTGTGTTAATATTCAGCGTGTACTGGGGGTTGTGGGGGCCGTTGGTTGTGCTCATTTTCCCAGTAGGTGCGAGGCAGACATGTTTTTCGGTACCATGCAGCACAGGATGCCTGCTAGGCGGGTTGTCACCCGCCATTTGTCTATGGTTCTCACATGCTACAGGGCTAGATAACGCACCAGCGTTTTACCTGGTCTCTTTTGCCGTTATAGTCTTCGTGATGGTTGCGCTTTTCCTGCGAGTTGAAGATGGAGCATACAAGTTCATACTTTCCCTGAAGGGGGGGGGGGACCGCAACAACCAATAAGTAGGCAGCTGAGGGTGTACGGGCTTTAGGTGCGGCTCCAGTATTTGTGCGCAACACGTGCGGCACCTGGGTTATTTGCTTGACAAGCACACCTTTGCATCATCACAAACCAAGGATCCTCCGGGGAACACTTGGCTTTCATATCCACCCAGCAAGTTAACATATGCCAATTGAGCTCCGAATTTACCAGACAACTTCATACAATATGACAAAACATCTGGCCACCCGTGTATGGATTGCCCCATAAGTATTAACAGATCTACCCCACTTGATATGGTTACGTCCTCTGAATTTCCCTCAATCAGTAGAGCGGCTTCTAAACCATTTACACGGAATGTTGTACAGCTTTGAGTGTCACACAAGTATTTGGGTATATGCATCAAGGTTTGCACTGTACCGTTAGATAGTAGATAAATCACCTCACAAGGTTGAGCATCTTTTTGCTCAACACTACCTATTATGATGCAGGTTTCTTTGTGCAGTGTATGCAGTGCTAAATCTTCTATATACTTACGACACAGTGCCACAAACTCCCCAAGGAGCACTGGGGCCCTGTCCAGATATCCAGACATGGCACATCTGCTGAGCAGCATAACACTGGCCCCGCTACTCGAAGCCTTTTCATACCCTGCTAGTATCTTTGTAGGCTTCCTCAGAACGGTATTTCGTCCATGTCCGCATCAGCAAAGCCGGCCTCCTCAACGACGGCTTCTTCAGGAATACCTGCACCCACAGCACACACCTCCTGCTCTTCATGGGGGCCTAGGCCTTGTAGTTCTGGTGCAACTGCTCCACCTTTAGGGTCAAGCAGGCAGAGTGCGGAATTGAACCCCTGCAGCACTACTTCCGTAGTGTATCTGTCGTTGCCATTTTGGTCTGACCACTTCCTTGTGCGTAGCGAGCCCTCTAAGTAGATCTTGCTGCCCTTGCGCGCACAGGTCTTCACTATGCGAACCAACCCCTCGCTGAACACAACTATGCTGTGCCACTCCGTCTTTTCAGTCCGCGCACCAGACGCCTTGTCTAGCCAGCTTTCAGAAGTTGCCAAGGAAAAACTTGCCATCTCCTTGCCATTTTGCATCACCCTAATATCTGGGTCCTTTCCCAGATGCCCAATCAGGATTACCTTATTAACACCAAGCGAGGACATAATAGACGAACCAAAGTACCACAGCGCACAATCTTAACCTTGTAAAGTGTCCAGTTCAAGTTTTTGTTGTGGGTTCCACCCATCTGTTGGAGTCATAAGCGCGGTTAGCACGGATTATGCGCCATAATGGGGTGAAGTATAGGTAGACGGGGTCTGCTAAATGTTATAAAACTGCATGGTTTGTATTAGCCGTTCTAGCTTGTGTGGAAAGCTCGTTACTTAAGATAAAGCACAGAACACTTAGCAGTGTAGCAAGGGTCGTCGGTGAGATGACCGATGTTATTATGTCCTGGGTTGGTAACATCAGTAGTGACCTAGCTAGGAGCCAGGACATGGACAAGCTTTTTGGGAGAATGCAGGAGTGCGTTAGCCCAAAGGGTGGGGAAGTCAAGGCTAGGCACAATACCATGTCACTTGGAAATCTCTACCTGCATTTGTCCGATGTAGGCAAGGCAAGGTTTCTACGCATGCTGAATGACCAGTTCAGCTCCAGTAGGGAGGATGTAAGCCGCAAGATTAGTGAATATGTAAATAACAGTAATGCGGAGCTTGAGGAAAAACTCAAGTCTGAGTTAATTTCCGTTCTACTCTCTCCCAGATTGGCCATTCTTAGGCAGTTCATGTCTCTGTCGGAGGGGGTGAAGTTTCTTGTAGATATGCGGGCTGATGTCGTTACACTCATCAGAAAAGGTGAAGATTTTTTCGCGCTTGAGAGAGATCTGAAAAGCGTACTTTCCTCGCTGTTTGATGTTGGCCTTTTAGATTTGCACCAGATAACCTGGGATTCTCCCGCGTCACTATTGGAAAAGCTAATATTCTACGAAGCGGTGCACGCCATATCTTCTTGGGATGATCTGCACTACAGATTAGATTCTGACCGCCGGTGCTTCGCATTTTTTCACTACAAAATGCCGGGGGAACCGCTAATATTCGTGGAAGTTGCTCTGGTTGATGCTGTGGCAGACAACGTGCAGGCGCTGCTGGATGGTAGCATTCCTAAGAAAGACCCCGCCGATGCCAAAGTTGCGGTTTTCTATTCGATCTCGAACACTCAAGTTGGCCTAAGCGGAATTAACCTGGGAAATTTTCTGATCAAGAGAGTGGTTGAGAGGCTTTCTGACGAGTTTCGCAATATCAAAACCTACGTGACACTCTCTCCCGTGCCCGGGTTTGTGCATTGGCTTAAGAGCCTGACTCGGGATGAGGCGGTTATATTACAAAAATTGGGCATTACTCAAACTCTTAGTGAAGTACAATCACTTGTGGGCAAGGTCAATAAGTATGAGAGCTTTGCTCCACCGGTACAGGAGACGTTCCTAAAGCTGTGTGCACATTACTTGGTCAATGAAAAAAAAGGGAACAGGGTATTGGACCCGGTAGCACACTTTCACCTCAGCAATGGTGCCTCAGTTAAGCGACTAAACTGGATGGCAGATAAGTCAGAAAAGGGATTGACGGGTTCCATGGGCATTATGGTTAATTATTATTACGAGATTGCCAAAATTGATGATAACCACGAATCGTATGTAGTGCATGGCAAAGTTATTGCCTCTAAGGAAGTAGCGGCCTTGCTGAAGAAGAGTTAATGGGGGCTAACATGGCAGCGGATACCGGAATAATTCAAGGCAATACTCATAAGTGGGAAATGGTTATAGGCCTTGAAGTGCATGCTCAAGTTGTTTCAAATAGCAAGCTATTCTCCGGAGCATCTGCAGATTTTTGTTCTGAGCCCAATACACAAGTAGCGTTGTTTGACGTGGCAATGCCAGGAACTTTACCCGTGTTAAACATGCGTTGCGTTGAGCAGGCAGTTAGAACATCACTAGCACTGTCTTGTGAAGTTCACGAGCACTCGGTTTTTGACCGAAAAAATTATTTTTATCCTGATCTTGCGTCTGGCTATCAGATAACGCAGTTTCATTTCCCAATCGCAACTGGTGGGCATATCACACTCGATGAGTGTAGCAATAAGGACGTCAGAATATCCAGGATCCACCTAGAACAGGACGCTGGTAAGAGTATACACGTTGGAGATAAAACCTACATAGACTTTAACAGGGCTGGGGTAGCACTGATGGAAATTGTATCTGAGCCTGACCTGCGATCTCCGGAGGAGGCTGCTGAGTATATCAAGAAGCTGCGTATGATACTGCGCGCTATAGGGACTTGCGATGGTGACATGGAAAGCGGTTCTCTGCGCTGTGACGCGAACGTTTCTGTAAGAAAAGTTGGTGAAAGCAAGTTGGGTGCGAGATCTGAGATCAAAAACCTCAACTCTATCAAGTATCTGACTCAGGCGATAAAATATGAGGCGCGCAGGCAAGTGGAGGTTCTTGAAAATGCCGGGGTAGTCAGCCAGAGCACCATGTTGTTTGATGCTGATACGGGTACCACAAGAACGACACGCGAGAAAGAAGATGCGTGCGATTATCGCTATTTTCCGGACCCGGATTTATTGCCTTTGGAGCTCACTAAAGCATTTATTGACAATATACGCGCGTCACTACCCGAGCTTCCATCAGAGAAGAGGGATAGATACATGCGGGACATTGGCCTATCGCGGTATGACGCCGATATTTTATCTTCAGATAAAGACGTATCCACGTATTTTGAGTGCGTAGTAGCAAAGCACACACCAGATTTGGCCGTACCATGGATAACTGGGGAGCTTTTCGGTGCGCTGAATAAGCGTGGGTTAAGTATTACGGATTCACCCGTAAGCGCGGAACGTCTTGTAGGGTTATTAGATTTGATTGCTGATGGTACAATATCTGGGAAAATAGCCAAGCAGGTTTTTGCGTTAATGTTTGAGACAGAAAAATCTGCTCCCGATATAGTGCGCGAACAAGGCTTGCGCCAAATAACTAGTGAAGAGGCTCTGGCTCCAATAGTAGATAGAATAATCGCAGAAAACCCGGCCGAAGTTGCGGAGTATAGGCAGGGCAAAGGGAAGCTTCTGGGGTATTTTGTTGGGAAGGTTATGAAAGAGACTGGTGGTCAGGCCAATCCAGGGCTTGTGAACGCGTTAATAAAACGCCGGCTTTCTGGGGACTGAGCCGCATACCACCCTTTTCTTTGTGGTTGCAGCGCTTACTGCGTGCCGTTTTGAAGGTTTTGGCGGGCTACCCCGAAGGGCTAGGCGTCCGTGCTCGTATATTTGGTGCCGTGCGAAATTGCCCTGCTGTAGCTCTATACTGATCTGCATGCAGCTGCATTGTAGCTTCACGTGTACACTATCCGCAGTATTTGGTGTGCTGTATGTATGACGTGCTGTCCGTATGCTTGCTAAACACCTGCTTATAACTGGCTACTATGGGCTGCTTGGTGCCGTATCATATTTGCAGTATTTATTACAAGAGGCGCGTGTTGAATAATGTTCCGCAATCCGTGTGCGCGGCAAAACTGTGATTGACAACAGATTTGTAAGACATTAGCATTCTGCTTGGCTTGTGGGGGTGTAGCTCAGTTGGTTAGAGCGCAAGCCTGTCACGTTTGAGGTCGCGAGTTCAAGTCTCGTCACTCCCGCGTCGATATGTTTTTGAGAGTTAGTGGGTTGTCTGTGCATACCGGTGGGCTGATGCGTGGCAAGAGGGGCGTGATTATTGGTGTTGCGAATGACCGATCCCTGGCTTGGGGTATAGCTAAAGTTGTTTGTGAGCATGGCGCTGAAGTGGCGTTCACCTATTTCTCTGATGCTTTAAAGAAAAGGGTAGATCCGCTTGCTGAGTCCGTTGGCTCTAAATTGGTCATACCGTGCGATGTTTCTGACCATGAATCCGTTGACAGCATGTTTTCCGTGCTTGAACGGGAGTGGGGCAGCATAGATTTCATAGTCCACGCAGTCGCTTTTTCTGACCGCAATGAGCTTCAGGGTAGGTATATAGATACCACGCTGGATAACTTTTTGCTATCCATGCATGTCTCCTGCTATTCTTTGACTGCCATTGCCCGCAGGGCTGAGTCCATGATGGGAGGTGGAGGAAGCATTCTAACTCTCTCTTATTATGGCGCTGAGAAGGTAGTTCCCAACTATAACGTGATGGGTGTTTGTAAAGCGGCTCTTGAAGCCAGTGTCAGGTACCTTGCGGTTGATTTGGGTAAGAAGCAGATTAGGGTAAATGCAATATCTGCCGGCCCCGTGCGTACTTTGGCTGCTTCGGGCTTAAGTGGGTTCCATTACATATTGGCTTGGAACAGATACAATGCTCCTCTCAGGCGCAATACCAGTATCGAAGAAGTTGGAGGTGCCGCCATGTACCTGTTGAGTGATTTGGGCAGGGGGACTACCGGGGAGGTCCTGCATGTGGATTCCGGATACCATGTTGTGGGAATCAAAGATGCTGACGCTCCAGACATAACTCGCGTTAAGGATGAAGTCTAGGGTTGGGTGTTGCCCTTTGCATGTCAAAGGGTTCTAGTTTTAGGTGTGTGTTGTTTTCCTGTGTGGTGCCGTGCTGTGCTCTACCGCTGTCAAACTCTTTGTGGGGGTATTGTGATGTTATAATGCTCTGTGCGTTTGCTAAGGCTTGTGTGACACAAGGTAGGTGGTTGTATGATTTGGGTTTGGCTTTATGGTTGATGGTTCCGAAACTACTGAGCGCTGCGTGGTTCACAAAAGGCAAGGGCAAGATGGAGGCGATGCAGCGTGGCGCGGTGTTCAGAAAAAGTTGCGGGATTTTTATGGCAGCGCCATATACGATAGTTGGCTAAGTGCGTTGGTGTATTCTGGCAATGAAAACGGCCGGGTCGTCTTGCTTGTGCCTACCAGGTTTATTAAGGAGTGGATTCTCGTACACTATCTGGAGCGCATCCTCAAATATTGGCAGGAAGAAAGTGATGCCGTCTATTCTGTAGACATATGCGTTAGCGATGGTGCTGGCATGCAGCCGCAAGTGGCCGGACACCCAGATGGGGCGGTGGATGGCTCACCTGTGGTAGTAGTGGGCGGTACTTATGACCACCTGAGTTCTCCTCTGGATCCGAGGTTCACTTTTGACAATTTTGTTGTTGGCAAACCGAATGAGTTGGCGTTTGCCGCTGCCAGGAGAGTTGCAGAGTCTTCTGCCCCCATTCCTGGGAGTAATCCGCTGTTTCTATATGGGGGAGTGGGGTTGGGTAAAACCCACCTGATGCATGCCATAGCGTGGTACATACTTAACTCCTCTGTGAAGCGAAAAATCGCGTATCTCTCTGCCGAGAAATTTATGTACCAATATGTTACCGCGCTGCGAAGCAAAGATATAATGCTGTTCAAGGAGCAGTTTCGCTCGGTCGATATACTTATGGTTGATGATGTGCAATTCATAAGTGGTAAGGATAGCACGCAGGAGGAGTTTTTTCATACTTTCAACGCCCTGATAGACCAGAATAAGCAATTGGTAATTTCTGCGGATAGGTCTCCCAGCGATTTGGACGGCGTTGAAGATAGGATAAAATCCCGTTTGGGGTGGGGGTTGGTTGCCGATATTAACGAGACCACTTTTGAGCTAAGGCTGGGTATACTACAGCTTAAGATTGAGAAAATGGGCGTACACGTGCCCAACGAAGTTCTAGAGTTTTTGGCCAAGAACATAAAGTCCAACATTAGAGAGCTGGAAGGTGCGCTGAACAAGGTTGTAGCCCATTCTTCCCTAGTGGGTAGTAGCGTCACAATTGAGTCTGCGAGCGGCATACTGTCTGATTTGCTAAGGGCCAATCACCGGCTGGTTACTGTTGGTATGATCCAAAAAAAGGTGGCCGAGTTTTTTGGTATTAAGCTTGAGGATATGTATTCTGCAAGGAGGTTGCGGGCCCTAGCTAGACCGAGACAGGTTGCTATGTACCTAGCTAAACGGCTCACTCAGAAAAGTCTGCCTGACATCGGTAAGAGTTTTGGGGGGAGGGATCACGCAACGGTCATCCATGCCGTAAAACAGATAGAAAAATTCATGGAAGATGACGCCAAGCTTGCTGATGATATAAATCTCTTAATTCGAATGCTCAGATAGCGCCGCACCTACACGCATCTTGTGTGTTCCTGGTGTGTATGTACGTGCAAAGTCCTGGTGCCGGCTTTGTCTGGTGTTGATTGAGGG
Organism: Anaplasma ovis str. Haibei; assembly: GCF_002214625.1. Classification (NCBI taxonomy): domain Bacteria; kingdom Pseudomonadati; phylum Pseudomonadota; class Alphaproteobacteria; order Rickettsiales; family Anaplasmataceae; genus Anaplasma; species Anaplasma ovis. Next base: position 358,684 of record NZ_CP015994.1, read on the forward strand.
CCCCCTCTTACTAGTTGCTGCGGTTTCTGAACTCTGTGTTAACATCAACCTCAGACTTTTTACGCTCCTCTCTGAGGGCGAACGTCTCTTCTTCTCGCTGCTGGCTCGCCCAGGTTTGTCTTGGCTCATCTTTAGAGAACATTCTCGGAGCGATACCCGCGCCTAATGGGTTGTGTATACCGGCAGTGGTTGCTCTGTCGTCAGCAGTGACAGTTCTCATTGCCCCAACCACGGCAAGAGCGGCTTGTATCGGGAATATCATGGCTGCCATTCCTCCACTGCCAATAATGCACAAGAGGCACACAAGCGCAACTGCGCTCGCTGTACTACCCAAAAGTTCGGTACAAACTACGTCTGAGCTTCTCGGAGGTTTCTTAGTTTTTATCATATTCTGTAAAAACTGCAGTGCACTTTTCGCCACATCCTTTATGTCACCATCACCTCCAGTAATCATCTTCATCTTGTCTGCTATAGACTCCATTGTAGAGGCTTTTTGCTTGGTGTATTGGGTTTCGCGTTTGCGCTGCTCTTCTTGCAACTCGCTTTCGGACAATGTGTTGGCGAGGTTAGACGCTACGTCAACAAAGGCAATAAGCTTTCGAAAATCCGCATCATTTAGAGAACATACGTAATCCGTGGGGGTTTTGAGCTTTGTAAGCTTGTACATCGCCAGCTCAAGATTAAACCTGGACTCGCCGTCATCGTGAGGTAACTCCGAGTCAATATATCTTCTAAGAGTGTCAGCTTTCGCGCTGCCAAATGCACTCTCGATTCCAGGCCTTGCTGTACCGCCTAGAAAGCCATCTTTTGCGCGTTGTATTGCTTCTTGTCCTTCTCTTGAATTTGCAAGATTATGCAAGGCTTCCATATCGCTGATGCTACTGGCTTGTTGTACAACCAGCTTTGCAAGCTCGGCAGATACAGCCCCTTCCACAGCCTTGTCTACCTCACTGGTTACGGCTGTGCACGCCGCAACAATTCCCTCTGCATCCATTAAGGCCCGCATTGGTACACCTCCATATGCTTAACGATTGTGACACCTAAACTTTGCAAGCGCGATACGCAAGCGACCGCTGCCGGAGAGGCCCTGTGACCGCAACCGAAGAGTTGTGCAAACGCCCAAGGCTCCCGCGCGGCACGCAACGAACGCGGCCAACGCAGTGAGTGTAGGGTTAGCACAAATGTATTGCAACCGAATTAATTATGATCTTGAATACCGGCATTCCACCGTTGTGAAAAAGGTGCTTTGTGGTAGTTGGAATACTTGGAGGATCGTTCGATCCCCCGCATGAGGGGCATTTGCATGTTGCAAGCGAGTTGATGAAACTGTTGCAGTTGGATGCTGTATGGTGGATTGTGGCAATTAACCCCCAAAAACTAGAGGGTGCCCACAGCTTGGAGGATAGAGTATCTATGGTCGAAAACGTAATCGCGCGCTATAGGAGCATGAAAGTGATGTGTGCGGATAGCCCGTACAGCTATAAAGTGGTCAGAAACTTACAAGCAAAATATCCACGAGCCAGATTTGTATGGATAGCAGGCTCAGATACCCTATCAACCATGCATAAGTGGTACAGGTGGGAGCAGTTTTGCAAGTTACTGCCAATAGTGCTGCTAGAGCGCCCGGGTTATGTGTATAACGTTTTAAGAATGCCATTTGCGGTTGCCATGGAATGTGAGCGCGTGCCGGATTTAAAATTCCTACTCAACAAGCGACGCAAAGGATGGAATATCGTCAGAGGGAAAATTTGTACCGCATCTTCGACGCAAATAAGAAATGCAATGCCTAAGCGGCGAGGAACTGCTGTTTATTGAGATCCTGATATTGTTGCAACGGACAGCATAACACAGCCAGACCTGTTACATTTGGGGAATGAGAAAGTCATGTCAAGTGCCACTATGGCGTGTAAAATGCGCATACTGTCTTGGCATGCGTTATAACATAATTGTTTAAAATTATGTGGTTTTGTTTTACCATTGCTGCGTGCGGTATTGGGGAGTGTTGTAGTGCAGCTTGGCGTTAATGTCGACCATGTAGCCACCTTGCGCAATCTTAGAGGCACTACCTATCCAGACGTTGTAAAGATTGCAAATGAAGCTGTAGAATGTGGTGCAGATTTTATTACTGTTCACCTCAGAGAAGATCGCAGACACATAAAAGACGGTGACGTCTTTGCGCTGAAGCAGCGTCTGGCAGTTCCTCTGAACCTTGAAATGGCCGCCACGCGCGAGATGTTGGAAATTGCGAAGAAGGTGGTGCCCCAATACGTTTGTCTGGTGCCGGAAAAAAGAGAAGAGGTTACCACGGAGTCTGGTGTTGATGCGAAGGCCATGTTTGACACACTTGCACCGATCATATCAGATCTGCGGCAGAGCGGCATCGGCATCACTCTGTTTATTGAGCCAGAAGAGGAGCAGGTTGATTATGCGAAAAAATTGTGCGCGGATAAAGTAGAGCTGCATGTGGGTGCTTATTGCCTGAGCAAGTCACAGATGGAGCTGGAAAGAATAGCCAAAGCGGCGGCCTATAGCCATGCGCAAGGGATAGAATGCCATGCTGGGCATGGAATAGACTATGGCACCGCAGCTACGATAGCTGCGATTCGGCATGTATCCGCCTTGAATGTTGGGCATTTTTTGATATGCGAGTCTTTGCTTCACGGGGTTGGGAGTGCAGTGCGGAATATGAAAAAAATAATTTCAGAGCGACGCCACAGCATCTAGCGCGCTATGGGTACCACCGCCTGTGTCTGTTATAATTGGTGGTAGGAGCCCAAAACTGCCCCGGAGCGACCGCATGCCGTGAATGCATTCCTACACATTACAAACCGAGGGTGCACCTACGGTAATAACACCCAACAAGCGGGCAGACCAGCCAGGACGTACCACAGCTAAACCGAAACCATGGGAAAGGGACACACACCCCAGCAGCGCAAACCAATTCAAAACCCAGAAAGAAGAAGACACGGCGCACGCAAGCACGACACGCTACACACCAACGCCGCCCACGCAACACCACTCCCCACTGCACCAGCTGCTCGCAATAGGACGCGGCAACCACACAAACACACTCGGCAAAGCACGCTAAGCATGCGAAAAAATTGCGCACACAACGCAGGCCCCGCAAAACGCACGAGCACCGGACAACAGAGAGGACACAAGCCCAACTAAGCGCACACACCAAACCGCCGCCAAGGCAGCCTGGAGGACCATAACAGAACAAACAAGTGACAGCCCTCCACGCACACCCACACACAAGCACCAAACCGGACCCGGACTACGCCGAAGTCCACAACCCAACAAGACGCCACGGGCAGCACAACTCAAAAACAAGCTCAACGAGAAACACACACACAGAGGGAACAGGCCCCCCAAAATTGTTGCCTATACAACAAGCCAAAAGCAAGTGCGGCAGTGTCCCTACACATTTACCGTGTCCAACAACTTTCTACTAGACCTGAACCTCACCCTCCTCTTCGGGGGTAGAGTTTCAAGACGTCCAGTCTTGGGATTGTGATACTTCTTCTCGGCGCACTGAATGACGTGCAACGTGCCAACGTTGTGAAGACGGATGGAATGGTTAGTTTCCAGCGCAGTCTTAACCGCTGACATAACCACATCGTAGGCACTGCTCGAATCCTTCTTCGTGAAGCCCAGATTTGACATCAATGCCCTGACTATGATCTCCTTACTCATAAGTAAAACCCCTAACTTGACATAAGTTAATTGGACCTAGGATATTAGGTTAGCTCGTATAGTCAACTAAATTTGTCGCTATTACCTAACGCATTGTTAAGTGTCGGTGCCTTTATGTAGTAAACGCAGGGCATATACACCGCACTGTCGGTTCTGGTACCGTGCACATACAAGCTTTGGTAGGGTGTTTGGGAATGTATTAATCCTTTTTATCCAATAGGCGCACTGTTTGCCGCTATTTCCAAGGCTCTTAGTATCGTAACGTCTCTTTGGAGATGCATGGTACGTGCCGCACGGAATATTTCCTGAGCCTTGTGATATCTGCTCAGCATGTCTGTTATGGTGCAATCGTCACGCCGCCCATCCTTCGTGCCCGCATCTAGAATATTGCAGACTATGTCTGATATAGCCTTCAGCACGATATATTCTACCTTGTGTAGTGGCAAATCTGTTTCTAATATGCCCCCTATTACTGCAGGGTTCATTTTATGTATTGCTGATATGAGGTTTTCATACAGCAGTATTTCCTTTTCTATATCCTCCGTAACCATGCCCGGAGTTCCAGGATATATGTGTGTTATTTTATCGCTTAGCTGCTGCATATCGGGAAAATTGCGATCAATTACCAATTTTGTTTCCTCATAACTTAGCGCCTGCAGCGGCAGTATCACGCACCTGGATTTTACAACTACCGGGACGCGATGTACGTTATGGCTAATAAGCAGTATCAACGAGTCTATGGGCGGTTCCTCTAGGGTTTTTAGCATTGCGTTGGTGGAGCTTACGCTTAAGTCGTCAATACTGTCTACTATCACCACTTTGCGCTGAGACCTTATGGCGGTCATATGAAGAAAGTGCCTCATCTCCCGGACCTTATCTACGCTTATCTGCTCAGTGATGTTATCAATGAGCATGACGTCTGGGTCTGACTCTAATTCTACAGAACCCGTTACATGCTTGGCGAAGGCACGAGATAGCCTGGACTTTCCTATACCCCGCCTTCCGCATAGCAGCCACGTAACGGCACTGCTATTCGCGAGTAGGGCGCGCTTTTGTGCTGTGTGTCCTATAACTGAATCCATTACGTCCTCTTGCAAGACCTAACCACACCAGCAATTTTGTGCTCGGAAAACATACCGATCCTCAATATCTTACGCGATTGTACATCGAAAACCGTTGAGCACATGCCACCGACTGCGGAATCATCTTCCACCAACTCTGACACACAGTCACGTATTTCCTGTGGGATTTCCGCTGCGCGTCTTGCGCCTGGTGTTCCAGACAGATTTGCGCTGGTAGCGGCCACCGGCCCCCCAAACTCCCTCAATATTGCACGGGCCATTGTATGGTCTGGTACACGCACGCCCACAGTGCTCCTGAAAAACTCGCCTGGCAAACTTCGGGTGCCCTGCAACGGCACCACAAACGTAACCGGCCCAGGCGTTAGGCGCTCGATTATGTTCCAGTCCTCGTCCCTAAGTAAGGCAAATTTCCTGATCATGGCTAAGCTGTTCAGTAGTATGGGTATGGGCTTGTGGTACTGACGTCTCTTGATTTCGTATAGCCGCCGCACCGCACTTGCGCTTAATGCGTTGCACGCCAGGGCGTATAGAGTATCGGTCGGGAAGCAGACTATCTGCTCTTTCCTCAGTGCTTCAACAACCCGCTGCATTTCACAACATTACAAACAAACCTGGCATTGGGGTGAGATGCCATAGCACCGCTTGTCCACGAAAGCCAGCCATAGGTACAGCACTTTAGTGGAAAAATGTGCGCTTTTCAATATGTGATCAAGCCACATCTGCACGCTGCACACATGACCATTGATGACTTTGCTTGTAAATTGTGCAAACGACCCCAAACCGTCTTAGCCGCGAGGGCTGACACCCGATTCGATATATCACGGGCATGCACCGTATTTGACTGTGTGCGATGCATGCCAACTTCATGGAGCCAAGAATTGCTGTGTGCTTTCACCAGGGCAACTAGCGCACGCACCATCGAACCTTGCGGTTATGACAAACTCAGCGCACCCTAAATGCTTGTATTTTCATTGAATTGTCCAAAGTAACATGCTCTATATTGCGTAAAATAGCTGCTTGCATTCCACGTAGTGCAGAGGTAGGAGTTTCTTTGTTTAAACTTGCTTGTCAGAGATTACAAATGCCTCCCAATCAGTGGAATCAGCCTCCCAATCAGTGGAATCAGCCTCCCAATCAGTGGAATCAGCCTCCCAATCCGCGAATTAGCCTCCCAATCAGTGGAATCAGCCTCCCAATCAGTGGAATCAGCCTCCCAATCAGTGGAATCAGCCTCCCAATCCGCGAATTAATTAGCCGTGCTATACACGTTCGGTTGCTGTAACACTCTGCTAACTTTTGTCTCAGGGGTACACCCCGTAATAGATCATTGGACAAAAGATACTTTTGGATTCGTGCGCTGCCACGGCCTGGTGGGGTGCGTTCTACTAGTGTGTTGTACGCCCGCTATGGTATCATTGCTGCTGCAATGCGGAGTGTGTATGATAGTTCTCGGGCTTAGTGGGGGTGCAGGTTCGGGTAAAAGCACGGTGGCTTCTGAGCATAATAGATCATTGGACAAAAGATACTTTTGGATTCGTGCGCTGCCACGGCCTGGTGGGGTGCGTTCTACTAGTGTGTTGTACGCCCGCTATGGTATCATTGCTGCTGCAATGCGGAGTGTGTATGATAGTTCTCGGGCTCAGTGGGGGTGCAGGTTCGGGTAAGAGCACGGTGGCTGCCATGTTTGTGCGATCTTGCTGTGCTGCTGTTTTTGATGCCGACAAAATTGTGCATAGCATGTATTCCGGTGATTCTATGATAATCGGCTTGGTGGCTGAGCATTTCCCAGATTGCATATGCAACGGAGTGGTTTCTCGGGAAAAGCTGTCCAGGCATTTTTTTTCTTATGGCCCGCTATGGCGGAAATTTCAGACCATTGTGCACTCTATTGTGTTGAAGAAACAATGTAAATTCATTCTGGAGCAGAGTAGAATAGGGCGCGATTATGCGGTGTTGGATGTTCCTCTGCTGCTGGAGGCAGGGTTCTGGCGATATTGTGACTTCGTCATAAATGTTGATGTTAGCAAGTCCCTACAATGGTATAGGCTGAGCCAACGCGGCCTTTCTGAGCAGGAGATAGAGTTTCTACTCTCTTTGCAAATGTCGCGCGAAAGCAGGCGTCACTTCGCAGATTTTTATGTAAATTGCGGTGAGCGCAAAGGAGAGGTACTGAAGAGCGTGCTGCGAATCGTGGGAAGCTTAAATGCTGGTCGGCACCGTTGCCAAATTGCTAGGAAGAAACTTGTTTCGGTTCGCAACACGCTGGACCGACGCACGCCTGTAGTGGCTTTAACCAATATTGACTTGTGCTAGTGATTTTCTGATTGTGGACACTGAGCTTCCTGCGTAACTGTAGCCTACCGGTCCACCAGTTCCTTGCTCAGCTTCATTGAGCAAAATTTTGGCCCACACATGGAGCAGAAATTTGCAGTTTTGCCCCCCTTGCCGGGCAAAGATTCATCGTGTAGCGACTTTGCGGTTAGTGGATCTAGCGAGAGATTGAACTGATCGTACCATCTGAAGTCAAACCTTGCCTGGCTCAGCGCGTAATCTCTAGCGTAGGCAGATGGATTGCCTTTTGCCAGATCGGCGGCATGTGCCGCAATTTTGTAAGATATCACCCCCGCTTTTACGTCGTCAATGTTTGGCAGCCCCAAATGTTCCTTTGGAGTGACGTAACACAGCATTGCAGTGCCGTACCACCCTATCATTGCTGCGCCTATGGCGCTGGTAATATGGTCATAACCCGGTGCTATGTCAGTCGTAAGTGGGCCTAGAGTGTAAAATGGTGCCTCGCTACAGAGGTGTAGCTGCTTTTCCATGTTTTCCTTTATGAGATGCATGGGTACATGTCCGGGGCCCTCAACCATTACCTGACAACTGTGGCTCCAAGCAATCTTGACCAACTCTCCAAGAGTTTTCAATTCCAGAAACTGCGCTTCATCGTTTGCGTCGTCTATGGAGCCGGGCCTCAGCCCATCTCCTAGGGAGAAGGCAACATCGTAACTGCCCATGATTTCGCAGATTTCGTCAAAGTGTGTGTACAAAAAGTTTTCCTTGTTGTGCGACAAACACCACTGAGCCATAATAGCGCCGCCTCGGGAAACTATCCCAGTTACCCTGTTGCGAGCGTACTTAATATAATCTTTCAGCACGCCGGCATGGATGGTAAAATAATCCACGCCTTGCTCCGCTTGCTCTATTATCGTCTCTTTAAAAACCTCGAAGCTCAGATTCTCGACAACCCCTTTTACTTTGTTGAGTGCTTGATATATAGGTACCGTCCCTATGGGCACTGGGCTGTTTCTTATTATCCACTCCCTGATGTTGTGTATGTCGCTCCCCGTGGACAAGTCCATAACTGTATCTGCCCCGTATGCGACGGCGAGCGCCATCTTTTTCACCTCTTCTTCAATACCAGAAAGCACGGCTGAGTTTCCGATATTAGCATTTATTTTGACCAGGAAATTTCTCCCAATTACCATGGGCTCAGACTCTGGGTGATTAACGTTTGACGGGATTATCGCCCTTCCCGCGGCTATCTCTTGCCTTACGAACTCCGGAGTTATTGCCTGGTGCGTAACACCCGTTCCCGAAGAATCGCCTTGCATACGCAGTGCGTTTTCGCGGATAGCCACGTATTCCATTTCTGGTGTTATAATGCCATTTTGGGCATAAAACAGCTGTGTGACTGGGCTACCTCCGGCAGTTTTCCGCAGGACATTATCCGCCGCTTTTTGATACCTAGTGCACGAACTTTCGCTAGGAACAAAACTCCTCCGGACGGAAGAAGTATCGCGCCTATTTGCGATCCAAGCCTTCCTTAACTTTTGTATGCCGGACCCAATATCCAACTTAGCCTCACGGTCAGTGTAAGGCCCGCCTGTATCGTATACGAGAAACTCAGATGTTCCATTTTTTATGGCGACCTTACGCATCCCAACACTGATGTCGGAATACAAACTTCCACGCACGTATAATTTAGACGATGATGGATATACTCCGGAATAATCCATAAAAAACCCAGAACTCGGGCGGAGTATATACCCTTTTACATCGATGCACAACACCCCCATGGCAGGGCGCTCATCTTTTTTGGGTTGTGCGAACAGCGATTGGCACTCGCGAATGTATTGCTAGGGTAACGTTGAGCATCTAGCCGGGTTTGAAATAGGGTGCTCTGAGTAGCTATTGATGCTGCACGAGTGTATTGCCAGGGTGTCATGTTTTGGAGATATAGCTGGTTTGGAATAAGGCGCTCTGAATAGCGATTGGTACTTCGCTAGTGTGTGTATCTCCGGGGGTGCCAGATGTTTGTGGCACCTAGCCGGGTTTGGATGAGCACAGCGTCGGGCCTTCTGGGTTGCTGTATGAACAGAAATTGGTGCTGCGCGAATGTATTGCTAGGGTAACGTTGAGCATCTAGCCGGGTTTGAAATAGGGTGCTCTGAGTAGCTATTGATGCTGCACGAGTGTATTGCCAGGGTGTCATGTTTTGGAGATATAGCTGGTTTGGAATAAGGCGCTCTGAATAGCGATTGGTACTTCGCTAGTGTGTGTATCTCCGGGGGTGCCAGATGTTTGTGGCACCTAGCCGGGTTTGGATGAGCACAGCGTCGGGCCTTCTGGGTTGCTGTATGAACAGAAATTGGTGCTGCGCGAATGTATTGCTAGGGTAACGTTGAGCATCTAGCCGGGTTTGAAATAGGGTGCTCTGAGTAGCTATTGATGCTGCACGAGTGTATTGCCAGGGTGTCATGTTTTGGAGATATAGCTGGTTTGGAATAAGGCGCTCTGAATAGCGATTGGTACTTCGCTAGTGTGTGTGTATCTCCGGGGTGCCAGATGTTTGTGGCACCTAGCCGGGTTTGGATGAGCACAGCGTCAAGCTCTGAATAGCGATTGGCACTCGCGTGTGTATTGCAGGCACTAGCTGTTTGGAGCATCTAGTCAGGTTTAGGATGGGACAGGCTTCAGGCATTCTTGTTCGTCCTCAGTAGGATATAAAACGCGCCTTTCCCCCCGTGTGCGGGGATTGCCTGCCTGTAGTAGAGCACCATGTCGACTATGGAGTCTGACTGCAACCATCTATGCAAATTGCTCTTTAGGCTGTTATTACCAGAATTTTTACTTCCCCATCCCGTTATAACACGTATGCATCTGTCTCCAGATTGAAAGCTGCTCTTTACACACTCTATCAGCTCTTCACATGCGGAGGCTTCGCTGTATCCGTGCAGATCTATTACCTTATCTATTGGGTATTTTCCCTTGTCAACTCTGGCCTTGGTTCTGGCGTCTATGCCGGACAGCAACCCCGATTCCTCTGTACAAGCGTACAGGCTCGGTGATGAGCGACGCCCCTGTACCTGAGTCTCAACTACGGCGCAAACACTCCCACGTAGAGTTGAGGCTGAGCTTTCCGTTCTTCGAGCGAACGTCCGCTTCCCATTGCCACCTACGCAGCCAAAAGGCCCGCTAGGCCCGTTCGTATCTGTTAGCTTCCTACCAGCAGCGACCCTTTTCTTACCCTCAGTGATAGGGCGAGCAAGCTTGGCAACGCTCCGCCACCATATATCATCACCTGGCCCGGAATCATCCGACTCACGCTCATCCATAACAGGCACCACACTCTCCGCAAACACCCTGCGCAATTGGCAAATAGGCAGCAACCCAACTGGCCGTACTGGCTGCCAAATATGGCGTTCCCCATTAAAGCCCTACTCACCCCCTCCTGAGAAAAATTTCTCCTGATCAAGAAATGCAGCGGCACTGGGATCTTTCTCCCTAAAGCCCTTGCCCACTTCCTGGCCAGGTGCGCTCCTAGGAGCGGCTTGGCTACTGCGTGCAGCCGCAATTTCCCGTGCGTTAGTAAACTCCTCAAGGTATTTTCTACACCTATTTACTGCCAGCCTAAAGACGGCAGCGAGATCTAACTGTTCGTCCACTATTTCGCGCAACGCAACCACCGTGTTCTTGTCTCCCTTACGTGCAACTGCAGTGCACGCTCCAGAGCTTAGCTCATGCGCCCTCTGGCTGGCCAAGATCACCAGCCTGAATCTGTTACTATCGTAGCAAGAGAAATACCCAGAATCACCTTCCCGCATTCTATACCATAAACTGTAAAAAACCCCGCCAAATTATACGGACCCATAGCATGCATTGCAACACAATACCTTGTCCTATAAGCGCTCGTAGACGGCATGAGAGTGGCAATCGCTGCCATGCGCTGCGTGCCAAGCGTGCCAGAGTAGTACAGCCTCAGGCCGCCCAGCTGTAACCAGTTTAAAACTAACTTGGGGTGTTGTATTTGAGAGTTTTGTGATAATGTGTCTCCGCAACATTAGGTGACATTCGGCATAACACAGCGCACCGCGGCGAGGTGTGGTCTATACGTGCATGGTGTGCAGCTGGGTTTTAGATTCAAAAGATGGTGCAACAACGCCGAGCAAGGGGTGCTCCGCGCGCATTCCCAGATTAGTAGTCGTCTTTTGACAGTACTATAAGATTTATTGCGTCCAAGTTGTCTGCAGCCTGTTCTTCCATGTTTGAGAGCCCGGTCTTTCTCATTGAGACTGAAAGTTCTATTTTGCAGTGTAATCTGAGCAGAAATACCAAAAGCCTTTCTAGTGAAAAACCCGCAGCTTTGCCGTTGATGATTTGAGAGACTTTTGGCTGATCCACACCGAGCACCTTAGCTGCCGCTATCTGGTTCCACTGACTTTTGTGTATTATTTCCTTTATTATGCCCAAGATTTGAGGCTTTATCTTTTGTCCACTGTGTGCATGCTTTTCTGTCATAGAGCTCTCCATCCGGTATATGGAATTTATATCTTTTTGCGACTACATTTTATGCAACGAAAGGCATACCAACAGCCGATCCGATGCTTATCTAATAACGCTGTGATTATAGCTTACGTAGAATGGTATCATATTTATATACAATTGATTAATTTTCTAATAAAGCATAGGTCAAACTTGTTGCGTCAGGCAAATCAGCCTCTGCTTAGGGTTGTGATTCTTATGACAGTTATATACTAACAGTGCACACACTTATGCATGGCAAATATGCATTCCGGTGTAGGGTTTGTATGCTATGGTTGCATATTTTTATGTGTTAGGTTGTGGTGTACTTAGTAGGCATAACGTTTATAATCTGAACGGCATGTTAATTTGTCAGCGGGTTGGAATTTATTTGGTATGAGTTATAACTTCAAGCTTGTAGAGCAAGAAATACAAGGACGGTGGGATTTTAAAATTGCGGGGAATAATGGAATAAACTGCTATGTTTTAGGGATGTTTCCTTACCCCTCTGGAAATATCCATATGGGGCACATACGCAACTACACAATTGGTGATGTAATAGCCAGGTACAAACGTGCGCACGGGTTTAAAGTTCTGCACCCCATAGGATGGGACGCTTTTGGGCTTCCCGCAGAGAATGCTGCGCTGTCATATGGAATTAACCCTGCTGTATGGACTGAGAGCAATATAGAGTCTATGCGCAAACAATTGAAGTCTATTGGAATCTCGTACAATTGGGATAGGGAGATTGCCACCTGCAAGGAAGACTATTACAAGCACGAACAGGCATTTTTTCTCGATTTCTTGCAGCACGGTCTCGCCTACAGGAAAGAATCTTGGGTAAATTGGGATCCTGTAGATAACACAGTGCTAGCTAACGAGCAGGTTGTAGACGGCAGAGGTTGGCGATCTGGTGCCAAAGTCGAGCGTAGGAAATTGTCTCAATGGTTTCTAAAAATTACCGATTTTGCTGACAGCCTGCTCAACGGACTAAAAACTCTTGATGGCTGGCCGGAGAAGGTCAAACTAATGCAAGAGCGGTGGATAGGCAAGACCGAAGGGGTTGTGCTTGAGTTCACAACCAGCTGTGGACAGAAGCTGGAAGTGTTTTCCACCATGCCACATATGCTGTTCGGGGCGTCATTCTGCGCAGTATCGGCCGAGCATCCTATATTGCAGCATATTACTGATAAGGCCTTTTCCGAACGTGTGCGCGGCATTATTGAGCGTTCAGGTGATGATGAAAAACAGAAAATCGGTGTGGATACCGGGCTTTTCGCAATGCACCCACTTTTGGACCGCAAACTGCCAATTTATGCTGCAAACTATGTGCTATCAGAATACGGTACCGGTGCGGTTTTTGGATGTCCTGCGCATGATCAGCGAGATTTTGAATTTGCGGTTGCGCACGGCCTTGGCATATATCAGGTAGTGTTTCCTGATGATGGTGTGCATTATGATTTGCAGAAAGAGGCTTATTCCGGTGATGGCACGTATAAGAACTCTGAATTTCTGAACGGCCTCAGAGTCGGCGAGGCTAGGAGTGCCATGGTACAGAAATTAGAGTCTATGGGTGGCTGTAGGCGGGTTACGAACTACCGTCTGCACGACTGGGGCATATCCAGGCAGCGCTATTGGGGGTGTCCTATTCCGGTGGTGCACTGCGAGCAGTGTGGTATAGTGCCGGTGGATAAGCGGGACCTACCTATATCTTTACCCAAGGAGATAGATTTCTCAAAGGGGGGGAACCCTCTTGATCATCACCCCACATGGAAGCATGTGCAATGTCCGAAATGCCAAGCGGGTGCCCAACGCGAGACGGATACTTTTGATACCTTTTTCGAGTCATCCTGGTACTTTGCAGCGTTTTGTAGCGAGGGGGGAGGGGTCAACGCAGCTGATTGCAACAAGTTGCTACCTGTGGACTATTACATAGGTGGAATAGAGCATGCTGTACTTCATCTTCTTTATGCGAGATTTTTCTGCAGGGCGCTTAAGAAGTGTGGATATCTGGAAGTTGAAGAGCCTTTTCGCAATTTGATTACGCAGGGCATGGTTTGCCACTCTGTGTATAGAGATGCTTCGGGGAATTATCTGTTTCCTGAGGATGCACAACGCATGATCCTCGATGGTGAGACCGTACAGCGCGGGAAAGTTGAAAAGATGAGCAAGTCAAAGAAAAATGTTGTGGATCCCAGCAACATCATAGAGAAGTACGGAGCCGATACTGTAAGACTGTTCATGCTGTCTGACACCCCGCCTGAGCGCGATATTGAGTGGTCAGATGTTGGAGTAGAGGGTGCATGGAGGTATTTAGAGCGGTTATGGAAACTGTTTGAGGACAACAATTCCATAAGTGCGGATTTCGATACTACCGGTGTAGAGGGCAAAGACCGTACCTATCTATCTGGCGTACACAAAATTCTTCGGGGCTTAAGTGCGGATATGGAGTACTGCAGGCTCAACTGTGCGGTTGCCAAATTCAGGGAGATGAGTAACACAATTTTTGAAATGGTAAAATGTGGTGTGAGCCAACCAGTTATTAACGAATCGGCATGCATTTTGCTCAGGGTGATGGAACCATTTATCCCACATATAGCCGAAAAGTTGTGGGAGCGCATAGGAGGTGCGGGCATGTTGTGTAATAGGCAGTGGCCGTCTGTGCGGGAGGATTTGTTGACGGAAGATCTCGTCACGATTGCGGTGCAGGTGAATGGCAAGCTGTGTAGCACACTCAGGGTAAGCACCCAGTGTGACGGTGAGGGGGTAAAAGCGGAGGCGTTGAAGGTTGCGCAGCGCAAGCTTGGTGATAAGGAGGTGCGCAACATTTACTTTGTGCCTGGTAGAGTTGTGAATATTGTAACAAAATAAACGCGCACTAGTTTATGCATGTCAACTCCTCAGCTATGTTTTTGTACAAGGTTTCAAATCATAAAGAGCGGCGTACCCGCACGTGCGGGTGTAACGTGGATGCAGCAAAGGTTGTGCAGCGCAAGCTCGGTGATAAGGAAGTGCGCAACATTTACTTTGTGCCTGGTAGGGTTGTGAATGTTGTAACAAAATAAAAACATACCAAATTTTCCGTATAGCCCATGCACGCCGATCCCAAGCCATATTTGCGGTATGCGGTGTCTACATATGTAAGATCTCCTGTCTCATGTGTTATTCGCGTGCTTGGTGGCTAGTTGCGACATGGCGGCGGTGTGCGGTATTGTGCCTCCAGGGATACGTGTTAGAATGTGACAACTTTTTGGTTGGGTTTTTATGTGATCGTAGATTCACACTGCCATCTCAATTACTTTGATGATTCCACAATACAAGACGTAGTAGACCGGGCGACAGATGCCGGTGTGGCGCTTATGCAGACTGTTTGCACTACGCTGAGTGAATTCCCAACACTGCTGAAGATTTCTAATAACCATAAGCAGGTGTATGCATCAGTGGGGGTGCATCCTTGTAACTCGGTTGAGGGGGAATTGGCTTCAGTTGAGGATTTAATTGAGTTGGCAAAGGGAGAGAAGGTTATTGGGTTGGGGGAAACCGGGCTTGACTTTTACAAGTACAAAGAGGACGGCGCGGACCGCCAGGAGAAAAATTTTGTGGCCCACATTTCCGCGGCGAGGGAGTCAGGTTTGCCGGTAATAATTCATTCTAGAAATGCCGATGCAAAAATGGCGGACATTTGTGCTTCTGAGATGAAGTTGGGGGCATTTAAAGGTGTTATGCATTGCTTTGCCTCGTCTATGGAGCTTGCAAAAAGCTCGTTGGATGTCGGACTATATATATCATTTTCTGGTATACTGACCTTCAAAAACGCTACTTCCCTCAGGGAGATTGCTAAGTTCGTGCCCAGGGACAGGGTCCTGGTGGAGACGGATTCCCCGTTTTTATGTCCCGAGCCCCATCGGGGCAAGACAAATTCTCCAGCGATGACGAAACTTGTTGTAGAATGTCTATCGCAGATTTGGGGGGAGACTGTAGAGGTTGTGAGCGAAATCACCACTAGAAACTTCTTCACACTGTTTGACAAGTGTTCATGTCACTACAATGCGCAGTAGTCCCATAATTTGCGCACTGGATATGATGGATATTGCCCGCGCACTTGAGGTGACCAGGGTAATATCAGGCAAGGTTGCCATGGTAAAACTGGGGCTAGAGTTCTTCACCGCGTACGGTATTGCCGGCGTGCAGAAGGTTATCGAGCTCGGTGTGCCCGTGTTTCTTGACCTGAAGCTTCATGATATTCCAAACACTGTGGTTAGGGCAATACATTCGGTGAGAGGCCTAAACATTGCCATGCTTACCATCCACGTGAGCGGGGGTAGGGACATGATGCGTGCGGCGGCCGATGCCTTGTCCGAGACCAATATACTTCTTGCCGGGGTCACGATTTTGACGAGTATTGGCGGTGATGACTTCACAGATTTTGGGGTACAGGGGTCTTTGGAATCTCACGTCATTAGGCTAGTAGACCTTGCTGTAAGTGCGGGATTACGAGCTGTGGTGTGTTCAGCACATGAAATTGGCGCGATACGCAGTCGGCATCCAGATGTTACACTTGTTGTTCCTGGAATCCGCTTTGATTCTGGAGTTGATGACCAAAAACGCACAAAAACACCCATTGATGCGCTGTCAGATGGGGCAAACTATCTAGTTGTAGGTCGCCCCATAACCCAGAGCCCGGATCCATTGGCTGCGATTGACGAAATTCTCCGCTCCATAAAAATGTACTGATCCCGCTTTGATTGGTACGAATTGCTGTCTCCCGACGTCGTGTACCACGGCTTGCTGCGTGCAAATGGGGAAAAATTTTCCCTTGTGGTTGTGGCCGAATGTTTACTACGGCCTGAAGAGGGCCTTTGGCGCGCCATCATACTTTTTTGGCATATACTTTTCGTCATGCTTTGCTAATACCTCATCTGCCACGAACTTTCCATGGAGCAGTCTTCCCCTTACCACGGCGCCTACGCCTTCTCCGAATAACGGGGGAAGCATTCCAGAGTAGACCACATTGAGCTCAGTGTTAAAATCCGTCAGATCAAACGATATGCCGTCGGTGTTTCTGGTTACGCTGCCCTTAACCACCATACCGCCCACCCTTACCGGTAGGTTAGACTTCCCGTGCGAACCCGACAATAGCTCGCTGGTGGTGTAGAAAAAAGATATACTCTCCCGCAGTTCAGACAGTATGAACAGCAGAGCGCATCCCACAACACAGAATGACGTAAGGACGAAAAGCAACCTTTTATGTTTCCTTTTCATTCTCTGTTGCCAAGACCTTTCTCAGCATCTTTCTAACCCCGCAGTAGTCATTCACCAAAAACGCCGCGAAGAGAAATAATGCGGCAAAGCCAAGCGAATATGCTAAGTATACTGGATGCATCGCTGTGACCCACAATATCTATCCAGGGTGGCATGATCAGTTACGTCGGAGCCGACTGGGGTTACCACGATGTATCCCTGCCCCAGAAGCTGTGTGTCGTACGACCGGCAATTACCATTCGATGACCTAACGTCATGAATTGTATATGACACTTGGTGCACATCGTCGCTTGTGCTCTCATGCCGCTCCACACATGGTTCCCACTTTATGTTACTGCTGTCATGCCCGGTAAATCTGACGCCCTGCACATCCGAGCACGGAATATTCACGCTCATGACGCATTTCCTGTCCCATCTTGTATCACACAGCAGTCGCTTTACCAAGGCCAATGCCGATTTTCTAGAATTCTTCCACAACGCTTCATCATTAACATTGTTCTCACAGCGCTTGCCGTTATACTCCTGGCTAATCGCGATTGCTGTGATGCCCATTCTGGAAGCAGCGCGGGCCGCGGCAATGGTGCCGGAATATGGTACTACAGGGCCCGTATTGGCTCCGTAGTTAATGCCTGATATTACCAAGTCTGGCTGTTTTCCTACCTTGATCATTTCGTGTATTCCAACCACCACACTGTCAACAGGGGTGCCATACACCGCGAATTCTTGAGCGCTCACCGTGCGTACCTTAATAGGAGTCCGTACGCTCAATGACTTGCTTGCTGCACTGCGATCATGCGTGGGTGCTGACACCCAAACCTCAGTGAATGATTCGGAAACAATACCCCTCAAAACACGCATACCCACGGAATCAAAACCGTCATCGTTCGTGAGTAAGACTCTCATCCATACCGCTACATCAAAAAACTCCCCAGTGTAGCACAGATCATTCTCGGGTGCAGTCCTCTTTTTTTTTTTTGCTAAGGCTCCTGGATTACTAAACATTGTGGCGTATCTCTCTGCTTTGTCAGTAAAGCAACAGGGCTTTGGGGTGTTGCGTGCAGGGCACGATGGATGAGGGAAACGCTGGCTCCCTATCACCACAGGGCAGCATGTACACTTTCCCATTGCTGAGACCGCCATAATTGACGTAAGCCAGGGGCGGATGCTATCCACCGCGCTGTGCCGTACTCTGGACTACCACTCCGAAAAGCCGATATGAGCGCGAGCAGGCCGAGGGGGCTGTATTACTTGTCCCCTTTCCACGGAGAAGTGGCGTCAAAATTGCGGAAGTCTTGCTGCAGATTTACCGGCTGATACACTACTTGCTTCTTTTGAATATCATACCTAACCTCATCATAACCGGTCAGGGGGAAGTCTTTTAACATGGGGTGACCAGAAAAACCGTAGTCAGTTAGAATTCTCCGCAGGTCTGGGTGTTTGTCGAACTTGATACCATACATGTCGAACACCTCACGTTCGAACCATCCAGCTGCCCCAAACACCGAAGTAACAGATGGGATGTCACGCCCCTCAACCAGAGGCACCTTACAACACATTCTAGCATTAAATACTACGCTCAGCAGCATGTATACTACATCGAACCTAGCCTCCCGGGCTTGATAGTCTACAGCGAATATGTCGGTCAAAATTTTGAACTTGCTCTTCTCGTTATCCCGCAACGCAGTAAGACGCTCAAGTAAATTTCTAGCTTCCAACTGGCACTCTAACACCCCGTCGCTTCTGACTTCAACCTCCTGTTTCAGAATCTTACTTGCGTTCTTTCTCACAAGTTCTACACTCTTCGTCATGGCCCCTACGCTTCCCCCGTCCCAGAGTGACTCCTAAGTATTTTTTGCTGTAAACACAAAATTCCGTAAAGCAGGGCTTCTGCAGTTGGCGGGCAACCCGGAACATAGATGTCCACAGGCACTATGCGGTCACACCCACGGACGACTGAGTATGAATAGTGATAATACCCACCACCGTTAGCGCAACTTCCCATTGAGATAACATACTTGGGTTCCGCCATTTGGTCGTACACCCTGCGCAGCGCTGGTGCCATCTTGTTTGTTAAAGTTCCGGCTACTATCATAACGTCCGCCTGCCTGGGGCTGGCCCTGAACATTACACCATATCTGTCAAGATCGTATCTGCTGGCCGCTGTGTGCATCATCTCAACCGCGCAGCAGGCGAGGCCGAACGTCATTGGCCATAATGAGCCGCTGCGGGACCATCGTACCACGCTGTCGGCCAAATCAGAGAATTTGGTAACGACAAAGCCCTTGTCCTTGTAGCCCTGCCACAGCTCCTGCTCCAATACCTGGTGTTGCTGGTTCTCCATGGTTTTACTCCCACTCCAGGGCGCCGACGCCCCACTCATAAACAAACCCCACGGTGAGCAGCCCCGTGAAAAACACCATGGACCAGAACCCAAACGCACCAATGGTGCCTAGGCACACAGCCCACGGGAATAAAAATGCAACCTCCACATCAAATACGACGAACAGAATTGCCACGACACAGAATTTTATGTCAAAAGAGGAGGAGTCAGGTGCTTCGCTCTGATCAAACCCGCACTCATACGGAGATAACTTGCCGACGCTGTCTCTCTTCCCAGCCAGAAAGGCGGGGAGCACGGCGAATGCTGAGGATACCATTGCAGCAAGCATGATAAACAACAGAACTGAAGAGTAATCACCGATGCTTGGCATGGGCAACCTACGCCACTTTAAGGACATCCCAGATTCTTGCAAATTTCTCTCTAGGTGTCAATTTCAATGGCTGCAGGTGGGATGTGATCGCTAGTGCCATTTACTGGCCCGTAGTTTGAGTATGTTGTGTGCTGCTACCCCGTTCCAATTCCCTCCCCTTTTGTTTTGCTTTAGAGGCTTGGTGAGGTATGGGGCAGGGGGTACTCGTTGTACCGAGAACTGTTATGCGTGTTGTCGTTTTTAGTTTCCGCTACTCTAACTTTATGTTAGTGATCTCGTTTAACCACGCCCGGTTTAGGGGGAAGCACTGTTTTTGTATGTGATGGGGGATAGTTTTTACCATCCCTGCCGTGGCGTTGTACGATTACGCCTTAGCATTTTGTAAGTATTGTAACAAATACTGCGCCGTTATGCTACTTGGGTATTGTTTAACTAGCTCTGCCGGAGGGCCAAGTGCTACTACACTTCCTCCTCTATCACCGCCTTCTGGGCCTATGTCTATTACGTAATCTGCGGTTTTTACCACGTGCAGGTTGTGCTCTATCACCACAACTGTATTTCCGAGTTTGGCCAGCATGTGCAAAATGCGCAGCAGGTTTTTCACGTCGGAAATGTGCAGGCCGGTTGTTGGCTCGTCAAGAATATACAGAGTCCTTCCGGTGGAGCGCTTAGACAGCTCCTTTGAAAGTTTGACTCTCTGTGATTCACCTCCGGAGAGTGTTGTGGATGGCTGCCCTATTCGCACATAGCCCATACCGACTTCCCGCAGGGAGTTTAGTTTTTCTTTGATTAATGGAATTGCATTGAAACATTCCAGCGCCTCATCCACGGTCATACAAAGCACATCCGCAATGGACTTGCCTTTGTATGTGACATCCAATGTTTCTCGGTTGTATCTGAGGCCGTGACACTCTTCGCACTTCACGTACATGTCTGGCAGGAAGTGCATTTCAATTCTAATGTATCCGTCCCCCCTACACGTTTCGCATCTCCCGCCTTTGGCGTTGAAAGAAAACCTACCCATGGTGTAACCGCGCGACTTTGCCAACGGAAGCCCGGCGAACCACGTTCGTATGTGTGCAAACAATCCAACATAAGTTGCCGGATTCGAAGCAGGAGTTCTACCTATGGGAGACTGGTCAATTTCTATCACCTTGTCTATATTCTCTAAACCCAGTATGGTGTCACACTCTATGTCTGGCCTTATGGGCCCTCCATCAACTCTGTGTAGCGCGTATCTGTAAAGAGTGTCCCAAACCAGGCTCGATTTTCCACTGCCAGAGACTCCTGTAACACAGGTAAAGCTACCAATAGGGATCTTCACATCCACGTTTTGTAGGTTATTCTTCCTAGCCCCCTTTATTTCTATCCAGCTTGTGAAAGACTTTTTCCCTTTGGGAGCGTCTATACGCATCTTACCACTTAAATACTTTCCGGTTACACTTTCGCTACTTGCCGCTATATCCTTGGTTGTACCCTGAGCAACTATCTCTCCACCGTTGGTACCCGCTCCAGGGCCAATGTCCACTATATGATCTGCGTTTAGCATCATCTCGTCATCGTGCTCAATGACTACCACAGTGTTGCCCATATCTCGCAGATTTTTCAGCGTATTGATAAGTAGCGCATTGTCGCGCTGATGCAGCCCTATTGACGGTTCGTCAAGTACGTATAAAACTCCGGTAAGGCCAGAGCCAATTTGCGATGCCAATTTTATTCTTTGGCTTTCTCCCCCCGAAAGAGTTCTAGATTCACGATCCAAAGTTAGGTGGCTGAGCCCGACATTACTGAGGAATTTTAACCGCTTTACCACTTCCTCCAGCAGCTTTGTGCAAACTGCGTTTTCATATTCAGAAAGCTTGCTTGGTAGGCCATAACACCACGTGATTGCCTCATCTACCGAGAATGCACACACTTCGCCAATGTGCTTACCATCTATTTTTACTGATAGAGACTCTGGAGATAGGCGGAAGCCCATACAGTGTGGGCATGTGCTAGAAACAGAGTACCTTTCGGCAATCTTTTCAGCTACTATATTACCACTTTCATTTAGTAGGCCTAATATACCCCTACTGCCTGCTGGTTTGAACTCCGTATTTAATATTCCTTCCTCATTACCGAATAGGATCATGTTGCGAAGCCCCTCATCCATCTTGCACCATGGGACGGATAGATCGATAACGTGCATTTTTGCAATGAGGGCTATCTCATGCGCGCATTGGTGGGCAAAACTGGCTCCGTGATAGGGATGGGCAGGCAGCCTCATCGGCCCCATAGGGTCAATTGCTCCCTCGAGTATTGATAGCTCTGTGTTGGGAACGACCAGATTGATATCTATTGCGTGATTTCTACCCATGCCCAAGCAATGTTTACATGCCCCGCAGACCGTGTTGAAGGAAAATAATCTGGGCTCCACTTCTCCCACGTGAAACCCGCTTTCCGGACAGATAAAATGTTCTGAGAACACCAAAATCTGCCCAGGCTGGTACTCTTGCGTGACACAATCCTGTGGGAGCGATACTATTTCAACATGTATTATTCCCTTGCCGATTAACAGCGCATTTTCCACACTATTTGGTATTCTGTTAGATTTTTCTTGGGTAATCACGATCCTATCAACCACCACGTAAATTTTATGTGCGCTATCTTGCTGTAGTGGCGGTATTTCGTTTATGTCATATACCGTGTCATCAATCTTTAAACGTGTGTAGCCGAGTTTCCGTATTTCAGCTATTGATTTTAAAAATTCCCCACCCCTTGTCTGGGTTATCGGAGCCAGCATATGCAGCTTAGTACCTGTCGGCAGCCCAACAACTTCTTGAGCAATTCTGGATGCGGACAACCTTGATATAGGTTTGCCGGTGGCCGGAGAATGAGGCACACCGATCCTGGCGTACATCAGTCTGAGGTAGTCATGAATTTCTGTTACTGTAGCAACAGTAGATCTCGGATTTTTATGACAGTGTTTTTGGCTTACGGATATTGCAGGTGACAACCCGTCAATATGGTCAACATCGGGTTTGGCGTGCAAATTCAAAAACTGTCTTGCATAGGGGGACAGGCTTTCCACATATCGCCGCTGCCCTTCCGCGTATAAGGTATCAAACGCCAGGCTAGACTTACCAGAACCACTGACTCCGGTGATGACTACCAACTTGCCTTTCGGGAGATCCAAATCCACGTTCTTAAGATTATGCTGCCTGGCCCCTCGGATGCTTATCACTCCACCAGACACTGGTTACACCTGCTTGCTATAGGGACTAAACTAACAACTTTTTGGCAGTAACGCAACCCCGTCGGAAACAAGGTTTTGCACTTCTGTGTCACGCCCAAAACGCACCGTTTTAGCTTTGTTGAGTATGGCGTTAACGAAATCCACCTCCGCGTCCTCCAGCGCGTAAGATGCAATATCTACATACTCGTTTATGACAACACTTTCACTGGTGCTAAAACACAGCAATTCGCATATACCAGCCCTCATTATAGACAGGCTCACCAGGTTTATTCTGTCCATGGACCAGTTCTTGTTAATGTGCTCAGAAATTGTAGCGTCAATTTCAGAACATCTAGCAAGCATAGACCGGAGAATCTTGGTCAACAACTTCTTGTCCACTCTCCCCAATCCAAAAACGCCACGCATCTCGCATAGATGCTCTAATAACCCGTCCAAATCCTCTGTCGCGTAGGAAGAGAACATCATGGAATATGCACCCTGTACGGCAAGAAATCTGGCAGAAGTCTTGCCGGAATACCAGGGAAGATCATCAGATGTGCTGCCTACTTCCATAAACTTACCCGAGAAACCTCTTGTACAATTCTATCATTCTCAATACAGCCGCAGCCGCGTTGCCGCCAACATCCTTGCCGTTTGGGTCTGCCCTTTCCATGGCGAGCTCCATGCTGTCGGAGGTTATAATACCAAACCCCAAAGGTACTGCATGTTGCACTGCAATATCTCCTAAAGAGGCTGACACAGAGGACGAGATAACATTATGGTGGTTGGTTGCTCCTTTGACAATACATCCGAGTGCTATATAGCCATCATAGCGCTCCCGATCACTCATGATTGCGAATGAGATTGCTGCAGGTACCTCGAAAGACCCAGGTACGGCTATGACCTCATGCCAAACGCTAGCCGCGCCGTAAGACTGCAGCCTCGCGACCGCACCAGCTATCATGAGCTTGGATATTTCAGGGTAAAAATCCCCAACGGCGATCAAAACGCTCAAGCTGTTCTGCATGCCCACCCCCATATGCACTTCATACTTCTTTACGCGGAATTGTTGACGAGATCTTTTCTATCGAAAATAAAGCGGCGTACAAACAACTGCTGCAGGATGGTTATCACGTTGCTGCATATCCAATAAAGCACCAACCCGGCTGGGAAGGAAGAAAATATGAATACAAAAACATACGGCAGAAACTTCATGACGCCGTAGGGATCCTGGGCAGCTTGGTCTTGTTGGTTAATCTTCTGCTGTAGCACCATGGTTATGCCAAGTATAACGGGCAATACTCCCACGCATATCGGAGGATCAAACTGCAATAGTCCGAAGAGATTAAAAAGATTTGCTGTATCATGGCTGGATAAGTCTTGTATCCAGGCGAAAAGCGGGGCGTGCCTCATTTCTATGGTAACAAACAAGACCTTATATAGGGCAAAAAACACCGGTATCTGAACCAATATCGGAAGGAAACCAGACATGGGGCTAACGCCGTGCTTCCTAAACAGCGAAGAAATTTCTTTGCTGATTCTGATATCATCAGTCTTATACAGCTCTCTAATTCTGGAAATCTCCGGCTGTAGCTTTTTTAGCTTGAACATAGAGACATACGATTTACTAGAGAGAGGAAAGACCACAAGTTTGATGGCAACAGTGAGCATAACAATCGCCAGGCCAAGGTTCCCGACCACCTTGTGAAAGTACTGTAACAGCCGGAACACCGGCTTTGTAATGAAGTATAACACCCCGAAATCCACGGCCTTATCGAACAACGGTATGCTAAGCTCACTACGGTAATTGTCCAGTGCCGCCAACTCCTTAGCTCCTATGAAAAGCTGTGTTGTAACCTCTGCTTTTCCTCCAACCGGAATTGTGCCATAAGACCTACTGAAATCCACCTGGAAGTGGTCGGCGTCATTTCTGGGAACGTGCTTAGCGCGGAAAGCCAGCTTGCCCTTGTCAGATGAGGGGATCAAGGCTGCAAACCAGTATTTATCTGCCAAACCAATCCAGTGGTTCCCAGTGCCCTCATGCGCCGCGCCAACTTTTACGCCACTACCTTTTTGCAGGTCTTTATAAGTCCATTCCTGCAAGCCGTGGCCAAAACTCCCTATAGCACCCTCATGAGATATCCAGTATGACTTGCCGTCCTGGGTGTGTGCCTTGTTTATCCTGCCATAGTATGACAAATGCAGAGCCTCCCCCGTGGAGTTTTCTACCTCCTGAGATACGCTGAACATGTACGCCCTGTCTAAAGCAAACCTCAGTCTGAAAACCAACCCTTGCCCATTGTCCCAGCGGAGAGTAGCTGAGCTTTCGTTAGTAGCTCCAGAGCCTTGCTCAACCTCCCACAGCGTATTTTTATCCGGCACCTTTGTTTTGTGCTTAGGGTCGATCCACCCGAACTCCACTATAGAGTCTTCCCGAGTACCCTCTGGTGACATAAGAACGACATTTTCGGAGTGTTTGTCTGTGCTTACCCGGTATTTTGTGAGAGAGACGTCATCCACCAGAGCGCCTCTCAGAGATATGGAAGCGCTGACACTGGTGTTGCCCAACCTGACACGTGGCACTGAATTTATCACATCGGCCCTGGGCCTGTATTCTGCAACATCCATTGCTTCTGGAATCAGTGATTCCGAGACCACCTCTTTTTGTTGCTGAGGATATTCCCTAGCCAATACTCTTTCATACACAAACCTCCACCCCACCATAACGGCGATAGAGGCTACTACAGCGAGCACCAAATTACGAGCTTCTGACATATACAAAACAATAACTGGTCGTACCGGTGATTTGCCCACATTCTGCTTAAAGCGCCACAACCGGAGGATTGAGGCTAACATATAAACCACTACAAGGCAATACGGATATATCGGGGTTTGTGCAACAGCGCAACTAAAGTCGCTTACAGGGCGTGCTAATGAGAGAACATCTTACCAGCAACACGCGCCCATGCTGTATAACTAGACCTGATGTGCTGGTATGGCGCACATAAAAACCACAGACCTGCGGATTGTGCCGTACAGACGCCGCGCGTCACCGCAACCCGATCTGCGCGTTATGCCGGGTAAACTACAGATACTATTTTTTACTTGTCTCCACACCACTAACGGCCTTGCGGGTTTTGGACATTTTTGCCGCGGTGCTGCGCGCACTTATGTACGCATAGTAAATACTGCCTATTGGTATGGAGACGAAGTACAATACGCCCATCAGGGGGAGTATGACCCACGGGTTTGTGATCGCAAGCACCATCAGCACGGCAAGAAGTGTGACTAACATATAAAACCACCGCCGGGGAATATTGTGATGCTTGGCTGAGATGGTTGGAATATTACTCACAGACAAAAACGCAACAAATGCCAAGTATGCGGAGACTGTGTTTTTGTTTAAAATTTTGTCTGACACCCACCGCATGTCCCCATCATAGAATGTCAGCATGACTGGAATCAGTGACAACAATGCGCCTATTGGGGCTGGCACTCCGACGAAGAAACATTTCCTCCAATCTTCCTTCTCGTCTTCGTCGTACAGAGAAACATTAAACCGCGCGAGCCTTATAGACATACATACCACGAATATCATAACCAGGACCCACCCCACTACACGCATGCTGTAAAGTAGCCAGAAATACAGCAAAAACGCTGGGGCGACCCCAAAACTAAGAAAGTCAGCAAAGGAATCAAGCTGTGCGCCAAAATTTGTAGCAGAATTTAGCATCCTCGCCACTCTGCCATCTAGGCCATCTATGAGTGCGGCCACGACTATGAAGATCACAGCTGGCTCCCACTGCCCAGCAAACGTATATCTTATGGAAGTGAGCCCGGAACAAAGCCCCAGCATGGTCACCATGCTGGGGAGCAATCTTGTTATCGATGGGGAGCCGTGGCCAGCCCTTTTCTCCCTCGTTTCGTCACTATTCATGAGGTGGTGACCGCAAACTGCAGGTAGCGAGACTAGCACAAATGTGCTCTACGGGCAATCTATACCTTGTCGAAAGTCAGATCCTTATGAACAGCAGCTATATCAGCGTCAAGAGAAGCGACTATGGTCTCTCCACCCACTACTGTGTGACCTTCTGCCACATATATTGGAACCCCCGCGGGGAGGTAAATGTTCATCCTACTCCCGAACCTGATAATCCCCATCCTGGAACCAAGTTTTGCAACTTTTCCGGTTTCTAAGTCACACACTATTCTGCGTGCCAGCACCCCGGCGATCTGCTCTACTACTACGCTGTGGCCACCTACAGATGATTCAATCACCGCTCTTACGCGCTCATTCTCATTTACTGCTCCACCTGAACCTGCAGAGGAAAAACTACCGGGGCGGTGTTCAATACACTTAACCGTTCCAGATACAGGTACGCGATTAACGTGCACGTCAAACAAACTGAGAAAGATGCTTATCCTAGTGACCGTCTTACCGTCGTCCAAAGGGGACTCCACTTCCACAATGGAGGTAACAACCCCGTCTGCCGGACTCACTACCAGTGCATCGTTCATCGGCACGACGCGCATGGGGTCACGAAAGAAATAAGCGCATAGCGCTGTTATCATCGCGAAAATTACGCCCAAACTTGAAGAGAGCGCGAAACCAATGCACGAACAAAGAAACGCCAGGCATATGAACGGATACCCATGCCTGTGAATACTAGGAAAACTCATGTACACTACTACATACCGAAAACAACTCAGATATTAAGGGGTTATTACAAGGATTGCAATTTCTCTGTGCCCAACCATACGTAATTTAAATCTCTAGCTACTAAAACACCGTGTATATAAATCGTGAATATATATTATGCAACTACTTCTAGATGCAATAGCTACCATAGGCAACTATAGCGCATTGTAATAAAGCCTGCAGGCATGTGACTCAATGCTATGCTGCGTGCTTCTTACTCAGGGTGGGGCTGTAGCGGACTAAATTTAACTCCTATGAGCGGTGGTCAACCCACAAAGATGTGCATTTTTCCAGAACACTATTCTGTTTTAGCCTATTGTGTAAGAACTCAAAGTTCACCGTATTGGCGCATTGGTCTTGATTTACGCAGCTGTATACAAAGCTCTCTTTGCCGGTTGATGGATCAACATGATGCTGAATACACTGCCCACATATTCCTCCCATCATGCATTGCATGGGAGAGTTAATCGAGGCCAAAATCTTTATTTGTTCTTTGAAATATGAACGTAGCCTTCCAGCCAACGCACTAGAAATTGCAGACATCATGCCGCTGGATCCCACCATTATTACTCTGTCTATTGATTGTAATTTTATTGTAGAGTTTTTTGAGCTACTGTAGGCCTGGATTGCATCAATAATGTTCCCGTGGTGCGATATGTCCTCCGGCCTTTCGTGCTTGATGATGCCGTCCTCACAACACCATACGGTTATGTGCGATGCGACTTCTATAGAGCGCATTCCAAAAACGCCTTCTAGGCTTCTGTACCCAGCAAAATACAAAACCTCGCATCCACTTGATATCAATGCTTTACCTATTGAAAATAACACCGCGTTTCCTACACCTCCGCCTATAAGCATGACGGTCTCATTACTCGGTATTTCGGTAGGAGTGCCTGCGGGCCCCATCAAGCTCACTAACTGCCCCTCACGCAGTTGGCTACATAACCTTGAAGATCCTCCCACATCAAGTACCACAACGGTTATTGTACCATTTTCCTTATCCATAGAGGCTCCAGTGACCGCCACCCCCTCCATCAGAAGCTGTGTATGTCTGGCGTGCGGATGTGCGCTGCCGAAGTTTTGCAATCTGTAAAACTGCCCAGGTTTGAATTTTCGGGCCGCGATAGGAGAGTGTATTGTCAGCTCTATTATGTTTCGTGCTAAATGGGTGATAGAGGTTATGCGTGATAAAAAATGCCCGCGGACTGACTCCAAAAACGTCTCGCTGCTTTGGTGTGTGGAGTGCCTTTCCAATGCCTCCGTCACAAGTTTATATCCATTTTTTGCACTTGCCAGTGCCTTGACCACACTACCTTTATAATGTGGGTGCAGATCTCCGAAGGCGCTTATTGTTCCATCATGAGAAACAAAAAAGCTCTGTTCATCTGATAGTGCGGTTTCTAAGTGGTTGTGACCTGCTACATCTTTTTTGGGGCTGAAGAAGATGTTACGCTCTTCTAGCATGCGACGTCCCTCGTGCGTGCCCACTGCGATTATGACGCTCTTTGCTGCAATGCACCTTTCTTTACCTGCTGCGTCCTTTACCGCGACGCCGGAGGCGTGGCCGTACTTATCTAGCATTATTTCACTTGGCTCCATGCTTTCGGCAAAATACACCCCTTCGGACATGGCGTGTTCCAGTTCTGCGCTGTTTAATTTGTATGCGATTGAGGCATTCAGGCTCTTGCGGTAGATGATTGTTACTCCCCCCCAAGACTGCAGAAGTGATAGGAGGTCGGGTTTTCTTTTTTCTTGTCGTGCTTTTGTTCTTTCCTCCCTAATTTCGCGTGCGTGGCTTATGAATTCGTGAGCAATCGCCCGTTCTTCCTCGCCCCATGCGTCCTCTACTCCATCCTTGCCCAGCTTTTCTACGAGAGCCTCATACCTTGATAAAAACTGTTCGACATGCACTGGGTAGTATGCAAGCAACTCAGTTGCGGCATCTACTGCAGTTAATCCACCACCAATTACTACCGAAGGAAGCCTGATTTGCAAATTGGTGAGGGAGCTGCAATATGCTGCGTTGCCTAGGTGTAACGACATAAGAAAAGAAGACGCCGTCATTACTCCTTTCGCAAGCATGTTTTTCATTTGTGGAATTTTCGGTGAACCGGCTCCCGTGGCAAGAGCGATATGATGAAAACCCATTGTGAAAGCATCTTCAATGCTTATTGTGCCGCCCAAGCGCACTCCGCCATACATGGCGAAATTTTCTCTCCTTTCAAGAAGCAGCCTTGCAACTTTGAGATAATTCTTATTCCATCGGGCTGTAATTCCATATTCAGATACTCCGCCAAAGCCGTATGATAGCCTATCATCCAGGTTTTCGAATAGCTCGCTTTTGGCATCTTTGACCAGCTCAAAGTCACATTTTTGGTTTGTTGCAGTTGTGCCGGATAAATGCTCTGGCAATGCCTCAATTTTTAGTCCATCAATTGCGACGACGTTATGCCCTTCATTCAGTAAGTAATGGGATACACCGATGCCAGCGGGGCCGAGGCCTACAACCAAGACATTCTTCCCAGTGGACTGTTTAGGCAGTACACTTGTGAAAGAAAGCGGATTCCACCTGGTGAACAGAGAATATATTTCGAATCCGTAGCTGAGGTTCAGTACATTATCTAGTATATGAGTTTCTACGTAGGGAACGTCTACGGGTTGCTGCTTTTGGTATATACATGAGCGCATGCAGTCATTACAAATGCGGTGGCCGGTCAATGCGCACATCGGGTTGTCTACTGCAATAACCGCAAGTGGTGCCACAATGAGCCCTTGTGCCCTTAAAAGTATTGCTTCAGAGACTTTTACCCTAACTGGGCACCCGCCCATAGGGATGCCAAGCTCAGAAGTCTTAACATTTCCCAGCTTGTCCACAATGCCCTTGGAGCAGCTGTCGCGCTTTTGTTTATGACACGTGATGCAATAGTGTACTTCGCTCAGTGCCCGTTCTGATGATGGCGGCTTCGCTATGTTAAAGCCTTCTCTTACCGTGAAAGTCTTCGCCGTAATTAAATTTAGCCCGAATTTCTGTACCGTATCTGTGGGAATTAGGTTGTTAAAATCCGTCTTATTTGGTACGTGAAACAGCGTGGACTCGCTACCCAAGTGTACCATGTATGACGCATATTTTGCTGCGACGTCTAGCTGAAACTCGTATGTTTCTGGCTCTTCCAGCCAAAGATTTACTTGCTGTGCAAAACTGTACTCTTCAATTGGGATGCTGAAAAATTCCGACAGTGTGTCTGCTATTGTGGTTAAGCTCAACCCTTCCGGGCTACTGTATTTTTTGAGAGCGTAGCGGTGCACGAACGTTCTTTTACACTTATGCAGCGCGAGAGATTTTTTGTGCATATCCCAATCACGCTCCATCTCTGCCTCGATGCCGAACAACTTTGCCACAAATTGCTCCAGTACATACGCCAGCTCGATGATTATTTCAGAGTCTCCAACGCCTTTGCTGCGCGCGTCTATTAGCTGCTCAAATAACGTGGTACTATGCCTCTTTACAGCATCGAGGAACAGCCCGTCTAGCCTCTCCAAGCCTGCATGGGAATACAGGCTTTCCCGGCTTACCGCGTCCGTGCACCTGCGGCTGTCTGTCGCCGTATCTGCAGGCCCAGCTACTACATGCATGTGTTTGCTCGTGAAATCATACCCGTACGTTCTGCCACCGCGAAATGTACCTGCGTACTACGAGATTGTACACATCCACAGTGCACTGCATGCCGGCTACTTAGCCAGCAACCGCGCTGGGGTGGACCCACGCACATTAGTAATACACCCGCGGGCAGGTCGCCCAGTATATGCTATTACGTCTAATATTCCAAGTGGTTGCCATTAATGCGGCCGTATCCCGCTAGCTGGCGTTTGTGGCATTCGGGTTTATTTAGATAGGTAATGGGTCTTGCCTCTTACCTTAATTATAAGGGTGGTTATACGTTCACGCCTCATTATGGACAATACGTCAGCTTTGAATGAAATGCAGCGAGCTCAATCTTTGGGATTTTGTCGTGCTAGAGAATGAGCTGTGTGCCGCACAACCAGCACCGTTGCCGGGTGGCTGTGCAGCACCATGTGCCTAGATTAATGTGTAGTGCACACAAGAAGCTCTGCGGTTAACGCGCAGCTCCCTTTACAGGGGTAGTGCTTGAAGACTCAAATCCGCGTATCAAAGAGGAGACATGCTTGCCTTTCTTGGCCTGTGCCTCTCCATCTTTTTGTAAAGAAGCTGATGCGGCTCTGCCTTCCTTTTCCGCTGATGCAGGGGATTTTTTTCCCGCTGCCTCTGGATTGCCCATGCTAGGAGCGCTTTGCCTTTCCGTAGAGATCATATCCGAGTAGGAAATCCCACCGCCAAGAGTTCTCTGTGTGCCGGGATGGCTGCCGACAGTCCGCTCAGCTTGCTGCACCGCTTGTCGCTCTGCCAGCATCCTTTCCAGGGTCGGTATGGCCCCTGCAAAGGCAGGGTTTGCACTGATTTTAGAAACCTTGTGTGCGTTGGCACCGGTTGTTCTAGACTCAGTGGCATCACCATGCTTCTGAATAGGGGCCTGTTTCACCGAGGTTTTTGATGCAGTTGCAGGTTTCTCGATCTGTGATGAGCCAATCTTGCTTGAAAGTACTTTTTGTAACTCATCTACAAATGCGGGATTTTTGCTATTGACGCTCTCGTGCACGGAAACCGATTTCTTTGCCGCTGTACCTGGTGGTGTAACGCTGCTCACGGTTGGTGCTTTCTGCTCGGCTGCCTCGGCGCGTGCCTTTGCTTCCAGTGCGGCGCTAAACTTAGCTGCCTTGTTTTTGAGTTCACTGAAATCTATTTGTGCAGGAGCAGAAGCAGGAGTAGATGGTTTAGATGCGCTAGATCTAACCTTTGGTTTTTCTGCTTTGGAAGCTTCCTGCATAAACGCGTTTCTGTTTGCAAGTAAAGTGTTCAGCCGGCTGGCAAATTCCGCTCTGGACTCACGTGTTTGAGCGGAGCTTGTCCGTATGCCCTGAATTTCACGCGCAGCACTTTCCGACTGGGTAGAGCGTTGAGGGCTCTGCGAGCCAGCTTCAGTCACTTGGCCTGTCTTCTCAGAAAGCATTGCTTTTCTTTGCTGAACACCAGGTATAGCGCTGCCAGTGTTCAATGCAGGGGCAGCTGCTGGTTTTGGTGCAATAGCCGGCTTCGGTGCGACAGCTGGTTTTGCTGCAGGTGTTGTTGTTCTAGTCTCACGCGCAGCACTTTCCGACTGGGTAGAGCGTTGAGGGCTCTGCGAGCCAGCTTCGGTTACTGAGCCAACCTTCTCAGAAAGCATTGCCTTTCTTTGTCGAACGCTAGGCACCACATTTTTGCTGTACTCAGGAACACTGCCCATGTTTTGTAACGCGGTAGGGGAGGATTTTTGCTCTCCCGCGTCAAGGACCCTTCTTGGAGCCGCTACCGGCGGAGTTACTGACTTCAATGTTGCTGCTGCACCTCTAAAGGGTTGTGCAGCCATGAGATTGGCAGAAGTTGCGGCAGCAGTTCTTGGAGTGGGGCTTACCGCTTGGGCAGCTGGTGCAATTGCTGGCTTCGCTGCAGGTGTTGTTGTTCTAGTCTCACGCGCAGCACTTTCCGACTGGGTAGAGCGTTGAGGGCTCTGCGAGCCAGCTTCAGTCACTTGGCCGGTCTTTTCAGCAAGCATAGCTTTCCTTTGTTGAACGCTAGGCATAGCGCTGCCAGTGTTCAATGCAGGAGCAGCTACCGGTTTTGGTGCAATTGCTGGCTTCGGTGCGACAGCTGGCTTCGCTGCAGGTGTTGTTGTTCTAGTCTCACGCGCAGCACTTTCCGACTGGGTAGAGCGTTGAGGGCTCTGCGAGCCAGCTTCAGTCACTTGGCCGGTCTTTTCAGCAAGCATAGCTTTCCTTTGTTGAACGCTAGGCATAGCGCTGCCAGTGTTCAATGCAGGAGCAGCTACCGGTTTTGGTGCAATTGCTGGCTTCGGTGCGACAGCTGGTTTTGCTGCAGGTGTTGTTGTTCTAGTCTCGCGCGCAGCACTTTCCGACTGGGTAGGGCGTTGAGGGCTCTGCGAGCCAGCTTCAGTCACTTGGCCGGTCTTTTCAGTAAGCATAGCTTTCCTTTGTTGAACGCTAGGCATAGCGCTGCCAGTGTTCAATGCAGGAGCAGCTACCGGTTTTGGTGCAATTGCTGGCTTCGGTGCGACAGCTGGCTTCGCTGCAGATGTTGTTGTTCTAGTCTCACGCGCAGCACTTTCCGACTGGGTAGAGCGTTGAGGGCTCTGCGAGCCAGCTTCAGTCACTTGGCCGGTCTTTTCAGTAAGCATAGCTTTCCTTTGTTGAACGCTAGGCATAGCGCTGCCAGTGTTCAATGCAGGAGCAGCTACCGGTTTTGGTGCAATTGCTGGCTTCGGTGCGACAGCTGGCTTCGCTGCAGATGTTGTTGCTCTGGTCTCGCGCGCAGCAGTTCTTGGAGTAGGGCTTACCGCTTGGGCAGCTGGTGCTGGCTGCTGCGCGATAGGTGCACTGCTCACGTTTTGTGGTGCAGGGGAGGATTTTTGTTCTCCCGCATCAAGGACCTTTCTTGGAGCTGCTACCGGCGAAGTTACTGCCCGAGTGTCCCCAGCTGGCTGTTTGCTGGCTGTGGGTCGCTGCTGTGCCAGAATCTGTGAATTTCGTGGGGTATCATATACAGGTTCTGCCTTAGCCGCAGCATTTTGCCCTACTAGCTGTGAATTTCGTGGGGTATCATATACAGGTTCTGCCTTGGTCACATTAGCGTATTCTTGCCACTGTGGGTCCACGGCGTCATATATTAGCTCTACTTTATCTGACTGCCCTACTAGCTGCGAATTTCGCGGAGTATCATATGCCGGTTCCGCTGTAGCCGCAGCATTTTGCCCTACTAGCTGTGAATTTCGTGGGGTATCATATACAGGTTCCGCCTTGGTTGCGGCATTTTGGCTTATTATCTGCGAATTTCGTGGAGTATCATACGCAGGTTCTGGTGCAACATTAGCGCGTTCTCGCCAATGTGGGTCTATGGTCTCATATATTGGTTCTACGACACTGTCTGACTCTCTATCTATAGCGCCGTAGTATTGCTCTCCAGTTCTGAATTCAAAGTCGCTACTTGCTGATGTTGACGATAAACGTGACCTTGCGAAGGCATCGAACTCATCATAGTCCAAAAGGTCTTCAACTGGGGCCCAATGCTTTATCTGACCAGGTTCGCTGTCAGAGTCAGAGACATCCAATGGGTTAACATACCACGTTGCGGATGATGCATCTGACGCTGAGGAAGACTGCTCTGAAGAAGATGCCCGTTCCCTTTTGACGTTCTTGTCAAAGGCGGCGATTGTCTTTTTAATTGCGGACTTAATTCCTTTGCGAACGGAGATTTTGCTCGAGGAGGCGCTAGCACCTACGCCTGAGTCGCTACTCAGGCTGCTGCCTGAAGAAGATCCGACGGCCTTCTTAGCGGGTGCATCATCTTCATTTTTTAGCTTTTCATATGAAATACTGCTCTTAGGAATATTAGGAATCACAGGACTTTTTGTTGCTACTTTAGGACTGGAAGTCTTAAATTCTTGAAAATCGCCTTCATATTCGGAAAGTAAGGGAATAGTGTCCTCAGTAGGCGCACTGCTCTTACTTCTTATTCTCGTATGTAAAAAACCCTTGCTAGGAGTTGTAGGACTTTTCGCCGCCTTTTTA
Source organism: Anaplasma ovis str. Haibei (assembly GCF_002214625.1). NCBI lineage: Bacteria > Pseudomonadati > Pseudomonadota > Alphaproteobacteria > Rickettsiales > Anaplasmataceae > Anaplasma > Anaplasma ovis. The sequence continues at coordinate 393,847 of NZ_CP015994.1, forward strand.
GGATTAAAAGTTTTTGATTCTTCTAAATCACTCTCATGTTCGGAAAGTAACGGAATAGTATCTTCAGGTATACTGGATGTCGATTGTTTAGTTTTCTTTTTCATAAAGATTACCTTTTGTAAAGGATCCGGAAGTTTATTAAGAAATTAATTAAAGTCAATAAATTAATAATTAATATTAATTTCTTTAATAATTTGACGTGAAGTCATATCCCGGTATGGGCGCCAATATCGGTACACGCAGTTTCGTAGTGCATTTGGCGCAAATCATGTAAAATGGTGTGGTTGCCGGTAAGCAAGAGCAGTGGCTGCAGGCATGTAAGGCACGCATATATGAAAAAAATAGTGTTGGTGGCTGGAGGTACAGGTGGGCATATCGTTCCCGCAGCGCTTATTTGTCAAGTTCTTACCAGTAGAGGCTACAAGTGTGTTTTATATACAGACCAGTATTTTTTGCAGTACAGAGCGAGATTTCCTAACATAAAGAGGTATGTACTTCTACCTCTTTGTAAGAGGTCAGGCGGAACTGTGCGGCTTTTAAAGTTTTGCGTTCTTCTCGTATACAGTTGTCTGCTATCGTACGTAAAACTGCGCTCATTAAAGCCGGATTTAGTAATTGGGTTTGGCGCATACGCGTCTTTTCCCGTTTTGCTGTCAGCTTGGTTGATGTCAATAGATGTAGTGTTGCACGAACAAAATTCCATCATGGGGAGGGTGAATCGTGTGTTTGCTAGGTATGCGAGGATTATTGCCTGTGGATTGCCGCTGCGCAACGTAGATAATAAACTCGCACGTAAGGTGGCCTACGTTGGAGTACCTACTGACATTAAAAAGGTGGCAAAGCAGCCCTTGGTGAGCGATTCTGTTAATCTTGTGATATTGGGGGGGAGCCAGGGTCTTTGTACATTTGGAAAGACTTTCGCATTAGCTATTACAGAATTGCCCGCCCATATTAGGAGTAGGGTGTTCGTAACGCAGCAGTGCGGGAAAGGCCAGTTGGAGACGGTAACAGAGCTGTATGCTAGATATAGCATCAAGCATCAGCTGAGCGGGTTTTTTACCGACATGAAAAACATAATAGGCGAGGCTGACCTGATTATTAGCAGGGCTGGTGCAACCACGATAGCAGAAGTTATGGCAGCGGGTAAGCCAGCTATATATGTTCCGTACGAGCGATCTTCCTGTAACCATCAGTTATATAATGCCCAGTTGGTGGAGGGTTTGGGCGCTGGCCTGTGCGTTGAGGAGCAAGCTCTTGATGTTTCAATAGCCAGGAACGTGCTTACAACCTTGCTTGGTAACCCGAGCAAATTGCAAGAGATGTCTCGCAACGCAACCAAGCACGCTACACTCAATGCCGACGCACAATTTTGCGCGGTGGTAGACGGACTGTTGAAGTGTTAAGTTGTTCACATGTGCAATGCGTATAGTCACGGGAAAGTGATAGGTACCTGGGTTGTTCGTCCATTTTGTGGGAAGGTATACAACCTCTTTTTACTTGAGTTGCCGGCTTCTTAAGCCTAGAATGAAGCCTGTTTTTTGGGGTCAGCATGGCTGAGAGGGGTAGTGATATAAGGCCTGGTCAAATTCTTGATCATAACGGTTCTCTTTACCTAGTGGTGAAGACCATGCACACCCAGCCCGGTAAAGGAGGGGCGTATATACAGGCTGAGCTGAAAAACCTTAAGACTGGTGCTAAATATCAGGAAAGGTTCCGCTCTGATGGATATGTAAAACGCGCTATAGTTGAGGAGGTGGAATATCAGTATATCTTTGGTGATGGCGCCTCACTCACGCTCATGAACACTACAACCTATGAGCAGGTCTCTATAAGTGCGGATATGCTCGGAGAGAAGGGTGTTTATCTGAAGGAGGGTGTTATTTTAACCTTATCCTTCTACCAGGGGCAGGTTGTGGCTGCCAGAGTTCCGGATTATGTGGTTCTGGAGGTTGTGGAGACAGAGTCTGTGATCAAAGGCCAAACCGCATCCTCTTCCTATAAATCTGCCGTGTTGGAAAATGGCGAGCGGATAAGTGTTCCTCCTTTTATAAAGGTTGGTGAGCGGGTAGTAGTTTACACCGTGGACGATACATACTACGAAAGGGCGAAGGACTGATATGTCTGCGCTTTTTTCTCCCGTGGTTGGTGTTATGCTCAGGGCTGTGCGCAAGTCCTCCAGGGGGTTGGTGCGGGACTTTAACGAGATAAGATGTTTGCAGCCCTCTCACGTCGCTGCGGGGGAATTTGCTAAGGCTGCTTATATCAGATCCAGCAGGATTATCAGTGAGGAGCTTCATGCCTACAAGCAGGAATGCGGCATACTTTTCGATGATGCTTACATTGGGCAGAATCCGGGCGAGCTGTTTTGGTTTGTTAGCCCTATAGATAGCAGAACTAATTTTACCAACGGGTTGCCATATTTTGCCACTGTGGTTGCTCTCGTGAAAAATGGGGAGGTTACTGCAGCAGTAGTTGATGCTCCTGTACTGAGGGAGACGTTCTACGTTGACAAAGGTCTGGGTGCTTTTGTGGAGAATTATCAATCCAGATATGTCAGGATGCACGTTGCGAAGAGGGAGAGCGTTAAAGCCGCATTGGTTGATGTTTCTGCTGGGTGTCCGGATGTTCTGTCGCTGTCTCAGAACCTGGCGTCACAGCACGCTGTGCTGCGCTCTATGGGGTCTGTTATGCTTGGGTTTGCGTACGCGGCCTCTGCCTGCTATGATATGGTGGTCTATTCCAGAGTTAATGAATACAAAGCCCGTATAGGTAGGCTCTTCATTGAGGGAAGTAAGGGTAGCATGATAAGCAAAGACGGGGTGCTCATCGCGGGTAGCTTCTTTTTGTGTGATTTTGTTGAGCGAAATTTCTTACAGTGAAAAGGGAATATCTCGTAGAAGGAACGTGCTTTGAGGTGCGTGTAGACAGATATTTGCGTGGCCTTCTGCCGGGTGTCACTCAGTCTTTTATAGAGCGGCTGCTACGCAAGGGAGAGATACTACTAAACAACACAAAAGCCAAGTCATCCACGCGGGTTAGCAATGGCGATGTCTTGAGCATAAAGCATGTTGACTGCATTGTGCTGCGCGAGAAGGAAATACGTGCACTCCGGCATGTGCCGCTTTTGGATTTGGTAAATAGCAGCATACTGTACGAAGATCAAAACATTATAGCGATAAATAAACCTGCTGGTGTCAGCGTCCAGGGCGGTAGCAAGGTTAAGGTTAGTATTAGTGATGTACTTGATAAAATAAAGCCGGGCGAATGCTGCCGGATAGTTCACAGGCTGGACAAAGACACGAGCGGTGTGCTCGTGCTGGCACGTAACCTAGACGTGGCAAGGTACCTTGCGTGTGAATTCCGGGAGAGAAGGGTCAAAAAGGAATATACTGCGGTTACCAGAGGTGTTCCGCAGCCGGCATCTGGGGAGGTGAGTACGCCAATATTTTACAAGGTACAGTCCGCCGCTGGGGAGAGAATGATTGAAAAAGAGGCCAAAACTTTCTTCTCGGTGATGCGGATTTTGGGAGATTTTGCAGTGGTATTGCTGCGTCCTGTTACGGGAAGGAAGCACCAATTGCGGATTCATATGTCGCAGATCGGGTGCCCAATAGTTGGGGACGATAAATACTACAAACATGATCTTGCTGAGAAGGGAATGCTGCACCTACACGCCTCATCGCTAACCTTTGAATTGATGGGCCGTACGCTCAGCATTGCTGCTAATATGCCCGGCTATATGGAGGAGAAGATTAACTCACTTGCGTGTTCGTGAAAGGCCGCGCCCATTTTGAATTCGCTGTGCTTTAACGCCCTGCAATAGCCAACCGGAGCAGTTGTTACGTCTGTCGTATGGGTCCGTGCTCGCATTACCAGGGGAGTGTGGTACGGTTCTAGGTTTTCAGCATTGTGGTGAGTTGTGGTGTGGTGCACAGATGCAGTTACCCGGTAGCAAAGTACGGCAGAATTGCTTTGGGAAGAACGGGTCGGAGAAACACGCATATGCTGTTACCTAGTGGTAAGGCGCGGCAGATGTATAAGCGCAGTGCTCACATTACCCAAGGGGTGTGCGACTGCGGTACGGTTCTAGGTTTTCAGCATTGTGGTGAGTTGTGGTGTGGTGCACAGATGCAGTTACCCGGTAGCAAAGTACGGCAGATGACATTGGGGAGAGCGAGCCAGAAACCGCGCACAGTGTTGTCTACAACTGGTCGTGCGATACAGCGTTTCTTGTCTCCTTGGCAGAATATAGGCACTTATCCGCCCTATTTAGGAAGTCCTTGGCCTCCTCAGAGGGACGAAACTCTGCTACCCCGATACTGATAGTCTTGTCGAGCGCGCCTGCGCTTGTGTTGAAGGGTTCTCCAGCAACTTTTTTTCGAAGTCGCTCAGCCGCTATCACGGCTTGATCTATGCCTGTCTCTGGCAAGATAATGACAAATTCCTCGCCTCCAAATCTTGCAAGTAGGTCAGATATTCTAATGTTGTCGAAAATTCTTTTTCTAAGCTGTTGCAGGAGCTCATCCCCGACGGTATGACCAAGAGTGTCATTTACTTGCTTGAAATGATCTACGTCTATTATCATGACAGACAGATCTTTACCCTTGTCACGTGCTTCGTTCACGATATTTTGAAAGTGCATATCGAAGTATCTTCTATTGTAACACCCTGTTAGGGGATCTGTGATCGACATTTCCGCATTATCTTCCAGGTGCATGCGCAGTGCATCCTGATATCTTTTCCTTTTGACTTGTACGTTCGCTCTTGCGAGAAGCTCGTTGCTGTCTATAGGAGCCATGATATAGTCGCTAATGCCGATCTCAAAAGCCCTGCTCAGGATTCCAATATCGTCGCTCTCATCTAGCAGTACCAGTATGGGGGTGTAGCGCGTATTGTTGTTGCTCCTGAAGTTCGAGCAAAGCCTGAGCCCATCGCCACCAAAATTGAGGTCTATTATGAAGAGATCATAGCTTTCCGCATTCTGGAGATTTACATCTTGTGACGGGTTGTCCAACACTGCGGTTTCCTGAAAATACTCCTGTAGCACACTGTTCATGTGTTCTGAGCGTACTTTATCGCTATCTAGGATCATGATTTTGGCGTTGGAAATCTGGTTCGCGTAGTGCATAATGTTCCCATCCACCGAGCTCATTTCCGTGTTGGTTTTGCCTCTGAGTCTCAGCTCGTCTACGAGAATTTTGAACCTGGTGAGCGATCTGATTCTCGAAAAAAGCGCCACGTCGTTTATTGGTTTAGTCAAAAAATCGTCTGCTCCGGAGCTAATCCCATTTACGCGGTTGTCGGTGGTGTTATCCAGTGCTGTTACCATTACGACCGGTATGTAGGTTGTGGCAGGGTCGGCTCTCAGCCTCCTACAAGTCTCGTATCCGTCCATGTCTGGCATCATAACATCAAGTAATATTAAATCTGGATGCTTCTCTCTTGCCAGCTGTATTGCCTCTTCACCACTCATTGCGGTGAGCACATTGTAGTATTCTTTGGTGAGTTTTGCCTGCAACAGCTTGACGTTAGCTATAAGGTCATCTACCACCAGTATTTTCGCTGTCATTACCTTTTTCTCTATATGTTAAATGGTCGTATAACTCGGGTGATGAGAGTGCTATCAGCTGTGGTTGTTGATCAGTTGGGTATTATGCCATATCCACACGTGCGCGCCAACTCCACAGCATGCTGGCATACCGTACACATCCGCCTTCTTTGCGGTGGTAGCACGATTAATGGCTACCAGGTGTTGACTAGTTATCTTTTTTTGTTGTGGCTTGCGCAGAATCATCATCCGCGCTGCCGTGTCCTGTCCCCAAAACATCCAGTGCTTGTTTATCGCGACTATCACACCTTATTACATCGCTGACTTCGTAAGCCTCGTATAGAACCCCATCATCGCCCATTATGCGCTTTTTTGGAACTGCGTAGCCAGTTCCTGTGCTATTATCACACGCTGCGCGCATGGCGTCCCACACCTCTTCCTTAATTTCTATAAACCTTCTGTAGTATGCCCCGGCGGTTTTTAGTAGTCCGGGAAGCTTTTTTGGATCTGTAACAAGGCACCCAACTACCAGAACCAACACCATTTCTGACAGGCCCACATTAAACATGGTAATCCTTCCCTACAGTAAAGACACTTAACACCCTGATTATCAATACTAATTTACTGAGATCCAACTGTGTAGAGTTTATATCTTCCAAAAATCTGTAGTACCCGTCCAGTTGGTTCTTGTATTGAGTGCACCAGGAATCTACATGCTCCTGCGCTACTGTATCCACGCACTTTTTCATATCCACTTTATTGAGTACCATGTGCTTTACTATGTTGCCGGTAATTATGGACTGGTAGTCGCTCAGATCATCGAGTAAATTCCTTATAGCTACACGCTGCCAGTACGGCGAAGCCGCGTCCATCTGCATTGCGAGCTCCCTTATGCGACTGAAGCTTAAAACAGACCTTAGCCTGAAGTACACCTTACCTACTGCAACTATATCTGCTCCTGTGCTCTCTGCCAGATGTATTATATCCATAGCAAAAATAGAGAACTGCAATCCGCCGATCCTCTGTGCTATTTTGGGATCCAAATTTTGTTGCGGAAGGTTGCGCCGTGCGGTGTTGTAGGATTCCAAAAACTCCCCGCACAAGATGTTTTCCATATTTTCTTCGATAAGCAGAGTTTGCGATGACAGGCCCTCTAGCCTTTGTTCCACATCTGGAAACTTGTGCATATGTCGGAGCATCCAGAAAGTTGCCTGCCCAACGAACTTTTGCACCTCCCTGATTATTGTGACATAGTCATTAACGTCTATGGTGCCGTCGGCCCTATCAAGCTCGCTCCAAATATCTTGTAGGTTATATATTCTGGAGACTATCACATACACCCTGGCAATCGTGTCTATGGTAATACCCATGCTTTCTATGTGGCTTACGAAGACACAACCCATCCTGTTTACTATGTCGTTGGATATGCATGTGGCCAGTATTTCATGTTTCAATTTATGCTGCTTTATATACTTCTCAAACCTATTTCTTATAGATTCAGGGAAGTATGAGAGCAGATATTGAGATTCATAGACACTCGCCAGGCCGTGCTGCAGCAAGTTGGACTTCATAATTCCCCCTTTTATGAACGTCCGGGTGTATGCTATGAGCACAGCTATCTGAGGGGCGTCAAGCCCCCTGGATTCAGAAATCATTTTCAGGACTTCATCATCGCCGGGTAGGAATTCCATGCCGCGGTCCAAGGCCTTGATCCTTTCAAGGTACTGCATTATCCTATGGTGCTGCTCTATACGCTTCTTTGCCTGAATGCACTCCAGCATCAACGTTCTGGTCTCGAGTTTGTTATGGCGCTCCATGAGAATGCCAGGTATATCAAGAAGCATATCGTAGAGGATTTTGTTGCGCTCTTCCAAAGAGATAAATTTATCTCTGACGGCCATTTCCAGGCAGATCTTTAGATTGACTTCAAAGTCTGAGCAGATAACACCACCTGCGTTGTCTATAAAGTCAGTATTAATCCTACCGCCCTTACCGGCATATTCTACCCTACCTAGCTGCGTACAGCCAAGGTTGCCCCCTTCTATGACCATAGAAGCGCGTAGGTCCGCCCCATTGACTCTGAGCCGATCGTTGGCCTTATCACCAATAGTAGTGTGAGCTTCCCTGGATGATTTTACGTACGTACCTATACCGCCGTTCCAAATCATGTCTACTGGCGCTTTTAGCATCGCCCTAATCAGGGCAGTGGGGGAGATGCTGCTGTCTTTGGTATCCAGCTGGAAGCACTTCTTCATCTCCGGAGTAAGAGCAATGGATTTTGAACTGCGAAGAAAAACACCCCCGCCTTTCGATATGAGACTCGGTTTGTAATCTTGCCAAGATGACCCTGGAGTTTCAAACAACCGCTTACGTTCCGCGAAACTTTTCGCAGGGTCAGGAGAGGGATCGACGAATATGTGTATATGATTAAAAGCCCCGAGTAGGCACATCTTGTCTGACAACAACATCCCATTACCGAACACGTCACCCGACATATCCCCTATACCAACAGCAGTGAACGTGTCTTTTTGTATATTTTTACCCATGGTCCAGAAGTGCCGCTGAGCAGCAACCCATGCTCCCCTGGCAGTAATGCCTATTTTTTTATGGTCAAACCCAACGGATCCTCCGGATGCAAACGCATCTCCAAGCCAGAAGTTATACTCTGCAGAAATCTGATTTGCGTGGTCAGAAAAAGACGCGGTACCCTTGTCAGCTGCAACTACCAGGTATGGATCGTCGTCATCATACCTTACTACGCGACTGGGAGTGACACACTTGTTGTCTATTACATTGTCAGTAATGTCCAATATACCACGCAAAAAGCTCTTGTAGCACTCAATCGCGCACTCAACCGATCCTAGCTTTCTTGAGTTACCCTTCAGAACAAATCCACCTTTAGACCCAACTGGGACGATCACAGAGTTCTTCGTCATCTGTGCCTTCATCAGCCCTAGGACCTCAGTGCGGAAATCTTCAGTTCTGTCGGACCATCTTATGCCGCCTCGTGCCACCTTTCCACCGCGTAGGTGTATACCCTCGAACGTATTTGAGTAAACATATATTTCCCTGAAGGGAAGGGGGCGAGGAATATCTGGTACTGCACCAGAGTCTAGCTTTAGCGAGAGATAATTTCTGCCATCCTGGTAGTAGTTTGTGCGCAAGACCGCTAATATTAGGTTATATATGCACTTCAGTATGTAGTCGTGAACTATGTCTGATACTTGCGTAAACAATGCGTCAATTGATTTGCGTACGCCCGCCACCTTTGCATCTCTGTCACCAGATATATCTGGGTCAAATCTAGCCTCGAATAACCGAACGAACAAATTGACCATGTCAGAATGCTTCCTGACAACCTTTTGAATGTATGCCTGGCTGTAGTTGAATGAGATTTGCTTTAAGTACCTGCTCAGTGTCCTTACGAGTAAAACTTCTTTCCACCCCAAGTTTGCTAGGATCACCAAGCTGTTGAAGTAGTCATTCTCAGTTTCTCCGGAAAACACCTTTTTCAGCGTTGTTTCAAATTGGCTCTTTACGTTATGATGGTCAAAAGACTTGCTCGTGTTTGCGAGTACAAAGTGGTGTAAACGCACACACTTCTCCCGCACCGTGATATCGTAACTGTGGTGCTGTAGCATCCTTGCACCCATCTTCTTTACGACATCCAAAACCTTCAATAAACGCAGATCTCCATCCAGCAGTACGTATATTTTCAGCTGATAGTAGTTGCAGTTTTCTAATAGGTAGAGATCTACCTCGCCCTCACCCGTGGGGTTTTCCAATACTTTATGAATTTTCAAGATGTCATGGCGCGCATTTTCTGGGGAAAAATGCTCCTGATAGCTAGTTGGGAAAGCGCTGACGTACTCGGAAAAATCACCATCGAGTCTCTGAGACACCACCTGCTGCAGCCTGTCTTCCCACCGCTTTGTGGATTCCACTACCATCTTCTCAACTTCCTGTGCCGATATAGCGCAGGAAGCCGCATCGTTGGTTTTGATTGTAAATTGTAGTCTTACCAAATCAGACTCGTCATACATGTTATAGTGCTGGCCAACAACTTTACCGCCCAGGGCACTTTCCAGCACGGCAGCTATGCGGTCTGCTAACTCTGTACTAGCTAGGTTCTTTGGTATGAAGATAATGCACCAAATGAAGCCGTTTATCGCGTCTTTCAGCATGAACAGCCGGACTTTTGGGCTGCTGGAGAGGAAAAGTATCCCCATTGAGATCTGGAACAGGTCTTCCTCAGAAAAGCGGAAAAGCTCCTCTCTAGAGAACTTCTGCATAATGGCCATCAACGCTTTTCCATTGTGCCCAGTCTTCAAAAAGCCGGATCTTTCTTTTACAAGCTCGACCTTTTTTCTTATCACCGGTATGTGGCATGCGCTCTGAAATTCAACTGAAGAGGTGAAAAACCCGTAGAAACACTTTTCCTGTTCTATATTTCCCGCCTTATCGAATGTGCGCAGGCCTATGCAGATCATATATCCGTACCTGTGCACGTGGGAAACGCAATTTGATTGCACGACGTACAGTGGCTCTTTACTTTGCGCCTGGCAACTTAAAGATTTCTGGGCTTGCGTTCCTATCCTTTGTAATCCCAAGCTGCGCTTCGGATCCAGGACTAGCTCCCCCGACTTTGACTTTGTATACTCACTGTACCCAAGGAACACAAAACTGTCCCCGCGTAACCATTCCAGGAAACGGCAAATCTCCTCACGCGATGGGTCCCCTCTCATACTCGACAGCAGTTCGTCCACTCGGCTAAGCATCGGTTGCCAATCGCCAACGCAGCACACAACCGAGTGCAGGGCTTGTTCAACTTCCATCTTAAGCTTGCTTTGCAGTGCCTCACTTGCAGGCCCCACTACAAAATATGCTACAGACTCGCAAGCGCGATCATCGGTGCAGGATGTAGATAGAGCGTCAACGCCTACAATCCTGCCGCCTTCCCTTTTCAGAAGCAAAACCGCGTTTGTGTAGTGATATATCGGTAGATTATGCTTCTTTAGCGCTATGATTACGGAGTCTATTATAAACGGCAAATTATCATTGGCCGTTTCCACTATTGTGAAGGATTTTTCCGGGCACCCCGGGCGCTCTACCGTGAATACACGCACCATGCTCTCTTTGGGCTTCCTGTTGCCGATGAAATTGTACAGATCCTCCGCAATGTTTAGCAGAAACTGGCTCGTCAATTCTACATCTGTACTGTAAGAGAAGTTGTAAAACTTCTCTATAAAGCTCTTGAGCAGGCCATACTCATTAGTTTGTGATGGGAACTTTTCCCGTAGGGCGTTCAACACAGAGGCGACCACGTGCCCTCCGAAACCACAAGCACTATCTTCTGGGATGCGCATTACTTCACAACGTATCTTAGGAACAAAAATGTATACACAACCTACTGGGGGCTAGAGTAGCATATCCTATACCGATTAAAACACAATTAATTCACCAAACTTAAGCACATGTGCTCTTTGAATACATGGTAACCATATAACCAGCTATCGTACACAGTAATGTTGTATTACGAGTTTGTCATTTTCAAAATGCTGGGCTTTGTTGTAACTCAGAGAATGTTTTAGTACGCATGTACCGAATATTTTCACGTACTGCTCCTGGAGTTGTGCTACACGTGGCAATAATTATGCGGGTTGTGCCAGTATATATGGTAACTGAGGTATATTTCGGAAAAAGTGTTGTAAACAATCCGTTATGATATGTCACACATGTGTTCTGCTTGCCTGGGTTTTTATGTGCAGCACAGCACCCCCCGGTATACACTGAAACTCCTAGGTGCAAGTGCGTACAATGCGCTTGCCGTGTTTGCTGACGTGCATTTTTCCTGTACACGGTTTTGTTATTGTGGTATCGAACACCGCAGGCTCGTGATTTTGTTGTGGATGTGGTTATGGCCGCGCGCAGGGGTGGGAAAGCCGTTTCTGATTTACTGGAAGAGGTGAGCGTACAAGGAGACGCTGATAGAGTTACCCTGTATGAGCTAAAAATGACCCTCCGTGACAGGGGCTTTGGTGTACTCATGCTCTTGTTTGCCCTACCGCTTTCTATACCGATTCCCGTGCCTCCTGGCTACACTACCGTATTGTCTATCCCGCTGCTGCTATTCTCGGCCCAAATGCTTATGGGTTTTTCCACTCCGTGGCTACCTGCTTTTTTGGAGAAAAGGTCGTTCAAGCGGGAGTTTTTAGCAACCGTAATTGAGAGAACATCTCCAATACTAAAGGGAATGGAACGGTGGAGTAAGCCCAGAATGTTTGTGATGTTCAATGATGTAGGAGAGAAGGCCGTGGCTCTGATTTGCCTTTTGTGTGCCATTTCCATTGCAATTCCCCTACCTCTGACGAACTTCATTCCTGCTGGGGGAGTGTCCGCTATGGCGCTCGGCATGCTGAATCGAGACGGTGTGCTGGTCATTTTAGGCGTATTGGTAGGGTTTTTTGGGCTTCTTGTTACTACAGTTGTGCTCATAGCGGGGCCCAAGCTTGTAATTGAAATGTTTTCTTTTCTGTTCAAGTCTTGAGTATGAAACTTCATGACACTCTGTGTGCTGCGAAGAGGGTTTTTTCGCCAAAAAATAGCGAGCGCGTAGGTGTGTATGTTTGCGGTCCTACCGTCTATGATTTAGCACATATAGGCAACGCGCGATCCGTAGTTGTTTATGACGTTTTATTCAGGCTGCTAAAGGCGTTATACCCCGAGGTTGTGTACGTTAGGAATATCACAGACGTGGATGACAAAATCATAAATGCGGCGGAATCTGAAAACAAAAGTGTTACAGCATTAACTACACACTACACCAAGCTGTTTCATGAAGATGTTGAGGCGCTTAACTGCCTGCCTCCAACCTTTGAACCGAGGGCGACCGAAGAAATTGAGACTATGCTGCATATAATCGACAGATTAATCAAGGCAGGGCACGCCTATGTTCTGGGTGGCACGGTATATTTTAGTATAGAGTCCTATAAACATTATGGGGCGCTGTCTGGCAGAAAATTGGGTGATATGATATCCGGCAGCAGAGTGGAAGTTGTTGCTGAGAAACTGCACCCTGGGGATTTTGTCCTTTGGAAACCGGCAACTGATCTGGATATGAAGCTTGGGGCGTGCTGGCCTAGTCCTTGGGGCGTTGGACGACCGGGATGGCATGTGGAGTGCTCTGCTATGAGCTATCGCTATCTAGGTGAGAGCTTCGATATTCACGGAGGTGGTGCAGATTTGATGTTTCCGCATCATGAAAACGAAATATCCCAAAGCTGTTGCGCCTTTCCCGGCAGTGAGTATGCGAGGTACTGGGTGCACAATGGGTTTTTGACGGTCAACGGTGGCGAGAAAATGAGTAAATCTCTGGGCAATGTTATTACTGTTAGGGGTTTGCTTGGCAACGGAGTTGATGGAGAGGTGATTCGGTATGTGTTTCTGAGTACCCACTACCGCAAGCCACTTGATTGGGGGGACAAGGCCGTACTTGATGCTAAAGAGGCGCTGAACAAAATATATCGTTCTTGCGAGGAGTTTTCCGCGCAATTGTTGAACACAGGTCTAGAAGATGTGAATGTGCACAACCCCGTTATGTCGTCATTGCAAGACGATATGAATACACCGGCAGCAATTGCTGCATTACATGAGTTGGTGAAGGAGATAAATAAGACCAGTAACGCTGGGGAGAAGCTGCGGTTGGCAAGGGTGCTGAACAAGAGTGCCATGCTGATGGGTATGTTCCGCAATTTTCCGGAAAGAAAGCTCTCTAACATCCGAAGTTTGGTTGATGAGGATGAAATCAATAGGCTAATCGAAAAAAGAGCAGAGGCCAAAGGGCGTGGGGATTTCGAGCTGGCGGATGAGATCAGAAAGAGTTTATCAGATATGGGTATAGGCATCTCCGACGGGAAAGATGGCGCAACGCGTTGGCATAGAAAAAACTAGCTCGTCACCTATGCGACCAGTGTTTTGTGCAGGTACTCCGTGCAGAAATTTGTGTTGCTATTGCAGTGCTTTCGTCAATTTGTGTAACCTTCTGACAATGCGGTAATATATCCGACCATAGCACTTCTGCAAGTGGTATTAATTTGGTGCGTAGATGCGTGTTGCCACGAAAAAAGAGGTGGTTAGTGATTGACAATTTTTGAGTTATTTGTAAGTTTGAGCCGTGGGTATTTTCGGGGGGAGGACATGTCTTTGTTGGATGCCAGGCCGGTATATAAACCCTTCTACTACCCGTGGGCGTATGACGCTTGGTTATGCCAGCAGAGGATCCATTGGATACCTGAGGAGGTGCCTCTTGCGGACGATGTTCAGGATTGGAAAACTAAGCTATCTGCGCAAGAGAAGAATCTCCTAGTGCAGATTTTCCGCTTCTTTACCCAGGCGGATATAGAGGTGAATAACTGCTATATGAAGCACTATTCGAACATCTTCAAGCCTACGGAAATTTGCATGATGCTCTCGGCTTTTTCCAACATGGAGACTGTGCATATAGCAGCGTACTCATATTTGTTGGACACCATAGGGATGCCCGAGGTCGAATACCAGGCATTCTTGAAGTTTGAGGTGATGAAGAAAAAGTACGACTACATGCAGAGGTTTGAGGAATCCAGGAAGGGTGATAAAAGGCATGTAGCGAAGACATTGGCCGTATTTGGCGCTTTCACCGAGGGCCTACAGCTTTTTGCCTCGTTTGCGATTTTGCTGAATTTCCAGCGTTTTGGTAAGATGAAGGGAATGGGGCAGATTATAGCCTGGTCCGCCAGGGATGAGACGCTGCATACTGAGTCCATCATTAGGTTGTTTAACACCTTCATCCACGAAAACCAGGAGATATGGGATGAGAGTTTACAGGAGGAGCTCTATGGTGCCTGCCGGGTTATTGTTTCGCTCGAAGATGAATTCATCGACCTTGCATTCGCTTTGGGAGATGTTGAAGGGCTTTCTGCGGCTGAGGTTAAGCGGTACATACGCTACATAGCGAACAGAAGGCTAAAGCAGCTTAATCTGGAGCCCATATATGGCGATAATGTCAACCCTCTGCCGTGGCTTGATGAGATTCTTAATGGGGTTGAGCACACAAACTTTTTCGAGAATCGGGTTACGGAATATTCACGTGCTGCAACGGAAGGCACCTGGGATGAGGCGTTTGAGGATGGGTAGAAACTTTATAGCAATGGCCTGCCGGCCTCTCGTTTTTGTGGCTACTTTGGCGTTTGTGCAGGCCATCTGTGTTCCTGCTCTCGCCAACAGTGGTGAGGATGAGGATCTGACCAAGCTTCCTAAGGCATTCATTGCGGGGGAACTTAAGGAAGTTGTTAAAATGCCCGATAGGCCGTTTTTCGATTTAAGTGGAAAGGAGTTTTCCGCGAAGAGCTTTGAAGGGCAGGTGTTGATTGTGGCGTTTTGGGCTCCGTGGAGCCTAGAATCTGTCGCATTGCTCAAGGAGCTGCAGGCAATTTGGGATCATTTGAATCAGAAAGAAGCCAAGGATAAGATAGTCTTTTTGCCGGTTTCTTACGGGGATGCGCATTCTGTGCAGTCCTTCTGTAAGGAGTATGGAATTGCACTTACCGTTTATCTTGACACAAATAGAGCGCTTTTTGACTATTTTGACGTGAGGGCTATACCACTAACCCTGATCGTTGACCGGGGCGGTGTTGTGCTTTACCGCATAGACGGCAACGTAAAATGGGATAGTGTTGACGTGATAGGAAAGCTGCTGTCTATAGCCTCATAGCGGTTGGGGAATGCACTACGGTGCCGTGTGGTGACCGGTAATGTACAAACTGGCAAATCATTTTGCCTCGAAAAGGCTGAGCCACTAACTTTTCCGTTGGCCGCAGGGTAGTAGGTGCAGAGTTGGGATGCCGGGCTAATGCCGGTGGAGCGTTCGTCTCGATAACTGGGACAATATGTATAACCAACTATATAACCAACGCCCCACAAATGTACGGTGTGTGGCTTTGGGTGTCCGCGTGTTCTAAATGTGTACGGCTTTGGCACTAGGCCAGACGGCAATTTCCGGGGTGTCTACAGTGCTGTGTACAAAGCTACTGGCAAATCATTTTGCTTCCGGTATGTGCAACCTGGTGTGCGCATGGATTCATGCTCGAATCGAGCAGGTTGTACGTTAACACCGTGGCATAGCTCAAGTGGCGCACAGAAGCGCGTGCGCGTCCACACTACGCCTACTCGAGATATGAGACTATGCAGCGCCGCTATCGCTGTTGGGTTTATTACGCGAAGCTACGCTCAAGGCGTATACGCACAGGTCAGCAAAGCAAATACCATTTTTTTTGGCTAGTTCATGCAGCTTTTCCAGGCTGTTTCTAACTTTTTCTGGTACTGATCCACCACGCTCTTTTGACAGCCAGGTGTTTTGGTGCTGTACAGGGTGTGAGTCTGGCCTTGGCTCCCCAATATATATGGCAAATGGGGCAATTTTACCGCCAAACTCGCATGGGATAATAAACTTCTTGATTCCAGTCATGATGCTACTCTAGTAATTACAAATTGCGCTTCTGAAGACATTCTACATATCTTGCGGTCTTGTGTGTATCACAAATTTATGGTGGATCATAAAAGAACCAAGATTGGAATGACGGGGTGCGCAGTTGTTTTGGGCGGCAAAACCACTTAAACTTGGGCTGTACCGCGTAGGTTCTCCATAGTATCCGACTCAGGTAATATATACGTTAACACATGGGTTTTTGTTTTAAAAAATTCATTTTTGAAGGTTCTACCTACGTGACGATGGATAGGTTTATGAACCTTGCTCTATATCACGAAGAGCACGGGTATTATATGACCAAGATGCCCTTCGGTCGAACTGGGGATTTCATAACATCGGCGGAAATCAGCCAACTTTTTGGAGAAGTTGTTGCACTATGGGTTCTATCATACCTAGAAAGTACTGGAATTTCGGAAAAATTTTCTCTTCTAGAACTTGGTCCGGGTAGAGGGACGCTGATGCATGACATTCTAAGGGTGTTTGAACAATTCCCCCGATATAATGCCCTGCTTGAGGTCCATTTACTTGAAATCAGCCCATTATTGCGCAACGCTCAGCGCGCTACACTGGAACGCTTCTCGGCGCGCAAAGAAATCTCTTGGCATTGTAAATTAGAAGAATTGCCGGAAAGGCCCACAGTTGTGGTGGCGAATGAGTTTTTTGATGCGCTGCCAGTAAGGCAGTTTGTACGTGCTAGCAATGGGGCATGGAAGGAGCGTTGTGTATGCAATGATGGGGGAAATTTGAGCGTTGTAGCTGTAGACACAGAATATAACCTTGATGAATATGATGATGTACCCGAAGGAGGAATAATAGAGCGCTGTGAGGCCGCAAGTGACGTTTTGGCGTGTTTGGAAAAAATTATTGTGCGCAATGGAGGGGCAGGTGCCATATTTGATTATGGGTATCTACAACCGCCGTACCACAGCACTATACAATCGGTTAAGAACCACCATTATTGTGATTTTCTCGATAACATAGGGGAGTGTGACATCACCGCACACGTTGATTTTAGCTTGTTGCAGAAGCATGCTCAGCGTCTAAATGGTAAGGTTATGACCCAGAGGGAATTTTTGTATCAGTTTGGAATCCGGGAGAGGCTAGCGTGCCTTGAACGCAATGCTACCGAGGCGCAGAGGCTTGAACTTAAAAGCGGGTTTCTGCGCCTTACAGAAAATATGGGCACGATGTTTAAGGTGTTATTGCTGCACTACGAACACCGTTGAACATTGGTAATGCAGATTCTCCTAAACGAGCCTCAGGTCGGCAAGTTTCTCACACAGTTTTGGATTGGGTATATATCGGTGTGACAACAAATTGTTCTGGCGATATAATCTCGCTCTGCAGGTAGCTTGGAGGCGCGGTGCATCATGGGTGGCAGCCATTCGGAGAGTGATCACGTAACCCTGGTCAGGGAAAAAGTTAGGCTCCTTGATGTTGTGTCCAAGAAGATCAAACTCATAAAAAGAGGCAGCAACCATTACGTGGGCCTATGCCCATTTCACTCGGAGAAGACTCCGTCATTTCACGTAAACTGCAGCAATGACATGTTCTATTGCTTCGGGTGCGGCGTTCATGGGGACGTAGTACAATTCGTCTCTGACATTGACGGGTTAAGTTTTAGAGAGGCCATTGAACATTTGGCGCAAGTATACGGCGTTAGTCTACCTGCTAAAACGGGTAGGGGAGAGGCGGATTTCCTGTATGAGTTAATGGACTACGCGGCCCGCTGGTTTGTTGAGCAACTATCAAGGTCACCCACAGCACTTTTGTATCTGAGGAGTAGGGGTATCGATGAGAAGACCGTAAGAAAGTTCAGATTGGGGTACGTTCCCGTGTCCGGGATCAAGACGTGTTTTGCGTCGTCCCAGATTAGTTTCGAGAAGGTGCGGGATGCGGGCCTGTTGACCAAGAACTTTCAGGACTGTTTATACAACAGATTAGTGTTCCCTATATGCAGCGCCACGGGCAGGGTGATTGCGTTTGGTGGTAGGTCTGTCAGTGATAAGCACTCCCCGAAATACTTAAACTCAGCGGAAAATGCGCTATTTAAAAAGCGGGAAAGCCTATACGGCCTGCACCTCGCGCTAGCCCCCGCAAAGAAACTAGGCAGGATCGTTGCGGTTGAGGGGTATATGGATGTACTTATTCTAAGCCAACTCGGGATAAGCAATGTCGTGGGGTTACTAGGCACCGCTATGACTGAGGCACATCTTAGACACATGTGGGACATTGTGCCTGAGGTGGTGGTTTGGATGGATGGTGATGGTGCGGGGATAAACGCATCTATGAAGATAGCCCACCTTGCCCTTTCTATAATAAAATCTGGCCAGAGCATACGGTTTGTCACCTCTCCACAGGGGAAAGACCCGTACGATGTCTGTGTCAATTTGGGTCCTGATACCGCAAAGGATCTTATTGAGCGCGCAAAACTGCTGTCGGAGTTTGTGTGGGATTATGAACTGGCCCGTGCAAACATTGCATCTTCAAGCAAAGTAGTGCCCGAGCAGTGCATGGCACTCGAGCAGAGGATTCGAGAATACACATCAGAGATTCGGGATGTGCACATAGCAAAGTATTACAAGAGTTTTTTTTACCAGCAAATCAAGGCGTTGCAGCGCGAGCAATACAATGGGAGGGGTACGTCATCACATGGAAGTGCGCGTGCCATAGAGCAGGGGCTCAGGTCCAGCAGACTCGGAGGTGTTTCCCTGCAGGAATGTGCAGGAGCAAATTACCAAATGCGGGTCATATACACCATTGTTGAGTGTCCTAAACTTCTCTACGATGGGGCGGTTTTTGAGCAGTTTGCCAGCCTTGACTTTGCTGATGATATGCGGCCGCTCCAACAGCACATAGTAGACATTAGAGAAGCACACGGTGAGGAGCTCTCTAAAGCAGATTTGATCGGGGAGTTGTATTCTAGAAGGGCGGATTTTGAGCCAACATTGCGTTCGATACAAGAAAAAATGTCGGCCACAGGATGTGCCTTCGGAACAAAGGGCTGCTCCGATGCGGACGTGGAGAAACGCGCTAGAAGAGAGTGGGAGAAGCTTATGCTCTCAAAACAACTTAGCGAAATCCAGGAGCAGATAGTAAAACTGAGGCTAGAAGGCCGATATGACATTGCGCTGAACCTTTCTGAACATGCCAAGGAGGTGGACGATAGGCTCAGAAGCTTGTGGCGGTGCTAGATTTTAATCTTCCGTGTAGCAGTGCATGGTTGCCGCACTAACAACATACACTAGAAAAAGCCGCGTAACTTCCTGGCACGACTGGGATGCCGCAGTTTGCGCAGCGCTTTCGCCTCAATCTGTCTGATGCGCTCCCTGGTAACGTTGAAAAGCTTTCCCACTTCCTCCAGTGTGTGATCCTTCCCCCCTTTGCCGATACCAAACCGCATACGGAGAATTCTCTCTTCCTTGGGAGTTAAGGTTGATAGCACCTTTGTGGTTATCTCGCGCAGATCTGCAAGTACCGCGGCATTTTCCGGCTTCACAGCCCGTTTATCTTCTATGCAATCACCGAATGTGCTACTGTCGTCGTCACCTATGGGGCTTTCAAGGCTTACCGGATCCTTTACAATCTTCATCACTTTGCGGATTTTCTCCACGTTCATGCCGAGCCTAGCAGACAACTCTTCTAGTGTTGGCTCTCGGCCGATCTCGTGCAACATCTGCCTTAATGTGCGATTGATCTTATTTACGGTTTCGATCATGTGTACTGGTATCCTGATGGTGCGGGCCTGGTCAGCTATTGCTCTTGTTATGGCCTGCCTGACCCACCAGGTAGCGTATGTGGAGAACTTATACCCACGCTTGTAGTCAAATTTATCCACGGCCTTCATCAACCCTATGTTGCCCTCTTGTACGAGGTCCAAGAACTGCAGGCCGCGGTTGGAGTATTTTTTAGCAATCGATACGACAAGCCTAAGGTTTGCCTTGATCATCTCCTGTTTCGCCTTGTTGGCAGTTCTCTCATGTTTTTGGATTTTCGCGACTAGGGCCTTAAAGCTACCTGGGCTATCCTCGCCCGACAACAAGCGCACCTTGTTTTGTATTTCCGTGAGGGTTTTCTTCTCTTTTTCCAGCAGGTTTTTCCACTCAGGAGAAGTATCGGCCTGCTCAAAGACTGTATTATTGTTATATGCCTCCAAGAAACTTTTGCGGTCCACCCCATAACTCTCTACAAGCGACATGAGCGCCGCTTCCTCTGCTGCTATGGCCTTACTGAGATTATAGATCTGCTGGGTTACAGACAAAACTGCTGGGTCACTGAGCTTCATCTGAGAGATAAGCTCCCAGATATTTTCATGTAGCGCATTATAGGCCTTCTCATCGCATCTTCCTGAATCCCTTTTCCGCTTTTTCATCTCCAGGATTTTCTCTGCGGATTCTATAGTTGCATCCAAAATGGAAATCACCTTTGGCAAGAGCGCGCTTTCCATCTCTAAAATTGAAGCGTTGCCAGCTGAGGAGTCTTCCCCTTCTCCTTCATCTTCATCATCTACTCCTTCACTGCTCACATCACCATCTCCGGGTTCCGCCATCTCTCGTTCCCCGTATTCTTCTCCTTCCTCAAATTCCTGTTGAGGGGCACCCCCCCTATAATTTGCATCCAGATCTATTAGGTCCCTGAGCATTACCTGCTGATTTACCAGGTCATCCCTCCATGACATAAAAGTGCGCAGTACTAGCGGAGCCTCGATCAGAGACCGCAGCATGTTGATTTTTTCTGACTTAATTCTCTTTGCGATTTCTATTTCTCCCTCTCTGGAGAGCAACTCTACCGAGCTCATTTCGCACAGATACATGCGTATGGGATCATCCGTTTGGCCAAAATCTAAAGACCGCATTCCGGACTCATCCTCTTCGTCCTTTGCTGCATTCTCCTCAGAAACCGCAGCGTCGGCTTCTTCTTCATCACTCTGTTCTAGCACGCCTATTCCAGAATCCTGCAGCAGGGATATGGTTTCTTCGATATTTTCAGAAGAAACGACGTCATCATCTGACAGTGCATCGCTTATGTCGTCAAAGGTAATTACTCCACCTTGCTTAATGCCTTTAGTTATGAGATTTTTGACAAGTTCTTTATCCATTACGAATCCCACAAAGGAAAACCAAATAATCAGCGGGCAATCCGAACGCAAGGGACACCCAAAAGAACCGCTAATCAGCGAAATACGGGCCGCGCCCTACACGCAGGGCACCGGTTGAAACACCAGGCCAAGCACAGCACCATTTCACCTCCGGCGAGAGCACAAAGCACGCAATACTCTTGTAACAACGACACCAGCGGAGGTCCCTCCTACCATATATTTAGCACAGTGTCCAACAATTTGCGACCCCACATCACGCATTTCCACTAGCTCCAAAGAACTCCAACAATTTTTCTCTTATCGCCACCGGGTCACTCATTGTATTAATCTGCGCCCTGAAATATGCAGAGCCTGTGTTGGAAGCGCTGTACCATCCAAGATGTTTCCTGAGAATCTTCACGCCTATGTCCTTCCCGTAGTAATCTACCGCACTGTCGTAATGCTTCAGCACTATTCTAAGTTTTTCACTCGCCGAAGGCTCGGGCAACTCCTCCCTTGTTTTCATAAAGTGTAGTGCTTGTTTTATGAGCCAAGGCTTACCGTATGCCCCTCTCCCAATCATAACCCCGTCTGCACCAGAAAGACTTAACGCATTGGTTATGTCTTGAAGAGTGCGTATATCTCCATTTGCTATCACTGGTATCTTAACACAATCTTTCACGCACTTGATAAACTTCCAGTCTGAAGCTCCGCTGAACATTTGGGTCCTGGTTCTCCCGTGCACTGTAACCATCTTTATACCAACATCTTCAGCTATTTTTGCCAACCTAGGTGCATTCAGATCTGTTGCGCTCCAGCCCATGCGCATTTTGACGGTCACAGGAATGGTCACCGCTTTTACCACGCTCTCCATTATTTTTGCAGCTGTCACCTCGTCCTTCATGAGCGCAGAGCCGGCATGGCCGTCTACTATCTTTTTCACCGGGCAGCCAAAATTGATATCTATTGACCTTGCGCCCATATCTTGATTAATTTTTGCTGCTTCTGCCATAATCTCAGGCACACATCCAGCCAACTGTACGGCAGTATTTGCCCCGACGTCTGATTTTTGCAGACTTTGCCGCGTTTTTATTATCATAGCTCGGCTGGCGATCATTTCAGAGACCAAAAGCCCCGCACCGAGCTCCTTGACGATAGACCGAAAAGGCATATCAGTGATGCCTGACATTGGTGCCAAAATTACTGGGCACTCGGATATGAGTTGTCTCATTGGCAGCTTTATGAATTGTGCGAGCCAGATGGTACCACCATAACTATATGTGTAGCAACACTGAATAAAACATCGTACGATGGGTGCTTAAGATTTTAATATTGACTTGCAGTTGTGGCCGTGCTAGAGGTGGGCACCTCCAGGAGTGCAGGGAGTAATGTCTAAGTACCTAATAAACGCTCCGGCGAAGATAAACCTGTTTCTCCATGTGGTGGGCAAGTCTACATCCGGATATCATGTTTTGGAGTCCGTTTTCGCCTTCATTAAGCTGTACGATACGCTCGAGGTTGAAATTGGGTCAAAGAACAGGGGTGTGGAGTTTGTGCAGTTTTCAGGAATAAGCAAGCACGATAACACCGTGCAAAGGGCTATAGGGCAC
This sequence comes from Anaplasma ovis str. Haibei, assembly GCF_002214625.1. Taxonomy (NCBI): domain Bacteria; kingdom Pseudomonadati; phylum Pseudomonadota; class Alphaproteobacteria; order Rickettsiales; family Anaplasmataceae; genus Anaplasma; species Anaplasma ovis. Next base: position 416,604 of record NZ_CP015994.1, read on the forward strand.
CTAGTAAGAAGATGTGCTCCAGGTGTTGCCAAGAATGTATACGTTAAAGTTACCAAGAACATCCCCGTGTCTGCCGGGCTGGCTGGTGGCTCCGCCGATGCGGCGGCTATTATACGTCTACTTGGCAAGAGTTGGGGTATTAGTGAAGCCGGTATGCACGGCGTTGCAGCATCTGTGGGGAGTGATGTCCCCGTATGCCTACAATCCAAAACGGCATTTGTTTGCGGGGTGGGAGAGAATGTAAAGCTCTTACCATATGCTAGGTTGCCAAACTACGTTGTGTTGGTGAGGCCGAGTGGTGTATGTCTGAGTACTAGAAACGTGTTCGATGCCTATGCCTGCAAGGAATTTTCGAAGAGTGTAGGTAGCCCACCAGAGACCTCCGATGGCTTGCTGAGCCTGGTTATGCGGTCTCGAAACGATCTGGCTGAAACTGCAATATCACTGGTGCCTGAGGTGAAAAAAATCCTGGCAGAATTGCAGTCTTTAGAAGGGTGTATTCTTTCCAGGATGAGCGGCAGCGGGGCCACATGCTTTGCGCTGTTTGAGGACAGCGAGGCTGCAAACAATGGGGTTGAATACCTGAAAGGCCGGTACCCGGAATGGTGGGTACACGGAACAGAGATTTCCCAATAAGGCTGGTACAGCTGCTGCAAAAAGGCCACTGCTGCATGCCTTACATGGTGCCCTACAGACAACCACGCACCCACCGGCCCCGCGCAACGCTCCGGCTTTGCCACATGCCCGGCCTCCTAACCAAGCTCACGGGCAAAACACTTACTCAATTTTAGACTGCTCACCCATCCATTGGGCGAGAGACGATGCCCAATCTACAAACTTGCGGCTGTGGCCTTCAACGTGCTCAACAACATCTGACGGCGAGAGCTCATGCGCCTGGTGCGCAAGGGATGCTACCCAATCTGCAAACTGCTGACTGCGGGTTTCCGCATGCACAAGAGACTTGGATGACAGGGGCTCATACTCTTGCATAGTGTCAAGCGTTGCTTCTTCTCCCAAAGTTTCCTTATCACCAAAAAGTGCGTCGATAACGGCGTTATAATAATCTTCCAATACGGAAAGGGCACACGCGCCTACTTCATAAATGGCATTTAGTATATAATAACAAGAAGAGTCCTGTGGTGGGGCTTCTTGGGCGTGGACACTACCAGTGTCTTGCAAGCCACCTTCCACATCGATTGGGTTACCTTCCATACCGACTCCAAACTAGAATAGCCTTCAGGATTGTACATCCCGTTTCTTTTGCATGCAAGTATTAGCATCAAGGCTCCTGCGGCTGCAACTTAAGGTAGCTATTAAGTATGCGCGAGTTACATCCGCGTGACGGAGCATTTCACATCACGCACTTCAAAACTCAACTGCTCCCGAGCGTTTTGTGCTACGGCAAGGTGTCCCCGGAAGCTGTGCGGCTTGTTTAATGATGCAGAGTTGCCTAGTGCTTTACACATCGGGAATAAACAGCCATCCGGACCCGATGAGCATGCGCACCGTGTGAGTCTAAGGCTTATCAATAGGTATTTCCGGGGGCATAGCCGTACCAGTGCGCAATGCTACCCACTCCAAAAATGCGAGGCTACATCTTTCGGCGTCTATAGAAAATAATGCAGGTACATCGTAAGGGTGTTGCTCCAAGATCCTATTGATCACTTCTTCTCCGAGGCTCTTTACCGTCTTCATAACCGCTACGCACTCTTCGCTGGTATTCATTTCTTCATCCCACATATACATTGCGGTAACATTGGAGAATATGTTCACACACGCCACCACGCCGTCCTGCAGGAGAGATGAGCCGATTTTGTAAGCTGTGTCATAATCAGGGAATGTGGCATAAACGATAGACAATCCGTCTTCCATGCTGAGCCGATAAAACTAACCAGCAGGATTGTGCACCCTTGGCTCATCTATTGCAAGCAAGAGCTTCATTCACCTTTTGTAGCAGCTGTTTCAGTGTGAACGGCTTTGATAAGAAAAACATTTCATCCAGATTGATGTTTTTGTGCTGATGAAATATTTCCTCTGCGTACCCAGATACGAACATCACCTTGACGTTTGGTTGTATTTTTAATATCTCAGCAACGGTCTCTGGCCCACTGGTGCCTGGCATTACAACATCACTTATTACTATATCTATGTGTGTGCTTTTTGCTGTCTCGATAGCTTCCTTACCTGAATTTGTATCTATAACTCGGAATCCTCTCTTTGACAACGCCTTGGACGTGAACGCCCGCACCGGGTCTTCGTCTTCTATCAAGAGGACAGAGGCTGAGTTGCCACACTCTTGGCCCTCTTCAAGCATAAAGTGGCCCGCCTCTGGAAGCTCGCTAGATAGTAAGTGCTCTTCAACTCTCTGACCTTCAGCCAAATACACACGGGGCAGGAGTATCATGAATTTGGTGCCCTCTCCTACCTTGCTGTGGACATAAACATACCCGCCTGTTTGTTTTACTATTCCATATACTGTAGATAATCCCAACCCGGTCCCGTAGGATTCGCTTTTTGTTGAAAAGAACGGGTCAAAAATCTTTTTGATAATTTGCTTATCCATACCATGGCCCGTATCGATAACCTCGAGCACTACGTACTCTCCATGTTCTACCTGGTCTTTGTCTGGAACGAACATGCCTCTGGGTATTGTGGATGCATCAACTTGCAGATTATAAGTGCGCAAAGTCAACACCCCTCCAGAGTTCATTGCTGACTTTGCATTAACTACCATATTCACTATAACCTGCTCCAGCTGGCACATATCCACCTTCACCAGGCCGATGTTGTTATCATAATATATCTTGAGCTCTATATCCTCGCTGATCAGGCGTTTTATCATTTGTGATAGATCAGCAACTATGTTGTTAATATCGAGTATCTTGGGTTGCAACGTTTGCTTCCTAGAGAAGGCCATAAGCTGCTTAATCAGGTTGGTTGCGCGGTTTGCATTTTGCTTGATTTGCATTATATCCCTAAAAGAAGGGTCGGTTGCAGGATGCTGTATAAGCAATAAGTCGCAAAATCCTATGATAGCCGTTAAAATGTTATTGAAATCGTGTGCAATGCCTCCCGCCAATTGGCCAATCGCTTGCAATTTCTGCGATTGTTCCAGCTGTGTTTCCAAACTCTTTCTATCTGCACTATCAGTGATGTAACACACGACCGATATTTCGTTGTTGTGCACCAGTTTGTTCATATATATTTTTACGTAGGTCTTGTTGCACAACTGCCCCTCGATAGACATATTATTAATTGCACTACCCTGCAGGTATTTTTTTATCTTTTTGCTATGTACGGGTGTAACATGCTCAAATATGTACCCTTGGTTCTGCCCATCTGTTAGCGCTTCGAAGGCTTTGTTGTATTTTATAATCTTACCGTCCAAATCACACTGGGCCATAGCAATTGGGGCGTGAATGAAACACGGATTTAACTGATAGTCCGTAAGGCTAAACTTTTTCGGAGTAAGCAACCCACACGTGTAACTATTATTACTTTTGTCGTAGAATACTTCCTGGGTTACATGAGCCCTGAACATGGTGCCGGTAGATGTGATAAACACCGCTTCATCTTCCGCAGCATCAGACTGATTTTTGCTGAGAAAATCAGAGAACAGCGTATTGCGTTTTATAGCTTCTAACTCGAAAATCCTCAAAAAATTCTCGTTTGCGGAGATGATCACTCCATCCTGATTGAGTAGGTACGACCCCACTTTGTGTCTGTGCAATAGCCTCTCGTGCACCTCCTCTTTGGTGATCTTCATTGCCTTTAGGACAAAATAATCCTGCGGCCTCGAGAGCGGGTTCAAGAGCAACCTGAACGTTGCCTCTTGCTCAACATCCACCTGCGGATTGTCTGCGATTGGATCAAGAATTAGAGAAAAATTAGAGACAGAATTTTTCTTGCCGACAGAAAAATAAGTGCGTACTGGCGATTTGTCCTTTAACGCACCGAGAAATCTCGCTATTTCATCCTCGCTCAGGTTACCTAATTTCAATATGCTAAAGAGGTTGAGTGGGCGCCGCCCCAGATTTTTGAATCTTGCATTGAATCTTGCATCTGAGTAAACCACATTTCCGTTGCTTTTTAGTATGAGACAAAACTCGGTGTCATGGTTTAGTGCGTTTGCAAAAATCATGTTTTGATATTCTATAGTGGCGATTATCTTTGGGTATCGATTAAGCTTCTGCAAGATAACCAGCACAGTTGCGCTTGTGAACAAGCAGTTGAATACCATGCTCACGTACCCATTCTCGATGCCGAATAGGTATATGCTAAAAACACACAGCAGAGGCAAGATTACAACCGTTGCGGCCTTGATCTTCGAGATTCCATAATCTCGTTCTACGAAATCAACTTTGTTATTTTGCTCGTTGTCGGTGTATCTCTTTTTCACCTAGAACCCCTACCATGCGCTACGCCGAGGTGAAGATGGTAACGTGTGCGTACATACCGCAATTCAAACCTCCCGGGCCCATACAATAATACGTACCCGCAACAAAGGCAAACTGGATTTCACACCAACTAGAGATTGTTTCACGCACATGGCATTAATAGACCAGATTTATGATCTTGCTACCCAAGCCAATGTACTGCAACTTTTTAGCAGAAATTGTAGTGTGGTACCAAAGCTGTATATACATGCCATATGGCCTTCCCTGGCGTGCATTGCTTACATTCGCTGCGCCTGTGCTGGGCCGTTCAAGACTGACTTGCCAGCGCAAAACCAAGGTGAAGCGCGGGTTTAGTGCCTATACGCGCAATTATACGAGACACTGTTCATCTCAGTTTTAGTGCAACTAACATTCCCTCCTCAGTCGGAATTACGGAGGCGAGATAGTCCCGCTTATTAGATAATCGCTCGTTGAAGTGCCGCATGCTGATATGCGCGCTTGAAGAAACTCCTCCTGACGGCGCGTCATCAAACACTGTGCCGAAGAGAAATACGTTATCGGCAACCAAAAGCCCACCCTTTTTTATGTTTGTCTCGGCCCAATCAAGATAGTCACAGTAGCCAGACTTGTTTGCATCTATGAACATCATGTCAAACGGGGCTGCACTTTCCAAGTCAGTGAGTGTATGTAGCGCGTCTCCGCAAATTACAGTTATCTTGTCTGCCATTCCGCATTTCTCAATGTTTTGCTTCGCGGTGAGTGCAAGCTGGCTATCCTTCTCTATGGTGTATACACGCCCCTCTGGAGGCAGGGCCCTAGCCATACAGAGGGCCGAAAAACCCACACATGTTCCAACCTCCACTACAGATTTAGTACCGGTGGCTTGGATTAGGAATTGCAATAGCTGGCCCTCGGCGACACCCAGCTGTGCCAAACACAACCCATCGGGTGCCGATGCATGGACCGACAGCGCGTCACTATCATCAACCCCAAAAAGCCTACCCATATAGTCTAGCTGTTTGCTAAGCGAAACGCTGCGCATTCGTGCCTCATTACGAAAACTGAGGTCGAGCCTACTGGGTTTTTCGAAAAAATACAACGTTGGAGTGCCAGGTTCATGGAGCAATATGGTGATAAAATTGTCACTACTACAAAAAAATGTGGTATGTGTCCATATTCATATGTTTGTCAAAGCCTATTTTGTGTTACCATGGCGCGTGTGGTTTATGCTGGCGATGAGTTTTAGAATAGGGGTGTTGTCGTAATGAGTGTTTGTGCGCATTGTACAGCTGTAAGATGTCTGAGGGTGTGTGATGTCTAGGGCCGATGCTGGTAGCGATGGGATGTCAGCCTTTGACGATCCTGCGTATAGGGAAAGGTACAGGGAAAAGTTTATCGAGGCCCAGAAGAGGGGCATGGATATGGTTGTGTATCCGGACGGGGCTATAGTGCTCATAGAGAACAAGATGGTGATGTACACCTACGGCTGGCACAAGAGGCGTAGGGATTTTGAGCGTGTCAAGGCCGGGTCTATGTCTGCCGCGGTGTCTAGGAGGAGGAGTAGTGTCGCCGGGGACGTTCCTAATGAGGCCAGCAGCACAGTGCAGTCTGACGAAGACGAGTACGCTTAGCCTTCCCAGTATGGGCCTTGGTTGTGGGCTCTCTGGGTGCCTGCCGTCGGGGGTTCCGTTGCCCCGGCGCCTAGGGGCTGTGTAGGGTGTTGCGGGTTGTCAACACTGTGTTGCTGGGGGGTGTTGGCGTGCTAGCCCTGTTCAGTTCCGGCTCTTCTGTAATTTGAGTAGGGGTTGTGTACGCGCGCGTTCTGCTGTATAGCTCTCCTGCTCCTTCATGAGTTGTGTGATGTCTTTGATACTTTCGGTGGCGCAATTCAGGGTTTTTGAGCAAGGTTCTGATGTGCCCGTTGAGGAGCTGATTCTCAGGGCCGGGGCTGCCGTGGTTGAGGAGATGGTTAGGTATTTTTCCAAAAGACCGGTTCTAGTTTTGTGTGGGCCGGGCAATAACGGCAAAGATGGAGCGGTGGTTGCGGAATTGCTTGAAAAAAGTGGATGGCCCGTTAGAGTACTCAGCTACCGTGGGGGCGTTAAAGGCAAGAATGTGCCTGCCCTGGCTCCAGAGAGCTTCTCCATACACGAAGATGTAGTTGTGGATGCTATTTTTGGTATAGGGCTTTCTCGCCCTATGGATGAGGGTTTGCAAAAAATTGCGTCAAAAATAAATTCAAGTGGTAAATACGTCGTGGCTGTGGATATGCCGAGCGGTATCAATAGCGATACGGGGGAAGTCATGGGGGCCGCGATTAGATCTGATCTTACAGTTACGTTTTCTTGCCTGAAGTTTGGGCATGTGATTTCCCCGGGCCGATACCACTCGGGTGAGGTACGCATTAAGGACATAGGGTTGGCGGTGAATGGGACTCAGGCCTTTCGCAATACTCCAGATTTGTGGAGGGCGCTAATTCCCAAGCCAGATTATAGATCGCACAAGTACAATAGAGGATATGCAGCTGTATGCTCTGTAGGAGTGCGGTCTGTTGGGGCGGTAAAGCTGGCAGCTCTGGCGGCTTTGAGGATAGGATCCGGCGCGGTTGCTGTTGCCTGTGCAGATGAGGAGATTTGTCTATACGCGCATGCTCTGACCGCAGTGATGTATAAGCCATATGAGGAGGTGCTTAGTGACTCTAGAGTCACAACGTTATTGATCGGGCCGGGTGGTGACCTTCTCGACGATGCGCTCAAGTATAAGGTACTTGTTGCGCTTAACTCTGGCAAAAAGTGCGTACTAGATGCTGGGGGCATATCTGTCTTTCAAAGTGACCCTGACATGCTACTATCGCGCGTTGCTGGGGGGAATATTGTGATGACCCCTCACGAAGGGGAGTTTAAGCGAGTATTTCCGGATTTGAAAGGAAATGTTGTTGAGAGGGCTAGGGCCGCTGCGCGAATATCTGGGGCAATAATCGTACTCAAGGGGCATGATACCGTGATTGCTCAGCCAGACGGAAGCGTGGTTGTGAACAACAACGCACCCAGCTCTTTGGCTACCATTGGGAGTGGTGACGTGCTTGCGGGGATTATTACTGGACTTATTGCTGCGGGGATGCCAGAATTTGCTGCCGCGTGTTGTGGTGTGTGGATACACGGTGAATGCGGGAAGCGGTACGGAATTGGGCTTATCGCTGATGACATAATACAGCAGATTCCCAGGGAACTTACTCTTCTGGTTGGTGGAGCGGCTTAGGTTTTCGTACGGGCTGGTGGTTGATACCCCACCTGTAGTCTACGTGTCAAAAATCCTTTCCAAGGACTTTATTTTATAATATTAGGTTGCTAGCTTCTGCGAGGGGCGGTTTTCTCATGTAGGTTTAGTGATGGGCGTGGTTATTGTAGAATCTCCTTCTAAGGCGAAAACTATTTCCAAGTATTTAGGGGGAAAGTACAAGGTAGTAGCTTCTTTTGGCCACGTGAGGGACTTCCCAGCGAAGAGTGGTTCTGTGGATCCCGATGATGACTTTCGTATGATTTACGAAATTATTCCCAAGTCGGAGAAGTATGTTGATAAAATTGTCAAAACCGTAAGTTCGGAAAAGAGCGGCATATATTTGGCGACGGACCCTGATCGTGAAGGTGAGGCTATAGCTTGGCACATAGTTGAGGTATTACGCGAACGCAGCGCGATTGGAGAAGACGTTGCGGTTAATAGAATGGTCTTTAATGAAGTGACCAAAAGGGCAGTTAATGCGGCAATAAATGATTGCCGAAGCATCAACATGGATTTAGTTCACGCGCAACAGGCTCGTAGAGTTTTGGACTATCTGGTGGGCTTTACTCTTTCCCCTTTGCTGTGGAGGAAACTTCCCGGTAGTAAATCGGCCGGGAGGGTTCAGTCGGTGGCGCTGAGGCTGGTTTGCGAACGGGAGCACGAGATAGAGCAGTTTGATTCAAGAGAGTATTGGGATATTGCAGTGCTGCTGAAGAATAAGAGCGGCGAGGAACTTACTGCAACTTTGAAGCACTACAATGGGGAAAAGCTGGGTAAGTTTGCCATCCCTGACGCTGACAGCGCTAATGCTATAGCTGAGCATGTGCGGAAGGGGTCGTATCATGTTGCCTCTGTGGAGGCAAAACAGACCAAGCGCAATCCTTATCCTCCGTTTATTACATCTAGCTTGCAGCAGGAAGCTTCCACTAAGCTCGGCTTCTCGGCAAAAAACACCATGATGGTTGCCCAGAAGCTGTATGAGGGTGTGGATATTGGCGGAGAAACTGTCGGGCTAATAACATACATGCGTACCGATGGATTTTATATTTCCACTGAAGCGATATCTTACATTCGTGACACAATTAAGATGCAGTTTGGCGATAAGTATCTGACCAAATCCCCGCGAAAGTATGTGAAGAAGGTAAAAAATGCCCAGGAAGCCCACGAAGCCATACGCCCCACTGACATCACGATGACTCCTGACAGTCTAGCGAAATACCTTAGTGATGACCAACTGAAGCTGTATGACCTGATATGGAGAAGGACCATGGCTAGCCAGATGGAGTCTGCGGTGATTGACCAGGTTGTTGTAGATATCCAGTCAAGGGATGGCACTGTGGTTCTGCATGCTGTCGGTTCCAGCCTAGGTTTTGATGGGTACCAGAAGGTATATGGCACCGACGATGATGACAAACGTAATATGTTGCCGCAACTTGAGGTAGGGGAGGATTGTAATCTTGTAGAAGTTTCTCCGAACCAACATTTTACCCAGCCTCCTCCCAGGTATAGTGAGGCAAGTTTGGTAAAGAAGATGGAGGAAATTGGGATAGGCAGGCCGTCTACGTATGCAGCGATCATTTCTGTCTTGCAGGAGAGGGGGTATACGCAGTTAGAACAAAAGAAATTTGTTCCTAGCGAGAGGGGGAGAATAGTCAACGCGTTTCTGACCAATTTTTTCAGTCGCTATGTAGAGTATGACTTTACCGCCAATCTTGAGGAAGAACTGGACCTCATCTCAAACGGTAACATGGCCTGGAAGGAGGTGTTGCGGCGATTCTGGCACAAGTTTATTTCTGATGTCAGTACGGTGAAAGGTATTGAGGTCAGCGAGATATTGAAGTCTATTACCAAAGATCTGGAAGGGTACGCATTTTCATCCAGTTCTGGTGAGGTAGTGGATAGATCTTGCCCGGGTTGTGGGAAGGGTGAGCTCATGTTAAACATCGGTAAGTATAAGGCGTTTTTAGGCTGTAATAGATATCCTGAATGCAAATATACCAGGGGGATAGGCGATGAATCTGGTGTCTGCAGAGATGAATTTCCTAAAGTTTTAGGTCTGGATGATGCAACCCAGGAGGAAATTGTTCTCAAGAATGGCCCATATGGCGAATATTTGCAACTTGGGAATAATGCAAAAGGAAAGCGTGTTGCCATTCCACGGGGTATCAAAGAAATTACTTTAGATGTGGCAAAAAAACTCCTGTCTTTACCCATAATTTTGGGTAATTATCCCGATACTGTGCAGGACATAAAGCTTGGAACCGGGAGGTTTGGTCCGTACGTCCTATATGGGGGAACGTATTTTTCCGTAAAGGGCAGAGAGGACTTTTGGAATTTGACTCTTGAAGAGGCGGTGAGTGTTATAGACAGCCAGGCGCAGAAGAAATCTAGGCTTCTGGGGCTGCACGACAACGGTAAGGAAATATACGTATGCAAAGGGAGGTACGGTTTCTACCTGAAATGTGGCGACAGAAACGTTGCTATCAAGGGGAAAGGTGGTGACATCACACTGGAAGATGCCGTGTCTCTGCTGAATCAGAAAGCATAACAGCGTTGTCTCTGTGTGAGAGATGCGGCGGGGGTGGTGTGGCTGGCCCCGCGCGGTTGCCCTGCGGGCCCAAGTTTTTCCTTGGGCTGGGCAGCTTGGAAGATGGGGAAGGCGGCTTCAAGAAGTCCTCTGCTTGATGAACCATGTGCGGCGTTCAGCCACCTATCCGCCCTGGGGTGTTGGCCAGAAGCCAACACGGGCTTAGTGTTTGAGGAATTTGTCTATAAAGATTATGTTATCTCGTACCGTGTGCGCCGTATCTGTTGGTGAACACTCGGCAATGTCGTCATTATCAGAATCAGCATCCATTCCGAACTCTAGGTCGCCATACTGCTCTAAGTCTAGGGAGAAATTGGCTAACATGTCGACATATTTTACCACAGCCTTAAAAGGCACCGTTATGCACTCTTCCTTGCCCTTGAAACTCAAGATGACTCTGAAATAACTATCGCTTACGTATAACTCACGGAATTGATATTGAAGAACGACCGTCATATTTTCTGGATACTGTGCTCTCAGATAGTCGGGTAGCACAACCCCGCTGTACCCAGTGAGGAATGAAATGGTGATGTGCACCTCTCCAGTAGAAGGTAGTTTGGACACAAAGTCCAGTGCCTCCCTTACTACGCTGCACATCGCAGCGTAAACCAGTCTCCGATAATCTACTAGATCACTCATTGAAACCTCGCACCAGAAAGCACCCGCACAGCCAGCTGAACAAAGCGCTGCCTGCCGAGCAGCAGGATACCACAATCGTGCCAGAAAACAAGACGGAGATTAGCTAGGGTGTAGCATGCAAACACATCTCCGCTTAAGAGTTGTTGCACATGCGCATTGCGGGGACTTTTCTGTTGCCCGGTAAGCCCCCAAAACCGCGCTAAAGACAAAACTAGGCAGCAGCTACGAAAGCTGTTTCCACGTTATCATTAGCGGCAACGAAATCATCGTTTGCACTTATAAAAATGACCCACTTATACGGCTGGAATTCCCACCGAGCAAAAGCTGTCTCCTTTATTGCGTCTGTCTATCCTGTTTCATCCCCATACAAAGCAACAGTGGAGATGCCGAGCACTGCCCTCGGGTCCAAAACGCCTATTCCAAGAAGCCTTTATTGCCATAGTGAAACCACGGGCAGATTGTATTACCAATAGGCGTGGAAGTCAAGCACATGCTGCGAAATGCAAGAGGGGATGCTACCAGAAATCGCACGTAAACGTTGTGCCCAAGCTCCCCGGGTTGGATTCGAACCAACGGCACACTGGTTAACAGCCAGCTGCTCTGCCACTGAGCTACCAGGGAACAACATGAAGCGGGACCATAATACATTTTGTCCCCTCTGGTGTGCAACAAAAACTTGTGCCATATAGCCCGCGCATCCTCTATTACTCAAAATTTGTGAGCAATTACCAGGGGTCACCGCGCGCTGCTGTCTGTGACTACTGTGAAGTGCGGAGCAGCACTCTGCCCAGTAGTAGGTACTAAATAGCAAAGCTTACTGCTGTGAGCTGAACTTGAGACCATCACATTAGTAAACCCGGTACTCACTTGGCAACGCTGAACGCCTTTATCCACAAGATTGTGACCATTATAGAGTGGATGGGCAGGCATTGGCTCTGCAATATGTTGGAAATTTGCAGTGATACGAGATTGTAGGCCTCCAGAGCCGGTCTGCGTTCCTAAACTGCCGACCGATGCCCATTACCGCTTCTGTGGGCTAGATAGTGTTGCAGCATCCTCTCTCGGGGTTGGTCACGTTTCCGGATTGCGCCGCTCAGCCAATCTTTTGATCTTTACACATGCAAGACAACAAAAGCTATGGCATACTCGCCGTCATCGCTCAGTGAAAGCTCTATGTTGTGTCCGACATCGCCGCTTACGGCAATTCTTGGCTTTCCTAAAGCATCATTGAATACGGATACGCCTCGCATTTCTATTCCACGTCCGAATCCAAGCCCAACTGCCTTGACATATGCCTCCTTCGCCGCAAATCTTTTGGCAAAGTGCCTTGCCACCGCATGTGCATTTTTGTATTGCAGGGAATCACGTATCTCAATTTCGGAGAATGCCCTGGTAGTGAATCTGTTGCCAAATCTCTCCAGTAATTGCTGCATCCTTCTTACGGATACCAGATCTACCCCTATGCCTACTATCACGCCTGCATCCTTGCAATCAGGGCATCGACGGCACACTTTTCCGTTGTTCCGTTGGCGCGGTTTTTTAATTCCACCACTTTGTCCTTTACAAAAGAATTGCCAATAATAACCTGCCAAGGCATCCCCAATAGGTCCATCCTTGCGAGCTTCACTCCGGGGCTGTCTGTGCTATCATCGTACAACGAGCTATCAGCAAGGGCGGCATATATGGTCTCCGCGGTTGTTTTGCAATCCTCATTTGTGGTCAGCAAGTTCACTATTCCCACTTTGAAAGGGGCTATAGATTCTGGCCATCTTATGCCTACATCATCATGGAATACTTCAATAATCGCTGCCACGAGCCTGGAGATTCCTATTCCATAGCATCCCATCAGAGCGTGAGCGCTATTTCCGTTTTTGTCGTGAAATTTCACGTTCATAGGGGCAGAATACCTATCTCCAAGGTAAAAAACGTGGGCGACCTCTATGCCTTTAGAAACTTGCAGATCGTTCGGGTCCACCCCACAATTTTGCGGATCGTGCGCATCTTCTGTTGCGGCATACACGCTTGCAATCTCCTCGGTAGTGCAGTAATCATTTTTGGAGAGGTCCAAGGCTCTTTTATCATGATACACAGTACTCTCGCCGGTAGGTACGAGCACGTGAAATTCGTGGCTAATGCTGCCCCCAATGGCCCCGCTATCAGCCTTTGCTGCGATGGGTACTAGTCCAAGGCGCCTGAAAATCCTAAAATATGCCGAGAACACGTTTTCGTATGACCTCATTACACCTTCAAAATCAACGTCAAAGCTGTAGGCGTCTTTCATTAGGAATTCCCTTCCGCGCATAATGCCATGTCGGGGACGCAACTCGTCACGAAATTTCCACTGTATTTGGTATAGATTAATTGGCAGATCGCGATAACTTTTCAGCGATGAACGCACTACGTCGGAGATGGCTTCCTCGTGCGTGGGGCCAAACACCATCTCTCTACCGCTGCGATCTTGCATGCGAAGCATCTCTGGCCCGTAAGAATCGTAACGCAGCGACTCACGCCACAGATCTGCGGGCTGCACAGACGGCATGAGGATTTCCAAAAAGCCGCTTGAATCCATTTCCTCCCGTACAATGCGCTCTATCGTCCTTAAGACCTTGAGCCCAAGAGGCAGCCACGTATATAGGCCTGAGGCGTTCTGCCTAACTAAACCGGCTCGTAGTGAGTATTTGTGGGAGGCAACTACGACATCGGAAGACACGTCCTTCATAGTAGGCACGTAGCACTCAGAGAGGCGCATATAATTAATACCAGCTAACTTACCCCCAGTACAATATACAAATGCTACAGTCAAGAAAATTGAGGCTGGTAGTCAGCTGCTAACACCCTCCATGAGCGTTATTTATGGTAGCAACATACAGTTTGTGGTTAACGCTCCGCGATTTGTAGCGGGCTTGTCACGCACGCAAACTGCGCTAGTTACCTTCAATGCGCGTACACAAGCCCCGCAACGGCTTACGCACACCCATGCATGCCGTGCCGCAGCGCGGGTGCTTCGTCATCTCCTAGTTGTGCAAAAAGTCTTCCATTATCAGCAATGCAGCCATAGCAGACCTGTATCTTTCGTAGTCATAAGTGCGGACTTCGGAGCCCTCCTCTATACCGTTGCCATGGGGGGCCGGTGAAGCTAAATTGTTGTCGAGAGCATATATCGCAAGCGCCTCGGGATGATCTTGAAATAGTATGTTGCCATGCATATCCTCCAAGGCTTCTATAATACCATCGTCAGAATACCCAACTATCCTATAGCCCAGGGATTCTAGCTTCTGAATGTTTTTCTGGTCATTACTTACTACCCCACCATGCAAGTCTGGGAAAAACAGATAGGGCCAGCCGTCTCCGTCCAGGGGTGCGTACTTGGAGACTATGCTCGCCAACTTGCTACCGGGTGCCACCCGCAACTTATGTAGGACAGCGCCGCTACTATGTGGGCCATCCCCAGATATGGCATGAGACGCTGCCTGGTTTTTGTGTATCAGGTGCCACACCCTTACAACCTTGATACCCATCGCATGTACGATGCCCTGCAAGCCCCCGCACACAGCCATGAGCCTAATGTTTGAATTTTCACGCACTATCTCAGCAATTGCGGCGGTGACTAGCTGCCGATTAGGGGTAGGGGGGTAAGGTTCCGCGTCCAGGTTGTAGAAGTTGCCAGGTATAAACACTCGCGAAATCCCCTCCTTTTTCAGAAAATCTGCGACCTCACGCTTTATCTTGCCTGCCTCTAGCTCACGAACCTTCGACATATCTCCTGCGGCTTCCTTGAGGGATGCTTCTCTGATGCGTGCAAAGTCCACGATCGTGTTATAATCCACGCGCACAACGCGTGCCCCCATTTTTGTGAACATTTCAGCGATGTTGTGAGAGAAAGTGAGTTCTTCTGGGTAAGTTTCCTTTTCGGTTTGCAAGAACCCTACTGCTACTTTGCCTTCACTTCCCGATGTGGCGGCAGGAAGCGGTGAAATTGGCAGCGTTGCGGCGCAGCACAGCAACGCACAGAACACAATCCTAACAAGCATCGAAACAGTATAACAACGGCTGGGCATTCTCTCTCCCAATAGTACTCCAATGCAACAAAAGCACTAAGGCAGAGAACGGAGAACAGGCGGAGTGTGGCCTGGGCTGGAATTGAACCAGCGCGCAAGGATTTTCAGTCCTCCGCTCTACCACTGAGCTACCAAGCCAGACAATGCTGCAAGCAACGCATTGTGGACAGTACGTAGCCCGCTCCTAACCATGCCATTATATGTGTTAATAATTGACGTTCAAGGAAAATAAACTTTAAAAATGTAGTGGATAATTCCTGTATGAGTCAGATATAATCCCCTCGATCGCCTCTGTTTTGTGGAAGTTGTGGCAATAAGGCTAGGTATATATCCCGGGACTTTCGATCCCATAACATTTGGGCACATAGATATAATCAAGAGGGCCAGCAACCTGGTGGATGAGCTTGTTATTGCTGTTGCGAAAAGCGTGGTAAAGGAGACTATATTCTCTGCAGACATGCGTGCGGCCATGATAGGGCGTGAGATGCAGGATCTTGGAATTAGTGCAAAGGTTGAAGTCTTCGATGGATTGCTGACCTACTTTGCTCAAAGTAGGGGTGCCCAGGTCATCATCCGCGGGTTAAGAGCAGTGTCTGACTTTGATTACGAGTTTCAAATGAGTTGGATAAATTACAAACTTGTTCCTGGAGTGGAGACTGTATTTTTGCCAGCTGCGAAAGATACTCAGTTTATTTCCTCAAGTTTTGTTAAGGAGGTTGCTCGCCTTAACGGGGATGTAAGCACGTTTGTGTCGGAAAACGTGAAAAAATATCTTGTAGAGTTTTACTCCAAAGCTCCATGTGCCACCTGAGGCTATATTCACCGCGGGCAGGCGTAGGCTTCGGCCTTGTTCCGGTTAGGAAGTGATTCCACGCTCGGATAGGAACTTTTCCGCATCTAGCGCCGCCATGCACCCCGTACCTGCGGCTACTACAGCCTGGCGATATACTTTGTCGCGCACGTCTCCGGCTGCAAATATTCCCGGGCAACTCGTTGCTGTGTTGTCAGGGGAGGTGACCACATAACCATCTGGATCTAGCTCTACGTGGCGCCCTGGCATATCGGCCAATACCTGGGTGTTCGGCTTGTGACCTATTGCTATGAACACGCCCGAGGTTTCCAGGATTCTTGTGCTTCCGTCTTGTGTGGATTCCAATAACAGCGCGGCTACTTTCTTGTTTTCCTTGTCACCAAGTATTTCCTTTACTACGCTGTTCCACACGACTTCAATTTTGCTATTCTCAAACAATCTGTTCTGCATGACGGCCTCTGCACGCAGCTTGTCTCTCCTGTGGATTAAAAACACTTTACTTGCGCTCCGTGTTAAATAAATTGCCTCCTCGACCGCTGTGTTCCCACCGCCTATTACCGCCACTACCTCTCCCTTAAAAAACGAGCCATCACAGGTGGCGCAGGCGGATACGCCCTTTCCCATAAAAAATTGCTCGCTATCCATCCCAAGCCACTTAGCCTGTGCCCCGGTCGCGACGATTATGCTATACGCGTAGTATTCCTCCCCAAACATGCTAGTGCACTTGAAAGGGTACACATTGGCATCTATTTGTGTTATCTCATCCATCACCTCGGTAGCACCGCAATGCAGCGCCTGTTGTTTCATATGCTCCATTAGCTCTGGGCCCTGCACCAGCGAGAACCCCGGATAATTTTCAACATCGGTTGTTATCGTCAGTTGGCCCCCAGGTTGCATTCCAGTTACCAGTAGAGGCTCCAAATTTGCTCTTCCAGCATAGATTGCGGCAGTACACCCCGCCGCACCGGAGCCCATTACTAATACCTTTACAGGGGCCTTAGCTTGCGGATGTCGTCCCGTCATTCCTGAGGGCCCAGGCTATCCGCGTGGGACTGTAAATAGTGCTCAACGCCGTGCTGAGTTGCTTCCATGGCTGCCTTTCCCTCGGTCCACCCCGCTGGGCACACTTCACCATGCTTTTTGTGGTGAGCTATTGCATCTACGATTCTGAGCACTTCGTCGATGTTTCTTCCTATCGGTAGGTCATTCACCGAGTGGTGGCGAACTATAAAATTCTCATCAATTATTACAGTTGCCCTTAGAGCAACTTTTCCACCGTATAATACCCCGTAACTCTCCGATATAGTATGTGAATCATCGGCTACCAAGGGGAAGCTTACCATATCTATTCCACCTTTCTCTACGGGGGTGTTGCGCCAGTGGCAATGTGCGAATTCAGAATCTGTACTTATTCCTATAACCTCGGTGTTACGCGCAGTGAACTTGGGTACTCTGCCGTGTAGAGATAATATCTCAGTAGGGCACACAAAAGTAAAATCCCGCGGGTAAAAAAAGAGCACCGCGCACTTACCAGCGATATACTTACTCAGATTTAAATCGCACACCTTACCGTTGGACATAACCGCCCTGGCAGTGAAGTCTATAGCCTCTTTTGTTACTAAACTCATAAAAATTCTCTGCAAAAACAACCTTGTGGGATCATACTACAAATGCCGTGTGCCCAACAACGAGTTTTTAGCAATTGTGTGTGCCTCAAAACAACAGCTTGCAGAGCCGTGTTTGCGTGGTGGATGGGTGTGCGCTCACACACAACTTTCCTATGCCATGATGTGTGGTTCTTGTCAGTTAGGACTGCGGGGCAAGGTGCGTTCGTGCTAAAATCTTGCAGCGTATACGTATTGCTGTAATAATGGCAGGCTTTTTGCCGCTATGGGTCTGCTTTTGGGCTTTAGTGCGTGGTTCCATTTGCGTCAAGGCGGTCTTGCAGTATGTATTGAGGGGCGTATGTTTCTAATTAGTGAGAGGCTCAGATGTGTAAAACCTTCTCCTACCTTGGAGGTCAGTAGGCTTGCTGCGGAGCTTAGGTCTCAGGGGGTAGATATAATATCTCTAGGTGCTGGGGAGCCGGATTTTGATACTCCAGATCACGTAAAAGAGGCGGCAATTGCTGCAATACATGCTGGCAAGACCAAATACGCGCCGGTAGATGGTATACCTGCGCTGAAAGAGGCGGTTGTACAGAGTATTAAGTCGGACTATGGCCTCACTTACTCTACGGATCAGGTTTTAATAGGTTCCGGAGCCAAGCAGTGCATATATAATTTGTTCATGGCTACGTTAGACCCAGGTGATGAAGTTATCATACCCGCGCCATACTGGGTTTCGTATACTGACGTGGTTAGTATATCGGGTGGGAAACCCGTAGTGGTGGATTGTGGGGAGGCTTTTAAGCTCACTGCTGACCTGCTCGAGGGTGCTATAACGCCAAGAACCAAGTGGCTGATAATTAACTCGCCATCTAATCCTACAGGTGTTGTTTACTCCAGGGATGATCTACGCGCCATAGCAGATGTGCTACTGAAGCATCCCACGGTGCATGTAATGGCGGATGATATATACGCAAAGCTGGTCTATGACGTCGAGTTTGTGAATATTTTGCAGGTCGAGAACGCCTTGTATGACCGAGTGTTTATCGTGAACGGGGTTTCAAAATCACACGCGATGACTGGATGGCGGATAGGGTATATAGCGGGCGATGCACGAGTGATCAAGGCAATGTCTACAATACAATCTCAAAGCACGACCACCGCGAATTCAATTGCCCAGGTTGCCGCGGTCACCGCTCTATCAGGCGATAGCGACTTTTTGGACTATCGACGCAAAATATTTTCCAAAAGGCGTGACATGGTAATGCAAGCTGTAGAAGATTCTAAGGTACTGAAAGCGCAGCTCCCCCACGGAGCATTTTACGTTTTTGTGTCATGCAAGAGGGCAGTTGGTAAGAGAGCGGGGGACTTTGTTATCGCTAATGATACGGATTTTGCAAAGTATTTGCTTCAGCATAAGGTTGCTGTCGTGCCAGGCGTAGCGTTTGGTGCACCAAACTTTTTTAGAATTTCATACGCACTGGCGGATGATGAACTGTCCCGAGCTTGTAGCAGAATAGTATCTGCCTGTGCTGCGTTGCTGTAGTGCGTGCTCGTGAGATATGCAGCGCGACTGTCGCAGATTTGCGCACGCGTCCCAGTAGACAGTGTTGGCGTAATTGCCCACCAGCATGCGCACGTAGCGGTTAGGTGGGGGTTTCTATTTACACAAAGATTAGCCACAAGCGCTGCTATACAAACAACATGGCGACGACTCTGCCTGGGGGGCTGCCACGCGGATGCCAAACGCTTGGCTATCCACCCATGGTGAGAAATAATCCCCCTATACTTCTTATATAGCCCGCGCCGCTAAACTCTCTCAAGCAGCTTTTTATTAATCTTGACGCTGTACCTGTTTATGAGGTGACCAAGCAGCTGCCTCCTGATGGATGATATTGCACTGCTGACGAAGTGTGCTTGAAACTCTTTTAGCTCCTTTTCGTTGACCTGGCTTGGGGTCTTGATTTCCTTAAGTGTTGCTATAAAAATCTTGTTTGCGCTTCGATCTACCACCCCCTCGCTCACATCACCAATGCGCATTTCAAACACTTGGTCTACAAGATCCTCAGGATAATTGCTGCCACCGCCCTTTTTCCTGTTTACTCTACTGATATTCTCACCTTTTTTTGTAACGATGCCCACAGCCTTGCTCGGACTTTCGCCCACTTTTAGTTTTGCTATCAAATCGCTAGAAATTTTGAGCATCTCACCAGCAACAAAAGCATCTTTCCACCTGTCTAGCAGCAAAGGTTTGCTCTCATCGAAAGTTCTGGCCCGTGAGGGTATTACACCTGTTACTATGACGCTAAAATACGCATTGCCAATGCTGACGAAATGTGAAGGTTTACCTACCTGAGAGGAAAACGCAAGGGCTGGTAGAGCCCCAACTATGCCCGGAAAGGATGACTCCTCCGCATATGTGTGGCTTTTACCCGCGGGGTCCTGCCCGTTACTGTCAAAGTTCCTCAAAATACCCATAGTGGGCTTTTTGAACACGTCTGCGACTTCGGAGAATGATGTAGCACCATGGCTTATTATCTCATTAGCCTTCCTGACGCCGGCGGAAAACAACTCTCGAGCTTTCTGCTTTTTTATGCTCATTGCAACCTTTTCCTTGAGCTTTTTCAGATCTCCTGCGGAGATAGGATGCTTGTTCAAAATCTTCATGATATGCCATCCCACAACGCTGCGGAAGACCTCGCTTACCCCCCCTTTGTCGAGATTAAACACCGTGTCTCGGACCCCGACCGGCAAAAGCTCCTTGGTGACGTTCCGCAGGGTAACTTCCTCCACTGTTGTGCCTAGGTCTTTAACCACCGCTTCGAAAGTTTTTCCCGCCTTGATAGCTTTATAGGCAGCTCTTGCTTCGTTCTCACTAGGAAACACGAGATTTAAAACATCTCTCTGATCATGAAGTTCGCTGTTTTTGATTTCACTTTCCACCTCGTCATCAGAAGCTGTAACCTCCCTCAGTGCGTCATCCTCACTGATAATCATGTATTCTGCGCTTCTATACTCGGGCATAACCAGCTCGCCATTTTTGGTGCCCTCGCTGTACATTGCCTCTAAATCACTGTCGGTAGGTGTCGGAGTGTTTCCCACGGCGCTTGGTGAGATTTCTACCACGTCTGCCACGCGGGACTGCATAATGCCGCGCAGAACATCTTGCGCAAACCCGTCGTAATACTGTGAGTACACCTCACCGGACCTTGGGAAAATACATTCGGATAATACAAATGCCGGAAGAGAGCCGCGCACCTTTCCTATGTATGAAGCCTCAGTCATTCCTGCATCGGCCAAAAGGTCCCTAAACCTTTGTTCGTCCAACTTTCCGTTTTTGTCTTGGAACATGGGCATGTCCCCTATCAAGTCTCTGATGCTTTTATTACTTACTCGCAGGTTTAGCTCCCTCGCGAACTTTTCCAGCACCATGTCGTCAACCATCCTGCTAAGCGTCATCTCCTTAACGCCGAACCGCTGTATGTCGTCTTCAGAAAGTTTTTGACGCACCAAACTCTCTATGTACGCAAGCTCTCCTTGGTAAGCCGTGCTGTATTCCCTGAGCGATAGGCAGCTCGAACCCACTTTCGCCACACATCTGTCACTTGCGGCATTGCCAAAAGGCAGGACACTACCGAACGTTACGAACACGAAAGCGGACAACACCGCGGCGAGAACCGCGCCCACGAAAACGTTTCTGAGCCTCATAGCAAGCCACCAGCAGACCGACCTGTCTCGAGGAATATAGCAAGCAGCGACAATCTGCAAGTTTTTTCTCGCGGCACGACTGTGAGTTATGGGGCCGTAACAGCGGCGCGCCCGCTTGCAGTTACTATATTGTAGTGGGTGTGGGCTCCCTTTTCAGTACGAGCTGTGTCTAGACCCTAGGTATAAGAACGAGAATAAATCGGAGTAAGCGGAGTTTCCGGCAATTTGTGCGATAGTTTGTACACAAGAAACTCAGCGGCGATTCTGGCATTTGTGCTATCAGGAATGTTGCAACAGCGAAGTGTGGTATAACCGTCTTCAGATATTAAACTGCGTTCAGTTATGGTAGCGTCGGTAATAGGAAGCAATTTGCTGTTAAACACCTGGCTGTACGCGCGGCTGTCGTTGGGCAAATCTACGATGGATAGTATGTTTCCATCTATGGAACCGTGTTTTGATATAAGATATGCCTGGAGCTCAAGCAAGGTCACCGCATGTATGGGAATGTTTGAAACTAGCCTGAACCCCTGTAAGGCGGCGAGAGAAGCCCTCAAGCCGGTAAAGCTGCCCGGTCCAACAGTGGCCACAGTATGGGTAAGGTCAAGGTAAGTAAATCCGGAATCTGCAAGCGCAGAATCAATTAGAGACAGCAAAAACTCGGCATGCCTATTGTGCATAGGGCTAACTGCCTCAGAGAATTTTTGCCTATTTACATCAAACACCGCAACAGCGCACTGAGCGCCGGAGGCGTCCAACGCCATCACCTTCACCTTCGTACTTCCACAGACAACGGCTTTTTAGCGAGCAACAGCCTATGGGCTTTTGTAAATAGTATTGCAAATGCTCCATTTCCAAAAATGTTTACAAGCGTGATTCCCGGGTCACAAAGAACGTACAACGTGGTTATGAGGGATAACATGGTAGGGGAAAAGTGTAGATACTTTTCTATTATGGGCAGCATTACTATCACCCCACCTCCGGGTACTCCCACTATTGCGAACATGGATATCAGGAAACAGAGCATGAACAAAATGGCGTCAGACGCGGTAACGTACTCCATGCTGCCGAAAGTACCTGATATTACTAGTGACATTATTATGGTGAAAAAGCAGTCTCCCAACATATGTATGTTAATCACGGCAGGTACTGCTATGTCTACGATGTCTGGGTTTGCAGAGTCTTTCTTCACCGATTTTATAATCAAAGGTAGGGAGATGAGGCTAGACATGGTAGTGAAGCCAACTAGCGCGGCAGGTACCATATTTTTGAGCATCGACACGGCTTTGCGTATAATGAAGCGCTCACCTACACAGTAAAATAGAACGATGTATGTAGACACAGCAAGTAGCATATAGAACCCCACCTCCGCATTGTCGCGGAGCACTTGTGACAGCTGGTCGCTCTGCATTTTAAACACGAGCCCAACAATAAAAAGAGGAATAATGGGCGTGAAAATTTTCTCCAAGACAAACGCACTAATGCACGACAAAGTAGTGGCGACCTTTTCTGATTTCTGTGGGAAAAACTTTGGTAAAATAACCCCGCACAAGAACCCTGCGATCACGGTCTTGATCGTGCTAACCAAAGGAGGGAGGTGAAACACATATGAAGGCTCTAGCCCGCCGCCTGTTGCCGCACTTTGAAGTATTACGGTTTTGCTGGTAGATGCGATGTACTTACCAACACAATACGCCGAAGATATTGATGCTGCATTCGAGAGCATAACCATGGCAATTAGCAGCACTACTATTTTGACTGCATTGCCGCTTTGTAGCCGGCTTACTGATCGAAAAACGATACCGAACACTATAAATGGCAGTAAGAATACCAATACCTCTTTTATGGACAAACTTACCGCGTACGAAAAAGACCGAACGCCATGCGGCACAAAATCTGCGAACGTGAATGCCAGTAATGATAGTACCAGCAAAAACCCAAACCTCAGGGAGTGTTTATTGAACATATGTATCCAATCGCGCAAAAAGGTCCCGCGTCTGCGTGCAAGCCGATGCCAGCACATACGCTATTGTATGGGACTGAAGTCGCTATGGTATATCTTAAGTTTGTTCATGTAAATAAATTTTTTTAGCCATGAATCTCAATTTAGTAATATGAAAAAAACATTTGTTAGCGTGTGCGACGAGATGCATCATTCCGTTTGGGTTTTGTCTCCTGATGAAAAAGCAGGTTATGCACTCTTGCAAACAGTACTGAGAATGCCCCATTGCCGAACACGTTTACCGCAGTGATGAGAGGATCAAGCAGAATAAAAAGTGTGGTAGCAAGAGAAAGCATGGTAGGCGAAAAATGCAAATACTGCTCGATAATTGGAAACATAAGCACTAATCCCGTCCCAGCGACTGCGGCCTCGGCAAACTTCATCAATACCACATACACCAAGAAGTGTGCGTAGTCAGAGGTTGTAACGACCTCTGTGCCAAGCGTTGCTACCAGCAGCGGCAACAACATTACAGAGACAAAACAGTCTCCAAGTAGGTGTATGTTTACGGAGCCTGGAACGGATATGTCTGCAATATGTGGGTGCTTGATGCTCTTTTTCACGGCGGCGAGCGTTACTGGCATGGTAAGCAGACTGGACATTGTGCCCAGCCCAGTAACAATCGCTGGAAGCATGTTCTTCATCGTTCCAAGGGCTTTCCGTAACGAAAAACCGCTCCCTGCAAAATACAGGAATGCGGAGTACAAAAACGCAGAAGCAAAGATGTATACCACAACTCCCGCATTGTCCTGCAAACTGGTCAGCGCCCCTTCGCTCTCCATCCTAAAGGCAGACCCTAGTATGAATATTGGAAGTACAGGTGCAAATATCCGGTCAAGAATAAAAACGCTCAAGTTGGACAACTTTTCAGATAAGATTATGGACTTTTTGCCCAATACCGCAGGGAGTATTATCCCGCATGTGAAACCGAGCGCCAGTGCCTTTGCGCTGCTGATCAGAGATGGCAAATGGAAAGTGGTATATAGCGGCTCTAGCGCGTGTATGTTCTGTTGTATGCCTGAGATTATTGAGCGGGTTGCTGAAGCTGATAGGTAACTTCCGAGGAAATGTGCCACGGCCACCGATGCGGAATTTGACAGCGCGACCATTGCAATTAGGAGTAGTAATGTCTTTACGGCGCTATCCCCCCGCAACTTACTTGTGGAGTGAAAAACAATGCTGAAAACTACCAGTGGAAGCATGAACACCAAAACCTCTTTGATAGAGAGGCTAGCTGCGTAGCACAGGGACTTTATCGTGTAAGGAACGTAGTCCGCAAAGCAAAATGCAGCCACCAACACCAGCAGGAGGAACACAAGCTTGAGCGACTGAGTAATAGCCATATGCAAAAACAGGAACAATAAACTGGGAGGTGTACCCTAAGCACGCGCCCTGGACGACTCGAACGCCCGACCTTTTGATCCGTAGTCAAATGCTCTATCCATCTGAGCTAAGGGCGCATCTAAGCAACCGGTAGGTTATAGATTAAACGCGCTTGTGTAAACAAAATTCTTTTAGAAACTTACGTTTTTACCGGGCCTTGAATCAGCAAAAAACCAGAGATTATTGTGTAGTTGACAAACGTAGTTACTGCTTGTGGCGCTTCAGCTGCGGTGCCATGGCATGTTGTGTGTGAAGCAAGAACTCCAGAATCGATTTGTCAACAAGTTTAAATGTTTGTGTGATGCACAAAATTGTTGTTAACATTCGACAAGAGTTGCGTCCTGCACTTCACTTTGTAGTGCGTAGAGATAGAATGTGGTGCCGAATTGTTTAAGAATTTGAGGATAAAGGCCATTAAACCCGCAAGGTTTAGGTCAGTACTCTTAATTTTCTGCGGTGTTGTGTTGTACTGCACGTACCCGCTATATGAGATGAAAATTGCGCAACTACGTGCCGAAACGGCAGATTTGTGTGTTTCCGTTGCGCAGAAGGTGCAAGATGTGCTGAAGTGGCATCGCTCTAATACCGTTGTGTGTGACGGTAGCATAGCTCAAGATGAGGCCGTGGATTCCGGTGGAGTGTTGGTTAAGATCCTCGCCAAGGAAAATGACCACTTGAAGCAGATGCTAAACTTCCTTTCCTACCACGCAGATGTCAGTTACATCACAACGCGTGCAGTTGTTGTTTATGATGGTACCCAGGAACATGTCTTTTTACCCATAGGGCGCAGAGAGGGAATTCAGGATCAGCAGGCCGTTGTTACCAGCCAGGGGCTTATAGGCAAAACCACTGATGTAGGAGAACATAGCGCCAGAGTACTACTTATCGAGAGCAAGGATTTTCGCGTTCCGGTGATGGTTGTGGAAAGTGGTGTAAATGCCATACTGGCCGGTTCAGCCGAGGGTCTTGTACTAACCCATTTGTCTTCTAGTAATACTGAGCTTCATGACGGTGATTTGGTAATTACTACCGGGAATGATGAAGGATTTCCTCACGGAATATACGTGGGGCATATACTGGCTCAAAAGAAGGTGGTGACGCCGGTAAACCTGAGGGAAATAGGCGTGGTAAGTGTGGTAAGTGCGAAGCACGTGCACGGCGAGGATATTGACTAGTCCAACGTACGTGGCACGGCTGCGGGCGTCATAAATGTTCAAGAGTGCTCTGCTTGTTACCGTAATTTAGAGAGAAGGCGCTGCATTCCCTTGCATATGGCACAAACCATCAGATAGTCGGGTGTGGAAGCCTCAATCCTGCTTGAACAGTACGTGTGACAGGGCATCCATCTCTTCCAGCACCTTGCCCGTGCCCAATGCTACGCAGCACAGCGGGTTAGACGCAACGGCAACCGGAAGCCCAGTAGTTTCAGCTAGCAATTTATCTAGGTTCTTGAGCATACCACCCCCGCCGGAGACCATAATGCCCTTATCCATGATATCGGAGGACAACTCGGGGGGTGTGCACTCTAGCGCAACCCGAACCGCGGATACTATCTGCCCCACTGGTTCTATCAGGCTCTCCGCAACCTGCCTTTCCGATAGGTGTACCTCCTTTGGTACGCCATCAGTAAGGTCTCTTCCTTTTACAATAACAGTGTCGCCGTCTCCTGATTCTGGTGGGCAGGCAGACCCAATGCTCTTCTTGATTCTCTCCGCGGTCGTCTCACCTACCAAGAGGTTATAATGCTTTCTTATGTAAGACGCTATAGCCTCATCCATTAGGTCTCCACCACTCCGTACCGAGCGAGAATATACTATCCCTCCCAAGGATATGACAGCCACCTCGGTCGTCCCACCACCCACATCAACGATCATCGATGCTTCAGGTTGGGTGACTGGCATTCCAGCGCCAATTGCGGCAGCCATAGGCTCTTCTATCAGAAAAACCTCTCCCGCTCCTGCGCCTTCGGCCGCGTCTTGTATAGCGCGCCTCTCAACGGGGGTGGAGCCAGAGGGGACGCATATCACTACCGTGGGGCTGTTTATGGTTCTGCGCTTGCTGGCGTTTCTAATGAAGAATTTTATCATTTCCTCTGCGCCTTTGAAATCAGCAATGACTCCATCCTTCAACGGACGTATGGCTTCGATGCCACCGGGAGTCTTCCCCAGCATCATTTTCGCCTTGGCCCCGAACGCATACGGGACGTAATTGCCTCTTTCCTTCAGGATAGCCACCACGGACGGCTCATTAAGCACTATACCCCTACCTTTAACGTATACTAGGGTGTTTGCTGTTCCCAGGTCAATTGCCATGTCACTAGCGAAAAGCCCGCTGCAGGACAAAGCATGCACGCACCGATCGAAAAAACTTACCGCCCGCAAGTTCAGGGCATCGGGCAATAGATCTAGACTCACCATAATAATATACCACAGTAGGAAACCAGCACCTACCGCCGTGCAGCCACAACCCAACAGCACACACGCCCGGCGGCGCACACATGCATACACACTTATATAACACATATAGAATCAAAAGCACGTCCTGAGTCCAAATTTTTTATGCCAATAAAGGATATTGTGTTTTTTTGCTGCGGTAAGTTGCAAAGGCTGCTAACGTATAGATCATGAGAGCTTAGCCAGGTGCGGAATAATTGCAGGGTGCGAGGATAAAATATGGGTGGCTGAACGTAGATAAGCCTCTTCATATGAGTTCTGGTGGCGTGGTTGGCAGAATAAGGAGGATTCTTAATTGCAAAGTTGGCCATGCGGGTACGTTAGATCCTCTAGCAACTGGGGTATTGCCCATTGCTGTGGGTGAGGCAACGAAAACCATACCATATGCGGTTGATGGGTTAAAGTCGTACGCAGTTACGGTACAATGGGGGTCCCAACGCTCTACTGATGATGCTGAGGGTAAGGTCATCAAGACAAGTAGCCTGAGGCCGAGTGTAGACAGCATAAAAGAGGCTCTAGGCCAGTTTGTGGGGAATATACAGCAAGTGCCTCCCGCATTTTCCGCGGTTAGGGTGCGGGGAGTGAGGGCGTATCATCTTGCAAGAAGGGGGGAGGCTGTTTCGCTGCCGCCCAAGGAGGTATGCATAATAAGCATAGACTTGCTATCAGTGGATGAAGAAAGAAACACCGCGAATTTCCTGATTATATGCGAAAAGGGAGTGTACATTCGCTCATTCGCGCGCGATCTAGGCATATCCCTCGGGTGTTTGGGATATGTTTCCTCTTTGCGGAGGAAGAGTGTGGGGTTTTTCTCAGAAGAAAATTCCGTAACGTTAGACAGATTAGAGGCATTGGTGAATGCTGATTCTTTGGACGAAGTGCTACTTCCGATATCGTGCGTTATGGGAGATGCCCTTCTAAAGCTATGCGTAGATGCGGAAGTAGCGGAGATTGTGAAAAAGGGACAAAGCGTGAGTCTACGGCGTACAAGCTTAAATGGCTTGTATGCCGCTGAGAATTATGATATGTGTTACCTAAGCCGGGTGGGTGGCGTTCCTGTCGCTGTCTGCAAGGTTGTAAATGGCACCGCTAGGCCGGTGCGTGTTTTTGATGTCTAAAGTTCTTTATGTAGCCGAGAGGAGGACCTTGCGTTTTTATGTCTATTACACCTACTAGAAAATCTGAATTGATCTCCGAGTACAAGGTTAAAGATGGGGATACGGGTTCCGCGTATGTACAATGCGCCATTCTCTCGGAAAGGATACGCAATCTGACTGAGCACTTGAAGGTGCACAAGAAGGATTTTCACTGCAGGCGCGGCCTCATGGTGCTTGTTTGTAAGAGGCGCAAGGGGCTTCAATATATCAGGAACAAATATGGGAATGATGCGTATCTGGACTTAGTCAAGAAGCTTGGCATAAGAGATGTATTTCATTGATGTTGTTGTTTGTGCGCTGTAAGCGCTTTTTAGAGGGTAGGAATTGTTGGTATGTTTGATATAACGAGGAAGTGTGTAGAGTGGGGAGATAGGCCGTTAGTTATTGAGAGTGGTAAGATAGCTCGTCAAGCGGATGGTGCGGTTGTTGTTGATTATGGGGGGACTTCTGTACTGTCGACCGTTGTCTCGCAGAAATCCAAGGAGCCGGTTGATTTTTTGCCGTTGACAGTTCAGTTTCTTGCGAAGAGTTATGCTGTAGGTAGGATTCCAGGTGGGTTCTTCAAACGGGAGGGTAAGCCCTCTGATAGAGAAACTCTGATTTCAAGGTTGGTTGATAGGAGTATCAGGCCGCTGTTTCCCACAGGGTTTTGCGACGAGATTGTTATTGTATGCAATTTGCTGTCTTACGATCAGGCGAGCCCACCGGAAACCGTGGCGCTCATAGGTGCTGCGGCGGCTTTGGCTATATCGGGGATACCGTTTCCTGTGCCCATAGCTGGTGCGAAGATTGGCTATATTAGAGAGGAAGAGCGCTACATATTGAACCCATCGGCTGAGGAGTTGACCAGGAGCGAGCTCGACATGTTTTATTCGGGCACCAGGAGCTCTGTGGTAATGGTGGAGTCGGAGGCATCTGAGCTCTCTGAAGAAGAAATGCTGGGTGCTTTGACATTCGGGCACGGAAATTGCGCTCAGGTATTGGATTTGATAGAGGAATTTGCTGAAGCTGCGGGTCCGAAAAGTGCTGTTGAGTTTGTTCCGCACGACATAGGCAAGGTGGTATCGGATATAAATAGTGATTATTCTGAGAAGTTTTCGGTTGCGTATGGTGACCATAACAAGAAAACCAGAGTGCTCCAGCTTGATGCTGCCAGGGAGGGTTTGTACTCAGATTTGTGCAAGAAACACGTTGACGGGAGCGGTGAGTATACTGAGCAAGAGGTCCTTTTAGCGATAAAAACATTCGAGCGGTCTTTGGTGCGTTCTAGGGTTTTGGACACACTTAAGCGCGTTGATGGCAGAGGCTTCGATCAGATACGCAACATTGAAATAGAAGTCGATTTAATCCCTAGGTCTCACGGCTCCGCGCTGTTTACCAGGGGTGACACTCAGGCGTTGGTGATAACCGCGCTTGGCACTCCGCAGGATGAGCAGGTGGTTGATGGTTTCGATGGAGACCGGAGAGAGAGGTTTTTGTTGCATTATAACTTTCCATCTTATGCGGTTGGTGAGGCTGCAGCGCTTCGTCCTCCAGGTAGGAGGGAGATAGGGCATGGAAAACTCGCTTGGCGGGCTATTCACCCGGTTTTGCCGACAAAGGCGGATTTCCCCTACACCATTAGAGTTGTGTCCGAGATTACTGAGTCTGACGGGTCCTCCTCCATGGCCACAGTGTGCGGTGCATCTCTTGCGCTTATGGATACTGGTGTGCCGCTCAAGTCCTCAGTGGCCGGCATCGCTATGGGCCTTATTAAAGAGGGTGATAGGTACGCAGTACTCTCTGACATTATCGGAGATGAGGATTATCTTGGGGACATGGACTTCAAGGTTGCCGGGACCAAAGAGGGTATTACCGCCCTTCAGATGGATATGAAAATAAGGGGGATAGGTTTTGACATCATTGAAAAATCTCTTCAACAAGCCAGGGACGGCAGGCTGTTCATCATAGGTAAGATGGATAAGGTGATCAAAGAGTCCAGGGATAGGGTGCGAGACCATGTGCCCAGGATGGAGTCTATGGTTATTGATAAGAGCAAGATCAAGAACGTTATAGGTACCGGTGGGAAGAACGTCAGGGAGATTTGTGAAAAGACGGGCGTTAAGATTGAAATATCCCAGGATGGTACCGTGATGATATACGCCGTGAGTAGGGATGCCGTTGAAGAAGCAAAGAACATGATAATGTGCATAGTCTCCGAGCCTGAGGTCGGTAAGGTTTTTAGCGGTGTGATCAGCGAAATCGCCAAGTATGGCGCGTTTGTTAGCTTCTTAGGTGGTAGAAGGGGGCTTGTGCATATTAGCGAGATAAAAAACGAACATATAGGTTCGGTGTCTGATGTACTCGCAGTTGATGATAAGGTAAAAGTCCTTGTCATCGGTATTGATAAGGACCATGTGCAGCTTTCAATGCGTAGGGTTGATCAAGACAGCGGGGATCTTCTGGATCATGAGCCGTATTCTTCTCATAAGAAGAATGGCTCACAGTCTGTAGACACTTGCGGCGCTTCTTCCGGATTTCGGGACTACTCTTCAGGCCTTGCTAGGGAGAGGAGACGGAGCGGCGGCAGTGGTGGTGGCGGTAGACCTGTACGTCGTCGTAGTGCTGGAAGCTCAGGTGGCGGCGGCAGTGGGGGGTATTACAGTGTTCCCCCGCATGTTGGCACTCCCGATCCAGTAAATGGTAACGATAGACGTAGGGGCAGTGGGCCCCAGCATGCTTCTGGTGGCAACAAAAAGCCTAGGTTCTTTTAAGCTTAGGTGTTTGATAGGGGGCTCGTAAGGCGCCGCAGGACCCGTGTAGGCTCTGCCTCGGCGCCGCTTTTTTTCGAGGTAGCCACTCTTATTTGTTATAGGGTGGCTATTCTCTTGCAGAATTGTCCCGTCAGCGTGCTAGTCTTGGGGTGCAGAAACGGCCTCGTGGCAAGTGAGTTGTCGCGCATTTTGCCTGATGGTTCAAGCGTGGTGCAGTGTGATGTTTCGCTCGAGGTGCTTACCGGCGTAAGCGGGGAACTCCTAGTTGTTGCTGACGAAGAAGCGCTACCCTTCAGGGAAGGCAGCTTTGACTTTGTCATCAGCAATCTTTCCCTACACAATATAAATGATGTACCTGGGGTATTCGCCCGGATCTGCTCCATTCTTGCGAAGAACGGGGTTTTCATTGCAGCAACTTTTGGCAGTAGGACTCTATACGGCGTTAAAATAGCCTTGGCTTCTGCCGAGGGAGTGCGTGTTGCGCCTAGAATCCAACCCTTTCACTCCACCCCCTATATGCTTGAATGTCTACAACTTTGTGGCTTTTCCGGGCTTGTCGCAGAAGTTCATGTTATTGAAATGGCTTATAATAGCCTGTATGACCTATTTCATGCCCTCAGAAACATGGGGGAGGGCAACACTCTACACCGAAGTTACGAGCCGCTAGGTAGGGGTGTTATGGAAAAGGCGTGGTGCATATATAAGCAGTCAATGGGTAGGGATGGCGCCGTTCGTGTTCCCGTGCAGTTTGAAATTGTGACGCTAAGGGCCGTAAGCAGAAACTAACTGCCACATATCCTCAGAGGTTGCATGACCAACTACCTGTGGAGCAACAGGGAGGGTCACAGGATCAAGTTAGTTCATCAGGACAAGTTAGCTCATCAGAGCAGGGTAGTTCATCATATGTGATGGATACATCCTGGAGTACATTCAGTGGTGCAGCTACACCAGGAGGACAAGCTTCTAATCAGGAAGCTAGTCAGTCACCTGTGGAGCAACAGGAAGGGTCACAGGGTCAAGTTAGTTCATCAGGACAAGTTAGCTCATCAGAGCAGGGTAGTTCATCATATGTGATGGATACATCCTGGAGTACATTCAGTGGTGCAGCTACACCAGGAGGACAAGCTTCTAATCAGGAAGCTAGTCAGTCACCTGTGGAGCAACAGGAAGGGTCACAGGGTCAAGTTAGTTCATCAGGACAAGTTAGCTCATCAGAGCAGGGTAGTTCATCATATGTGATGGATACGTCCTGGAGTACATTCAGTGGTGCAGCTACACCAGGAGGACAAGCTTCTGGTGGCACAGTTGATTGGCAAAAAGCAATATCTGACAAGATCGGAAGCCAGGAGTACATGGATGCTGCTCGTTCCATCATAGCTGTAGGGATTTATGCTGCACAGACTGCGATAGCGAACAGCTTGGGTAGGCAGTCCCCAGGTGATTGTGAAGATGTTGAAAGGATAGTATTTGATAACCTTACACATAGCCACCTTCATGACAGTGGTCTTTCGCTGGGTTCCATAAGACTCATTTTCAGGAAGATTGAGGATGCACTTGAGTTACGTGATCAGAAAATTTGCGATGACTACGCCGGCCATCTTGCGCAGGCGGTTGTTGACGGCGCGCGGCTTGCGGCTGCCATTGAAAGTGGTTCTGCTGAAGGTAGAAGTCTCGTTGAGTTCATAAAAACAGTTGAGGATTCATATTCCGAGTACGGTGCTCTGGTAAGTAAAGAGTTTGATCGTAATGCCAAGATAAAAGAAGAGGACCTACGCGCTTTTGTTGACTTTGTATTGGGTAGTGTGCCGTACAATACAGGTGATGCAGCTGCGGCTAAAAGCATATTTGATACACTTTCCAGGTATGTTGAACAATACGGTGTATCGTACAGTTGGATAAGTGGTCCTAATGTCAGGTATTTGCGTGTGGCCGTATATGTCGCTGAGTGTGGTAATCTCCAAATAAGCGAGGCAGCGGTTACCGATGCAGTAGCTAGGTTCAGGACACTGCTGTCTGATACTCCCGTTACCAGTGTGCAGCAAGAGGAGACCATAGAGCTTGATCGCGGGACTGGGGCTCCGTCAGTTGATAGCTTTACTTCTGTAGTACGTGACAAGGTTGTTGGTCCCGCAAAGGAAATGGCGACAAAGGCCCATAGAGAAATACGCGAGAGGTATATGGTGACATCTTTCTCTGGCACTGAACGGCTTGTCATGACTATCTCAGCCCTTCTTGCCACAATATTTGCTATCTGCGCGTGTTTGGAGCCAGGGATAATAGGGGCGTCTGGCCCACTGGTTTGGGGTTGTCTTGCACTAGTTGCAGTGTTGCCGCTTCTTGGTATGGCTGTGCACACGGCAATTGATGCCAGGGATAAGAAAAAGACGTCTGGTTATGGGCAACGGGAACGTACTATATGGGAATTATTACGTTGAAAGGGGCGAGATAGTGACTTAAACTCTCTTAGGCGTTATTTTTGGGCTCATGGTGGGCAACGGCACTATACGGAATTTTGCTATTATAGCTCATATAGATCACGGAAAATCTACCCTGGCAGACAGGCTAATAGAGGCTTGTAACGCGTTGTCGGACCGCGATATGAAAGACCAGGTGCTCGATTCTATGGATATCGAACGGGAACGTGGCATAACTATCAAGGCCCAGACTGTGAGATTAACGTATGCTGCTAAAGATGGTGTTGTATACCATCTTAATCTTGTCGACACACCCGGGCATGTTGACTTTTCATATGAGGTCAGCAGAAGCCTAGCGGCATGTGAGGGATCATTACTCGTGATAGATAGCAGCCAGGGGGTTGAGGCTCAAACACTGGCTAACGTATACAAAGCAATAGAGAATGACCATGAAATTGTTACCGTGCTCAACAAGGCTGATCTCGCATCTTCCGATCCTGAAAAGGTAAAATTGCAAGTTGAGGAAATTATCGGCCTTGACGCCAGCGATGCCCTACTGATTTCCGCGAAAACCGGTATGGGTATTAGTGACGTATTAGAGGCGATAGTAAACAGGTTGCCAGCCCCTGTGGGGGATGCAAACGCTCCGCTGAAAGCCATCTTGGTTGATAGTTGGTACGATCCGTATCTTGGCATTGTCATTTTGCTGCGTGTAAAGGATGGGGTTCTAAAGAAGGGTATGAAGGTCACCATGCTGTCTACAGGAGGAGTGTACCAGGTAGACAATGTTGGAGTGTTTACCCCAAACAAACAGATGGTAGACTCTCTTTCTGTAGGTGAAATAGGATTCATCACTGCGGGGATTAAAGAAATAGCAGATTGTAAGGTCGGCGATACCCTGACTGAAGATTCTAGGCGGTGCGACAACCCTTTTCCGGGATTTAGGGCAACATGTCCAGTGGTTTTTTGTAGCCTATTTCCAGTGGATGCAAGCAGTTTTGAACATTTACGTGAAGCACTAGGAAAGTTGCAGTTAAATGATTCAAGCTTCACGTTCGATATGGAAAGCTCTACTGCGCTCGGCTATGGCTTTCGTTGTGGATTTTTGGGCATGCTGCATCTGGAAGTGGTGCAGGAAAGGTTGGAGCGCGAGTTTGATCTCGATCTTACTGCAACCGCACCCAGCGTTGTATATAGGGTTACCGACAAGCACCGCGTTACTAAAGAGGTGCATAATCCGAACGATCTGCCTGAATCTCACGAAATACTTGGGGTAGAGGAACCCTGGATTGCGGCGACAATTATGGTGCCTGATCAGTACCTTGGTTCAATACTCGCGCTTTGTAATGGCAAACGTGGTGAGAAAGTGGATTTGTCTTATACTGGCAACATGGCGCTGCTAAAATACCGTCTTCCTCTGGCAGAGGTGGTGTTTGACTTTTATGACTCGCTGAAATCCATCTCCAAGGGATACGCGAGTTTAGACTGGCACATAGATGGCTATATGCCAACAGAGATATCTAAACTTACTATTTTAATTAACTCCGAGCCTGTTGATGCGCTATCGTGCATAATCCATAAATCCAAAGTTGAGTCTCGAGGACGGGAGATATGTGAGAGGTTGAAAGATTTGATTCCCAGGCAGCAGTACAAAGTTGCGATCCAAGCTGCTGTAGGGGCGAAAATCGTAGCTCGGGAAACTATATCTCCCTACAGAAAGGATGTAACGGCTAAGGTGTATGGGCGCGATGTGACAAGAAAGATGAAACTCTTGGAAAAGCAGAAGAAGGGGAAAAAGAGGTTGCGATCTATTGGTAATGTCAATGTTCCCCAGAGCGCGTTCATCCAGGCTTTGAAGATGAAGGACTAAAATCCCAAGCTGGTGGCTGTATGGGTTTCTACGGTACGACGGCTTGTATGTTTTATTGTGCGTTACAGATCATGCTGGCGCAGACAGCTTTGCGACGCGTTTATCAGTAGCTGACCCGTCTTTTCTGTGAATGAGAGGTGTGGTCACTTAAAACGTATATATACGCTGGCGTACTTATTACTTTTGTCCCAACGCTTGATATCTATGGAGCGCGTGCTGGGTGTACAGCAGCAGAATTGGCACTGGTTGCTCGTTATTGGTATATGGTTAGGTATGCAACACTCAAGCTCCTCTACTTAAGGACTTCTGCCACTCTGTGCCCACTGCATAAATTCTAAGATCGCGTCTATTTTTGTGTCTAAAAAACAGCAAGCCGGGCCTTGCGAGTGTTATACCAACTATGTGCAGTGCTGCAAGTATTACCAAAAGTGCAAATGGCCGCAATAAAGCCGCGCCCAGCTCTCTCGAGATATTTATCCTATTAACAAAGAGCATGTAGCATATAGTGTGCATCAGTAGCGTGTCCAGCAAAGCAACGGCCACACAAGAGGTTAGCATCCTGCTGCCTAGGTACTCTCTGATTATTGACTCTATACCACCGTACTGGTCGTTGCTTTTGTAATTGTTCATGATGCCCCTGAAGCGTCTGTCCAAGACGCGGTATGACCTTTCCCGCAGTGGCGGATGTTACACCTAGCAGTCTACTATTATAGGATTACACATTGGTTAACCTGCCATCGTTTAGTGCCGTGCATCAATCTGTGCTTGGTTACCTACCAACGATGCGACACTTGGGTGATGTTTGTAGCCTATAATAGGCATGTCTACAACATGTGGTGCGGCTGTATCTCACAATTGCTAAAATTTAGTATATTTGTCTTGCAATCACACGTTTCCATGTGCTACAATACCGCCGCGAGTGCCGTAGCGCACGGGGTGTGCGGTTATCTGTTTTCCCGATAGTGGGTTGTTTCTCAATCTCTCGAAAACTTTGCGTCGTGCCCTATGGTAGCCTGAGGTTTATTTTTGTGTGTGTGTTATGTCGGACAATAATCAAGGACAAGTTAGCTCATCAGAGCAGGGTAGTTCATCATATGTGATGGATACATCCTGGAGTACATTCAGTGGTGCAGCTACACCAGGAGGACAAGCTTCTAATCAGGAAGCTAGTCAGTCACCCGTGGAGCAACAGGAAGGGTCACAGGGTCAAGTTAGTTCATCAGGACAAGTTAGCTCATCAGAGCAGGGTAGTTCATCATATGTGATGGATACATCCTGGAGTACATTCAGTGGTGCAGCTACACCAGGAGGACAAGCTTCTAATCAGGAAGCTAGTCAGTCACCTGTGGAGCAACAGGAAGGGTCACAGGGTCAAGTTAGTTCATCAGGACAAGTTAGCTCATCAGAGCAGGGTAGTTCATCATATGTGATGGATACATCCTGGAGTACATTCAGTGGTGCAGCTACACCAGGAGGACAAGCTTCTAATCAGGAAGCTAGTCAGTCACCTGTGGAGCAACAGGAAGGGTCACAGGGTCAAGTTAGTTCATCAGGACAAGTTAGCTCATCAGAGCAGGGTAGTTCATCATATGTGATGGATACGTCCTGGAGTACATTCAGTGGTGCAGCTACACCAGGAGGACAAGCTTCTGGTGGCACAGTTGATTGGCAAAAAGCAATATCTGACAAGATCGGAAGCCAGGAGTACATGGATGCTGC
Source organism: Anaplasma ovis str. Haibei (assembly GCF_002214625.1). Lineage (NCBI taxonomy): Bacteria > Pseudomonadati > Pseudomonadota > Alphaproteobacteria > Rickettsiales > Anaplasmataceae > Anaplasma > Anaplasma ovis. Next base: position 453,438 of record NZ_CP015994.1, read on the forward strand.
TCGTTCCATCATAGCTGTAGGGATTTATGCTGCACAGACTGCGATAGCGAACAGCTTGGGTAGGCAGTCCCCAGGTGATTGTGAAGATGTTGAAAGGATAGTATTTGATAACCTTACACATAGCCACCTTCATGACAGTGGTCTTTCGCTGGGTTCCATAAGACTCATTTTCAGGAAGATTGAGGATGCACTTGAGTTACGTGATCAGAAAATTTGCGATGACTACGCCGGCCATCTTGCGCAGGCGGTTGTTGACGGCGCGCGGCTTGCGGCTGCCATTGAAAGTGGTTCTGCTGAAGGTAGAAGTCTCGTTGAGTTCATAAAAACAGTTGAGGATTCATATTCCGAGTACGGTGCTCTGGTAAGTAAAGAGTTTGATCGTAATGCCAAGATAAAAGAAGAGGACCTACGCGCTTTTGTTGACTTTGTATTGGGTAGTGTGCCGTACAATACAGGTGATGCAGCTGCGGCTAAAAGCATATTTGATACACTTTCCAGGTATGTTGAACAATACGGTGTATCGTACAGTTGGATAAGTGGTCCTAATGTCAGGTATTTGCGTGTGGCCGTATATGTCGCTGAGTGTGGTAATCTCCAAATAAGCGAGGCAGCGGTTACCGATGCAGTAGCTAGGTTCAGGACACTGCTGTCTGATACTCCCGTTACCAGTGTGCAGCAAGAGGAGACCATAGAGCTTGATCGCGGGACTGGGGCTCCGTCAGTTGATAGCTTTACTTCTGTAGTACGTGACAAGGTTGTTGGTCCCGCAAAGGAAATGGCGACAAAGGCCCATAGAGAAATACGCGAGAGGTATATGGTGACATCTTTCTCTGGCACTGAACGGCTTGTCATGACTATCTCAGCCCTTCTTGCCACAATATTTGCTATCTGCGCGTGTTTGGAGCCAGGGATAATAGGGGCGTCTGGCCCACTGGTTTGGGGTTGTCTTGCACTAGTTGCAGTGTTGCCGCTTCTTGGTATGGCTGTGCACACGGCAATTGATGCCAGGGATAAGAAAAAGACGTCTGGTTATGGGCAACGGGTTGCTGCGCGAGAGGAGAAGAACGGGGGGTCGTTCCGTTCGATGCTGGAGGAGGGTCGGCGCATTCCCAAGGTGGTTACCGGGCTGTGCACGCTTGCGTTTTTTGGCGCCGTCATTGCTTGTATGTGTGTTGATGCGAAACGCGGGACATGGCACGGTACTGCGCTGCTCTTGGCTGCTCTGGTGTTGTTTGCGATTGGTGCTGCCGTTGTAATGAAAACAGCGCGTAGCTACTCGTTGGTGGAAGAGGAGTATGACACTGGGCTTGTTACGAATAGTGCAGATAGAATATTGTCTGCACGTGGTGACCAGCGTGTTGTCGGAAGCATTTTTGGTGAGGACAGAGAAGAAGTCGGTAGGGCTGGTGTTCCTAGCACTTTCGTGTCATCGATTGGGGGGGCTTCTCCTATAACTCCTACTGATGCTGCTGTGCAGGGAGCTAGCGTGCGGTGATAGCGTAGCTTCTCACCCTTGCTGCTGCGGATTCTGGCTTCATAAGCGGTGGTATTAGCGGCTGTGGCAGGGTGGACGGATGTCGTTAGTGGGGGCAGGTGATGAGTCGCCGCAACGTTCTAGGTGGCTAGGGCCTGCAGGGAAGTGCGCGGCAGGTCCATGTCGTCCTTTTCCGGCCTTGTGTAGTTCGTTGTAGCACTAGCGGCCTTGGCGGCCGCGGTGTTTGTGCGCGTACAGAGCCGGCATACGTTTCCGTCGTGCTGAGTCGGGGGTCTTGTAGCACTAGTTTTATTGGTGCCTTTGGTTGTTTGGGCTGTGCGCTCGGCAATTAGGGTGTGTAACGAGGATAGGGGCGCTGTACAAGACTGCGATGTGCGGGAGAAGTGGGTTCTCAAGGCACGCTCGGCGGGCACCGTGGTCTTCATGAGCGCTGTGGTAGCGATGTTCGTGTGCCTGTGCGTGGAGATCAGTGTTTTTGCCATGCACTCTGGTGTGTGGAGTGAGCTATGGACGGCCTTGCTGTTTGTCGTGGCGATGGCGTTCGCACTAGCTGGAGTGTCGGCACTGGCGCTATGGTCTACGGAGAGAATGATTACAGAGGAACTTAACTGCCCGCTGACGAAGCAGTGTGATGCTGAGACCTTGCATACAACGGTTGATGCTGAGTCCACCTCTGATGGTCAAAACTGGGTGCAGCTTTCCGCGACGAGAGCTTTTGGACCAAGTAGAAGTTGGATGGCGCCCTTTCCGGCGCTTATGCGTGCCGGTCAAGTTGAATTTTTAGTCACCTGCGGGAGGTGTGAGGAGATTTCAGGCGGCGGCCTGCGCGATCTTCTGGTGTCTGGAGGGTGGCAGACGTGTTTGATGTATGAGGTGTGTGATGGATGAATTACTGCGACGCTCTGGAGAAGGGTTGGGATCATTTAGAGTTGATCCTGCGAAGGCGACAGTGGCTAGGGCCTGCAAAGAAATGCGCGACAGATCTATGTCGTCTTTTTCTGGTTCTGGGCAGTTCATCGTGACATTGGCGGCCCTTATTGCCGCTGTGATTACTATTTGCGGTGTGTGTATGCAGCCCACGTTCACTGGCAGTGTACTGGGTTGGAGTTGTTTAGCATTTGTGCTGCTACTGTTGCTTGCGGTGGCCATTGGAGTGGTAGCGGCCAACAGCAGAGAAGGTGTTATTGCAGAGGAGGATATAAAAATAGTTCGGTCTTCAGGGAGGGGTTATCGAGGGCCACTTGATGATGGTTGTTCTGAGGCTATGGGCGTGTTGACGTGCATATCCGCACTTGCATTCATTGGCGTCATGATTGCCTGCATGTGTATTGATTATAAGACACGAGGATGGGGTAGTGTCGTGTTTGTGGCTATGTTGGCGCTATTCGCTATGGTTGTTGTTACCGCAGAGCCATTACGTGGCCCCACGATAGTGCAATGCGTTCCTGACGAAGTTTACCACGTAACAGTTGACCCCATGCCCGCTCCTAATACCCAGCAACCGGTTGTAGCTTGCCACGAAGGCACGGGTCAGATGAAAGCCGAAGCTGATGCTTCACCGGGCACCTTTGTAGTGAATATTGGGTTGGACTCTCCCGGTTCCGATTCTGGGACCGTCTTGAGAAGTTTTGTTGTGTCGGGGCTCCTCTCGCCGCAGTCACAGTGTAAAGTTTGAGCAGAGACACCGCGCGTCTTATGATGCTCTGTGTGATCGCGCACTTGTAGCGGCAATTTCTACCCCGTTTAAGGCTTTTCGGGTGGTTTCCCCCACGAGTTTTGCGGAGAGTGGGGTTGTGTTTACGGTTGTACCCACTGTAGGGGTGCATGGGTCTTAAATACGTTTATGAAAGTGTTAGTATGTGCTTGATTCCCCGCGCAAAAGCGGCGGGGTGTGTTATTGGGTAAGTGTAATGAGTGAGAGTAGAGTGCCGTGGCTTATAGAGCAAGCATTTTCGGCCTTTAGGACCAGTTATGAGTTTTCAAAATCGGCAATTGGGAACCATGATGCGAAGAATAATGTGGGTGGTTTAGCACCTTTGATGGCTTTTTTGATCTTCTTCTTGCTGATTTGTTGTTATGCGATTGATGCGGAGCTAGGCTTTTTGTGCAAGTCAGTGTTCTTCTAAGGAAAATATGCGTTATGCAACGTGACTATACACATCGTCAAGACCAGGAGGAGCCAAGGCTGTGCACAGTAGCTGGAGCCATTGGAGGGTTGTTGCCTTTTAGCGGGATTGCAGCGTCCAATATACCTAGAAGCACAAAAGCCCGCAAGATGCGGACTCCAAGTTACATCGATACGACGAAGACCAAAACAAAGCGGCCTAGATTTCATTGCCCCAAAGTGGCTGTTGACGGTAGGGGTGCGGCAGTGCCCGCAGCGCTTGTAGTGATTACCTGCTGTTTTCTGGTAGAGCTCATATGTGCTACTGTTGCGTATTGTGGTGCAGTACCGGCTGCCATTACGCCTTCGGCATGGTTGATTGTGTATCCAACTTTCGGTCTGGCGTTTATTTGTGTTGTGTGTGTTGCGTGGATGCGGCGTAGACGCAACACTTTCGTAAGATTTGCAGATGCGGCATTATCGAAAAAACCATCTGACAATATTCTTACGCTGAAAGCAGTGCTGGTCATATTGTTTGTAACGTGGAGTCTTTGCCTGGTGGCCAGCCTTCCAAATTGGGAAAAATGGGCGGGAATAGCAGATACCACCATATGCTGCCTGCCGGTCGCTGCCCTACTATTGCTACTTTTCGGGTTCTTTTTTGAGGAAGCGTATCCGCAGTGCGAAATGTGGACCATGCCTGCAGATTCTGTGCTAGCGAAAGGCTCGGCGACTTCACCGCAAACAGACAATACAGATTGTAAGATGTTACCACCTAAAGTTGATACGGAGTTGGCGACACCAACTGCGCACTCTGTGGAAGAAGAAAAAGAGCGTGAATCGAGCGAGATCCACACTCTGCGAATGTTATATCCTCTTGAAGGGCATTTATTGAACTCAAATCTGCGGATTTGGCCGTAAGCTCCCTTTTATCTACTTGCTGGCTTAAGGTTCCAGCGTTCCACGATGCATTTGTTGTGGTTATGGGCCTGGTGGACGCGATACATAGGTCTTGTTTAAATTATGAGATTTGTTTCAGTGTAGTTCACAACGACCGGACAAGTGTGGCGCGTCATTAAGTTGCGCGTAGGTGCGGCGGCTCTGGCGCCTTAAAGCCAGAATTTAGGTGAGGGTACTAACTCCCTGCTTTTATGGGATGTGCGTACAGTAGCCACATTTTTCAAATATTTTAAAATTAATGTATTTTATTGCAAGTACACGTGTTCATATGCTAAAATCCCCCGCGAGTGTCGTGGTGCACAAGTTGTACACGTGTTGTGTGGTTGCCTGTTTTCCTGGTCAGAGGGCGTCTGTTCTGTGTTTCGTGGGTGCTGTGCGGTGCTCTAGCGTTCATTTTACGGTGTGTGTGTTGTGTTAAAGAAAAATAATCGGCCTGGCAGTAGCTCGGAAACGTACGAGAAGCAGGGAGGAACTGTCAGGCTTAGCGGTAAGGTTCCGTCAGCCGTCGGTACTTCAGCTGCGCGTACCAGGGTTGGTAATTCTGCTAAGAGAGTAGTGGCCATGACCCGGAGAGAAATACGCAAAAGGTCCATGGAGTCTTTTTTTGGTGTTGGGCAGTTTGTAATAACAGTTTCGGCTCTAATTGCCGCGATATTTGCCGTTTGTGTGTGCCTAAAGACTACACTTGCCGGGCCGTCCGGCGCGCTAATTTTGGGTTGCTTAGCATTGGTCGTATTGCTGCCGTTGCTCGGCACGGCTATGTACGCGGCAATACAGGATGAAAGAGAAGGTGGCGCTGTAGCCAATTATGTGCGGGTTGCGGATGGATCTTTGTGGGAAAGCCGGTCAGCGTTGGATAATCAGCATCCGTCCATGGGCGTGCGCGCACTAGCATGCATGTCTTGTCTTGTGTTTGTTTGTGCGATCATTGCCTGTGTGTGCCTTGATGTCAAGAACGGGACGTGGTATGGCAGTGCGCTGCTTTTAGCTGCAATGGCGCTGTTCACGGTTGCTGCGGTTGCAATTGGAACGCAGCGCTACTCGTCTGTGGTGCCGAATGATGCTGAAGTTTATCGGGTTGATGTAGATGTATTGGCTGCGCCTAGCGGTGATCGACAGCCAGGTGCCGCTGGAGCTACTTTAGATAGTCGCCAGGGAGACGCTACTCCTGGTACCTTTGTGTCATCAGTTGGGTTAGGTTCTGCTGTAGCTTCGGGCGCTGGGGTTTCGGAGCAGCAGGTTGCGTCACATCGTGCCAGGGAACACGGCGCTTCCATTGCCATCTACTAGGTATAGTGGGCAGGAGTAGGGGTTGTTATGGCCTCTGAGCGTACGTTTTCAGTATTCGGGATTGATAGTAGGCCTGCGAGGTCGTCCGTTGGCAGCTATGACATAGGGGAGACGCGCGGTGGCGCAGAGTGCTGCGTGCTTCTAGTGTCCTCTATAATTTTCTTCCTGCTGGTTTACGGCTTGGTTGCTGCACGTGTTGGTTCCTCGGGAAAGCTTGCAGTGGGCATCATGGGATGTGCACTTGTTGCATTTCTCGCTGCCGCGCTCATTCTTCTGCCCATTATGGCATTAAGGGATTTGGGCCGCGGCAGCGACAATCGGTCTTACGATTATCTCGCCTTATGTTACGAAGCCGATGATCAGTATGGTGCGCGCTCTAACGGTAATACCGATCTTTGCGGTAAACGTGTAACATACAGGGTTGTCGTGCTGTGTGCGCTTGTTGCTGCGTTGATCATTGGCGCAATACTTTATGCTCTCTCTAATGCTACTGCTGCGCATTTTGCGGTTGTAGTCATGATTTTTATCATGGCCAGCTTACCTGCTGTTACGATGCTTATGTGTGACGATGTTGTGGAGCATGAAGGCGGGCGACTGCACGCGATATGTACATTAGTGGAGGGTGTTCCCCCAGATATGAGCGCATTCTTTTCACATGATTGTGACCCCGTGCCTACCACTTTAGCGTCAGAATCTGAAGTTGCTGTAAAAGGGGTTGTTGCGTCCAAGTCTGCAGAAAGTCAATCAAAAAGCATTCGGTGACTTTTGTTTAAGTGACAAAAAGTGACTACTACTGACCGAGTCATTTTAGCTATGGCGCAGGTCTGCTCAGCGCGTGCGATATTATGCTGTATGCGTCGCACAACACACGCTAATGTCAGGAAGCCAGAGTTGTTGAAGGCGTTCGACTTCCTTAGAATGGACTGTAAGATAAGCTAATACCAAACATCAGGTATATTCGCAAATATCCTGATTATCTACCAGTAAAGCTGTAGCCATTTAACAAAATCTCTTGCTTTGTGTTGCTGTGTAATACACATGCCAGCCATGTTTGAGGGCGGCAAGGTTGGTCCGGACCATGTTTACTGCAAATGTAAACGCTGCTTGCGTTCGATACTTCTATATACGTAGCTGTTGGTGCTTTGTGTGCAGCATTGTGTTGTGATCTCAATGTTACAGAAGGTGAAGGCCGCGTATCCGTTGGCAGTTTTTCTCTTTATCTCAGATTTCATAATAGCAGAGAAGAGCTGAAGTAGGTGCGGGGAATAAGGCGTTTTCAAGGTAGCCTATTTGTGACATATGCCATTTAAGTATGTAATATTTGTGCAAGAATCCAAGACTGGTAAGATGACATTGGCACATGCAGCACGCCCAGACTCCAATTCACCATTCTCCTTTGGCCAAACATACACACCGCATACACATAGTTGTTGGTTGCATAGCGCGGTGGAACGTCGTTTAAACTTGTACGTGTTCGGTGGAATTCCCTCCTATCTATACGGGTATTACTTCTCATAATACTCCCCGTTTTCCTGCAAATTTGCTGTGAAAGTTTGTTTGTGTAAATGATGATTATGATATTTCCCTAAAATGCCCGTCCTTTCTAGAGTTTACAGATATAAATGATGTTATACACTTGTAATTTTGGATATTTCATGATAAATAGTAAAAATATTCGATATTAAGCGGCATTCTCGTTACCAATACGGAAGATCTTAGGGCTTTTCCCACATGGTGAGACGGATTTATAGCACATTTTACATGAGCTTCACCATGTATCTGGCTGTTCTTCTTCTCTAGTTGTGTTGGCAGCGATAAGTCTGCGCTTCCGAGGATAATTTATTTGTAATTGGTGAAATATATGCCGGATCAAGCTTCTCTGGGCCTGTTGGGTGACGACACAAGCAGTATAGGTTATACGTTGTTGGACTCCGAAACTGATACTCCACGAAGGGGAGTGCGAGAAGCAATTATTCTGGCGCTGTTGCTTATCATTGCGGTTATGAGTACAGTGCTGGCGGTCGTATACTCCGCTAATTCAGAAGCGTTAGCAGTCTTCGTATCCGTTGCAGTTGTTTTTGCTTTAGCATTTGTGGGTGTTGCTATTCGGTATGCTGCTTCACTCAGAGCTAATGCGGTACCTGCTGAGGAGCAACAGCAGGGTGCATCACCAGAAAGATCACACCAACCTGCACAGGAGGTTGCGCAGCAGCCGGGCAGTACACCAGATGAAGCACCACATCGCGGTGAAGCGGCCTCTGATGACGATATTGCACCTCCTCGTTCTGGGAGTGTTTCCCAACCTACAACTACTGCACCATCAGGTATTGAAACTTCACCCAGTGCTGCGGACCTAGATCGCTATAGAAGTACTTCTCAACCTACGGCTCCTTCACCGAGAGATGATATTGCACCTCCTCGTTCTGGGAGTGTTTCCCAACCTACAACTACTGCACCATCAGGTATTGAAACTTCACCCAGTGCTGGTGCGGAACTCACTCGTTCCAGGAGTACTTCCCAGTCTGTAGCCCCTTCATCAAGGGTTGCGAACCCGAATCGCTATAGGAGTACTTCCCAACCCACAGCTCCTTCACCGAGGGATGATATTGCACCTCCTCGTTCTGGGAGTGTTTCCCAACCTACAACTACTGCACCATCAGGTATTGAAACTTCACCCAGTGCTGCGGACCTAGATCGTTATAGAAGTACTTCTCAACCTACGGCTCCTTCACCGAGAGATGATATTGCACCTCCTCGTTCTGGGAGTGTTTCCCAACCTACAACTACTGCACCATCAGGTATTGAAACTTCACCCAGTGCTGGTGCGGAACTCACTCGTTCCAGGAGTACTTCCCAGTCTGTAGCCCCTTCATCAAGGGTTGCGAACCCGAATCGTTATAGAAGTACTTCTCAACCTACGGCTCCTTCACCGAGAGATGATATTGCACCTCCTCGTTCTGGGAGTGTTTCCCAACCTACAACTACTGCACCATCAGGTATTGAAACTTCACCCAGTGCTGGTGCGGAACTCACTCGTTCCAGGAGTACTTCCCAGTCTGTAGCCCCTTCATCAAGGGTTGCGAACCCGAATCGCTATAGGAGTACTTCCCAACCCACAGCTCCTTCACCGAGGGATGATACGGAATTTGTTCGCTATAGGAGTACTTCTTACCCCATGGTTCCTTCACCTGGAGCTAGTGCGGCATCTGCTGAGGGCCTACAACAGGATGCATTACATCGACTTACACAAGAAATTGCGCGACAGCTGCGCAGCACACCGGGGACAGCGTCACGTCGCGATGACATATACGCCCAGGAAGAGGATGTGGCACTTGCTGCGGGTTCTTCAACCGATGCTGACTGCGTGTTTATACGACTCTCCCCGGTCGAGTGGTCTTTGTTGCGAGATAATAGAGAAGTTGCGCATATTCGGGAAATACTTGATGGTGGGCAGGCAATCGAGGCCCCTCGACTTTTTCATTGTGATAACAAGCTTCACGTACTTGCCCGTGATGGCGCAATTTTTAGGATTGATAGCGCAAGTATAGTGCCCGCTGAATACCTGGATTCTGCTGCAACACTTGGGGATGCATGGATGCTGTTACGGCCACAGTTGCCAGAGGGACAACGTATGGTCGGGCTAGCGCGTGAAGTTGATGCTAAATGTGGTGAAGTGCATTTTCCACGCGGTATGCACTATGTCGTAGCCCACTGTGGGACGCTGGCTGGCACTATTAAGAAAGTGATGTTGGACCGCGATTCCACAGCGCTACCTGAGTCTCCAGAAAGTAGGATGCGGCTATTTCACCAGTATGTTGCTCTGCACTATGGCCTCGCAAGTGAATTAACTAAAGCGCAGAAAAGTGGTGGGGTGCCATTAGAAACCGTGCGTCGTTTTATGAGCAGTCCTGCAGGGGCCGAGTTTGCACGCGACCTTCTTGACTATCGGGCAGAGTTTCAGGTTTCTGTAGAGCAAGATGAGCACATACTTCCAGAGCATAGTCTGTTCTTAAGCGATGCGCTGTCTGTTCTTGACTCCCTTGACCAGGAAGAAGTTCTCCAGTCCGATGGGGTATCTCAGGAAGTCATGTGCATGCTTTATTCTCTTTCCGGTGCCACATACCTTGTAAAGAGCGATTATGACGTTGCGCCTGCGGTCATGAATGAACTTACGGAAAGACTGACTGCAAAGTTCCTGGCCGACGCAAATTTCAGAGGTGCACTTATAGACCTTGCTGTACGTGAGGTGGTAGACGTTATACTCAAAGAGCAATTACCGAACCAGACGGCGGAAAGTGATCAACCGAGTGTGCTCGGGCTGGATGGGGTACTAGCTCAGATTTCCAGCAGGCGGGGAATGCCATGGATGTGTCGTGCAATTCCTGGACTTGCCCAGAGTGTTGCTACTGCTGTGCTAGGACTTTGTGGGGCACGTGATACCAATAATCGCAACGTGGTGAGTCCTGGTATAGTGAGCCAACTACACATCATTCCTGGTTTTGATAGAGTAGCTACAGGGGCCCGTTTTGCCGAGGAAGGCACGAAAGTTTCCGCATGTTATGAGCAGCTCTGTTTTGATACTGCATATAATATGGCGCTGCGACCTTTAATTGTGGCCGCTGCCGCGGCAGAGGCTGTGCAGAGGTCCGAAGCTGGGCGGGGAAAAACAGCTACAAGAGAGAAAGAGGATTTTTTTGCATTGGCTGCTGAGAAATACCGCAATGCTTCGGGTGTGGCCAATGCTGCTGAGCGTGCAACGACTATCATGGGTTTAATGCCTGTGCTGACGCGCGATGATGTGGAAGAGATTGTGGCCCATACCACAGCTGCCTGGATTGGGTACGAGTTTGGTGACCTGGCACGGCATTACCTCAGCGCAATAGTGCGGCGCGATGTTGGTGCGAGTGAGTATGTTGCCAGATGGTTGCGGAATGACGCTCTATGCCAAGAATCTCTCTTTTCCTCGGCCTTTAGCACCGAAATTAGAGATTCCCTATTCTACACACGGGGAGTTGATATTATTGCCATGTCGGAAGGGCTGCAACCGGCGTTCGGCGATTTACTAACCCCGCAGCTTTCTGCAGAGGATGCTCAGACAGTTGCTAGAAGAGCTTCATCGAGTAGTGCGGAAACAGAGCGCAGTTTGCCTGGTCGTAGTGAAGGAGCTGTAGGCCGAAAAGCGCTTCTGAGGCGAGCAGGTTCCGTGCTGGCTCTGAATGAGGGCGAGGGCACTTCTGATTTCCCTGCGGTGGGTGGAATAGGTGATGAGAGAAATGTAGTAGATGACACATCATCAGACCGTGTCATATTTTTTCTCCGTCCGGTTGGTAATGAGAGAATAAGGGGGGATGATGCCATTGCCAAATATGTTAATGAAGTGCGGAATAGTGGCGGCGCAAACGTTGCGCCACAAGTTTTTGGTGTGGACAGATCGTTCTATATAGTTGGGTGTGATGGTAGTCTTTTTGAACTTGTGACTGCCGATATTCTGTATGCTGGGCGCAGAGCCAATTCCGTAGCCATTCCTGATGGAGCTTCATGGGTTCTGGCACGTACAGACTGCACTCAGACTGGGAGTGATCTACACATTACGGCCCGCCCACGTTTTACTCTAAGAGTTCAGGACGAATACGACTTTCCTCGTAGTCTACGTTACTCCGTTGCTCACGCTGATAAGCTTGAAGTAGTTCTAAAGAAGCTCATGTTTCAGCTAAACGCCCCAAACATTGAGCCTCTGCATCTGAGGCGAGTATGCCTACTACACTATATTGGGCTTCAACGCGCACTTGTTGCTAGCCTTCCCGGAATAGGAGGGGGAGAAGCAGAAGAACGAGCAGGAGTGCCAACGGAAGAAGCGCTGCGTTGTTTTATGCTTCTTAATGATATAGGAAACGGTTTTGCTCGCGACCTTTTAGACTACCAGGAAGAGCTTGAAGCTATTTCGAACGATGAGTTGAACCTTCCAAAGGCGGAACGTGACTTTTTGGCCTCAGCCCTGACTGTTGCTCGAAGTCACAGCACAGAAATTCTCTCAGATAGCCCCGGTAGTGTTCCATTGGAGACCATGTGTGGGCTATATGCACTTACCGGTGGCAATCTGCTGTTAAAAGATAATGTAGTGCAAGATATACAGGCGAATAGAGGATACTCAGAATTATTCTGCAATTTTCTGGGTGATCCGGGCTTTAGAGACACGCTCATTGCCCTCACTATACGGGGTGTAATGGCAACAATGGAGAGGGTAAAGCGCGAGAGACCAGACCTGGAGGATCCTAGAGCGTTTTCAGATGAAGTACTCCGTATTGCCTATAGTGACACAAAAGGTAGCACGCTTCCAGCGATTTGCAGGTCCATTCCCGGACTTGTCGAAAGTGCAACAGCTGTATTGGCCGGGTTTTATAATCCACAGAGCGCAGAGATTAAAGTAGCTGACCACGGGCTGCTTGCGCACATGCACGCGATTCCCGGCTTTGGCACGGCGGATTTGGGAGGGACAGAGACTGGTAGGGGAAGACAGACTGCGCACCAGTGCGAGGTTCTTCGAGAGCATGGCGCCGGTGCGGAGTATGCGCTGCCCGTAATAGTGGCACGTGCAGTGATGCGCGGTGAGTCTATGGAGAGCCACTTCAGCGAGGTATATGCTGAATATGAACGTGGAGAAGAAAAGATTTCCAGCGTTACTGAGTGTATTACACAACTCAGGCAATACGTGCCCACACTTGAACATTCGACTTTGCGAGAGTTGGTTTATAACGCTTTTGCTACCGGGGTTGGGTCTATGTTTGGTTACAACCCGCAGAGCTATTCTCAGCAGGCGTTCTTGGAGATTGCGCGTAGTGCAGCGGGGCGGGTTAGCGCACTGCTTGCACGCAGAGCGTTAGAGCTTCCCGAAAACCTGTGTTTCTCCCAACTAATGGGGCAGAGGCTCTCAGCGTGCATTGAGGCCGGTTCTGAAGTTTTAGGTGTATCGAGTGACCTATATCCCGCGTTTCGTGGTGTGCTTAGGACCCCATTACCTGGTTATAACGATAGCGAAAGGCAACGAGCTGCCAGCATGACTCCTGAGACGATGCATGAGATTGCAGAACGCGAGTCGGCGCGCGTTACTCGAGCTTTGCAAAATGCTTCTGGTGTAGGTGCACGCCTCAAAGCTGGGGCAAAAGTTCGCGCTCATTATATGCAAAATGCGTACAGCGCTGAAAACTTTGTTGCGGATGAGAGTATCAGTGCCGGTTTACTGTCAACTAGTTTACCGGATTCACTGCCTAGTTTGTCACAAGCTGCACCAATAGTGCAAGATTCACGCAGTGCATCCCCGGTGCGTGGCGATAACACTCCTGTAGCGGAGGCTGGGAGTGACGAAACGGGTATGTTCTTCTCAGCTAATTTTGGACAACCAACTGTTGAGCCAGCTAGTGCTGCACCGGTCCAAGAGGGTTTGGCAGAGCAAGATTCACGCAGTGCATCCCCGGTGCGTGGCGATAACACTCCTGTAGCGGAGGCTGGGAGTGACGAAACGGGTATGTTCTTCTCAGCTAATTTTGGACAACCAACTATTGAGCCAGCTAGTGCTGCACCGGTCCAAGAGGGTTTGGCAGAGCAAGATTCACGCAGTGCATCTCCAGTGGGTGGTGATAGAACTTCACTGTCAGATACTGACAATGCTGGAGCAGAATCGCCTCAACCCGTTGTTGAGGCTGTTGAGCCAATTAATACTGCACAAGTGCGGGAAAGTCTCACAGAAAGAGGTTTTGACGCAGTTGATGCGGTAGGTGGTCCTGCTACTGAGTTACAGCAAGCCACGGCTATTAGAGTTGGCGGCCGTTTACGACGCTCGTCTCTTTTAGGGGAGAGCGATGTGTTGAGGGTGAGTGAGAACGTAGCGTACGTTGGCGAAGAGGCCCTAAGAAGGCATGACAGCGTCGCGGATCCCCGCGTAGTGCTTATTTTGGAGGAATTCGACGTTAATACACTGCCGAACACACATCTGGTAAAGGCGAGGATGTTGGCTGCCATGAGACAGAGCGCTGGTGATGCCGCTATAACGTTCTATCAACAGCATATCGAATTGCCGGAGAATGGCTGCGATGCGCACACTTTTTGTGTGATGAACGGCAAGAGCTTCAAGGTTGCTCCCGATGTACGTGTGGCGCCTCCCGGTAGGAGCATCGATGCTTTGCTGTCCGAAATACCTTCATCACCCACGTCTACCAAGCTTGTAATTAAAATTCCGAATATGACTAGGGGCCTATCACTCAGTGACGGTAAGCTGAATTTTCAACGAGCGGAATTTGATATTAGTGGTTTTGCGTTTCCAGCCGTACGCGAGGTAAATTGTGATGGTTTAATGTCGCTAATGCTCAACAACTACATCGCTCATGCGCGAGGTGGAAATTTACTGGGACACAGGACCCTTGACGTATATGTGGATCTTCAGCGGCAGCTTTTTGATAACTTTGTCGCGTATGGGGGAGGCCGTGACTATGAGCTTGCTGCTCCAGACCAGCGATGGCCGCAGTTTGTTCGTAGTTCTGTAGGCTCTAAATTTGTTGGTGATGTTAAGAGATACATGCGGAGCTTCCGCAATGTGCATGATGTAATGCCCGATGTGGACCATAAGACGCGTTTACACAGCATTATGACGGCAATATCCCACAACATAGTGGATGTAGGTGATGCCGGCACTTCCCTGGAAGCTTTAAAGGCGCTACATGCTCTTTCATCCGCAAGTTATGGTGTTGATTGTACGAATGCGCGGGCGGAAGAGCAAACCAGGGCGATTACTAGGAAATTCCTTGCTGATGAAGAATTTGGTATGGTCCTGATAATGGCGGCTATGGAGTCATGTTTAACTGCTCTTGCAGTGCATTTTGGTAGATCCAGTGGCTCGGGTACTCCAACTGATAACGAGACAATTCATGCCACACTAAACAGCACCGTGCCGGATATATGCCGTCGTATTCCTGGATTAACAACGGGCATTATCGGTTTGTTGCAGAGGGTTTTAGGTGTTAACCGTGGCAGCACTATAGGACAAAGTGGGCAACAATCGGCTATTGTGACGAGCGTCGAGAAATGGGTGGATGGTAGGCAAGAAGCCGCAGAGGAGATATTTTCTGGCTTTTCCCTGAATCAGTATCTCGAGAGTGCAAATGCATCGCATATGCGTAATGCGATTGTTGCATGTGCACAAGCTAAAGCCGCGCAACGCGGAGACGGGTCAAACAGGCATCGCTACTATGGTGAGGCAGTGCAAGAGTTTCTTGGTGACATGGATAACATCCCGAGTGTCGCAGAGTGCGAGGAACGCATTGGAACGGCAATAGCAAGACTTAACGATGATATGCTTGCGGAACTTGTCGTAGATTCCGTCGCGTATAAAGTTTACAAGAATCTAGTCAACTCGCACAACCCTGCATTAGGTTGTGAGGAGAATTTGGTCGATGCCTTTTATGGATACTTCGGAAACCACAGGCATCCCCGGGATGGGGCCGTGCAATTTGCGCGCGATTTAAGTACTCATAGCAAACAGGTTATCAGCAAGTTTCTCGCGGCAGAAGGGGAGATTGTACGCGAATTTTTGCCCAGCGTCATGAGTAGCCACAGTAATGTTTTATTCGTTTCTGCAGCTGCTCCGTGTGAGGTGTCTATTTGTGCGCCCGCGCAAACGCGGAATGCACCACCGCATACGCACGATCACGAGTTGACGGAAGGGGAACGTGGATTAGGTACTGCGCAACACGCGCGGTAGCCACCTTAAAAACACCCAATTTTTTAGTTTCTAATAATTTGAAGGGAGGGCTTTGCCATGAATGACGCAATGAAGCCATCTACTGGAAATGTTACTGCGCCACGGCCCACGCGGCGGCCACCAAGTGTCTTTGAGCTTTTTGGGCTTGCGGAGGTTACTAGCGAGGATGCATCAAATGCACGCATCGTACTTGTATTACAACCGATTAATGTTACCGAAATTCATGGAATTATGGACGTGGCTATTAGAAATGAAATTTTGTATGATATTGCAACGCGTGCTAATTCGCACCAGACGCCCAAGTTCTACCTTTCCACAGATAACGCTGCTGGTGGCGCAATATATTGCAACCTTTCCAGAAACATGTTTCAGGTTATTGGATATAGAGTTTTAAATCGGGGTATTAGCCTCCCTCCCGTACCTCCAGGGTTTATGCACATGATCCTCACACCGTCAATTCTCGATTATATGGTGATATCGAATAGAGGTACGCAACTTAGGGAAATTCTTGGTGCATTTCCAGCAGAGTTTCGCTGTCCAGTTGAGGTAAAACTTGCATCTATTAACCTGTTCAGATTGATGTTTATGCCTTCGCACGATGCGTATAGTGATGACAGCCCCTTTGATCTTTACTTTAGATTACAATGGAGATTGCTGAACGATTATCTGCAGTCGTTTTACAGCACAGAAATTGAGCAGCCAAGCGCACAACATTATGAGGGGGTGTATTCATACATGAGATTTGGGGCAGGGTATAAGGTTTTTAACGATATTATGCGCTGCAGGGAGGTACAACTTATGTATGATCACCCCCGTGCACTGATGCAAGCAAATACCGTAATGGTCGGTATAGCTTTTGTACAATATTGTTTAAATGTGGTCGATACTGTAGGGAATCCAGAGGAAATTGAGTTATGGGGTGGTACGGAACTTCCTGTTATGTCCGCACTGTATGCACTTTCCCGCTCGAATGTGCAGTGCATGAAAGATCTGACCGGGTTAGACAAGCAGAGGGAGATAGTTGCCAGATTATTATGCGATGCGGACCTAAGAACCGCAGTAGTAGCTGGCGCCCTCAAGGCAATTGCAACCGTGCGTGCGTCGGATACCTATAGCGGCCGTATGAGTTACGATACTCTTGTTACGCAGTTTCTTCCTTGTTTAGCGCGGAGAATTACAGGGCTACCGGAGAGTATATACGGACTTGTCCGAGTGTATTTAGATTGCGAGCCTGCGCCCAACGTTGGTATAACCAGAGGTATTGTTACCCAACTATGCTCCATTCCTGGATTTCAAAGAACAGCCGCAATATCGGAGAGCAGCGGTATCGATGCTCGTTCGATATTGTTGAATGGTATCACTCGCAGTGTTATAGCCCGTGATTCCGTGACAGGTTACACAATGATGGCCGAAGCACTTGTTCAGTCTAGAATAGGTGGTCAGGATATCGAGACTCTGTGTAGAGCGTTGGAAGAGGAGTGGGGTACGCAACATTCAAGTACTGTGCCTCCAGAGGATGCACTGAGCTTTTTAAGGCGCTCTGTTTCCCGGCTTGACGAATCTGGCCTGCAAGAACTTGTTGCAGCTATGGTCGCCGATCAAGTAGCTGCATTACTCCCAGTAGGTGCACAGTGCTCGGCTGAGCTGCTAACTAGTCCTCGTATGGGGGAAGTACGTGATGAGGCGATGACAAAGACGTGCGTGAAGGCGGGGGAATATGGTTTACTATCAGACTTTTTCCTCTCACTTATGCAAAACAGGCCAAGCACTGTTTACTCGGCGCCGCAGTTAGGGTGTAAACTGCGTTTGCCTGATAATCCTTTCCCAAGTGCTTCTGTATCTGGTATAGATGCTGCCGAACGTGATTCCGGAGTTGGAAGATAGTCACCACAGCAGGTTCAACATGGTTCACTCCGAGCACTGTATACCTAGAATGGTTTCTGGATTTAAAACTGTAAATGTGTCGATAAATACTGGTATATCCGTAAAAGATTACGTTTTAAAGTAAATTTTTTAGAGAATTTCCTAAATTCGGGTATTTTCATGGTATACTAACAACTGACCTGTTGTTAGTATCGGGCCAAGTGCCGGTGTGAGGTTTTCATACACAACACAACTCTCAGGCCACGTCAAACAATGCGGTACTCGCTCTGTTGCAAGCCAGCGGAGCGCGTATTTAAAAGTTTGCTTGGATAACACCGTGTGTGTTGTATGTGCTTTACGGCTAGGTAATAGGCCAACAGTCCGCCATTTGATACAATCGGAGTACACGCATGAAAAACATAGTTAAAGCTATTCTGTCGATATTAACAGCGGCATTTTTAATTATCTTGAGCATTATTGCGAGTGCTGCGACTATCGCTGTAGCACCTATTTATTTTCTGTGTGTACTAGTTTTCTATTGTGCTGAGTTATGCGCAGAATTGGCCGACGCTGTCGTGGCTTGGACGAAAGATAGTATCGGCGTTGCGCACAGCAAGGAGGTTGTGTTTAGGATTGAGCCAGATAGCCCTGACGGTATCAAGTTAAGTGACATAGCCAACGGTAAAAGTGTTGAATACAATGGTGTTGATCTGCGGGGTGTTTTGCAGTATGCGCGCAGCATTACGGACGAGCATGACTCTTCCTCATGTTATGCTACCCCTGTGCTTTTGGTGTCCAGTTCTGGTCAGCGCTTTTTATGCCATGAACGCACTGTTTACCCAGTGCAACCTCCAATTGAGCGGCCAGCGCACCTGTTCCCGCCACGTAAAAAAACATCGCCCTTGTATTATACATGTATGCAAGATAGGGATGCTCCCGCAAATGATAAGGGTGCCGTTCGGGAGATTGTTTTGAAAACAGGTCTTGTCGTAACCGGGCCGCGAACCAATGATGTTCGCTTGCAATTTACGGAGAACGAGAGATCCGATCTTGCAAGGGTGAGGCTCATCGTTCCTTCAATAGCGGTCAGAAAAACCCCTGGTATGACCCCGATACATTTGGCGCTTTTATCTCCCTGCGTGGTGTCAGACAACTCAGAGTCTGTGTTCTTTAGGCGCTATGTAGCGCTGGCTAGGGCTTGTATGGGTGATGATGGCGAACTGCCTTTGGGGCTAAAATTGGATATACACATGAACATGCAACAATTTGTACATGTTCTTACATACAACAAGGGTACCATATCTCGTATGAATGCGGAATTCCTAATCAACAGCGTGCGGCTAGTAGGTAGAGAGTATAAAGCCGTATCCCCTAAATATAATGTGGACGAACGCGTGCAACATTTACGGAGAGTGTTGCTCTTATTGGGTTTGTCACAGAGCGAAGAAACTATGTTCAGGCCTTTTTCGGCACAAAGCAAACTTTGGGTGGTATCAGAGTTTATACACTCAAAGCAGTTTCAAAATGCTGTGATCTCAGCCGCTATGGCTAGTATGACAAGCAGCATTGATAGGGGTATAACTTCCAAGGAAGCCATTTTAAAGGGTATGCCATACCTGTGTAAGCAAATTCCCGGTCTGTGTGAGGCTGTCTACACTATAGTTAGGGCCGCGAAATATAATAACAGCGCGTGCGATGAGGGTGAGTTGAGCAACTTGGCGCTTTATAACATTGCAAATGTATTACGTACCCAACAAGATAGCAGCGATGCTCTTGACCTGCCTAGCGTAGATGAGAGCAATGCGTTTGAGGGCATGAGCGAAAGAGCAGTAGAGCGTTTTGATGCACTGAAAGACAATGCCTTTCGCGCGTCTCATTCTTCGTATGATGTCAGTAATGTAGACGAAATATATAAAATTGGGCGCAGTGTATTGCGGAACAAGCACTGCTCCGAAATAATCGCATATCTGGTGGCGCATAACATACGGTCAAATGGTATGCGCGCGGGTGGAGTGTTCCATCTACATTCACACGATATGTCAGACAACCTGATTGTGGAGTATGTAAAAACCGACTTGGCGTTCCTTGGGCACGCATTCGCCACACTTGGTGCGAAGTTAGCGTTTGCTGATAGACAGGAGTGCGAGATGTCTTTACGAGTTCGTCAAGCAGATGTACACACATTTCCGGAGCTTAAATACCCTACACCTGCATCAGAGACGTCGCTTGATAGCTCTAAAGTTACTGCAGTTGGAGCAGAATCCGGAGCCGCCGGGCGACCAGCAACTAGGGCGGCAAATGCATGACGCCTAATGTTAGAGTTGCAGGTATTAGGAAGCCGCGGTTGTGTGCGGCTTCTACGTGATGTGAGAACGGAAAATAAACCCACCCGGTGGCTCTCAGTTAATTTGTGGCCGTGTTTGCTTGATCGCGCTGCTTGTAAGATTCTGCTGAACGTAATTTTAGAATGAGAAAGACAATCAACGCAGCGAATCGCACATAGTGCACTAATAGGTGCCACAGCTACCTAAGACGATTTCCAAATCTAAAATTATAAATATATTTACATACGTCTATGTATCCACGAATTTCGTGTTATAAAGGTAGAAGCTTCAGAAAATTCCTAAATCAGGTATTTTTGTGGTATGATGCAACTCGCTTGTTGTTGGTATCAGACCAGGTGCTGGTGTGAGGTTTTTGCATACATAGCACGCTACCCAAGTTGACTGTGAACACACCCACTTGGTGGCAAAGCTTACGTTGATAATAGGGCACAGAAGCGGTCTATGTTACAACTTGTTACCGATGCACTGAAATAGCCAATCAGCTCGACGGACGATAAATGAAATTGGAGTGACACGCATGAAAAAGGTAGCTAAAGTTATTTTGTCGGTATTAACCGTTGCACTTTTGCTTGCCCTGTGCCTTGTTATAGGCGCTATGTCTGCAGCTACGGTACATATCCACCTTCTGTGTTCGCTGATTTTATACAGCTTTGGGTGGTGTGTAACGCTGACCAAAAATGCTATAGCTTGGGCGAAAGATAATATCGGCTTTGCACACAACAAGGAGGTTGTGTTCAGGATTGAGCCAGATAGCCCTAACGGCATCAAATTAAGTGATATAGCCGATGGTCAGTGCAGTGAATACAACGGAGTCAATCTGCAGGGTGTATTACAATACGCGATCTGTAATAATGGGACAGGGGCACGTGCCTTTCCAAACAACACCCCCATGTGCTTTGTTTCCTCTGGTCGGCACTTTTTGGGTTGTGGAAACATTATTTACCCAGTACAACCCCCAATAAAGCGACCGGCGCGCCTATCTCTGTACTGGAAGAAATTCAAGCTTGCTGATTACACTTGGCCGCAAGATGGGGATAATCCTGCAGATGATGGGGATGCCATTCGGGAGATCGTTTTGAAAACAAATTTTGCAGTAACTGGGCCGCGCACCAACGATGTGCGTCTTCAATACAAGGATAATAGGGGATCCAATATTTCAAGAGTGAGACTCATTGCTCCCTCGGTGGTGTTAAGTAAAACTGGGGATATGACTCCAATCCGCGTGGCACTCCTGTCTCCCTATGTAGTGCGAGATGACTCGAAGTCTGTGTTCCTGAGGCGCTACATTGCACTTGCCAGAGTTTATGGGGGCGAAGATGGGAGAAGAGTTGCTCATGGATTTCAAAAAGATATACGCGCGAATATGCAACAATTTACGCATATTTGTGCGTATGAGAGGGGCGCCTTGTCTCAGGTGGATGCGACATTTATGCGCGTAAGTATGGATACGCTTCGGGCTGCTGCGAATAGGTTTTCTAAATGTAGTGTGGCTGAACTTGAACGGCACTCAAGGCATGTGTTGCTCTTATTGGGTTTGTCGCAGAGCGAAGATGAGATGTTCAAGCCTCTTACAGAAGCAAGTAAAGTGTGGCTAATGTCAGAGTTTATACACTTACAGTCATTTCAGGATGCCGTGATCTCAGCTGCTATGGCTAGTATGGCAAGTAGCGTAGACGGAGGTGTAGTTTCTAGAGAAGATATTTTGAAAGGCATGCCATACCTGTGCAAGCAGATTCCTGGTTTGTGTGAGGCTGTCTACGCTATAGTCAGGGCTGCGAAATATGGTAACAGTGTGTGCGAGGAAGGTAATCTAAGCAATATAGCACTTTATAGTATGGCGAATATGCTCTATAGATACGGTGTGCAACTGCCCAGTATGGATGAGGATAGTGCGTTTGAGGGTATGAATGACAGGGCGAGAAGGGATTTTGACACGTTCGTAGAGCAAATTTTGCGTGCATGCCGTCTCTTACCACACTCCGGCGATACGAGCAGCATGTGTGGCACCGCATGGCAAGTATTACGGGATGGGCGCTGTTCTAATGTAATTGCATGTTTGGTAGCTTATAGGGTGTCGTCTTTGTTGGGTTTCAGTGGAAAATCAGTGAACGATTTATGCATTCCCGCGGCATCGGACGAGTTTATAATAGATCACATAAAAGCCAACTCGGCACCACGGAGCTGCGCACCTGAACGTTGGATCGAATTGGAACTTGCTGATAAGCAAGAGTTGGAGATATCTTCTGACACTAGCACAAAGGTGTACGAATTTCCAGGGTTTGTATATCCTCCCGCGTCAGATACATCGCTTGATAGCTCTGAAGTTGCTGCAGTTAGAGCAGAGTCTAGAACCACTAGGCTGGCAACTGGGGCAGTAAGTATGTAACACCTAGTGTTAGAGTGGTATGTATTCGAAGCTGTGGTCATGCGCAGTTTCGGCAAGCATGGGAATTATAAATCCGCCAGTAGCTTTCAGTTGATGTGCGGGCTGCGGTTGCCTGATTGCGGCCCCTTTCTAGGTATATTGAGTTTATAAAGATGATTACCACAGCGTACTGAACATTGCTTGCTCCAGATACTGTAAATTTAAAGCGGCCGCTAAATCCAAAATAAATACACCCACACGCGTTGATATATCTGCAAATTATATGTTATAAAAGTAAAAGCTTTAGAAAAATCCTAAATTCAGGTATTTTATTACTATGGCACAGCTACCTCCCATGGTGTGCTGTTCATTGCATTGTGAGTTAGTGTGAGCACGCCTACTTGGTAAAGAAGCTTACATGGCACAAGGCATAAGGAACGGTCCGTCGTAGCTTTTTGACTGTGAAATAATAGGTTGATGGGCCCGGCGACATATAAACAAAATTTGGAGTCACACGCATGAAAAACACAATTAGTGCCGTCTTTCTACTAATACTAGCCTCTATGTTTTTACTCGTGCTGTGCTGTATCGTAGGTATTATGTCCGCAATCGTGATGCCTATCTATTTCCTATCCAAACTGGCTTGCTATTTGTTTACGTCGTTTGTCACACCGATAGCTAAGCAGGGCATAACTGTGGTTAAGATGTTAACCGGTCTTCCTTATCCCAAGGAAGTTGTGTTTGAAATCGATCAAGACCTTCCTGACGGCATCAAATTAAGTGATATAGCTAATGAGCAGTGCAGTGAGTACAAGGGTGTCGATCTGCGAGATGTACTCCAGTACACGATTTATAATCGGGAGACAAAGATGCGCACCTTCCCAGAAAACACCCCCACGTGCCTGGTATCCAGTTCTGGTCAGTACTTTTTCGGCCACGGAGACACCCTTTATTCGGTGCGATATCATCCAATTGTGCTACCGTCTGCTTCTCTCTTTTATAGAGTGCTTTTACCTTGTAACAGGGAAGGTAATAACGTGATTGTTTTGAAAACACGTTTCGCAGTAACTGGGCTGCGTACTAACGATATAGCTTTTGGATATGCTATACCGCAAAATGGCATTACCAAGATGAAGCTTATTGCTCCCTCAGTAGTGCTAAACAAAACCAGAGGTATGACTCCAACTCGTTTAGCGCTCCTATCCCCTTACGTAGTGTCGAATAGTTACGAGTCTGTGTTCTTGAGGCGATACATTGCACTTGCTAGGGCCCGTGTGGGTGGGTCTGGTGGAGAGTTTCCAGCCGCGGTGGCGTGGGACATACGCGCAAATATGCAACAATTCATGCATATTCTTACATACGCGAGGGGTGCTTTGTCCTTGCAGGATGCAGGGTTTCTACGTGATGGTGTTAAGTTCATCCAATCCGCTAGGAATGAGGTTATAAAGTGTAGTGCAGCCGCACGTGCTAAGCATGAAAGTGATGTATTGCTATTACTAGGGCTATCGCAAAGTGATGAGGCAATATTCAAGCCTCTTACGGAAAGAGGGAAACTTTGGTTGGTATCGGAATTTATATGCTTACAGCAATTTCAAAATGCCGTAATCTCGGCTGCTATGGTTAGTGTGAAGGATAGTATAAGCAGAGGCATAGTTGCCAGAGATGATATTTGGGAAGGTATGCCATACCTATGCAAGCAAATTCCCGGTTTATGTGAAATTGTTTATGTGCTGGTAAAGGCTGCAGTATACAGCACGTACGAAGAGGGGCTTTTGAACAATCTGGTTCTCCGCAACATTAGGGGCACAATGCGCTTCATGGATAGAGTAATGCCAGAAGTAGGCGAGGGGCCTGAATTCGGGGGTGTAGACGGAGGAATAATTGGGAGATTCAACGCACTCAAAGAAGATATCTTGCGGGCATCTAGCCTCTCACATGGGGACAATGTTCGCAACATGCATACTATTGGGCGCCGCGTGCTGCAGAGTGAGCGCTGTTCCGATGTAATTGCATGTTTGGTAGCTCACAGAGTATCATCTTTATGGGATTCTAACGGGCAGTCGGTGCACGACCTATGTACGTGTGAGACATCAGATGAACTGATTACAAATTATGTGCAAATCGACTCAGCGCTGCGGAACCGCGCATTTAAACACCGCGGTGCCAGCTTAGAACTTGCTAATAGGCAAGAGTGCGAGATATCCTCCGATGTTGAGATAAAGGTGTGTAAACTTCCTATGCCTGAACACCCCGCTCCTGCGTCAGATACATCACTTGATAATCCCGAAGTTGCTGCCGCAATTAGACCAGAACCTGTGGCGACTACACCGCCGATTGGGGCAGTGGGCGCATTGTGCGCCAGTATTTAGGGATATAGCTTAGTGCATAATCGGGCCGCTGAGAAGGCTAGTAATTCCCAGAGTTCAAAGTTATACACAACCCAGCTTCTGCGAGTGTGGGAAGTGTTTTGCTGCCGTTGATGCTGAGTGGGAGCATTTGCCGAAACACGCGATAATCGGCCTGCGGCTAAAACCATGTGCAATTTAGTAGGATATTCTAGTAAGAATTTGAAGTTGCTAAGCAAGTGCGTGTACTGCAAACATGTGAAGCTGCGCTGAGAAGATTAAACATTGTTCATAATTCATATTAGCATTTACAAAGTTAGGGATCGTGGACGATAAATTCCCAGGCTTTGTCACGGTATGCAGTTATACTCAAAATGCCCAGATACTCCGATTAGATATTGCCTGCGCAGCTGGCACAGTCGTAGTACGCTGGCAGTGATTGCCTGTATCTGCTGTACGCACACATTACCTAAATCAGCCGTGGATAGGACATTGTAAGCACACTTATGGCTGATGTATATACAACTGTTAGGTTATAAAGTAAAAATTTTGGAAAATTCCTAAAATTCAGGTTCTATCGTGCTATAATATAACCAACTTGTCGTGAATACTGTGCTTAGTGTTAGTTCGGTGTTTTCTGTGCATAATGCACACCACTAGCGTTTAGCCGGAATAGTCCGGTATTCACCTTATCACAGGCCAATTATTAAACTCGCCCGGCAGTAGCAAAAGTTTACTAAAATAATCTTATTTGAAAGTGCGTACAAACGACGCTTCTTATGAGATGGCAGGTCGGATGAGCCGATAAATGAAAGAATTGGAGTATATGCATGAAAAACAATTAGAGCTGTTGCGTACGCATTTGTTTTGGTGCCTTTATGCATACTATACTGCATTGTAGGTGTAGTAACGTTGGTCTCATTAGTAATTTTTGCCATCCACTATATGGCCAATAGTTTCATATATTCACTTCTCACTCCTACAATCCAGAGTACTGCTGCCAGGGTTAAAGAGAATTTTTGCATTCCTCGTCGTAAGTTGGTAGCGTTTAAAATTGACAAGGATAGCCCCAATGGTATCAAATTACGTGATATATCCAGCGGTGCATGTAGTACGTATGAGGGTACAGATCTGCGAGGTATACTCCAGCATGCGACCTATGATGAAGGGGCGGGAGAGCATTTTTTTCCAGGGGACGCGCTGGCGTGTTTCGAGTCTTCTCACTCCGAGAGACTTTTTTACGGCCATAACGATACTCTTTACCCCGTGCAACACCTGAAGCTGTCCGGATACGCCGCCTTGTTCCTACATAGAGCACTTTCGGTTTTACACAGGGAATATAGTCGCGTGATTGTCCTGAAGACAGATTTTATAGTGGGTGGATCACATGCTGATGAAGTAATTTTTGAAGGTAGTGCGCCAAGTAGGGGCATGCGTAGATTAAGGCTGTTTGTTCCTGACGTGGAGACACGCGATACTAAGGACATGAACCCGATTCGTGTAGCACTTCTCTCTCCACGCGTTGTGCCATATGACTCCAAGTCCCTGTTTTTGAGGCGCTATGTTGCGTTGATTGTGGCTAGCATCTCTAAGTACGAGAGAATAATTCCCGCGCTGTTGTGGGATATATATAAAAATGCGGAACAGTTAACGTATATTACTGCGCACAAAAGAGGTATTTTGTCCGATCCGGATGCGGAGTTCTTATCACGTATAGTGGGTTTTGCTCAGAATACTGTATGTGACTCGCAATTCCAGTGCGATCGGACTGCACGCTCGGCATGTGATGGGTACATATCATTGCTGCTTGGTTTGTCGCAAAGTGAGGAGGCAATGTTTAGGCCTATGACAGAACGGGGTAGGCTTTGGCTAATATCGGAGTTTATACGTTCAGATAGATTTCAAAGCGCTGTAACGGCGTTAGCGCTCGCTAGTGTGGGACACAGCCTAAATACAGGTGTTACTTTTAAGGATAGAATTATGGCAAATAT
Source organism: Anaplasma ovis str. Haibei (assembly GCF_002214625.1). Taxonomy (NCBI): domain Bacteria; kingdom Pseudomonadati; phylum Pseudomonadota; class Alphaproteobacteria; order Rickettsiales; family Anaplasmataceae; genus Anaplasma; species Anaplasma ovis. Next base: position 479,947 of record NZ_CP015994.1, read on the forward strand.
GCCATATTTATGTAGGCAGATTCCCGGTTTATGCGAAGCCGTATATGCAATGGTAAAGATTGCAACTAATGGTGCGTACGAGCAAGGATCCTTGAGCAATTTAGTGTTATATAGGGCCCGCCGAGCAAATAGGGAGTTGAGTGTACTGCCCAATGTTGATGCGGAACTTGCATTTGAGGGTATGAGCGGTGAAGCAGAAATTCAGCGCTTCGAATCACTCGTCAACAGCGCTATGTCTGCACTACTTACCGATATGCGGGGTAATACTACTGATACCGAACATGCTTTCATACGTGGTCTAGCACGTAATGTGTTACGCAGCAGTCGCAGTGCTGACATAATTGCTACGCTGACAATCTGTAATATACAAAGGCTACGCACAGATACCACACTGCTGTTGGATGCCGTATCGACCGACATAGTGGCGGGTGACATGATAGCAGAATATGTGCTAGAAGAAGCGCAGCACGACCCCGAAATTGCTAGCGGTGCCGTGTTGAAGCTTGCTAACAGGCAAAAGTGCGAGATATTTTGTGATGCTGAGACGTGCATATATCCGGGAGGTATACGTTGTGAGCGTGCCAGATCGGCATCAGGAACTTTGCTGCAAAGTCCTGTAATCGCCGCAGTGGTGGAATCAACGGCTACTGGGCTAGTGCGCGAGGCCTATTAGGCCCTCAAACCTGAGTCAAGGTCTTAGCGTGGATCGCAGATCTGTATATTGCTGATGGCGCGAGCTGCACAGCGATGGGTGCACTGCATAGGAGATGGTAAACTCTGAGTATCATCCTCCTTGTGACAGAGCTTTATATTTGAGTTATACGTAAATAAGTTATGATAGGGGATTATTGCAACAATACATCACGCACTGTGGCTGATAATGTATCAGCGTCCAAGATAGGGGATGCTGGTTTTAGCGGGTCTAATCGCTCTCGTTTCGGAACTTATAGGGTGAGGCCTGCCTATAGAAGCCGTTATGCTGACAATAACGCAGCGTGCCCAAGAATTGCCATAGTGCGCTATGCATTGGTTATAATATTGGCCACTATACAGCTAATTTCCGTAATACTGGTAACTTATGATCTGATAACAAAAGGTCATCTGTCAGTCCGGAGTATGGCCCTTACGGCTGTATGTGGCATCATGTTGGGGGCTTTACTATGCTTTATTGGCTTTAGATTAGTACATTCATTTTTACGGCAAAGAACTAACGTTACAAGGGTGCCTGATGCTCAGCTCTCAACGACTCCTCCCGTCAGTGTGCCCTTATCTACTGCAACTGCAGGGCGTGCGATTGAAAGCCCAACTGACTACTTATCTGAAGTGCAAAATAATCTGCATGATTTCGGAGCGCAGTGGGTTCCCGATACGCCTTTATCTACTACAACTGCAGGACGTGTAGTCGAAAGCTCTGCTGACCGCTTATCTGCGGTGCGGAATAATCTATGTGGAGTACGGATGGTTTCTGATATTCAGCCTGCTGGTCACGTAATTTTGACCGCACGCTACTTAGGAAAGTCTGAAGATCATCTCTCGCCCTCGGTTGTGCCTGGAGTGAGCGCATCCCGTGTTGCGTTTTACTCATGCAGACGAGGGGAAATCTTATGCGCTATAGGGCGTGAAGTTTTTAGAGTTCGCTCGTGGACTATCGGGTGTGTAGACCCAATAGTACCCGGGTATGTCCAAATTATTTTACGCCCTATGTTTCCCAAAGACATGAGCATTGCAAAATGCAGAATGTATTTTAAACGTGACGGAGCGGCAGAGGCCACACCGATGCATTTGTTGAAGGTAAAGGTTACAACGGAAAGTTTGCTGTCGCTTATGTTTGAATCCGGCATTTACACTGATTGTGTAGGAAGCTCAGAATCCCTAAGACACTACATGGAATTTTACTCGCGCCTGTCGCTATGTTGCTCGCCTGGAAGCTCTAGAGATGGAGCGATATGCAGGAGTAGGGAAGAGGCTTTGAGGCGCGCTGGGCAAGACTTATTGTATATGGCTGGTAACCATGCCGAGATTCAGCAGTTCACGCACGATATTATTACTTATAGAAGGGTATTTGAACGGCTTTTAAGTTTCGGGTCTATTACAAGGCTAGAAAAGGCATTTATAGATTCCTGTCTAAACTCTACTTCAGAATGCAATGCGGAAGCTTTAGGTGGCGATGGAATGGGTACTTCTCGCGAATTCATATCTGCGCTTTATGCAATAACGTGCACATACGAGCAATTCTTCAAAAATTTAGATGACACTCACCGTACACTATTGATAATCTCAAAGTTTCTTACTGACAGAGATTTTAGGGTAGTGATGGTAGCGAAAGCTATGAACGCAGTACACAATGCAATTCACATCATCAAGGGGAGAAAAGCTCAGATAACACTTGATGCGATAATTAGCCATGGACGCATAGAAGAGTCTCTATCATACCTATGCAGATGGATGCTGGCATTATTTGAAAGTGTTAGTGCAGTTTTGCTTATAAGCTCGTGTGGACTTACGCACATGCAAGACCTTGATACATCAATTGTCAGGTGGTTAGCTGTCATTCCTGGGTTTGAAGTAATAGGCGCGAGTGGTGTGGCAGAGGCATTAGCCACGTCCGCACAGTGGGGTAGGGGGATTACTCCAAATTCAGAAGTGGATGCACGCTTTTTAGCGGCAATTGATATCATGGGTAAGACAGCCGAATTTTGTGCTTCTGTCCCGGGGGCCACCCAGGCATTATGTACTGATACCGAAGATATCGGCGTGACTGGACCCATGAAAACACTGCAGACCCCACTTGCAAGGCTAAATCGAGAAGGCCTGAGAGCAATAATAGCCTTTGCAGTTGCCTGTGAAATCGCAGATTTACTTCCTGATGGACAAAGATGTTCACTTGATGCATTACGCGAGATCATTGGGCCAGAAATAGGCTCCGGAGCGATGTTGAGGATACTAGAAAATGCCGGGCGAGAACAATACGGATTTTTTGCATCGCTAATATCAGACATTGTGTACGTACGCTACCCATCTTTGGATAGAGAGCTAGTTGGTGTGCGATTTCCTGCAGTTGAGGAGACTTCTTTCGTTAATGTGACAACAGAAACCGGTGTTCAAACTCCATGCAGGCTGGCACTTCAGAACCTATGACGATATCCGTGGTGGGTTAAGCGTATAATACTACCCTTGCTGTCATATACTCTAACGCCGGGTTGTGCGACTATTGTGCCCACCTTGGTAACTTTTACTCCAAGATCTGCTGCTATGAGCATTATTTGTGTATGGTTTTCTGCTGCAGAGGTGAAAGCAAGCTCGTAATCATCTCCTCCGCTACAAATGCGCTCTATAAGTTCTGGATTATGCCTAAGTACGTCTCGTGCTTCATCGGAAATTGGGATCTGGTCTAGGTGAACTCTCGCGCCCACATTTGATAGCCTACATATGTGCCCTATATCCTGAACTAACCCGTCTGAGATGTCTATGCAGGCCGAAGCTATGCTGCATATTTTACTCCCAAGTGTAATCCTGGGTTCTGGCAGATCATACCTATACTTTAAAGTGAGGTACTCTCCCTCGATAAGGCCCTGATACACCATTAGTCCCAAAGTAGCGTCTCCTATATTACCGCTTACATACAGTAAATCTCCAATTTTTGCTTGTGACCTTGTCATACTTTGTATACCGGGAACCCCCATGGCTGTGATGCTTATGGTAATGGTACCCGTGTTGTTAGATGTCGTGTCCCCGCCCATCAAGTTAACATTGTAGTGTGTGTTATCTTCCCTCAGACCATTGCTGAATTCCTTCCACCAATCTTCGGTCACTCCCTGCGGTAATGACATACCAAGTACGTACCCGTGAGGTTGAGCCCCCATCGCTGCGAGATCGGAGAGATTCACTCTCAGCGCCTTTTTTGCCAGTAACGCCGGATTGCTGTTGGGGAGAAAGTGAATTCCTTCTACCAGAATATCTTGTGTAACGATAAAAGACCCGTTGGGGGAAGAAATTTTTCCCGCATCGTCATTCTCAGTGCCAAATCCGCTGCGCATAAGGGGGCGTATGTACCTCTCTATACATGCAAATTCATCCATATTTGACGTCTCGGTAGTGATTGGGTAGGTGTGCACGCTGGTGGATGAGTGTTGCATATCGTTTGGAACTTTAAGTTTTTCCACCTCTACCTCCCGCATGCTTCGTGTTAGTAGCGCACTTCCCAGCGCTTTACCTCATTATGCAAAATCTCGCTGTTTGCCGTCTACGCTGGTTAAAATTGTTATAGCTTTTATTTCTTAGTCAAGAAACAAGGTTGTTTTCTTGGAAAATACGCTAAATAATGTATTAGGTTCTGTTTTGTCGACTGTGGTGTCTTTGTGTGTGTATGGGTTCTGTGCAACAATTCTTGAAAGGGCAGGTGCATTTTTAAGGTGTGCGGGTCTTGCAGTTGCGGATTTCCGCAGGCATGACGGGCTCGTATACTCCGGGTATTTGTCATTCATTTTCCTCCTAGCCACCTTTCCCTTTTTGGTATTTTTTACCGCTATGACTTCCACAGCACTAAACGTGCTGGACAAGCACGAAGACTTTCTTCACGGGCTTGTTACCTCGTTGCTCAGCGAACTACCGCATGAGACTATTGCTGCGCTTTTACCTAGAATCAACGAGATATTATCCGGACCTCCGCAGAGCTTGTTGACTGTGGCCATAGTGGGTATTGTTTGGACTGCATCTTCAGCCATAGAAGGTATGCGTACAGTACTAAATAAGGCGTTTAGAGTTTCAGCGCCACCTCCATATATTCTCGGTAGGATGCTGAGTATCTTGCAGTTTTTGGCAATAGTTTTAGTGATGATGTTCAGTGTATTGTTCATAGTCCTGGTACCCATAATCCTCGATGTACTTGATCAGAAATGGGGCTACTTGGGCTATGTAAAATACACCTTGAGCGAAGTAATATTGTGCCTTTCCGTTGCACTTCTGTATTTTATGGTGCCAAATACGAGGCAACGTATGGGGGTTGTGCTGCCTGGTGCGGTTGTGGTGACAGTATTATGGACTGTATCTTCGTTTACCTTCTCCTGGTACTTGTCAAATTTTCGGGTACTGCACACAATGTACGGTAACCTTTCAGGTATTGTTGCGTCCATGCTCTTTTTCTACATCCTTAGCATATTTTTTATATACGGAGCGGAGTTGAGTTATAGGCTGTCTAAACAGTTCTGATATATTGGCGGGCCCGTATGCCTTGTAGAGCGGAAAGTGGTTAAGGTTTTGGAGTGGGGAAGCTTGAGTTTTGATTAAAAGTTTTCCAAAAGGCCTTTCCAGATGTTGTATATGTTATTAGAATACCAGCCTGCACTGGTGTTCAGTTGTAGAATTGTTTGGAGTAGGGAAGATCTTCAGCTGCGTGGCAAGTTGCATGTTCGATTCTGAAAATCTTTGGTTGCCGTACAATAGTGCTAGGTCGCCAGCCAATGCCATGAAGGTTGTGTCTGGTAGTGGATGTTACCTTCAGTTAGAAGATGGCAGAAGGCTTTTAGACGGCATATCCAGCTGGTGGAGTGTCTGCCATGGATACTCCCATCCGTATATAGTGACAAAAATGCGTGAGCAGGTGGAGAGGCTTTCCCATGTAATGCTCTGTTCCGGGATGATTCACGAAGGGGCATGCGAACTGGCTTCAAGGCTTATATCTTTGGCGCCACAAGGATTGCACAAGGTCTTCTTTTCCGACTCCGGATCTATGGCTGTGGAAGTTGCAATGAAAATTGCAGTGCAGTACTGGCACGCTGTTGGTAGGCCGCAGAAAACGAATTTTATCGCATTCAAAAACGCATATCATGGCGACAGCATGGGGTGTATGTCGGTTTCTGATCCGACGGCCATACATGGTACGCGGTTTTGCAATTACTACCCGGCACAACACCTATTTGAATTACCAACGGATGAGCAAAGTTTTGCGCTGCTGAGGAGTGCAGTAGAACGGATTGTGCATAGAACCGCTGCGATCATAATAGAGCCAATTCTCCAGGCTGCTGGGGGGATGCACATTTACTCTCCAGATATACTTGCATTGCTACTTAAGTTGGCCAGAGAAGCCGATATTCTTCTTATTGTTGATGAAGTGGCAACCGGCTTTGGTAGAATTGGTACCATGTTTGCGTGCGAGCAGGCCAACATTTCTCCCGACATCATGGTCCTAGGTAAAGCTATAACTGGCGGAATGTGCCCGTTGTCAGCAACGTTGGTATCTTCAAAAGTTTGTGAGCCGTTTGAGTTGCGCAGTGGAAAGCTAATGCATGGTAACACCTTTGCGGCAAATCCCCTGGCATGCGCCGCCGCGAACGCTTCGCTTGATTTATTTGAGGATGGGACGTTGATAGGTAGAGTGCAAGCCATTGAAGAGCGTCTGAAACGTGGGTTAGAACCGCTTAAAGGCCTAAAATACGTTTACAACACCAGAGTGAAGGGGGCCGTTGCCGCCATGGAGATAGCAACGGATCACTTCGATTATCTTCGGGAGAGCTTCTTGCGCAAGCTCTTGGATTTTGAAATCTGGATAAGGCCGATCGGGAATACTGTGTACCTTATGCCCCCTCTCATAATCTCTGATGTAGAGCTCGAGCATCTGCTCACCTCAGTATGTGCTCTTGTACACTCTTGCAAAGATCGCCTAGAGGCTGTGATCTAGCACCGCGAGTTGCTTGTCATGCCACGAGGTGCGGCTATAGGCTCTGCATTTTGGTGCGCGTACGTTGGTGCGTTGCATGCGTACACAACACAAATTGCTAGGGTTAGGGGTGGCTGTATGCGTGCACTATGCCCCTGGTGGCTTAGATGCCGCTTTTTACAGGCACTGTATGAACGCGGGTGCTTACGGATAATTACTGTTGATATTTTGTGGGAAATGGAGAATAATCCTCCGATTCCCGGTTGGAGAGGTGGCCGAGAGGCTGAAGGCGGCGGTTTGCTAAACCGTTATACAAGTAACATTGTATCGAGGGTTCGAATCCCTCTCTCTCCGCTCAGGGGTGCTGCTTGATTTTAGTCCTCTGCTGCTGAGCAGTAGGGGGCAGGTTGGTGTCTACTTATGGGTTACAGTTGGGGGTATGTACCTTCTTGCGAAAAGGCGTGGGTGTAGGAATATAAGATCTGTAGTCGAGAGTTTTGTGCTGCAAAAGTGCGAGGCATGGCGGCTGAGCAGGACGGAAATTCGAATCATGCTCAACTGGAGAGATATAGTTGGGGTGCGGATTGCAGAGCTTGCGCGGCCTGATAGAGTGGTTTTTTCTAAAGATAACTCTGGGACACTGCATCTACGCGTTGCTAACGGTGGGCACGCGATGTTTATTCAATACGCAATACCCGGCATCATTGAGAAAATTTCCGTGTATTTCGGGTTTAAGGCTATATCATCGGTTAAAATTCAGCAATAAAAGACACTGTTTGTTGGTTGGCGGTTATAGCATTCCGGTGTTGTCGGTGTTCTGAGAACCTGAAATTGCGCGTCTTGCTGTGGTGTGTTACGCTTTCAGTCCGAGATTTAACTCACTGCAAAAGCTTGCGGCTAAGGTTGACCCGTAGAGAATTGATATTGCCGTGACTGCAGGAAGTTTGACACCATGCAGAGTTGCTCCACGGAAAGATTCTCGGCCCTGGTAGATGGCGGTATTTCGCACGCTGCGAGCAATGCATCAAATTCTTGGCGAGAGAGCCCCAAAGCATTCCGCATGGTCTTTCTCTTGCAGCCGAATGCTTTTTTTAGCATCTTGAGCATGTATTGATAATCCACTGGGAATCTTAGAGCGCCCAAGGGTGTGATGTTGACTATTGATGAACAAACCTTTGGAGGGGGAGAAAAGACGCAAGGTTGCAGGTCTTTCACTTTTTCTACGTCGCACAACAGTTGTACCAGAACAGAAAGCGTAGAGTAGCTTTTGGTGCCCGGTTTGGCCACTAATCTTTCTGCCACTTCTTTTTGGAACATTAGGGTTAGTTTCTCAAAATTGTGTATATAACTTAACATTTTGAGTAGTAAGATTACTGATATGTTATACGGCAAGTTAGCGATCATTTTGCTTGGCGTTGAGACCATCGCCTCCAAATTTATCTCTAAAACGTCATGCTCTATGTACCTATAGTTTGGGTGTTTCTTCATCAAACTCTGATGTATAGGTGATAGTCTGCGATCTTTCTCAACTGCCAGTAGACTTGCAACTTTACCCCTTAGAATTACTTCGGTCATGGTTCCAAACCCGGGACCAACCTCTATTACGTGATATCCCTCTATTCTTCCAGCGTAGGAGACTATCTCTTCCGCTATCAAGGGATCTAAAATGAAGTTCTGTCCAAGCGATTTGTACGCTTTATGTCTCATGGTGTGCACTGTGCAACTATCTAGGAATTGTCAATAGCATAGCTGAAAATTAACCTTTTGACTTTTATCCTAACATGTATATCATTCTGTCACTAGCTTTTGCGGCTTGGTTTCTCGCGTCGCTGGCCGGCTTAGCTTTAATTGGTAGAGCACCTGACTTGTAATCAGGGGGTTGTCGGTTCGAGTCCGGCAGCCGGCTCTCTTATACCTCTTGTGGAGCCTATGTCCTTTTTTGTTGTGGCCAATTGGAAGATGAATGGGGATGTCGCTTTAGTGAGGGATTTTCTTACTGCGATTGACACCAACTTCGCGCCGAAGCTTCTTAACAATAGCCCCATTGAGTTGGTGATATGCCCTCCGTTCACTTTGATGTCGGCGTTTAACTCTAGGTGTCCGTCGGTAAAGCTTGGGGCACAGAACTGCTTCTCTGGGATAAATAAGGGCTGCACTGGTGAGATAAGCGCTGCAATGTTAAGAGAGTGTGGTTGTGACTACGTCATTCTTGGGCACTCTGACAGGCGCAGTGCATTCGCTGAAGAAAATGCGGATATCAGATTGAAGGCTGAATCCGCCATGGAAGAGGGGATTACACCTATAATATGCGTTGGTGAAACACTTCAGGAGAGAAATGGTGGTATATCCAGTGATATACTAATAGAGCAATGCAATAAATGTTGCCCGAAATGTGGGGAATTTATAGTTGCGTATGAACCGGTTTGGGCCATAGGAGGTTCAACTATTCCTGATTTAGAGATAATAAAAGAGTCTCTTGATACAATCAGGTCTCATAGTTCTGTGCGCACCATACTTTACGGCGGGTCCGTAAATCAGGATAACATATGCGCTCTAAAGTCACGGATTGATGGCTTATCTGGGGTGCTGGTTGGAAGTGCAGGGACGAAAGTCAATGAGTTTTGCGGAATGATAAGCAGTGTGTTGGAATTATAGGTTTTTTATGCTCCGAGCAATAGTTGCCGGATTCATCACGATTTGTAGTTGCTCATTTTTGTTATTTGGTAGGCCGGCGCTTTCTGAGTCCCAAAAAAGCTTTGTGCTTATTGGGTCAGGGTCCATGACCAATGTGTATTATTCCATAGGTGGTGGACTGTGCAAGTTTGTTGTACTTAGTTACGGTGAGGGAGGTAGGCCAGGACAGCTAATTTGTTCTACTTCCACGACTGCCGGCAGTGTTTATAATTTAAATTCCATGCGTAGGGGTACCATGGATATTGGTGTGGCTCAATCCGACATAGGATACCACGCGTATACGGGTGATGACATATATTCAGGAATCCCTCCTATGGATAATTTGAGGCTGCTTGCCTCTATGCATAAAGAGTATCTAACCATAGTTGTCAGAAAGGACTCCGGTATTAAGTCCATCGATGACATAAAAGGCAAGAGGATAAATGTGGGTGCTCCCGGTACTGGGGTCAGGACGGCTATTCTCAGTCTGTTAAAAACCAAAGGTTGGACTGTAAAGGACTTTCTTGTGGCTTCTGACCTCAAATCTTCAGAGCAGGTTCAAGCGTTGTGTGACGGGAAAATAGATGTGATAACAGATTTTGTAGGGCACCCTAATGCTGGAATGCAGGAGGCCTCGGCTACTTGTGACGCTGTTGCACTTTCTCTGGGTGATGCTTTAGTAGCAGAGCTTGTGGAGAAATACCCGTACTATACCGCAGGTTTGATACCCGGAAATACGTATAACAACAATCCTCAAGATATTAAGACAATATCGGTGCGGGCGTCCGTATACGCTACAACTGCGCTATCAGACGAGATGGCGTATGCGATAGTAAAATCCATTGCATCTAATATTAGCAGGTTTCATGAGCTTAGTGGTGCTCTGCGGAAGCTCACACTCAGGGATCTGGTGACTAGTGGAAGTGCAGTTCCGCTGCATGATGGTGCAGAACGCTTTTACAGAGAAACTGGCATGTTGAAATAGCTCCGTAGAATGGTTGCAATTTTGGGGATAGAAACCAGTTGTGACGAGACCGCGGTTGCAGTCTTAGATGGACGTAGTGTACTATCGCATGAAGTATTATCTCAGAAGGAGCACTCGTCTTTTGGTGGTGTAGTACCAGAAATTGCAGCAAGAGCCCATTCTGATTTTCTACATGTTCTGGTCTCCAAGGCTATGGGCAGTGCAGGTCTAGAGTTTAGTGACTTAAGTGCAATTGCAGTAACATCTGGTCCCGGATTAGTGGGTTCACTTATAGTTGGTGTGATGCTTGCCAAAGCAATTGCATATGTGACACGTAAACCCATTATTGCTGTGAATCACCTTGAGGCGCATGCACTGGTGGCACGTATGATCTATACCGACCTTGAATTTCCATTCTTGATACTAATAATATCCGGAGGACACTGCCAATTCTTAATTGCACATGATGTCGGTAGGTATACAAAACTTGGTGAATCAGTTGACGACTCACTGGGAGAGACCTTTGATAAGGTGGCCAGAATGCTTGGCCTGGGATATCCAGGGGGGCCTGAGGTAGAAAATTGTGCACTGAAGGGAGATGCGCACAGATTTCCGTTTCCTAGAGCCCTAAAAAGTAAACCCGGGTGCAATTTTTCGTTTTCTGGCCTCAAAACTGCGGTGCGCTATGCCATTGCTAGGGAGGGAAGGTTAGATAATCAGGCTGTATATGATGTTTGTGCGTCATTTCAGCAATGCGTTAGTGAAATCTTGGTTAGCAGAATTGCAAACGCGATGGCAGCAGCAAAGGCTTCAGATAGTAGCATCAGTAAAATAGTTGTAAGTGGGGGCGTGGCTGCCAACAATTTTCTGCGCGGCAGCATACATAAGTGTGCCAACACACTGGGATTTGATGCAGTGTTTCCCCCCCAAGAGTTGTGCACGGATAACGGCATCATGGTGGGATGGGCCGGGCTCGAAAACCTGCGCAGTGGCAATTTCTCGTCTCTAGGGCTCATTCCCAGAGCTCGATGGCCCCTGGGTTGCTTGTAACTCCTTGCAGCGTTTAAGGCTTTTGTTGGTCACAACTACGGTCTTCGCGATCATATCGTGCCATGCCCTCTTACGCGAATCAAAGTTTGACCACACAATTCCAAGCCCTAATGGTATGCCAGATAGTGCAGTGCTGAAGAACCTTTTTGTTGCTTGGCCCAGGCTCATAGCTTCTAATGTGTTCTCATCTATTACTCTAAGTCCTACTAATAACTTGCCCACAGTACCTTTAAAATTTATCCACATATACACGTGATAGACAAACACGATAACCAATTGTACGACTTGTAGCGCAACCGCCTTATATATCTGTTTGTTTCTCAGAATCCTCTCATCCTTAGTCAGGGAAGCGCCCATCCTGTGCTTTTCAATCGCTTTGAAGGTGGTCTCACTTTTTGGAAAGGTGAGAAAGAAAACTGCGTGTACCAACTGCAGCATAAACACTATAATGGCAAGGTCTATCATGGTGCTTATGCACCTTCTTGCACCCGAAACGTAGCATAGCTCCCCGTCTTTGGGTGCTTTGGTCCGCCCAAAAGGGAAAAGGAGCTTATCTGAAACCCAAGAAAACACTTTCTGTAAACGCTGCATTGCAAACTCCCTGGACAAGTCGGTTAGTCTATTATAGAACCGTGAATACTTTTTTCATCGGGAATTTTTGTGGTCTTTCGGTTGAGCATAGCTGGATTATCGGTTTATACGCGAATAGGGGTGTATGACTGGGAGAAGGCACTGAAGCAGAAAGTTTTAGTGGATGTAAGCCTCTCTTACTCCGCAAAGTCCGATATAATATGCTACTCACGCTTGAAAAAGCTGGTGGCAGGAGCATTTGAAGCACATGGGCGTGAGCTGTTAGAGGATGCAGCCAAGGATCTTATTGGCTGTATAGTACGGGAGTACCCAGTTGTTAGCGAATGTATAGTAGAGTTATCTAAACCAGCAACTTCGTCAATGCAAGACAGAGGAACCTCTGTCGCGGTTATTTGGAGAGCGGGAGATCTGCTTGGAACTTGACAAATCCTAGCAATTTGTTAGGGTGTGGTAGGTTCAGGTTTGCTTTTTCTTATGCGTAATTCCCGGTCTGCAAGAGTGTCGCTCATTGGTGCTGGTAACATTGGAGGGGCGCTAGCACATATGCTTGGTACATCACAGGTGGTGAAGGAGTTAGTGCTTGTTGATGTTGCAGGCGGTATGACGGAGGGTAAAGTTCTTGATGTAGGGCAAGCATTGGCCTTACTGGGTTCTGATGTTGCTATTACAGGTGGCTCAGATTATGCCGCGATAGGACACTCTGACGCTGTGATAGTTACTGCTGGGGTTCCCAGGAAAGAGGGGATGAGCCGCGAGGATTTGCTGAACACGAATGCTGCAATTGTGAAGAATATTGCCGAGAATATCGCCAGGTATTCTCCCGAGGCTTTAGTGATCGTCGTCACCAATCCGCTCGATGCTATGGTATGGTGCATGTACAAATACTCCGGTCTGCCGCCAAGCAGGGTAGTAGGCATGGCTGGGGTCTTGGATTCTGCCCGCTTTTCCTTCTTCTTAGCCCGGCACATGAACGTTTCGGTAAGCAGTGTTTCTTCGATGGTTTTGGGTGGCCATGGAGACCTTATGCTGCCGTTGCTTAGGTATTCCACCGTGGGTGGGGTACCGATCGATAGCTTAATAGAAAGCGGTCGCTTGAATCGGGATGACATCACTGCAATTGTGGAGAGGACTCGCAAAGGTGGAGAGGAGATCGTTAAACTTATGAAAACCGGCTCTGCATACTGCGCGCCTGCGGCTTCGTGTGCGCATATGCTCGAGTCTTACATTCGCGATAAGCGCTCAATTATGCCGTGTTCTGCGTATCTAGATGGCCAATATGGGGTACGCGATTTGTTTGTTGGTGTTCCAGTGGTTATAGGCGAAAAAGGGGTGGAAGAGGTAATAGAGTTTCCCTTAACCGCGGGGGAACAGGCCGTATTCGACCAGTCTGTAGAGCTTATACGCAGTTCTGTTGCTGCAATATCTTGTTGACTGCTACCACCATGGATACACCTGCAGCCTTAACGTGATTTATGGATTCCACAGTTTGGGGCGTAACTCCATCATCAGCAGCTACCACTAATATAACTATGTCGGTGACGTTAGTACCCCGGGCACGCATATCAGAAAACGCCTCGTGCCCAGGTGTATCAAGGAAGGTTATCTTTTTACCATCAACATCTATCTGATAAGCACCTATGTGCTGCGTAATACCCCTGAACTCCTTTTCTGCAACGTTAGACTTGCGCAAAATGTCGAGTAGCGAGGTCTTACCATGATCCACGTGACCCATTACAGTGACAACCGGCGGCCTCGGCTCTAGTGTAAGACCACTGTCACCAATGTCAGATAACTCCCTCTCCATCTGGATCTTACTCACAACCTTGGGTCGATGATTGAATGCGGTGTGGGTGCGTTACAATAAGGGTTATGGCCGCGGGAGGGCACACACCGTGACGTGAGTGATCTGGATCGCTGTGAACTCCAACATCTGACCGGGGCTGGCTTTATCTATACCTACATCGTACATGGTAAGCTTGTTATACACTCAAGAGGCCTCTGGGTTGTGGTGGGGCTCCTCATAACCTCCGGTACTACGTACGCCACTGGCCAGCCCTTTTCTCCTCATTGCCACTACATTCCTGCCAAGCTATGCACGTGAACTGATGCGTACCTATCGCTGGTGACAAACGTGCAGTCAGCTACATAGTTACGTGCATCAAATGTAGCAGTCAACAAGATAGACAGGAGCGATGCCAATGTTGATAAGATTACTAATGATCTGCTGCAGCACGGTGTGGTACCAGAGAAGCTTGGGGGAGACGTCATAATTGTACCGGTCTCTGCGAAGACTGGAGAGAATTTAGATAAGCTGAAATCAAGTGTCTTGCTTTTGGCCGAGATGTTAGAGTTACGGGCCCCAGTTGAGGGTAGGGCGCAAGGTGTGGTAATAGAGTCGAAGATAGAGAGGAATTGTGGCGTAGTTGCGACTGTAATAGTACAGAGGGGTACGCTAAGGAAGGGGAACGTAATAGTAGCTGGGGATGGTTCGTACGGGAAAGTGCGCAACATGTTTGATGACGGCGATAATAGTGTTGAGGAAGCATTTCCATCCATGCCCGTTAGGGTTTTAGGGCTTGATAAAGTACCTAAAGCGGGTGACATCTTTTTGGTGATGCCTTCCGAGAAACATGCCAGGGATTTGCTTGAGCACAGGGCAGGGATTAACTTCTCCCGTGAGCGTGAGTCCAGTAAGAATGGCGGCGTTTTCGCGGGGCCGGTGTTCTCCATGAGTAGGCCCGAGGAAGGAGTCAACATGATACTCAAGGCTGATGTAGCCGGCTCTCTCGAGGCTATTTCCCGCTCCGTAGCGCAGATTGAGCACGAAGAGGTCACAGAACCGAAAACAAAGAGAAATTGTGGCATCGTTTTTGGTGATGGCGACAACAGCACCAGGCAGCACAAAAACCAAGCTCGCAACCAACGCTGCACGCACCCAGCCACCACGGCGAGAGAGACAACCCGCTTGCAACAGCCGGGGCACAGGAAGCGCGCACCGGGCGAACAGGTGGGAGACAATAGGAGGCTTCTGCTACTTTACCGCCGCGGAATAAGCGTCCCTGATGCTGACGAATATGCTCTCGTACAGGTCTATCTGGTTCAAGAACTTCTCGACCCGCTCCTTCATATACCGAAACTGCACCTCAGGAATCGCGCTAGACTTAAAGGCACTTACTATGTCGCCCCTAAAAGCCTCCGCATACTCCCTGGTAGCACTCAAATGGTTCAGCGTGGACTCTATTATCGCACCGGGATCTTCGCTTATCTCAGGCATTTATATATACTATAGGTATAACATCACAGGCGGTAATACACTTTAAAAGTTTAGTTGTAAAGAAAAATATAGCGAAAAATAGGGGGTAGGGAGAGACATTCTCATAATTATTTTGACTTTATTGGATATATGAGTGAGACTACCAACCGGGAGTCGCCCTCATGTGTATTGGTTCTCAGCCTGAGTGCGTGCTGTGTTAGTGGTGGATAGGGTTTTTGTTTCTTCAGATCATGCAGGTGTGCAGCTCCGACTTCTTCTCGGTACGTACCTGGAGGGTCTTGGGTGTAAGGTTGCTGACTGCGGCTGTGATGTTAGCGATGATGCCGTGGATTATCCTGATTATGTGCCGGGCGTGGTTGATTGCGTGTCTGACACAAGCTTTGGGGTGTTGATTTGTGGCACGGGAATAGGGATGAGTATAGCAGCCAACAGGAGTAGGTGGATCAGGGCCGCGCTGTGCCATGATTCAGTGTTCGCTAGGCTAGCTAGGGAGCATAATGACGCAAATGTTTTGTGCTTTGGCTCCAGATACATAGAGCCTGATGTGGCTAAGTCTGTGCTGTACACCTTTCTCACTACCAGGTTCCTGGGCGGTAGGCACGCGGCCAGAGTGAAAAAATTGGGGGAGGTTGGAAGTTGCAGTGGGTAGCTGCTGTAATACCGTTGTCCATGAGTTAATATGCCTGTTTCTGTGCCGCAATGGAAACTCAGGCTGTTTTCGGTCTTAGCGCATGTGCTGTAGTGTTGACAATGCGGAAGTCCGCAAGTTTTCCGGCTTGGCCTCTGAGTGGTGGGATGGGAATAGCTTTTCCGTTTTGCATAAAGTGAATCCTGCAAGGGTAAAATACGTACTTTCACAGTTGGATAGCAGCTTCTCCAAAAGTTCTGTATTAGATATAGGATGCGGCGGGGGCATATTTGCGGAATCTATGGCACGGCTAGGTTTTTCCGTTACCGGAGTAGATCCCAGTCAAGAAAGCATAGAGGTTGCTGCTGCGCACGCGCGTGCGGTGGGGCTGGATATTCGGTACCATTGCGCACATCTAGACCAATTCTGTGCGAATCATCCGGAAGTTTACGATATAGTCACGCTGATGGAAGTTGTTGAACATGTTATGGATCTAGAATCTTGCCTGGAAAATGCCTGTAGGTTGCTCAAAAAGGGGGGTACGCTGTTTCTTTCTACGCTGAATAGAACATTAAAGTCTATGATGTTGGCAATAGTGGCTGCGGAGCATATTTTGCGGTGGGTGCCTAGGGGAACGCACAGCTGGAACAAATTTGTCAAACCAAGTGAGGTGTGTTCCATACTGCGGGCTAAAGGGGTTATGGTGCAGAATATTAGCGGTATGAAGTATAGGGTGTTACAGAACGATTGGTGTGTAACGAGTGATAATGTGGATGTGAACTATTTTCTCACTTCAAAGAAGCTCTGAGCTCATACCCGATACATTTTCCTGTTCCGCATGTGGGTGGCGGTATTATGTAGTAGGGGAGAGCCACCTTATCAAAGGTCTCTCCCAGTGAGTCGTCAACTGATTCACCAAGTTTTGTATACCTACCGACATCATGTGCAATTAAGAATTGGCAGTGTCCTCCGGATATTATTAGTATCAAGAATGGAAATTCAAGGTCGGTATAGATCATACGTGCCACCAGTGCATGCGCCTCAAGGTGATTCACAGCAATAATGGGTTTACGTGTCACATATGCAATTGCTTTGGCAAGCATCACACCAACTATAAGTGAACCCACTAATCCGGGACCAGATGTTACTGCAATTGCACTTAAGTCACTAAACTCTAGACCTGCACTGCCCATAGCCTTGGAGACCAGAACATGTAGAAAATCAGAATGGGCTCTTGCTGCAATTTCTGGTACTACACCACCAAAAGACGAGTGCTCCTTCTGAGATAATACTTCATGCGATAGTACACTACGTCCATCTAAGACTGCAACCGCGGTCTCGTCACAACTGGTTTCTATCCCCAAAATTGCAACCATTCTACGGAGCTATTTCAACATGCCAGTTTCTCTGTAAAAGCGTTCTGCACCATCATGCAGCGGAACTGCACTTCCACTAGTCACCAGATCCCTGAGTGTGAGCTTCCGCAGAGCACCACTAAGCTCATGAAACCTGCTAATATTAGATGCAATGGATTTTACTATCGCATACGCCATCTCGTCTGATAGCGCAGTTGTAGCGTATACGGATTCTAATTTCAGAGTTAATGCACGGGCTCATACAAACAAGTTTGCGACCGCTGGCCAACTGTAGTAATGACGTGTTGTTTTGTTGTTGCGGAATTTATTATTACAACATATATGCTTAGCTTCTATCCGCGATTTTAATTTATTTTCCATAATATATATTATGTATTCAAGCTAATTAGGCAAATTTCCACCAATTTCTGCCCCGAAGCCCTGAAAAAGTCCTGAAAGTTCTACATACTTCTTCAAGCTCCATGCTGCAACAGGAGCAGGTGTACACCCCTTCCCTATCGCTAAATTACTCTAATTTGCGGGCACCCCTCCTCTGCTGGCATTGTGTCACGAACCCATAATAAGAACTGTGTCATGCTGTCAACTTGGTCATCGTGTTTATAGTACGGGAATGAACATACCTCCTGCTCGAAATCACCTAACCATGAAGCTTCGTGTGGGAGAAATACATGGCCTGACTCTATCATTGGGATAATCTTGAAAACTCTAATGTCTTTCGCACCCATGGGAACAACCGATATGATTGGTAGGTGGCTCAATTCTTGAGTAAGCTGAATACCACTTGACTTGCCCTCAATAAGCACGGCATTTGGCTTCCAAAGGCTTTCTAAGTGCAAAACTAATCTCTTGAGCGCGACGTATTTGAGTTTAACTCTGTATACTTCCAGTAGGAAGTGGTCTCTACCCTTGTGTGCCCAGATGGTGCATACGCTGAAATTACTACTGCGGGCCTCGGTGCCTGCGGTGTCCCAACTTTGCACTATAACACACTCTTCGTGCGGTATCTGATCAACATAACGCTTGAACCATTGGCGCTTTATGATTCCTTTGCCCAGATTGTCTATAGGATCTTGTTGGTATTGCGAGGAAAACGCATATGTTCCAACGTCCTGCTTCAAGCGCGCTATGTATTGAGCGCTCATGCTTCTGCGTAAAGGCTCGTTATCTTGCCTAACATGCAGTACCCTCCTCGATTTTCGGCCGCTGCTCTGTAGTATGCTTGGCAAGGCAAAGGAGTACACCTTGGTTTTTCTAGTAGACACCAACGGCAGAGATAAATGGTGCCACCTGTTACCGTAACCCTTTTTTGCTAGTAAATGCCCGGTCAGATCTTCTGTGTGTAGCCTATGCATGACTACAACCACAACCCCGTTTCTCCTATCGTTCAATCTTGTCAACAGGCTTTGATTGAACCAATTGCATACTTTTTGTCTATATGTTCTACTTTCAGATTGTAAAGGATTCATTGGATCATCGACTATCAGGAAATTGCCACCCTCCCCGGTGATTGTTCCCCCAACTGAGGTGGCAAATCTATACCCGAGCTGCGTAGTTTGGAACCTATGCTTTGTGTTTTGATCCTTGATGATTTTTACTTCTGGAAACAGCTCCTGATACCAATTAGCCTGCAATATATACCTGGTGTCTAATGATAACCTTTCGCTTAAAATTTGTGAGTAACTTGCAGCTATAATCCTAGCTTTTGGGTTCAAACCTAAAATCCATGCAGGCCATGCAATGCTCACGCATATAGACTTCATAGATCTTGGTGGTACGTTTATTATGAGGCGCTTAATTTTTCCGGCCAAAACGGCCTCTAATCTGTCTGATATCGCTCTTATGTGCCAATTGTCAACATATCGACTATCAGTAGCTATAGTTCCAAAGACAAGCTTCAGAAATTTAATGAATTTCATACCATAACTGCCGGTTTATTTCATATTTTTTGTATATGCCTGTGGTTTACAGTTTACCGTGCAATACACGCATAACCATGTCGGCGACCCGAATCTTTTTCCTTTTCCTTCTGTTGGTACTCAAGTCCCTTGAGAATGTATTGCACCATGGTATCTCCCTTGAACATTAGTGGAAAAATTAGTGCGAATAGCAGATTTATTAAAAGCTTAAAGATAAATGATATACCTCTCTTATTCTGCGGTTTTTTCAATGCTCGGCCGTACATTGCAGCTTCACGTATGTTGGATTCTGTGGTTTGTCCTGCCCTCTGTATTGGATCCATACCGTGTGCAACTTTTACTTTTAGCATAGTCTTGAACACAGATTTGGCTGAATATGCTGCTCTGTGTTGCCACTGTTTGTGTATACATGTGGCTGCCTTTTCCGCTTTAAGTGCGCGTATAATATCCTCTATGCTTTGGGAAGATTGTTTACAATGCAACGGCTTTCTCGACGCGATATGAGCCCTCGCTACCCACCTATCGCATGTGCGTACTTTATATCTCTCAAGAAGGTGCAAATGCGCCTTTTGAGGCCCCCTTATATCCATTACTTTTGTGGGACATGAGCGCGCATGGGAGTGGGTTTTTAGTATCCCACGCATTATCATGGCTTGTCCGGGTGTGCCATGCCTTAATACAAGCCCTATATAGCGCTTTGCTTCCGGAGAGTACTTGCGTGCTATTCGGCTGTGGGATACTACCTTTTCCATGTATGAAAATGTGCGATGTATGCGCAATCTTATATGTTTGAGATAAACTTATAGTTAATTTATTCACATATTGAGAATTAGTCGTCTTTCGCGTTCTGATTGTAGTGAACCAGTCCGCTGCTAATCAGCACCACATTGAAACTCCCCAAATTTCCAACCTCGTAATACCACTCATACAGCTCAACAAAGCACTTCATGGTTACTTTTGTCCTACTACCAAGCAGTAATGTGCAATTCAGAGCGCGGTTTTCGAATGAGCCCTCCAGCAATACGCTTTCTGCCGCCGAGTGTTCGGCAATTCCTGTGATGCGCACCGCAACATTCTTATCTCCTGTGCCGTTGAGAGAGTTTTTCCACCCTCCTGAGAGGACACCTTTAACTTCAGAATTTTTGTTACGTAACGTTAATCGAATGTTCTGAATGCCACTTAAAGTGACGCAGTCGCCGCTGTCATTTCTGAATTTTAATACTATCATCTATTAACACCTCAAAGCCTAGGGTGGATTGAAAGATCTCTCCTCTCCGCACTACCTTATATCCCCTACCGATAAATGTGAGTTCCAGCTCCTGAAACAGCTGCTGTAATGCATTTTTTGCGTGTTTCGCAATTTTTATGGTTTCTAGAATGCTGTAACTGAAGATGTAGCATGCCATGTGCGCTTTGAGAGCTACTTTGTCAAATGTTGCTATATCTTCAATATGACGTACGTGCAGGTGAGCGTACGGTATGCTTGCCACGGTGGGGGCTTGCTCATATATGCAGCTCACTAAATTTCTTATGATATGGTCCGATCGCAGGCGCTCTAATACCAATGCATATAGGTCCACAACGTTCATTACAGCACCAGCCTTACTTCCCTGAAAGGCGCGTATATCTCCTTGATAAATGCCAGATGTTCGACGGTCATGGAATCTCGCTTTTTATAGGCAACTGCTACATGATGCAATATTCCATGCTTGATTTGCGTGGGAATATCGCGCGTGTCCGCATAACCAGCCTCGTATACTATCTCTATTTTTGTGGCGCCGATTGCCGCGTATACCACTACGCTAGACTGCAGACTATCGACGGAATATTCTTTTTTTGTAACGGTACGTAGGGCAGCATTTTGTGTTGCCACTCTCACAGATACCACAGAAACAATAGGTCCAAACGGTAAAAATATTTTTTTGGGAATATTACCTCCGCTGCGGGATAGTACCCAGGTTTGCCTGCTTAGTGACTGTTCTATATACCATTGGGCGTACTCTGAAGACATCGATATGATATTTGTCAGTAAGCCATCCTCGCTGTTGTTGTTGATTCCTAAAAAGGACTTTACCTCTGTCAGTGTGACGGGAAAACTCGTTGGTGGCGCTTTACGCACTACGTGAAAGGCAGGATTTGCTAGCATGTAAGCCCCTAAACCGCAGTAAAATTTTTGAGAGTTTCTTGTATAATTTCTAGCATTATCTTGCTCATAATCTCTAAGTTTTTTTGGTACAAATGTGAGATAGTTACTGTTTGACTGATATTATCGGAGGTGGTTTCTGCAAATAGCTTTGTGTACTCCTTCTGTGATAGTTGTACTAGCTCTTCCTCCAGCATATCTCTAAATTGCTCCAAAAATGCATGAAGAGCACTATCTAACATACTTTGTAGCTGCTTTTCTTTCTTTTCAAAGAGCTCGTCAATTTCTCCTAGGACTGTATTCAAAAGGCTATGTTTGCTGTCTGTCGCACAGCTGCTTTTATGATTCATATGGGGAAAATTGCGCGGAACATAGTGGGATTTTAGAGTGAGATGCCTTTGACCGGGAAGCAATTTTCCAGGAATTGGCTCATACGTACCGCATTGTAAAAGTCAGTGCAAGGCCTCGCGTATGTGCCTTTCCCCGCAGATCGACCCCATATCAGTGTACATAATTACTGCGTTTTCGGTGATCTTTGCTCAGCCTTCTTAATGCAAAGCTTCAAGCAAGAAGCCCTACCAAATGCGTTGCAATGCTGCACTGTAGAAGTCTGGATATGCCGCCCACATTATACTAAGAACCCCCGGCTGTACTACATAGCCGCCAAGGTGGGGATGCCTGTGATATGGATTAACGATTCCGGTGGTGCCCCGTATACAGGAGGGAGTGGATTCTCTGGCTAGCTACGGCAAGATCTTTCTGCAGGAATACAGTTGATGCGATGGTATTGACCATATACACGTTTTTTCAGCCCCTTCTAGTGGGTCACATTGACCCATACTTTAGTGCCTATTCTATTTTCTGTCTTTTTGGCGTGCCTCGCTCTAGGATTTTTGTAAGGGTACACAACTTCTACCACTAAGCCTTGCCACAATACTCTCACTATAATGTTGAAATGTCTGGGGTGGTCCCGCAAATATCTCTAATCATGGGTTCATGTGCAGGTGGTGCGGTGTATTCCCCCGCATTGACTGACTTTGTATTCATGGTGCGTGGCAGCTCATGCATGTTTGTTACCGGACCGGATGTTATTCGGAAGGTTACCTTTGAAGAAGTTACCCAGGAAGA
Organism: Anaplasma ovis str. Haibei; assembly: GCF_002214625.1. Classification (NCBI taxonomy): domain Bacteria; kingdom Pseudomonadati; phylum Pseudomonadota; class Alphaproteobacteria; order Rickettsiales; family Anaplasmataceae; genus Anaplasma; species Anaplasma ovis. The sequence continues at coordinate 502,345 of NZ_CP015994.1, forward strand.
TTTGGGCGGCTCTGCCATACACACGAAGAAGACCGGAGTTGCCGATCGCGCTTTTAGCGATGAAATTGATGCGCTGCGTCAGGTAAGGAAGTTTTTCTCGTTTATGCCTGCAAATAATAAGAGCACTGCCAGATTCAGAGAGACAAGAGATACTGTGGACAGAGAAAGCGAGTCCTTAAACACTCTGGTCCCCCATAGTAGCAGCATTCCGTATGATATGTACGAGCTTATACACAAAGTGTGTGACGAGGGGGTGTTTTTCGAGTTAAAACCGGATTTTGCGAAAAACATTATAACAGGCTTTGGCAGGATAGGCGGCCACACTGTGGGGTTTGTAGCGAACCAGCCGCTGCATCTGGCTGGGTGTTTGGATATTGATGCATCAAGAAAGGCTGCCAGGTTCGTAAGGTTTTGTGATGCCTTTAACATACCAATTGTCACGCTTATTGACGTTCCTGGGTTCATGCCGGGTGTGTCTCAAGAATATTCTGTAACCAGAAATCTTCATGACGTCAATGATACAGGAGTGCTTGCGTACGATTTCCATCACGTTTGCTTAACGCTAAGCCAAACCCGCCTACGCACGTACACTACCACCAAAAGGGTGTTGGTACAAGCCAGCCCTATCATTTGCCGGTTTATGTGTGCTGGTACATATCACGTACCATTCATCTTCCGAGCAAGCCAAGGACACGCCCCCGGTGTAGCGGCATTAACTGCGACGGCTTCTTCCTTTAAAAATCCCGGGGGAGGCGGGCAAACTACGCCCACTCATCTTCTAAACATACTAAGGACACGCTGCCCCCGAGCGCAGCGGCATTAACTGTAACGGTTTTCTCTGTCAAAAATCTATGCAAATAGTGCGGACCTCCAGCCTTGGGACCAGTTCCTGATAGCCCTCGACCCCCAAAAGGCTGTACTCCCACCACAGCGCCGACTTGATTCCTGTTTACGTACACATTACCCGCTCCTATCCTGTCAGTTATATCGTCGATGCTGCTCTGTATCCTGCTCTGTATAGCAAAAGTAAGCCCATATCCGGTACTATTTATATCGTCAAGCATGCCTAGTAGGTCAGGCTTTTTATATCTTATGACGTGGAGTACAGGTCCAAATACTTCTCGGCTGAGCTGGGATACCGACTCCAGCTCAAAGATATGTGGAGGGAAGAAATACCCCTCCTCTTCACCGGATAGATAGCTGATATCTGCCCTGCACAGCAGCTTGATCTTCTTTTTCCGCATCTCCTCTGCATAAGAAGTTAGCATATCAAAGCTCTGCTGGTCGATGACTGGGCCTATGTCAGTGCTAAGCGCCATGGGATTACCCAACCTCAGCTCTGCCACGGCACCTAAAAGCATCTCTATTGTCTTGTCCGCAACCTCTTCCTGTAGGAACAGCACCCTTAAGGAAGAGCAGCGCTGCCCAGCGCTCTTAAACGCAGAGGTGATAACGTCTTCAACAACCTGCTCTGGCAATGCTGAGCTGTCAACTATCATGGCATTAATGCCTCCAGTTTCGGCAATCAGCGGGATTATATCCCGGCCCCGCCCAGCTACCACTTGGTTGATTATATTTGCAGTTTCGGTGGAACCAGTAAATACGACCCCTGCAATGCTTGCGCTGCTAAGCAAGGCATTACCCAACACCTCTCCTCGTCCCGGCACAAAACACAGCACATCCGTCGGGACACCAGCCTCGTATAGTAGCTTCACTGCCTCATAAGCTACCAAAGAGGTTTGTTCAGCGGGCTTGGCTATAACCGTGTTACCAGTGACAAGAGCTGCCGCAATAGGACCCAAGAAAATAGCTAGGGGAAAGTTCCAAGGTGATATACAAACGAAAACCCCCCTACTTTCAAAGTAGAGATAATTCTCCTCTCCAGCTGGTCCAGGGAGTTTTATCGGATTGGTCAGCTGATCTCTAGCAAGCATCGCGTAGTACCGCAGGAAATCCACTGCTTCTCGGATTTCTGCGACAGCGTCAGAGATTACCTTACCACCCTCTCTTATTAGTAAGGAAAAGAACTTACCACGCCCTTTCTCAAGTAAATCCGCGGCACGCTCTAGGATGGCGGCACGCTCCTCCACAGGGGTGTTGCTCCACCTGTAGAACGAGCTGCGCGCAACCTCTATACTCTGCAAAGCATGTTCAGGAGTGGCAGCCAAAACCTCTCCCACTTTGGTGCTGAGGCTTGCAGGGAAAAATACCTCGTAAAGCTCTCCCTCTTCAATATCCTGGCCACCGATTATTGGACAGGCTTTCCAACAAGTGTCGTCGAATGCGCTAACTTCTTCACTTAACGCAAGCATAGAAAGCGAGTCAGAGGTGTTTACCCCGGCAGAGTTTATCCTACCATCCGGGAACATCTCCGAAGGCAATGGGATGCAAGGGTGCGGAGCATACTCGAAGGATGTTGCCCTTTCTAATGGATCAGCGCACAAGCATTCCGCGGGAATGTCAGCATCGTTGATCATGTTAACGAAAGAAACGTTGGCCCCGTTTTCGATCAACCGCCTAATCAAATAAGGTAACAATTCCTGATGTTGCCCTATGGGGGCATACACTCGGCAGCGAACATTTGGCGCAACCTCTTTGGTGACATAGTCGTACAAGCCTTGTCCCATGCCATATAAGCGTTGGAACTCAAACCCTGGATGGTCCTTATCAGCCATTTCCAAAACAAAAGACAAGGTGTAAGCGTTATGGGTTGCAAAGCATGGATAGAAGGTCCCAGGCTTGCTTAAGAGCTTCTGCACACATGCAAGATAGGAAACATCCGTGTATGCCCTCCTAGTAAACACTGGATACCCATCCAATCCCATCTCTTGGGCATTTCTGATCTCATAATCCCAATAAGCACCCTTCACTAGCCTGACGATCATCTTGCGATTCGCCCTTATAGCTATATCTTCTACAAAATCAAGAGCGGCCAGCGCCCTTTTTTGATAAGCCTGTATGACGCAACCAAGCCCCTCCCAACCGTTGAGAGAGCTGTCAGAAAACACTGTGTCTAACACCATAAGGTACAGCTCCAACCTGCGCGCCTCTTCGGCGTCTATTGTCAGCCCAACGTTGTACTTCTTTGCAACCTGACACAGCTCTAATAACTTAGATGATATGTCCTTTAGTATGTAATCTGCCTGACTGAATTCATATCTTGGATGCAGGGATGAAAGCTTAACCGATATTCCATGCCTTGATTCCAGATCGTCCCCCGCTTTTGAATCCGACCCCAACGCTTCTAGGATATTCATGTAGGAGGTAAAATATCTGTCAGCATCTGCGCGAGTTTTTGCAGCCTCTCCTAAAGCATCAAAGGAGCATAAACGCCCGGCCTCATGGCTTCTTGCAATTGCCTCCTCTATTGTGTGCCCACACACGTAGTGCTTGCCCAATACCTGCATAGCCTGCAGGGCAGCTTTTCTTATAACAGGCTCACCCATATCTTTGAGTAGATTGCCCAATATGCCGTACCATCGGGAGTCATCAACCTCCCTGAGCATATGTGCACCGATACTGAGCGCCAAAGTGGAAACATTAACGAATATCGATGCAGAACGCCCTATATGCTTGTTCCAAGTTGTACGGGTAATTTTGTCTCTTATAATGTCGTCTATGGTGCAGTCGTCAGGGATTCTGAGCAGAGACTCTGCCAGACACATAAGCGCAACACCCTCCTCGGTCGACAGCCCATATTGCTGCATGAATGCGTCTATCATTGTGGTGTTTTTGTTTGCGCGTACCTTCTCTATTACCTGCTTCGCCAAGCTATATATCCGCACCTTTGATTCTTGAGACACTTCAGTGCGCTCGGTTAAATATCTTATGTAGCTTTTCTCATCAGCACCATACAACCCCTGCATGCGCTTGCGCAGCTCATCAGGCGATTGTAAAGGACTTATCATCATGTATCGTTACCTGCATAAAAACCAACAAAGGGCCAAACACGAGCCCAGGAAGACCTACAACTTGATAGGCTGTACTCGAAGTGTCTGCAAAATACGGTAGCAAAACACAAACGCGCCGCAATTGTACAGAATGGCATTGTAACTGTCCAGCAAATTCGTTACCCTGAGCGGGTACTGGCTTGGGACTGTGTGAGGGATAGGATGTTTGATGTATCTGGAAAAAGATTTTTGGTTGTGGGAGCATCTGGGGGTATAGGTTCTGCCATATCCATTGCTCTATCTAGAGCAAATGCCGAGCTATGTATATCGGGAACCCGCGTTGATGCATTGCAGAGTGTTGCATCGCAGTGCGTGGCCGGCGTACATGTTATGCAGTGTGACCTTTTGAATAGTGCGGAGGTGGACACCTTAGTGGATAGAGCTGCAGAGCTTATGTCAGGAATTGACGGAGTGGTCTGTAGTGCGGGCATAGTGCTTGATAAGCTATCGCTCCGCATTACTGATGAAGATTGGGATAAAGTCATAGCAATTAATCTGAGTGCCGTATTCAGAATCAACAAAAGTGCATGCCGTGCCATGCTGAAAAATGCAGGTGGTAGAATAATAAACATCTCATCGATCGTAGGCGTTACCGGTAATGTCGGCCAGGCGAATTATTCAGCATCTAAGGCTGGCATAATAGGGATGAGTAAGTCTTTGGCCCTAGAGTTCGCATCTCGTGGGATCACAGTAAATTGTGTCGCTCCAGGATTCATAGATACACCTATGACGGCCCAACTATCGGAAAAACAAAAGGAGCATATCTTGAATAACATACCAATGGGTCACATGGGTACTCCCGAAGACATATCCTCGGTAGTTCTATTTTTGGCTAGTGATGCCAGCAGCTATATAACTGGGCAGACCATACATGTGAATGGCGGCATGTTGATGTGCTGAACGGGTAATAGGTGCTTGAACGCAATTTACGCACAGAAGCCTGCTTACACACGATACCAAGAGTGGCATTACTAGTACTTCTCGGTTGACTTGCAGACAAACCCTAACATAGCGGATGATCAGTGCAGGTGCGCTGATGACACTTTCAGCTTAGATAGCATTTAAGACATGTTTCCAGACAAGACACCTTAAGCAGTTGTTGGGTCATGAAAATCAGTCAATGTAATGGCTTTTCTGTCTTGTTGTAGGTAAACGCGCTCCTCCTTCACAGACGTTTCTTATAATTTATTAAACTAAAAGATGAGATTGGAAAGGTAACTACCTAATTTTCACTCAATACTCATCGCGCTTTTTCGTGTTCTGGATATTACGCAACAAGGCGTCATGATAGTTACACCGGTATCAAGCTGGCAGGCTACCGGGATGAGCGCGTTTACTAATTAATACGCCCAACACAATTACGCGGACAGATCTGTAAGGACTCGGGCCGCCAGTGCGGGCCATACGCAACAAGGATGCCCACCCGGCAATTGTTGTGGCTAAGGAGGGATTCGAACCCCCGACCCGGAGATTATGATGCTCCTGCTCTACCCCTGAGCTACCTAGCCCGACGACAACGGGATATCACATCTTGTGCCATGTTGCAACCTGCATATTCATACACGGCTGCCCGTGGGGAAGGAGGATGATTTTGATATGCAAATTGTTAATGGTTTTCATTTACCATGTTGGGGTGTTTTTATCTCTATAAACCTGGCCCTACTCCGGAAGAATACGCGTTATTGTGAGGTTTAACTTCGGGCAGGGATGCATGCGCCGTTGCGTCATGCTTGTCAGAGCCGTATCCGATCTAGAAGCACGATGAGTCACAGAAATTGAAGTACACTTTGAACTATGCCACATATTCACGGTAAGGATACGACATTTACTATGCTCATTCAGAAGGAAGAGTGTACATCCCCTTCCAACCAGTTAGCGGTTGTTCCACAAAAAAGAAGAATTATATTATTTCGGCAAGGCACGCTGCGTACCACCGCGCGTATGGTATTTATAATCTATTGGATATGTTTGTGTCTAGCTTACTCTTTTGCGTTGGCCGCAAGTGCTGTGCCCAAGGAGGCCGCAATTGCACTTTTTGCCACAGCTTCCGCATTGGCAATGTGTGGATACGCTATGGCTTTATACCTCAAAACACGCAGCTACCGCAAGAATGAGCATATACAGGAACTTTCCCGTCTTGAGAAGATTGATACATTTGCGACATGCGCAGAGGCAATAATCGTCATTGGTCTCTCAGCCGCATCTATAGGGTTCTTGATTTCCGGAACCGCTACCCCGCGCTACTTCTCTGTTATCGGATGCTTTGCATCAATGTGCGCAATTTTATCCAGGATTGCCTCTATGACGGCTGATCACAAACAGCTGCAATTGACTGGTCAATACATGGATAAAGAGGAGTACGATTCAAGGGTCAAAACTATAAGGAGTCAAAAAGCGCTTGGTTACTTAGCCATAGCATTGGGGGTTGTGAGCATTTCCATGAACATTGCATCACTTAGCAGTAATAACGTCCATGTTGGCGGATTGGCTTGGAACATAGCAAAGGCTATAGCAAGTTGTGGGTGGTTAACCACTTGTGTTGGGTCCTTCGTCCTGGTACGTATGTCCCAGCGCAATCGTTGCTATCACAGACTTCTTTCAGAATGTGAAGTTTCAGCTGTTGCTGAAACACTTGCGCAAGATCGGCGGAAGTCTGTGAAAAATGCGCTGATAGCCCTAGGCAATAGTGCCAGATAGTTCCCTCAGGTCTTATTATGTTCACCTAGAACATTTTTATGGAGGTTGCGCACAAGCCTATTGCACGTACGTCGGTCTTGAGTAGTATCGCAGAGTCTCTCAGTCGGTTAAGACTCGCAGATAATCTTCAATGTACATAATCAGTGCATATGCACTTGGTACTCCCCAGCCTTAAATAGTACTCTTACTCCTTGAATGCCCTGTCTTCTCAATTCAGATGCAACCCTCTTTGCGTGCGCTGCTTCAGTAACTTTCAAAACATAACCAACACTGGTTTTGGCTGCAATTAGGTCTTTCCTGTGACGCTCTTCCAGTTTTGCATACCTAGCTTTATTAGAGAGTTGTTCATGCAGCATTTTTCTGGACATTTTTCCCAGATAGAGCACTTTGACTTTTGCAGTACCTTTGTCACGGAAACCAAGCAACGTAGCGGCTTTTTCTGAGAGGTCTATTATCCTATTCTCAACAAATGGGCCACGATCATTTACTTTTACCGTAACCTTTCTACCATTTTCCAGATTTGTAATTTCAACAAAGCTGGGCATAGGCAGAGTCTTGTGTGCAGCTGTGAGTAAAAACTTGCTGAAAATATCACCATTAGCGGTAGGTTTATTGTGAAAATCGCCGCCGTACCAGGAGGCAATACCGATTTCCTCGTAGTAATCGTAGTACTGTGGCTTATAGGCTATACCATTTATAGCATAGCTCGTGCCAATTTTATAATGAGCACCATTACGGCCGGGCTTGGTGGCAGAAGTTGCACACCCTTGTAAAAGTCCCAGAGCGAGACACGTCAAAGATAGAAAGATAGAATATGGCACTAAAACATGGGTCAATATAACTCACTAGAAGGTTGCAAAAAACGCGTACATGGTCAATACCATCGCATCAGCTTTTAAAATACAATCAAAATCGTTTTAAGCAATTCTGCAGTTTTCGCGCAAGCGTTGCAGAGGCACTCCTCGTACCGTTATGTGCTGGTGCTAAACATTGTGTCTTAATGAATTCCCCAGCCAACAAAATGTACAGTGAACTACACAAGTTTGCGCAATACACACATCACGGGGGCATGATCCGATGGTGACTCTAGCCCTCTAACACTAGAGAGAATACTGCACTCAACAAGCTTATCTACCGCGTGCGGAGAAAGCAGTAAGTGATCTATCCGCATGCCTCTGTTCCTCTGCCACGCCCCTTCCCTATAATTCCACCAGCTGAACTCCTGCTTGCCCTCATGCAAAACTCGAAAAGCATCTGTGAAGCCCAAGTGCAGCATTTCACGCAACCCCGCGCGCTCTTTCGGATGGAAGCACAACTTCCCATCAAGCGCTTGCGCATCGTATACATCTATGTCGTCAGGAGCCACATTATAGTCCCCACCTATAACTAACCAATCCTCCCTTGCGAGTAGTTTTAGCATCTTTGCTTTTAGGCACTGCAGAAAATTGAGCTTATAAGCAAAGGTTTCTGTATCAACTTCCTGCCCATTCGGTACATAAACACTCGCAACCCTTACCTTAACATCTTGACAATCTACTAAACATTCCAAATACCTAGCCTCCGCCATAGAGTAACTACCCGTATCCTGAACTGCACCAATACCTTCTTCTGCATCAAATATGGTATCACACACCTTACCTACCACCGGGTACTTGCTCAATATAGCTACTCCATTTCTTGATTTCTGCCCATGTATGTAGCACCTATACCCTAGATCCTCCAGCTCCGCCAGGGGAAATTGGTCATCAGTGCACTTGGTCTCCTGCAGTAACGCGATATCCACACGGTGTTCAGTCAATACACTGCATAAGTGAGCTACCCTTTTTCTTATGGAGTTTACGTTCCACGTCAATATTCTGATCATGCTCCCTAAGATATCTGAAACCGTTAGGGGAATTAACACTTCAATAAGTTGGTGTGTCAAGTTACAAATATGCGGAGAGGTATATACATAAGCGGAGCTAGGGACAACAAAGTTCACCCACGCCGCCTAAGTGGTAGTTTTATTGTGGTGTACTACCGAGAACTTTAGCCCTAACTCTATTCCATGCGAATTGAATGCAAAGTCTTGAAAATCATAAAGTACGCTGTTGCCGTCTTCGTCATATATTGTGTCGGTTTTATACTTCCAATGGTGTTTGCGGTAATTATACCCTACATATGCCTCTAAACCTGGAACGATTGGGTAAGAGAGGCCGATTTTGGATTGTGTAACCATCCCGTATAGATCTTCAGAGTACTGCCGCAGCCCTTGATACCGCAATACCTTAGCCATACCCACACTGGAACCGGCATATAAGCTGATTTCTCCGCCCAATGGGTAGTAGCCATATAGTCCGTAGGATACAGACAACCTTCTGACTGAAAGAACACCCTCAGCCTCACGCGCTGTAACGGTTTCATCATAAAGCACTCGCCTAATCAAATGGAGAGCGCTACCCCTACCCTCTTCTAATACTGGAGCGGCCATAGAGGTGCGAAATTCGAATTCATGATATAGCCTATCAGTGGCAGATGGCCAAATAGAAGACGCATAAAGGTCCCAGCTGCTGCCAATACGTGTAGAGTATTGTAAGTTCAGTGAGTTATCGTAGACTACATTGTGCACGTAACCAATTCTGCATTGCGGCGCTTTTAAGAACAACCTGCTCAACTGTGTAGTGATAAATCCCGTCTCCATAGATGAGGCTCCCAAGACCAAGCCTAACACTGATAGAGCTGTCATACGTGCTTTGATAGAGGTGTAAATCGTATTTCAACTTGTATATTAATATTTTAATATTATCAATACAAATCTTCCCAAAGCGGCAAAATAGTTTAAGTATAGAATCAGAGGCCGTGCTGCCATATTTAAACATGTTTCTACCTATCTGCCGCCTTTATTAAACAGCGGACTGTGCAGCGGGCGATGCGCCTCATCATATGTATGCACTAGGTGCCTTACACCATGCGTACCACATACGGAAGTAGGAAGGTTTTACTTGACTGAATACGGTAAATATAGAAATATCTCCATATATGTGGCACTGGTAGGGAAGAAGGCCGTGAAGGTTATGGGGTCTTTAAAGTCAGCGAAAAGTCGCGACAGGGACTGTAAGATAGTACGCAGGAAGGGGCGTATATACGTTATAAATAAGAAAAAGCCCAGATTTAAAGCAAGGCAAGGATATTAGTTGAGCTGGTCGCTTTGTTGTGGTTGGCATGCATCGCTTTGGCCGCCGTTTAGGTATGGTTGGTGCTCCTCCGCGTGTGGGGCTTGCAGTCAGCACCTCCAAGGTTAGGCTGTGTGTTATACTGGTTACGTGTATAGTAACGTGCTACCTAGGTGCGAGCGCGATGTTTGGGGAGCGGGGCCTGCTCGCCATGCTAAGGCTGCGTCAAGAGTTGCGCAGGTGCGAAAGTGACTTGAGCAGAATGGTGCGATTGAAAGAAGAGATGCAGCGTAGGAACGCGTTGTTGTATGAGGACTCGCTGAGTCTGGATCTACTCGACGAACGTAGCAGGAGTGTGCTTGGTCATGTGGAGCCGGATGAGCTCGTTGTAATACTAAAACCACAATGAAAAGAGGGAGACGCGTTACTCACGTGCTCGCATCTTAACTCCCGTTGTATCATCACCTAGTTCTGCGCTTCCTATGTTGGTAGGTGGCAGTTCTTCATTGCTACCTGCCGCTGCTTCGTGGTCCATGCCTTGCAACGCTACTTGGTCACTTTGTGCTAGCCCCCTGCGGCGCATTCGTGCTAGAGCGACAGAGTTCCAGATCAGGGCCGCAATGGCTATAATTCCGATAAACCCCCCGATGTTCATTATGAAAAAAAGCGTCGAGCCTTCCTGGATGCTTGTTACCGCGCCGTGCATCAATAAGGAACCCAGGACTATACCAAGAAAAACCATGCACCCTACTACCACCCGCTCCTTGTGTGACATATGGAAGTGGATGCGTGCCGCTGGTACACCAGGCTCCTCCCTACTCTCACGTTCTTGGTTGCCAACATCGACGCCTTGTTCATCTTCAGCGACGCCCAATTCAGGATGCAAAATCTTTTCCACAGAGAAGAAAAAAGCAGCCGCAAGAACGTGCAAGCCGCCACTCCCAATTCTACGAGAAGCGGTACCGCCATCAATGAAAAACGACGCACTGCCCTACAGCGGCTGAGAAACGCCGTGCTGTGCAGCCAAACGGTGGGCCTGGGAAGAATCGAACTTCCGTCCTCACGCTTATCAGGCGTGCGCTCCAACCGCTGAGCTACAGACCCTGTAATCTATACTGATAAGCAAGACTGAGGAACAACATCCACAAAAACCTTGTCGCCTACCCTCTTACGAAAACAGACAACTCCAGCAATCTTAGAAAATATGGTATGGTCCTTACCTATGCCCACATTTCTCCCCGGATGATACCTCGTGCCACGCTGGCGAATTATTATGTTGCCGGGAACGACAAGCTCACTCCCAAACTTCTTAACCCCGAGTCTTCTACCTCTCGAGTCTCTACCATTAGAAGAACTACCACCGGACTTTTTAGTAGCCACAACCTACCCCACCTTAAGTACACGTAAAACGACCAAATCCTGCCTATGGCCGACTTTTCTCCTGTAATTCTTGCGGCGCCTTTTCTTGAATACAACGATTTTATCATTCCTGCAGCGCGCAACAACCTCCGCAGTAACCGCAGAGCTCTTTCTCTGGAGGACGACACCCTTCTTCTTTCCCCCGAAGGTAGCGAGACTGTCAAGCTTGACCTTCTCACCCACGCCGACATCCATCAATTCTACTTTGATTACGTCACTCTCCTTAACTTTGTACTGCTTTCCGCCAGCCTCAACCACAGCGAACATACTCAAAGCCTCTAACCGATATACCGCAAGCGTCCGGATTTTGGTCCATACGAGCCCCCATGTCAATAAAATCTGACACTGTGTGCCTGTTTCACAACGAACGCACCGGAATTATACTGGAAAAATTACCCAAGTCCATACCCAAGTTAGCGTCCAAACCCCCAGTACGTCACAATTAATGTAAAGGACCTTAAAATATCGGGATAGCCCGCACACTGCGAGAAAGTATAGGAGCAACGCGAAAGACCTTAAGTCGTGGTAACAGCGCACACCGAGAGAAAGTATTAGAGGCACTGATCGCTAGAGCATTTTGAGACCAGCACGTAGGCTGCATGTCAGTACTAAGCGCTATAGTATTACCCAACCTCAGCTCTGCCACATCACCCGTAAGCATCTCCATTGCCCCATCCGCAACTTCTTCCTGTGGGAACAGCACTCTGAAAGTGTTTGACATTGCCCATAGTTGGCCAAATGCTTTACTTTTCGGGATTTTTGCTTTGTTTACTTTTTCGTAAAGATTGTTTATCCTGTCCACCATTGGGTGTGAGGGCCATTGTGCTAAGTATTAGATCAGTTGCCAGAATTAATAGAGTTTTTGCGCGACAAATCCTAGATAGTAGGGGCCGTCCTACGGTCGAGGTCGAAGTTTTGCTGTCAGATGGTGCTGTAGGTAGAGTTTCAGTGCCGTCTGGGGCTTCAGTTGGGAAGTTTGAGGCTTTGGAGCTTAGGGATGGTGACCAGGCCAAGTATGCCGGGCATGGGGTGCTCAGGCCTGTTCAGAACATCAATACAACAGTTGCCGATGCATTAGCTGGAGTTTCCCCCTTCGATCAGAAAGCGGTTGATGAAATTCTGCTCTCACTGGATGGGACGAAAAACAAGTCTAAATTGGGTGCAAACGCCACTATAGGGGTTTCATTGGCTGCGGCAAAAGCCGCTGCGGACAGCGTTGGCATGCCGCTATACAAGTACCTAGGGGGAGCAGTTGCAAGGGAGATGCCGCTGCCCTTGGTAAACGTGATCAACGGGGGCCTGCATGCGGATAACTCCCTTGATTTTCAGGAATTTATGATAATACCCGTGGGGGCCAAAACGTTCGCTGATGCGGCACAGATGTGTGCGGAAGTGTTCTATAAGCTAAAGGAGGTACTCAAGCAAATGGGGCACTCCACTAATACCGGCGATGAAGGAGGTTTTGCTCCAAGTTTGGAGAATAATATAGACGTACTTAACATCTTGATAGAGGCAATTGAAAAGTCTGGATATCGCGCCCCTTCTGACATCGCCTTAGCTATGGATGTCGCTGCTTCAACATTTTACGACGGCACCTCATACAAATTTTCCGGCAAATACCTAACTAGCGATGAGTTAATTGCATACTATGAAGACATAGTTTCTCGGTACCCTATAGTCTCCATAGAAGATGCCATGGCAGAAAATGACATAGAAGGGTGGAAGGCGATCACCAAACGTCTGGGAGACAAAGTCCAGTTGGTGGGGGATGACCTATTTGTGACCAATCCCGCCCTCATTAATGACGGAGTGAAAAACAAGTTGGCTAATGCGGTTCTAATCAAACCCAACCAAATTGGCACTCTAACAGAAACTATAGATGCAATAAGGTCTGCTCAGCGGAATCACTATAACGTTATAATTTCACACAGGTCTGGTGAGACGGAGGATGTTACAATCGCTCATATAGCTGTCGCAGTAAATTGCGGGCAGATTAAGTCGGGCTCGTTTTCAAGGTCAGAGCGTTTGGCAAAGTATAACGAGCTCCTGCGTATAGAAGAAGACCTGGGCAAAAGTGCGCTTCTTTGCAACGTAATCTAACATGAGTTTTGTGGACGAAGCAAAAATCTATGTGAGAGGTGGAAAAGGGGGCGATGGATGCGTGAGTTTCAGGCGGGAAAAATTCGTAGAGTTTGGTGGCCCCGATGGTGGAAACGGAGGAAACGGCGGCTCGGTAATATTCGTCGCCAGTAGTGCTGTAAACACTCTATTATATTTCAGATATAACCAACACATAAGGGCAGAGAATGGCAAAGCAGGATCTGGCAAAGGAAAATTCGGGGCTGCTGGCCGCAATCGTGTTGTAGAGGTGCCAGTAGGAACCCAGTTGTACGATGAAAACGGAAACACCCTAATAGCGGATTTACACGACATAGGGCAGCAATGCATAGTAGCTACAGGAGGGAGGGGTGGGGTTGGCAACGCCCAGTACAAGAGTTCGACTAATCGTGCGCCCACATATTTCACCTATGGGACATTAGGGGAAGAGCACTGTGTTCTGTTAAAGCTCAAGATAATTTCAGATATTGGGATAATAGGCATGCCCAATGCTGGGAAGTCTAGTCTATTATCACGTTGTACAGCATCGAAGACTAAGGTTTCTGACTATCCCTTTACAACCCTAGAACCACACCTTGGGGTTGCATATGCAAATGGGTGTGGGCTGGTATTGGCAGATATTCCTGGTCTTATAGAAAATGCCAGTTCTGGTGCAGGGTTAGGGCACAAGTTTCTCAAGCATATTGAGAGGTGCGTCATACTCCTACACCTTGTAGATTGCTCACTTCCAGATATAGTAGGTGCCTATGAGCTAGTCAGGCAGGAACTTAAGTTGCATAGTGAGGAGCTTGCTTGTAAGCAAGAGGTGGTCATACTAAACAAGTGTGATCTACTCTCAGAAGGGGAAGTTAGGGAGAAGCAGCAACTTCTGGCGAGTTCTATCAAGAAAGAAGTGATTACCCTATCAATTGGTGATGAACTAAACTCCTTGATTGTCTTTTTACATTCACAGGTAAAGAAGGTAGTTGTAGAGCCATCAGATGCATCATTTGACCCATTCCTGTACGTACACTACAACAAGAAGTAGTCAGGGATTCATTGATACGATGTGGTTTCTTTCCGGTCCTGTAGACACCAAGCTTACTGGTACTCCAACCAACTCCTCCAGTCTACTGATATATGACATTGCATTTTCTGGAAGGTCACTACGAGAGACAGCTCCCAATGTGCTAGTGCGCCATCCCGGTAAAGTCTCGTATACAGGCTCTAACTTGTTTTGTATATGGGATGCACACGGCTCCTGGGAACTGCAGACCTGATTATTGTTGCTAAATCTCCAGTATTTCTAATCTTGCACTTCCTACGCGCATCCACTATCGCTCTGGCAACTCTCCTAGAGTACCTCTCCCCTCCATATTGGTAAATTATATCTGCCATTTCCTTTTCAGGTACTGTGTTTACAAACATTGCCGCATCTCTTGAAGAAGAAGAGCACATTCGCATATCCAAGAGGCCACTGTTCAATATTTAACGTGCAGGTCAGGACGCTTCTCCTTGTCCTCATAGGAGGGTATACCCTTTTTGATCTGCTTTGAAAGAACTATGTAGTTGTTACGTCGTAGATACTTTGCGGCAAGCATTGTCAGCCTTTCTGGGTTATTTAGAGCAGTCCACTCAGCCCTCAATGCACTTATTTCATCATTCACTTTGACTATCTCCTTCTGCACCTGCACCAGTGACTTCTGCATGTCTCTAACATAGAATTTTACCCTAAACACTCCTATAGTAAACGCACAGACTGCACAGAAGCACGGTATGTATGCGCCTTTCATAGCCTATTCCACCCTAACAATGGCTCTTAACTTACCCGATCTGGACCTGGGATTATTTTTTATTTCTTCATCTGTTGGTGTTATTACCTTTTTATTCACCAAGCTAAAACCCATATCGCATAGAGATCTAAACTTATGTTTGACAACCCGGTCTTCCAGAGAATGAAAAGATGTCACTAAAACTTTACCACCTATCTTTAAAATCTCAGCTGCTGCTTCAAGACCAGCTTGCAGTTCTTCCAGTTCGTTATTTACCCATATTCTAATTGCTTGAAACGTTCGTGTTGCCGGATCTATAGGATGCACACGGCTCCTGGGAACTGCAGACCTGATTATTGTTGCTAAATCTCCAGTATTTCTAATCTTGCACTTCCTACGCGCATCCACTATCGCTCTGGCAACTCTCCTAGAGTACCTCTCCCCTCCATATTGGTAAATTATATCTGCCATTTCCTTTTCGGGTACTGTGTTTACAAACATTGCCGCATCTCTTGAAGAAGAAGAGCACATTCGCATATCCAAGAGGCCACTGTTCATAAATGAAAACCCCCTGCTAGAATCAGCAAGCTGCATAGCTGATGTGCCTAAATCAAAGACTACACCATCTACTTCATCAATACCGAAAGAAATCATTACCTCCCTCAGTTTGCTGAATCTGCTAATCGAGAGATTAAGCCTACCCGGAAAGCTCTGCAATAACTCGTCGAAGTACTGCTTGACGACTGCATCCTGGTCAATAGCATATACAGCACAACGTGCTGTTTCTAATATCCTTCTACTGTATCCGCCACCACCAAAAGTTGCGTCAACATATGTTCTTCCATCTTCTGGAGATAAGGCTTCTACAACTTCGTTCAACAGTACAGGTTTGTGTACCATGCCACCTAACAGTTCGTTCTCGCGATACAATAATCGTCGTTTGCCCACCACTATTCAAATCTTTTTTGGGATACTGCCTACCGGGGCCTTTTAAGTTATATTCATAAGGTGATACCCCCAGTAACTTGAACCGCGGCTTAGCAGCGAGAAAGCATGTTAGTATTGGGTCTCACCACATATAATCTGTTTCGCCGTTTCCGTATACGTTGCTTTCCGTGATTATGAGATCTAGCTTCTGATCATGCTCGGCAACGGGAATTTTGTGGTGAAGCTGCGCATCATACGCAACTCCTATGCATAAGCATCGAAAACTACGCCTAAAGAATGCTATTGTATAGTCATAATATCCCCCACCAAAGCCTAGCCTGTTCAAGTTTTGGTCAAACGCCACAAGTGGCACAAACAATACCTCGGGAATTATAGTTTCTTCGTCTGAGGCATTACAATCCCAGCGCTTGAAAGCCAAAAGCTTACTTCCCTGTTGCACGACTGGTACGAGCACGCTATTACCCTCCCCTTTTGCGAACTGCATGAGCGGTAACACATCTATCTCCCCATCACGGGGTATATATCCCGCTACTGTTCCACCATTACGTAGTTTCACATTGCGTATACAATTCTCTTTTAGCATTTCTGCCGCCCTGTGTGCATCGGGAATACTCTTGCGTAAGTCGCGATAATGGCTCCTCAGGAGCGATTTTTCTTCCATAAACGTGAGGTCCTTTCACACAACCAAAAACCGTAAGTTATGGTAACCATGTTTGTCGGTTGTACAAAAACTTATTACCAAAGCATCGGCTAATTGTAATTAAAAATCGTAATAGTACCGCGGCAATTCCCGTTAGTGTTGTAATAATAGCACTTTTTTTAAAAAAAATCTTTATTACTTAAATATGTGTTATATTTTCCTCAGCGAGATACGTAAACACAGGTTTTAGTGCTGCAAATTGCAAGTTAAATTTCCCATTTAATCAACAAAAGACAGGTCAAATGTGTCTGTTATGCAACAGCACATACGATTCAAGCTTGGGCTACGTATTTCTCAAAACATATATTTAGAAATGGCAGCAACAAATGATTGGAGAAGACATCGCATCCGTAACCAACCCAGCTCAATATGAAGGTTTCAGCGAAGAGCAAGAAGATATATCGCAATCACGGGGTAGTACGCAGCTCCGTACAACTACGCACTCAAAAAAGACAAAGATTGTGCTGGCAGTTGTCTCCGCTGTGTTGGTTATCTACCTAAGTGCATCATTCTACGTGGCGGCAACTCAACTCGCCGCAGAAGGACTTGCCGTAGTTGGAGCAGTAAACATTCTAGTGGCAGTATGCACCGCCATTTGCATGTGCATTTATGTAGAAAGAAGAAAGGGCATGGGCCCGATGCACACTACTCAAGATCCGAATCTGATTTTGTCTACTGAAGAAGTATCATTGGGTGGCACAGAGCATGACGGCCCTACAGTAGCGGAAAACGTGCCACATCAAGACTTACATGATGGAAACACCAGGCCATTTCCGGCAGCAAGTGCGTCTGATACGGCACCTACACTGGCGCTGCAGCTCGGCCCGTTTGCCCCAACTGGAGATACTGGCAAGAGAACGCCCATTATACGTCCTGTAATTATAACTACCAAGGCCGAGATTGCACCCCCACCGTCACCACAGTCCGGTTCAACCATTCTGGATGCCAACAAGCAAACGCCCACCACACAGCCTGTAACCATAACTAGTGCTGACTCACCCTCTAGCACTACACCTTCACTGGTGCCGCGATCTGGTCCGCTGGCATCTACTAGCAAGCAAATGCCTACCACAAAGCCTGTAACTGCAACTAATGCACTTGATACAGTATCTCCATTGGTACCAAAACGCTCAGAATCCACTAGAAGTGCGGGCTTAGATTCATTACTAAAGCCCCTATTGGCGCCGCAACGCTCAAAACCCATTAGGAACGCGAGCTTGGATCCATTGCCAAAGCCTCCGCTACCACCGAAACACCTAGGCGGTTCTCAACAGAAATCCGCCATATCAACTACTCCAGTTGAGGGTGTCAGCAGACAGGTAACTGCTACGAAGTCTGCATCTACGGCTGGTGCTAGCTCACCCTCTAGCACTAAATCTTCACTGGTGCCGCGATCTGGTCCGCTGGCATCTACTAGCAAGCAAATGCCTACCACAAAGCCTGTAACTGCAACTAATGCACTTGATACAGTATCTCCATTGGTACCAAAACGCTCAGAATCCACTAGAAGTGCGGGCTTAGATTCATTACTAAAGCCCCTATTGGCGCCGCAACGCTCAAAACCCATTAGGAACGCGAGCTTGGATCCATTGCCAAAGCCTCCGCTACCACCGAAACACCTAGGCGGTTCTCAACAGAAATCCGCCATATCAACTACTCCAGTTGAGGGTGTCAGCAGACAGGTAACTGCTACGAAGTCTGCATCTACGGCTGGTGCTAGCCCACCCTCTAGCACTAAATCTTCACTGGTGCCGCGATCTGGTCCGCTGGCATCTACCAAGAAGCAGACGCCTGCCACAAAGCCTGTAACCACAACTAATGCGCTTGATACAGCGCCTCCATTGGCACCGCAACGTTCAAAATCTGCTAGGAGTGCGGGCTTAGATTCATCACCAAAGCCTCCATTGGCACCGCAACGTTCAAAATCTGCTAGGAGTGCGGGCTTAGATTCATCACCAAAGCCTCCATTGGCACCAAAACACATGGGTGTAGGTTCATTATCAAAACACCTGGGCGATTCTCAACAGAAATCCGCCATATCAACTACTCCAGTTGAGGGTGCCAGCAGACAGGTAACTGCTACGAAGTCTGCATCTACGGCTGGTGCTAGCTCACCCTCTAGCACTAAACCTCCACTGGTGCTGCGATCTAGTCCGCTAACATCTACCAGCAAGCAGACGCCTGCCACACAGCCTGTAACCACAACTAATGCGCTTGATACAGCGCCTCCATTGGCACCGCAACGTTCAAAATCTGCTAGGAGTGCGGGCTTAGATTCATCACCAAAGCCTCCATTGGCACCACAACGCTCAAAACCCATTATGAATGCGGGCCTAGGTTCGTCACCAAAACCTCCACTAGCGCCAAAACACATGGGTGTAGGTTCATTATCAAAACACCTGGGCGATTCTCAACAGAAATCCGCCATACCGACTGTTCCAAGCAAACCAAAAATAGACGATCTATTGGGAATTGAC
The DNA here is from genome assembly GCF_002214625.1 of Anaplasma ovis str. Haibei. Classification (NCBI taxonomy): domain Bacteria; kingdom Pseudomonadati; phylum Pseudomonadota; class Alphaproteobacteria; order Rickettsiales; family Anaplasmataceae; genus Anaplasma; species Anaplasma ovis. The sequence goes on from NZ_CP015994.1 coordinate 521,557, forward strand.
GACCCGTTCGCCAACGCTCTACAACAACCGTCACCACAGTTCGGTTCAACCATTCTGGATGCCAACAAGCAAACGCCCACCACACAGCCTGTAACCATAATTAGTGCTGACTCACCTTCCAGTACTAAGCCTCCATTGGCGCCGCGGCGTTTCGGATCTCCTAAATACATGGGTGTAGGTTCATTACCAAAACACCTAGGCGATTCTCAACAGAAATCCGCCATACCGACTGTTCCAAGCAACCCAAAAATAGACGATCTATTGGGAATTGACGACCCGTTCACCAACGCTCTACAACAACCGTCACCACAACAAATCGGTACTGGGCTGTCTCTTGACGCTACACCTCCACTGGTGCTGCGATCTAGTCCGCTAACATCTACCAGCAAGCAGACACCTGCCACACAGCCCGTAACCATGATTAGTGCTGACTTACCTTCTGGCACTAAACCTCCACTGGTGCTGCGATCTAGTCCGCTAACATCTACCAGCAAGCAGACGCCTGCCACACAGCCCGTAACCATGATTAGTGCTGACTTACCTTCTGGCACTAAACCTCCACTGGTGCTGCGATCTAGTCCGCTAACATCTACCAGCAAGCAGACGCCTGCCACACAGCCCGTAACCATGATTAGTGCTGACTTACCTTCTGGCACTAAACCTCCATTGGTACCAAGGTGTTTCGGATCTCCTAAATACATGGGTGTAGGTTCATCAGCACAACTGCACTTACCACCCTTGCCAGAAGGAGTGCAACTCTTGTCAAGTAGTGCGCAGCAGCATGGTGCTTCGCAGACACACAATGAACCAAAAATAGACGATCTGTTAGGTATTGATGAACTGTTCGCTGCCGCTCTACAACAAACGAGCGATATGAAATCCAGTGCAAAGGAACCTGAGCATGAATCGGCACTGGTTGATCAGTCACAATCATTACCCACAACCACGGGTTACACCGTGCAGCCCGGCATCAGTGCATCAAAACCCCATATATCAAATACTCACGCGCACCAGCCGGCGCTGTCATTTAGAGCTGTGGCCAGTGCTGTAAAACACGGAACGACAGGTAATTTAAAGACGAAGTTGCAATCTGGCGTACGTAAAGTGCAGCACGGTTTGTTGAAGAAGGTCGCACACGCGACAGGCACTCCTGCTAAACGGGCTTTCACTGGGGTTTCTTGTTATGGCCGTTCATCTGTAATTGAACAACCATATTTTCCTACACATGCTGATGTTACAACCTTAGACGCTGATCCCGATACTGGAGTTATTACTCATTACAAGAGCAATCAACCCCACACTGCAGAAAGGAATAGTACCCTAGTGTATGACCTATGTCCTGCAAATTGGGAAGCATGTAGCACAGTTACCGGAGTAGATGAGGGAAAGAAAGAAGTTGACGCTCAATACCAAAAAGCTCGGGTAGCTGAGGCTTCTTATGGCTTAGAGACACCATCGGCGGCGAAGCCCACCACCACTTTAAAGAGAATCAAGAAAAAGGCAGCAAGTCTGAGTAAGGCCGTGACGCGCGCCGCACATGTTGCCTACATAGGTGCAGAACTAGCGTTCGGAATATACGATGCTGTGCCTTCCAAGGCTTATGGCTTCCAGTTGGCACCGGAAATTGCCCCAGGCGGACCCCAGGACGTCTATTTGCTAATCCGCGGTAAAAATACACATCTTTGCGCCCTGGCCGCAATCTCAGATGTTAAGACCCGCACCCTGTGGTTATGTACGGGTGATCTTCACACCAAGCGCGGGCATATTCCTATATCAAATTTGGAATTTCGCATAATGTCCGCGGGTGATGAGCGCAGCTTTGAGTATAAGTCACAGTATCAAATAGCGCTAAAACTTATAATGCCTGCTTTCGGCGCTGTACCTCGCCTACTAACCAGTGCGCAACACGAGTTTTCAATTTCTCATAGTGGCAAAAGCAGAGATCTTTTCTTGACTACACGGGTTAGCACAAACAGCAGGACAAACATAATAAAGTTGGTTGCTACAAGTGCCACCTTTAAAAGTTACAGAAAGGCCTTCTTCTACATATACACCGAATCTGTAATCCACGCCATGGTCAAGCACATGAATGTCATAATGCGTAGGGAGTTCGCACATCTAGATCAGCAATCACTCACGGTTTGTGCAGCGCTTGATATGTACGCTAACCAAAATTACATGAGCATGATGCGCGCAATTACCGATTTCTTTCTTCGCGATCCGCTGGGTATCGCAGTGTATTCTGACACAGCATTGTGCATCAAGTATATAGGAGAACTCATTAGGTTTTACACCAGTTCGGGCGATTATCCTGCATACCACGCACTGTTTTGGAAACTTGTGGTACAAGAGGTATGGGGTTGTGGCAGATGTGGGCCCACCGGAACCCCAAGGTATGACTGGCATGCGTCTGAGTACGACAGAGAATTTGTCATAGATTTGCATGTTATCTGCGCGCTGATATGTAAAAAACAGGCAATGACCGACAGAGAAGAAGTATACTCTTTCATAGAAAAAATTATGCAAATATATGAGTCTACATCAGACTCGCCCGGAACACGATTGGCGCACTACCTCGCACTCGCAACTGTTGCAAGCCCTAGATTGCACAAAGGGATCAAAGCTTTGGATATACAGCATGAAAGGTGGAAAAAGCTATTGCGTACTGCGGAACATACGTTAAAACTGTACCAGCTCGACGCAGAAGCTTCTGCTATAAAGGCACTAAGTAAGACAAGCGGAGCAAAACACCCATGCCGTATTAATACCCTGCTATTAAGTGATTTTACCGAAACGACAGCATACAAAATTGCTCTGCAGAACGACCAAAAACTACAGCAACTACGCAATATACTGGGCCCAGACTACGCGCCGCATCAGTTGGCACTTGCATCAGACAGTGTCGTTCACATAGTGGACAAACACACCCATACAAAAGGAGGCGAAGCTATTCCTTACGCAGTGTTTGTCTCGCACTTGCAGGATGTGTACTTACGAGTTGAGGGTAAGTACTACTCACAAAATATCATTCCGAAACTACTACATCACTGGGCAGATATACGTACACGAAATCCTAACATGGTAAATAGGCCCGCGTGCGAAGATGCTCAGGCAGTGATAAGATTGCTCGAAGCCAAGGTATCTACCACCAGATTGCACACACTTGATGACGCGCCGTCATCCTCATTACCTGGTACCAGATTAGCCTCCTGCACCACAAGCTATCCTTTTTCGGGTAGAACGCTTGAACGGATTGGGGATGCAGCCCTTACCGGATTTTTATCCGTAGTTAGTGTCTCCCCAGCAATGCGGGAACTGAGCCTATTGCAGCCGGAGTGTAGCATCCACCTCGACGTAGCCCGCGCAATTACTTGAGATGCGTCTCCAGCTGCATAGCTGGGCATGGTGATAACAAAGGCACTTCCTGGTATTGTGTAGTGGGGGTCAGAGCTAAATTCTATTATGATAAATCATAGATTAATTATGATTTCATGTAATCTTCTTATGAAATTACATAAAATCAGATATGTCATTTAACACATAATTCAGAATTAGCCATTAGTGTACTCAGCTAAATGGCTTATAGGCAACAAATATGAATTTGCTCGATAAAAGAGGAGCTCCTCAAAGCGCGTCACCGGTCCGCGAATTACTGCTCGCAGCAGTTGCAGCAGCGGCCACCATAAGCATGATGAAAGTACATAGCGATGAGAAACGCGCTTTATGTGTTTGTATCTCTTTTATGGCCGCAGCATGCCTCATACAACAAAAGAGAAAATTTTTCCGTGATAACATACAAATCTTTTTTACTGAAAATGCAAAAAGAGGAGTTGTCACATTCGCAGAAGCATCAATCACAAAAATCTCTATAACTCCCAAAAGTGAGCGAGGCGAAGACGGACAATATTCAATGGTCGCCGAATTAAGCAAGCCTACAATTAGCATTCAAGGTGAGAAGAGCCGCGCCATAAGGGAAATAGATATACAAAGCTACGGGCATAGCTGGGAACATGCCACCAACTCTGGCACTCCTCAAATGACAGTGTGCATATCTGGAAATAATAAAAAAAGCTCTGTGGAAGCCGACTTTACCTGTTTGAGGGGTAAAAACAGCCTACTCTTGGATATCAAGTCTAAAAGATACGAGGAGTATATACCGCTCTGCCGAGTTCGCAACACCCATGACTATATCAGAAGAGCTCTTGAGATGAAGCTTAGGAAGCAATCTTTTCTCCAGATACTATTGACAAGATACCTATCTGAGGAGAATTTTCTCGCAAATAAGGAAAAGGTCCTGTATTTGATGCATAACTTTGGCAGCGTGTTACAAAAGAGCTCGGCCATGGCTATTAATAGATCCCTAGAAAGGTTAGCACGCATTAATTTTGAAATAACAAAATCTAAAACGGAACTTTCGGGTGAATCATCAAGTACAACAAAGTACCCATCTATCAGGCTTGACTACCTAGGGGAAGAGCAATTTAAATCGCTGGAGTCGGATATTCTCGCGCTTGTGAAAGCAAGAACATGCGAGTATGAAAATTTGCATGAGGCCCTAAGCCATAGCGCGTATAAATCTGCCATAAGCCTAGGCATAGAAGATATAATCGCGTGCTATCCGGACAGGGTAAATCAAGCAACAAATACTTTTCTTAAAACACATATTGCATCCTATAGGACCCTGGCACCAAGGATGAAAGCAATACACAGGTACATAGAAACTTGCAGAAAATATCACAATAAACAGCTGAAACGCACTGCAGATTGTGATAATCCCAAAACCACAGATAGTTACGCCTACCAAGCTATCTACAACTTTACCAAGCAAGAGGGTATCTCCCCAGATGATTTGCATGCCATAATCGAGCATGCGCGAGACAAGCTATGTAGGAAGTACAGGGGGCTGTTTGTGGACGACATAACCGGTATAACGCAGAAAGTTACCGCACGACTCTGCAAAATCAGGATAAAACTCGGGAAATTTGAGTCTCACGATGCTGACGCAGAAGATTATGAGTTATACTATGAGATTGATGAACCGGATGAAGCATGCGATCGAACAATAGAGGCCCCACTATCGGATTACACAAAATACCCACTACGGGGCTTCAGATAATGCAACAATTAGAACGTCCCGAGTTATTGGCTTTTGTCGCTACTATCGCTCACCGCTCCGCTTCACGGACACACTCTACCCTTAGGGCCCTGTTGCCAGAGCGATAGTGGATGCGCGTAGGAAGTGCAAGATTAGAAATACTGGAGATTTAGCAACAATAATCAGGTCTGCAGTTCCCAGGAGCCGTGTGCATCCCATATACAAAACAAGTTAGAGCCTGTATACGAGACTTTACCGGGATGGCGCACTAGCACATTGGGAGCTGTCTCTCGTAGTGACCTTCCAGAAAATGCAATGTCATATATCAGTAGACTGGAGGAGTTGGTTGGAGTACCAGTAAGCTTGGTGTCTACAGGACCGGAAAGAAACCACATCGTATCAATGAATCCCTGACTACTTCTTGTTGTAGTGTACGACTGTCTCCCGTAGTGACCTTCCAGAAAATGCAATGTCAATCACTCTATCCACAGAGACGTCGTAGGCGGGGTAAATCTTTTCCGTCCAATTCATGGGTAGGTGATTTCCAGATTATCATCCCCCTTTGCCACTTGATTCACTACTGGAATAGCGCTCTTGACTCACCGCAGGTGTGGTACTGATCACTGTAACTTTTCGCTCACTCTCCTTCTTTGCTTGACATGTCTTGGTCGTGGCGGTTGGGAAATTGTCCGCAACAAGTGGGCTTTGCTCATTCACGGTGCGAGTACGTGCCTGCTCTAAGGAAGAATCCTGAGAAGAAGGGCATCGTAAAAAAGAAGAAGAGTCTGAAGCAGATTTAAAAATGCTTTCCATGCTGCTACAAGAAGAATCACTATTTTCGTGCCAGCAGTACTTATCGCAGGCTCTAGAAACAATGGTAGTGAGCGTGGTGAGGCATGCAACTAATGCACATAACCCTGCAGCGGCGGCAAAAGCTATAATGCATAACTTGGTAACGTCATGAGAAACCTCACTGTAAAACAGCGCAGCAGATATTGTCATACCGATAAAAAATACACAACCTAGTGCAAGTGAGACTTCGCGTACTATTGGAAGCATCTCTGGCATAGGAATGCAACAATCCGCCTCATACATGTCCTCATAGTATCGCCCACGCATATATCCTCCACAACTCCCATATCGATGTATACCGCAGCGTTTATATAGCTGCATTATTACAACATATCAGATATATAAATTATGTATACATAATATAGTGTCATAATTACAATTTTATCTGGACATGCACACTACCTACTAGCGCTGCCGTCCGGAGTTTTGGCCGTAGAGAGTGCTTGCTCTTGAATCTGAAACTTGTGTGATGACGAAGTGAGCCCTGCAAGAACTTCGTACTGATGCCCAGCTATCATGCTTGCATGGTGCCGGTTATACAATGCCGGAACCTCTGCTTGGCAATTATATTCACGCAAAACTTCCCCCATACGGGCGTTTTCCAGTGTGTCTCCGTAAAGGCGTAGCACCGATGTTGCAATCACTGCTGATAATGCATCGTGAGTTAAAAACCGAAACCCCAACGCATTACACATGTGGTATAGCATAGAAGCGGCTCTTCTTGCCACTCCGCCATCGCGCTCATGGTCTAGCCTGAGAGTATTGTGTGCGCGTACAGCGTCTTGCAAATCCACTCCCGTCTCTCCCGTAAACCGCCGCGCCATAAATGAGTATGCAGCACAATGCATGAGCATCGGAAAGTCATAAAACGCCGCCATACATATTTCTAGATCATCTTCATATAGTTTTGCCATCTGCTGGGTTGTAGTAGAAGAGTGAAACAGCAACCCAAAAATTCGAAAACACCTGCTATGGGTGTATCCAGCATCTTGAAACCTCTCGCATAACATGCCACCAATAGTATAATCCATACATGCTGCAACATATTTTATCTCTGGACGCTTTTTCAAAAAATCACCGAGTCGCCCCCTTAGGATGGCCCCATCTACCGCTCCATCGACAAAGCATCTGCTTCTTTCGGGTAACAATGCATATATTAAGGCAAGCAGGTTCAAATTATCCTTCAAGTGGTTATTTTCCCCAATCGAACCTAATTTGTTGTGTAGCCTCGTGCTCGCTGTCAGCTTTAGTAAATCTTTAAGCGTCTTTACTTCATCAGAGCCACAGTGGCTGGAGTTTTTATCCCAAAATTTTGATACAGTGAGAAACAACCCCTTGTTGTATGCAACATCCGTGAGCACATTAACAATCTCCCTATGAGAAAGTGATCGCATGTCCTGAGATACTGTCAATATTTTACAGCAACGGCTATCTGCCTGCTCTGCAGAAGAAGCAAGAAGTAGATGTTTATATATGCACACGTAATTGGCAAAAAACGTACTCCCAAAACCGCTTGATAACGCGCTACAGCCAGACATAACCCTGAGTACGTCTGCCCTGGTGCCGATATGAAATCTGAACATCAGAACTGGAGGCGCAAATTTGTGCTTTGGAAAGACAATCGCCACACTTTCGGCTCTTTTCACGACATCTTTGAATTGCTGGTGGCTACCAAACCTATTCGTTATATAGCCTCCAGAAAGCCTAATTGCCGCAGTTGTATCATCGTTGGGTACCATACACACCGCGTGCGGGAACACTCCTTTTTTAATAACGTACCATGAATAGTTCTGAGACATAAAAGTCAGCTTGGTACCACTTCTGAGCATACCTTGCCAACGTTTCGGGGAAAAAATATCTCGAAAGCGTGATATTGACCTATCACCAACTGAAGAATCTATCTTCAAGAGCAAGACCGGATCGCAGCAGCCAATCATGCGGTATACCATAAATACCATCATGGAAATTCCGAGCGCCATACCGCACACAAGCGCGGCTGTGCCTCGAATGACCGCGGGAGCACGCCATTGAGCAATACCCACACACGCTGCACTTATCACCGCACAAACCGCAAATAGCGTGAGTAAAGCATTAGTGGCGCATAATATCTTCTCTCTCCACGAAGAGGATAGGCTGCCACGTCTTACCTCTTCAGAGTTTACCAACGAATTTGAATTTGCTATTTGTCCTTCCATATTAATCCCTCGCATACACCAGCCGAGATAGCGCTTCTCCTTACAGATTGTGCGGGCACTATCGTGCTACTCGCTAGGGTATGGAAAATCCGTCGGGCGTCTATATACTTAAAAAAGAAAACATATGCTAACTTTGGTCTTAAGTAATAATTATTTAATTATTTCAAAGGTGTGCCACATCTCCTCCGGCAATTACTACTCGTTTGCCATGAAATCTTGATACGTCGCTCACATGATAAAAAATAGACTTATCTTCATATTCCGTAATGCCGTCTAAAGGGGGGCGATTAGGGCCAAACCCCCCGGAACCGGCAGCAATTATAATCGCTCCGCAGCGTACCCCCACTTCTTTGTCTGTTACAACAACAAAATATTCCCCTTCCTCTAGCAACTACTACTCGTTTGCCGTGGCAGCAGTGGTAGTGCTAACAAGGCATTTTCTTTGAAGTTGAGTATTGGAAGTTCAGTGGAGTATCGGGGAACAGTACCTTGTATATATCGTGGCACGCAAGTGCAGATTCAGAAAACCCTACCAATATCAGCTTCAACTTGCCTTGGTAGTGTGCCACGTCCCCCACAGCGTATATCCTTGCGCGTGCAGTTCTGCATGTAGACTGGTCTATCGGTATGTAAAAACTCTCAACTCCAAGGCCCCAGTTGGCAATTGGCCCGAGTTTTGCTGAAATTCCAAAGAATGGTAACAGAAAATCCGCATCTATGCGGATTTCTTCTTTAGAAACTATATTCCTAATGATAACCCCATTCAGTATTCCATCATTACCCTCAAGCCCCGCAAGTTGGTATGGTACCAATAACTTGATCTGGCCGCGCTCAGCAAGACCTTCTAAGTTACGTAGAGTGTTCGGAGCACAGCGAAATGAATGTCTACGGTGTATGACATGTACTGAATCCGCAACTTCAGATAGGCTCACTGCCCAATCTGCTGCAGAGTCCCCTCCTCCGGCAATTACTACTCGTTTGCCATGAAATCTTGATACGTCGCTCACATGATAAAAAATAGACTTATCTTCATATTCCGTAATGCCGTCTAAAGGGGGGGCGGTTAGGGCCACCCCCCCCGGAACCGGCAGCAATTATAATCGCTCCGCAGCGTACCCCCACTTCTTTGTCTGTTACAACAACAAAATATTCCCCTTCCTCTAGCAACTACTACTCGTTTGCCGTGGCAGCAGTGGTAGTGCTAACAAGGCATTTTCTTTGAAGTTGAGTATTGGAAGTTCAGTGGAGTATCGGGGAACAGCACCTTGTATATATCGTGGCACGCAAGTGCAGATTCAGAAAACCCTACCAATATCAGCTTCAACTTGCCTTGGTAGTGTGCCACGTCCCCCACAGCGTATATCCTTGCGCGTGCAGTTCTGCATGTAGACTGGTCTATCGGTATGTAAAAACTCTCAACTCCAAGGCCCCAGTTGGCAATTGGCCCGAGTTTTGCTGAAATTCCAAAGAATGGTAACAGAAAATCCGCATCTATGCGGATTTCTTCTTTAGAAACTATATTCCTAATGATAACCCCATTCAGTATTCCATCATTACCCTCAAGCCCCGCAAGTTGGTATGGTACCAATAACTTGATCTGGCCGCGCTCAGCAAGACCTTCTAAGTTACGTAGAGTGTTCGGAGCACAGCGAAATGAATGTCTACGGTGTATGACATGTACTGAATCCGCAACTTCAGATAGGCTCACTGCCCAATCTGCTGCAGAGTCCCCTCCTCCGGCAATTACTACTCGTTTGCCATGAAATCTTGATACGTCGCTCACATGATAAAAAATAGACTTATCTTCATATTCCGTAATGCCGTCTAAAGGGGGGCGGTTAGGGCCACCCCCCCCGGAACCGGCAGCAATTATAATCGCTCCGCAGCGTACCCCCACTTCTTTGTCTGTTACAACAACAAAATATTCCCCTTCCTCTAGCACTTGTTCAGCGGTATGCCTCAACAAATAGGTAGGTTTAAATGGGTCAGCCTGCCGCTTCAGATTGCTCACCAAATCCCTAGCTAAGGTTACGGGATACGCCGGTATGTCATAAATCGGCTTTTCTGGGTACAACACCGCACACTGCCCCCCTACTTCACCTAAGGCATCGATGACGCAAGTACTCATCCCAAGCATTCCCGCCTGAAAAACGGTGAAAAGCCCAACCGGACCGGCCCCAACAACGGCTATGTCACTGGTAGCGTGTATTTTCACGCCAATCACCTCCTCAAACCTACCTGCCAAACGTACTATTGCTGAAGTACTGGGTAATACGCTTCCGAAGATGGGTAAGGTGCGGCATTAACTCACCCCGGAAACTACCATATCATCAAACCTCAAAGTTGGGGAATTGACAGATCGCAAAAACGACAAGTCATTCGCTGCGTGCATGCCAGCAAACATATCTCGCAAATTTCCGGCCACTGTTATGCCATGCACCGGGTGCGTCACTTTGCCATTTTCAATCATAAAGCCAAAAGCGCCTTGGCTGTAATCTCCCGTTGTTAAATTGACCCCAGAACCAAAAAGGTCGGTTATGTACACGCCCTCTTTGATGTCAGACATCAGCAACTCAGGAGAGGTGCCACTACTCTTTATATAGAAGTTACTAACCCCCGGGCTAATCGAGGCGTTACTGCATCTTACTGCACTACCTGTAGTATGCAACCCCAGTTGTTTTGCAGTACGCATGTCCAGCAGCCAACTTTTTAGGACTCCACCCTCAACTACGTTATTCCTACGACTGCAAATACCTTCCCCATCAAACGGCCTTGTGGAGATCCCCCCAGGCATTAGAGGATCATCAACAATGTGAATATCACCGCGAAAAATACTGCTGCCAATGCTATCGACAAGGAATGATGTTTTATCGGCTATTGCACCGCCATTGATTGCCGCGGCAAAGCTTCTTAAAAAGGCAGATGCCACTCGATTTTCGAACAATACGGGAACCTTACAGGTTTGCATCTCACGTGCGTTAAGCCTCCTGAACGCTCTAGCGGCTGCGTCTTTACCCAAAACTTCCGGCTTCTCCAGATCAGCAAAGCGATTTTTCACAGAAAAGCTATAGTCCACTTCCATCTTTCCGCCATCAGAGGATACGACAGACACGGAAGTGGAAAAGCAAGACCGCTTGTACGAGCCCATAAACCCGTTGGAAGTAGCAAGCACCATCTCACTGTTCGAATGAGAAAAAGATGCACCTTCGGAATTTACTATCTTGCCGTCATAAGAAAGCGCCACATCCTCCATAATATTAAGTATTTCGCAAATTCTTGAGACTTCAACTACTGAGTCATCGAACAGCAGCATATCGCTTATGTCTTCGCTATACTCACCGCTTACATCACTAATAGAAATGTACGGATCTTCAGGCATGGACGATGCTATTGCAATTGCAGCATCCACCAAGTCAGAAATTTTATTTGGGTCATTAAAGGAGATGCAGGAACACCGTTTACCGTCAATTATGACTCGCAAACCTATCTGGCAGTTTTTAGAGTACACTGTTTCTTCGTGTTTGAGCAAACGCTGAGAAACAGCTGTGGACTCACCCGCACAGACGACTATCTCCCACGCTACACCCCTAGACCGGACAGCTCTAATGACCTTATCGGTAATCTCCCGGGTATTCAAAGCACGCTCCTAAGAAAACTTACACCCTATTCTACAGAAAAACTCGCTGCGCATATCCTGATTGTTCTGAAATTCACCTAACATGCAACTAGTCTGCAATTTAAGACCATTTGCAGCCTCTCCTCCTGAGTATTTTGCACACCAGTGCTCTGCCTCAATTAGCACCGCAACACCCGCAGGTTTTAGGAGAGCACCTAAAAATTGTGCAATTTGGACAGTCATACGCTCTTGTACCTGCAAACGCTTAGCAAATATGTCTACCACCCTGACTATGGCACCAACTCCAATCACAGTGGCCTTCGGAATGTATGAAACATTCACCACCCCGGTCATCGGAGACATATGATGCTCGCAAGTAGAAGAAAAATTCACCCCCCGCAGCAGTATCATATCGGAATAACCCTCATTAGCAAATACAGAATTGCGGAAGTCATGCGATGATTCAAGCGCATATCCCTGAAAAGACTCCTTATAGGCGCTTAAAACCCTGCCAGCCGTTAAAGATAGACCTTCTCTGCCGGGAGAATCATCAGCCCATCTAATAAGGACTTCAATCGCCTCTTCGGCGTCTTTATCAGAAGGCTTACGACCCAAATCCTTATACATGGCAGGCTAGCCCAAAGCTTCACACCCACTGACGATCTCTATCAAGTCAGTGGTAATCGCGGCTTGCCTTGAACGGTTGTAGTCTAACAAGAGACGATTCAACATGCTCTTCGTGTTAGAGTTAGCAGATTCCATAGCAATCATACGAGAGCAATGCTCGCACACCAAGCTTTCGCACATTGCAAGGTATAGCTTACCCATGAAGCTGTTTATATACAACTTCTTGCGTACGGACAAAAGGTCGGGATCGTAATTGCATATAACCTCTTCCGTGCTTACGCCACGGCCCTCAGTGCCTTCTTCCGGGTTATCAACTATTAAAACATCTTCAGCTGCCGGCTCCTGCCGCGTAGAACTGTAAAATTTGCTATAAAGCGCAACTACCCGGCTGTAAGCAGAAAAATCCACACCCAGACCATACAGCACATTCTTAAAATCCAGAAAGCCTATGCCCCTCGGCTGAGGTATAACCCCCACAACTTCACCAAAAGCCTGCACGTGCGCGCAGCCAACCAGCTCGTGCGCCTTTTTCCCTATAAACAGGAAACTCACCTTCTCTCCAACGTTGGAAGATATCGATGAAACGTATTCGCGCAGAAACTTCGCAGCCGAGTGGTTGAACCCTCCGCAGAGCCCCTTATCAGACGAAAACACCAGCAGCAGAACTCCTGATGCCCCACCAGCTTCCGCAAGGTATCGATGCTCGCCATCCTCCTTGGCTATGGTGCTGCAGTAGTCGCGAGCGTGAATAAGGCGCTCCCTAGCCACGCGGAACTTAGAGGCAGAAATCATCTGCATAACCTTGGTTGTCTTTTGTATAGACCTCACGCTCCTTATCCTCAGCGCAAGAGCTTTGAGATTGGCCATAGACACACCAAACTGTTACGCCACAAGTATATTGTTTTTTGGCTGCCGTACAAGCTCTAAAAGCGATTCCAAAACAAAACGGTGCAATGCCTGAAAACTCCGGCCAAATCCCTTTCATACAAGTTTAAGTATCTGAGCCAGTAGCAGCCTTGTTACAGACAGTAATTACCCATGTTGTATTACGCATGGCGAGATGCACGCTATAAAAGCCAAGCACTCCGGTTTATGGGTCGCTTAACATGAAGAATTTGGGCTTGACATCCGCATGGATTGATAGATACTTGCCCTTGTTCTTTGCTTGCTCTCGATGTCTGATACCCGCAGCAGCCAAATCAAGCCGATGACCTTAAACTTTGGGCCGCAGCATCCGGCTGCCCATGGAGTTATGCGTCTGGTCTTAGAAATGAGCGGCGAAGTGATCGAGAGGATTGATCCGCACATAGGCTTGCTCCATAGGGGCACTGAGAAGCTCATAGAGTATAAAACATATCTGCAGGCACTTCCGTATTTTGATCGCCTAGATTATGTCTCCCCAATGTCACAAGAGCACGCCTATTCTTTGTGCGTAGAGAAGTTGCTACAGTGCACCGTTCCGCCAAGGGCAAAATACATTAGGGTTATTTTTTGCGAACTCACAAGAATTCTCAACCACCTGCTAAACGTCTCCAGCCAAGCACTCGATACGGGCGCCACCACTCCACTCTTGTGGATGTTTGAGGAACGGGAGAAAATGCTCTCCTTCTATGAGAGAGCCTCTGGAGCCAGGTTTCATGCTGCATACATAAGGCCAGGGGGAATTGCGGCAGACGTGCCTGATGGCCTACTAGATGACATACACGCGTTTACGGAGAGTTTTCCCAAGCTTCTTGACGACGTAGATGGTTTATTGACCGAAAATAGCATATGGAAGCAGCGCAATGTTGACATAGGCACAGTTTCAAAAGCACAAGCATTAGATTGGGGGTTTTCGGGCCCTATGTTAAGGGCATGTGGGATACCTTGGGATCTGAGAAAGAGCCAGCCATACGAGATATACGAGACTTTAGATTTCAAAATACCCGTGGGCAGTAATGGTGACTGTTACGATAGGTACCTGGTGCGAATGGCCGAAATGCGTGAGTCTATATCAATTATCAGGCAGTGTCTTAACAGTGTGCCCGAAGGGCCCGTGAAGACCGACGATCGCAAAATCGCGCCACCTAGGAGGGAGGAGCTAAAATACTCTATGGAAGCGCTTATTCACCACTTTAAGCTGTTTTCTGAGGGGTACAAAGTCCCCAAAGGCGAAGCATATGTGGCGGTGGAGGCGCCTAAGGGCGAGTTTGGGGTCTATATAGTATCAGATGGCACCAATAAGCCTTACAGATGTAGAATAAGGGCACCGGGTTTTGCCCATTTACAAGCAATAGATGCAATGGCTAGGGGGCATATGTTGGCGGATCTTACCGCAATCATAGGCTCACTAGACATCGTATTTGGAGAGATAGACAGGTAGGGTTATGGATCAAAATCCGGAGAAATTTGAATTTACACCCAGTAACTTGGAAGAGGCCCGTAAGCATATTAGCCATTATCCTGATGATCGTAAGTCTAGCGCAGTTATGCCGCTTTTGCATCTAGTGCAGAACCAAGCTGGGGGGTTTATACCACAGTCAGCCATAGGCTATATAGCCGATCTTCTTGATATGCGTCCGGTTCATGTGCGGGAAGTCGTTGAGTTTTACTCTATGTACAACACTGCTCCGGTGGGGAAATACTTAGTGCAAGTCTGTCGCACAACCCCTTGCTGGCTGCGCGGGGGGAATGATGTACTAAACACCTGCAAGAAGGTGCTTAAAATTGATGTTGGTGAGACCACCAAGGACAACCTCTTCACTCTCAGGGAGGTTGAGTGTTTAGGGGCTTGCGTAAATGCCCCTGTTGTGCAAATAAATGACGACTATTACGAGGAATTAGATTCCGAAAAGATGGGGGAGATTCTACACAAACTTAGGCAAAGTGGCAACTAGAGAGATAGTCTTAGATACTGAAACCACGGGTTTGGACGCAGCCACAGGCGACAGAATAATAGAGATTGGTTGCGTGGAGCTGGTTGACTTTGTAATGACGGGCCAGGTTTTTCACAAGTACATAAACCCGGAGCGTGATATCCCTATCGCAGCGACAAAAATTCATGGCATCACCACCGATATGGTAAGAGATATGCCAAGGTTTGCCGAGATAGCGGACCAGTTTCTGAGTTTTGTGCAAGATAGTGTGCTAGTGATACACAACGCCGGGTTCGATCTCAAGTTTATTGAGATGGAAATGGAGCGCGTAGGCAAGACGAGGCCAGATAATCCTATTGTAGACACGCTCGAGGTGGCCCGCAGAAAATTCCCTGGTATGCCAGCCAGCTTGGATGCCTTATGTAAGAGATTCGACATTTCGACCAGCAGTCGTAAATTTCACGGAGCGCTAAAAGACGCGATTCTGCTAGCGCGAGTTTATGTTGAGTTGTGTGGTGGGATACAACGGTCTCTGGGCTTCGCAATTGGAGAACCAGACCGGGCAGCAAAGGAGAACAGCGTCTCAAAGCCGACGTTGCAAGCCCCGCGCGAGTTTGCCATAAGCGACCTAGAGCACGAGCTACACATGAAGTCCATTAGTAAGATGAAAGATCCAATATGGAATATGTACCTAAAGAATGAGTGACTGACCACCCGTGCTACATATCGGCCAATTACAACTCGGGAACGCTCACTCTCTGTGGCGATAATCAGAAAAGCTTGCAGCCTCCGCCACATGATCTTCCGCAACCTCACCGTGCCCTGCTAGATCCGCAATCGTTCTAGCAACCTTCAGGATCTTTGAGGCATCTCTGTTTGACAGACACCCAACGTCGAGAACCTTAGTCAAAAGCTTACTGGCTGAGTTGGTCATCCCGCGCATTATAAATTTCTCAACTTCACCCGCGGCCAGCGTTGCATTATTCTTTCGCATGTTACCATATCTAGCTGTCTGCATAAGCCTAGCCTCAACCACTCGCACCTTTATTGATGCAGAACTTATAGAGTTGTCATAAGCTTTATTAGCAAACATACTAACATTTTCTACTTCCACTTTTATGTCTATCCTACTCATAATCGGCCCAGAAATTCTTCCTTGATATTCTGCGCCACACCTAGGTGCCCTCGCACATTTTCTGCCCAAATCATTAATATACCCACATCGGCATGGATTCATCGCAGCTACAAGTTGAAAGTTTGCTGGATAAGTTATGTGGGCATTGGCCCTTGAGATCACCACTTGCTTATCCTCCATAGGCTGCCTCAAGGATTCTAAAACGGATTTAGAGAATTCAGGAAGCTCATCTAGAAATAACACGCCATTGTGGGCCAAAGTTATTTCCCCAGGTAAGGCCTGCCTACCCCCACCAACCATCGAGGCAAGCGACGCAGAACTGTGTGGTTCACGAAATGGTCTGGAAGTTACAAGGTGGCGCATACCCTTTTGCACTATGCTATAAATAACATTAATTTCCAGTATCTCTTGTGCATCTAAATCTGGAAGTATACCTATTAACCTCTTGGCCATCATTGATTTACCAGAGCCCGGCGGACCAATCATTAAAATGTTATGGCCCCCAGCGGCTGCAATCTCCATTGCACGTTTTGCCACACTGTGTCCTTTTACATCTTGCATGTCAGGCATAACTTGGGTGGGTTGGCTATCATCACGCTGGCGCTCTTGGCTAGGCAAACCAGAGTGCGTCAATAACTCCGCCGTATCTTCAACCTCATTGAGATAATCAACCAGCGACAGGAGGTGTCTTGGACCCAATATTGGAATATCATGAATAAATTTGGCCTCCGTCATGTTCCCACATGGGCATATAACCCCTTTGTGCAAGCTCTTCGCATGCACTACAGCCGCTAAAACTCCAGACACAGGCGTGATTCTACCATCCAATGCAAGCTCGCCAAGCACAATGTGTGAAGCAAGTTTTTCAGGCTGCCTCAGCACTCCTGTGGCACTTAATATACCCAGGGCTATTGGTAAATCATAGTGGCTCCCTTCCTTAGAAAATCCTGCTGGTGATAAATTAACAGTAATCCTCTTGGGCGGCATTGGGGCTTTCACCGAAGACAATGCTGCACGTATTCTATCTCGCGACTCCGCAACAACTTTATCAGGCATGCCCACAATGTTAAATGCCGGAAGGCCTTGCGCCACATGTACTTGTACCACAACATCTACTGTGCATACCCCGATAAACGCCACTGTGTGTACATCAGCAAACATCGCGATAAAGGCCCAATAAACTCACCATTGTAGCAAAGATGCTTGAAGTTACTAGCAAAAATCTTAATATCTTAAGACTTTTTACATGCTATACACCCAACAACGTAATTTCTGACCTCAATTGTGTAATGCACGAGGTAACCACTACCTTCCCCACTAGTCAAATCAGCACATTGAATTATGACATATTATGTATAATGGCTATCATCGCAGGTATGGTTATAATAATACGGGCATTTTTTGGCATACAAGGCTGCATTCTCCGCGTAAAAATATGAAAATATTTTTACTACTCTGGTTAAATAATTACACTTTGCAAAATTGTTAGTAGTACTTTGTATGAATAAGCATTTAAAATCACCGCTTACGTTTTACAGCGTACCCTTTTTCGAGAGTATATCTATGACATCTTACATAACAAGGCGAGCGCGGCTCTTCTGCTGTGCTGCGCTCACGACGATAGCACTAACGAGCATGCCCGCATTTGCTATAGAGGGCGGTGAAGGACCTGCAACCGCGGATTTAGGCATACGCTTAGGCATGTATCATGAGGGAGATAGACTTCCCTTACAACCCCAGAAAGACGGCGGTGTCGCTACACAAGGCACCAAAAACTACAGCGCACTGGCTGGAGTAAGGTATGTCGTTACTACAAAGAAGCTTGGTAATTTCTCAGTAGAGGTCGGATATGCATACCGCTCCGAACAGCTTGTGCATAATTACAACTTTGCGGAGATGAAGAAGCGCATAGGTGACTACTCATCTTTGTATACAGAGGCGCGATGGGGAACCAATGGCCTGCTTTTGGTACAAAACCTGGGGTTTAGCCTGGGCGCCAGTATCGGCGGCGAAAAGGTTGACCAAGGCACCATGCCGGTACGTTTTATGGGTGGGTTTACATACAAAGTCGGTGGAATCACTAGCATATATGCCGGACTGCAGTATGTTACACACTTACAGTCAATATCACCTGTAAGTCTTTCCCTAGAAGACTACAAGGGAGTTCCAAAGTACGTGGTGGGAGTAGAATTTGCCGTATAGGAAATATACACCTTCTACACCAATAACCCAAAACTGCCATATGAGGATATACGGCGCACTGGCTAGCAGAAATGCTGGCTGCATCACACCCGCTGTGAAGTGTAAAGTGCGCCTATTCTACATTTTAAGGAGATTAAACTAATCTCTAGACATCTATGACTCACTGGGAATTTTCAAAACAATATTTGTAGTTAGCACAGCTAAATATCTAAAACAGGCATATACTTTATTTGCCCTATGAAAGGAAGTACTTTTGCTATTTAAACTGATAGTCTTATAGCATGTAAACACCATATATAGTATCTATGCTTTGACTAGTAGGCAGTTTTATGCTAGAATGTAGCGTGTGTGTGCTCTACCCGTAGCTTGTCGTAGAGTCAAATTACGTCAGCCATAGGCACATACCCGTAGTATGCGGGTGACCTGTCCTACTAACTACCCTACTAACTATGAAAAGTATTATCAAAAGCATCGCAGAGGAGGCAATAGGCCCTGAGGCAGATTGTCGTATTGTAAACGAAGCCGTAGTGAGATCCATATTGTTCGCGCTACTTCGGGGACGAGCTCATAGGTACCGACTAAAGACACAAAGGAGAGCCAGGGGCTTCCGGTACCTGTATTCCGTAAGTACGACAGGTAAAACCGTCAGCTATGAAAAATTGCGGGACACGTGCGCCCGTAACACAGTAACAAAAAACGTGCAGAGCGAAGAAGGGCTCGAGTCATTATGCAGGTACACCTTCTCGATTGTTGCGTTTATGCCTGAACACGTTAACGACCTGCTTTTCTCATTAGGTGCAGGCTCTGGCAACTGTTCGGCAGTTGTTGAGGCTGTAGAGAAGCTGCACTGTGCAGTTGCAAACCTTAAGAAAAAGAAAAAGAGTGCGGGCGATGGATGCGCCGTACGGTGGGATAAGATATATGCGATATTTCGCAACTCCTTCCTGTCTGCGGTTCAGGCATCGACACCTGCTGAGCTGGAATGCTTTGCGTATAAGGTGTTTTCAAGTAAAGCATGCGATGTGGTCTCTGAAAAGTTGAGTAACCTAACTCACATACTCGACCAAGAATCCATAATAGACAACGCGGCCGAGATTGCCCAATTGCTGGGTTTCTTATCCAACTTTGACTCAAGGCTTTCGTCACATCATAAGTTTAGTAACACTGGAGAATCTAGTAGGGAGTTTACTCTTGCAATTGATGTGGATGCAGTGCGCGATTCCGTTTCAGATTGCAACTTGTGGCACCACCTTGTAAACCTGGTGACCGGTGCGCGAATACACAAGCGTGCCGCAGTCAACCAAAATACGCTCGCCGCTATATCAATGCTGTTCAACATGCACTTGAAGATATCTTCGTGTAATATGGAAGCGATTCTCTTTGAAGATGGAAGCATTGCCTACACATTTGCGCGCAGCTTTTCATTCCCTCTCATGAAGGCGGTAAGCTGTGGAAATGTAGGCGAGGGAATTCTTGCAAGCCCTGCAGGAAGAAGCTTAGTGGACTTGATGATTAAGAATCACAACGCACGTGAATCCTGCAAGTTCCCACTGTCCTATAGTGAAATCGCTGTAGTCATCAAGCGCCTGAACACGATAATGCAGGATATCAGGACGCGCGAGAGCATAGCGTACTACATAAACGATGCGGTGTGTAGGAACCCTGATGGCAACGCAAATGTTTATAGCATGGCTATGGGAATAGCTGCAGATATAGATACACGCCTTAAGTTCCTACAAAAGTTTGTTGAGAGTCCTGATTATAAGTACTTGGCTGACTTCCTGATGCAGTCAAAGTTTTCAGACACTCACGAACGTTTCCGCAAATTCTTAATTGCAAAGCGGGGGTATGATGTAGCCCATTCTGTGGCTGAAGAGAGAGTGAAGAGCGCATCTAGGACAGTTGGTACCGCGCTAATATACGCGGGCTATATGGCTTCCTTGTTGGCAGTCGCGGGCGGCATTGGTGCGATATGTTACCATTCGCTGTACGTCACCACCGGGCCTACAGCAAACTACAGCTTCCTCATTGGGGGCATTGGGCTGCTTGTAATAAGCATAGTGATAGGGTGCACAGCAAGGTTTACCCATTGCAAGAGGAAACGCGTTGCGGGAGGGCACGCAGCAGCAGAGGAAGAGTCTGGGTTCGTATGCCATCCTAAAGATGCAGAAGGTGAGGCAGCGGATGTGGACAATCTGGATGAGCACGAAAACAGCACAAAAGGGATTGCAGGAAAAAACGACTATATAATACCAGTCACCATAGAGTGCGGCACCAGCGTAGGCAACAACTCAATTGGCGCGTAGAGACAGCACGTAGCAGCTCAGTTAGCACCGGGAAATAAAGAGTTTCCCCTCCTCCTCATCCCAGCAGTAACCGAGCTTTATACAAACCCGGGAGGAGAGGCTTTCACCACAGCGGCACGCCCTAGCAGAGGGAAGACTGCAGGCTAGTTTCCACCGCCGCAGACCTTCTTCATCCTCTCATAGGATTTACTGAACCCCCTCAGGGAGTACACACTCTCGATTTTCCTGCCATCTTCGGCGTATCCTACAGCTGACATGCTCAGGCCACGTTTAAACGCGTCTATCAACGCAGAGTCAATATCGGCGTTTTCAGCCCACGCGACCTGATCATCAATTATAGACACCGAATAAGATTTTTTCTGATCGACAGTGAGTACCACAGGCTTGTTACCATATTTGATGCCAAACGTGACGCTGACCTCATCAAAAACGTCGCTCACCCTCGTAACCATTATTGCAGCATCACCACGGGGTTCACCATCACCATGCTTTACAGGAAACGACAACAAATAGCAGAACCTCTGGCCCTCCTGAACTGCGGTGTATATGCTCCAATCTCTGTTTTTCTCAACCAGATACACGTTGCCTATACCCGCAAGTAGAGCATTGGAAGACCATCCGTAAAAAGGTAGACAGCAGAGGATACCACAATATGCCAAAAATCTCATAATTAACATCCCACGTTCACCCTGTTAGCTTCAATAAATGATTTGATTTTGCAAAGTGCCTGCAATTCTATTTGCCTCACCCTCTCCTTCGATACTCCATACTCTTCACTCAGTTTTTCTAGAGTATCCGGACGTTCCTGTAACCTACGCCTGGTGAAAATGTCGCGGTGTCTATCATCCAGAGTGGAGAGGGCCGAATCAAACATAGACTTCTTAATAGCACTTTCCTCGTCTGCAAGATACATAACCTCCTGGCTGGGCAACAAGGAGGGTACAAGATCTTGCAGCTCGACAGAACCCTCCCCCTGCACCTGTTCATTAAGCGAAACATCCCGATTAGCAAAAAACCGGTCCATCCGCTCGACCTCTTCCTCTGAAGTAGCACACTCCTCCGCAATGGCTTTTATCTCCTGCTTGGTCATAGAAGTACCGCAGCCCAGCAGCCGCTTTTTAATCTTTCTAAGGCTGAAAAACAGCTTCTTCTGTGCCTGCGTCGTGCCTACACGTATGCAAGACCACGAGCGCAAGATATAGTCCTTAATAGACGCCTTTATCCACCATACAGCGTATGTCGCAAGCCTGAAGCCAAGGTCCGGGTTGAACCTTTTCACCGCCTGCATTAAGCCTATATTCCCCTCCATTATCAGCTCCATAATGGGGAGCCCATAGCTCTTGAACCCCATGGCTATTTTCACTACCAACCTTAAGTGGCTAGTAACCAACCTATGGGCATCAGCAACCGACCCTCTCCGGTACCAATTTTCCGCCAGGCGCCTTTCCTCTTCTTCAGAAAGAATGGGAAATGTGCGCACCTGGGCAACGTACGAAACTAGGTCGTCAGACCCCATGTAAGAAAACACCGACGCCGTGAGCATACCAGAAGCACCCTCCATCACAACCACCTGCTAGCAATACAGGTGCCATATAGGTAGAGTATAGTGAATTTTCAAGACTTTGCTAGTATAATGGTCACTGGTGTACGAGAGATGTTGTAATGAACGTAATTATCGCATGCAGAGGGTACAAGGCAACAGCAAGTATAAAATCTTATGTTGAAAATAGCATTGTCTCCCACTTAGGCAAGTACTTGCAGGATAGTCCGGAAATTAATGCAAGAGTTGTTATGGCAAAAGATGCACATATGTTTACCGCGTGTGTTTCAATATGTGAAGATCATCACGAATTTGTAAAGGCGTCGAAAAGTGCTGACACAGTATACAGAGCCGTAGATGATGCAGTCGCGCACATGGCCAGTAAGCTGCGTAAATACAAAAAAGAAAAAATAGATCGACACCGCAAATTGAGAGTCACAAAGGACGGGGCGAAGTGTAAAGGATATTCATTCAGCAGCGAGGAAGCTGGCAGTCCTGACATTGAAAACTCGCGCCTCATAATAGAGGAGGAGATATCGCTTAAGAAGATGTCTGTAGGAGAGGCAGCTATGGAAATGGAGTTATTGTCAATACCTGCGCTACTGTTTATAAACGCACAAACCGGTAAGGTGAATATGGTATATACCAAAGGAGATGCCATAGTTTGGGTTGACCCTGCAAATACGGTAATGGAAGAACTGAAATAGCGGCGCATGATGGCGGTGGGCGTGCTTGGGTGCTGTGGCACCCCCTTCGCACTGCGTGCGCTGGCAGGTGCGTCCGCATTGGTGCACACTTTTAGGTAGAGCTAGGTAGTATATAGTCCTTCTTAATATTGCTATCGCATGATATTAGTACTCGATGTTAGAACGTCTGTGGTATGCGGTAGTATGTCGATCGAAACCAATACATACAGCATCACTCCCGTTTCGCGGCTTCGAGAGGGGGTCAGTCTTTAGTTATTCTGTTTTTTGTACATATAATCGCTAATGTCCAAGCTTCCGCGTTATCACAGTAATTCTAGAACACAGTTAATATTGTAGTAATCCGTTAGCATGTAATGTCTGCATAAATCAAAATGATCGGAGAAAAATAACAAATGCAAGGGGGGATCTGGCGACATCCGCAGTGAGTTGTTGGATGCAATACGCACCAACAATGCTGAGGGTGTCCGGAAGGTGTTAAAAGCGCTCCCGGCGGAGGAGAAAGCCGTCGCGATGTGTCGTCCAATTTTTGACGACAAACCATTGTTGCAATACGCGCTCGCGGAGGGCAAAACCACTCCGAGTCCGGATGCATTCAAGGCAATTCTGGAATTTTGTACTCCAGATATCCTCAATACGGCCGATCCTAGCGGCAACCAGCCAGTATTTATGGTACTCGAAGCCCCTATAGAGTACCTGCGTGCCATGTTAGATACAAAAGGTGTCAACTGGGGCATTAGCAATGCCAGGGGTGACACTCCCCTTGCTCACGCGTTGAAAACTAGACCAGACCAGGAATTCGACATGCAGTCTCTCACCAAGCTGGCGAGGCTGCATCCGCATGCTTTGTACCGAGTAAATAAATCTGGCAATAACATTTTGCATTCTGCCTGTGAATCCGGCGAGTGGAACAATATCGCATTCGCCATGAATCTGCACGACACGGTGTCAGATACCCCACTTGGGCGCAATGCGGGCGGGAGCGCTGCAGATTTGCTAAACCACAAGAACGGCTTGGGTGAAACTCCGCTACACATAGCTTATAGGAAGCTTTCTGCGGAAGACTCCAAGTTATTTGATCTATATTTTCAGGACGGCATAAAGGCAGACCTCCTAGCTAAGGACAGAGAAGGCAAATCGGTAATCTACAGGGCAGTAGAAGCCAATAATGAGCACATATATGATTTGTGCGATGGCAATGTTAGCTACACCCGAGAGCTGGCCATGTGTGCGCTGGAGAGCGATAATCAATCTATAATCAACAGGCTTATTGGTCCTCAACCCACAACGGATGGCCCGCCAGCCTTACTTAAAGAGTGTGTTCGTGAGTTGCTCAAAGACCCAGAGAGGCTGGTTAGGTGTTTAAACTCTGGAGATTCAAAAACCGATCTGTGGGAGGCCCTATATAACACACTGGATACACCTGAGGACAAAGCAACCTTCATGTGTTGTGCTGCTGCATCAGCGCACTACCAACTTAATTGGAGACTGAACAACTTAGTATCACAACCAGAAAATCTACGCGCCCTTAATGATGAGACGAGCCTAGCCCTAGAGGATAGCCATAGTCTTGAAAACCCAGATCTACTAGGCAGTGTGGTATCTAGGTTTCCCGATTCTAGTTGCGTTAGCGTAGATAAAATAGCTGAACTTGCTCTCAAAAACCCAACTGCAGACGCCTTATTGAGTATGCTCCAGCGCGCTACAGAAAATAACACGACTGGCGTGATACTAAAAGCAATATCACAGCGCAACTGTTCCGGTGTCTCAGCAGTGAGCAAGATGATAGGCTCATCTGACGGGGAGAAAATATTCGAATTCCTTGATGGTGTGTCACGGCGCTCCGCCTTGTTGAACCAAGTTTTAGCAAATGATGGCCCTCTCGTGGCGGGTATGCAGTCATTGCGGGAAGAAGTACTAAAGGCCACACTAAGCCTCGCCAGTACGGGAGACATAGACAAAATGCGCGCCATATTCAGGGCAATACCGGACGCGGTGTATGCGGAAGATCCCATATCAGGCAAAAGCGTATTGGAAATAGCTTCTGACGCTGGTCAACTACAGACTACACACTTCCTGATTGAATTCCATAAGAAGATCGCCAGAAATGCTGAGATAAGCACCGACGCCGAGGACCTGCAGCGTGCTATAGAGAGCATAGTCCAGGTCGCCAGGGTTGCTCCGGATACCGCTAGCAGTATGGTTGACGGTATACTGCAGAGCGGCAAAAACATTCCGTCACCCGATGCTAATAGAATACTGCAAAACGCAGCTCCAGAAAATGCGCACAGACTGGCAGCTGTTCTTGAGAGAAAATATCCAGGGCTTACGGAGCAAGTGTCGCAGCAACGTGCTGCGCCGCCACAGCGGCGAAAAGGTCTGGCTGAGCTATATGTACCTAGACAGAGTGACCTGGGCCCAGCAAGAGCTGCTGATAGCCCAAGTGCACGCGTTGACAATGACAATGAAGAGTTGCAAAACTACGGGTTGCTGCGCAAGTACGTCGCCATACTTCAAACGTCAGCGGATGATCCGCACAAATTTAAAACGACCCTCAAAGAGGATTTTGAAACTTTTGAATCCATAAAGCAGGCGGCTCACGCGGACAACACTGGACATAGCATCTTCACGCTAGTGGCAATGCGTGGTACGCCAACACAAATGGACCTGCTTGTGTCCAAGTTTGGTGAAATACGGAACAGCAATCTGGCTTTCAGGGCCAACTATGAAAGCTTCTCTTCCCTGGGCTCCCCCCTACAATGCGCGATCAGGGGTGGTAATCTTACCATGGCACATCACTTATTGGGGAAGATGGATCATGGTAAAATATGCGTGCAATACGGCACAAGCAAAGACAACCTACTGCACACCCTGATAAAAACTGGAAGGTTGGATATCCTTTTCTCTTTACCACACGCCACACAACCTCCTAACAGTAATACATCGTCATTTGTGACACAAGCAATCTTACAAATGAACGCCGATGGGAAAACCCCCATGGATATAGCACTATCCATGGGTGAGGAGCCACGCAGCGCATTATGTGCATTCATCACGGGTGCAGTACAAGACAAAGATATGGAACGCCTTCTGGGCAGCGGCGCGATGACTCAGCTGGCGTTAAACCACAACAGCCCTTCTATGATGAGGTGGGTGTTTGATCTAGCTGCAAAATTTAACACTAGACAGGAAGCAAACGGAGCCCGCACGCGTATTGACGTGTTGGGCAATATGGACAATACCAAAACCCTGATGGCTCGGGCCTCCCGGAGTAGCAACCCTGAAGTACACCAGGTCCTCCTAGAGAAGATACGGGAAAAATATTCCAACGAGTTTCCGGAAGTGTCTAAACAGCTTCTGATGCACCTGGCTGAAAATAATCTATACAATCCCGCTCTATTTAGCGACTTGGAAGAGTCAGCGCGCAGCTCTCAAGACGCAGTAACACGCGATTATTTAATAAAACAGGCGATAAAACACGATAATCCAGATCTGATCAGGCACATACGCACGGCAGATGCATGTGGGCGCCTGTCGGAAATGTTGCAGGAGCTGCACTCCGCGAACGCAACACCACCATATGCCGTGCTGAAAGATAATATGTTGGCATTCTTCATGGCGAACCTAGATCAGGAAAGCTTTAACAGATTTGCGAACGAGAATTTATCACACATCGTAGAACAGAACATGCCAAAAGCATGTGAAGTATTCATACAACGCTCTCCCGACAATACACCACTATTAGAAGCTGCTATCCACTCAGGCAACATACAAATAGTAGAGGCAGTACTCAACAGAAATCCCAACACCCTGCTGCGCACTTATGACGCGCAAGACTATACTGTGCACAACTCTCTGTATGACTTTGCCACTTCAGTATGCCCTAAAAACGAGGCCGGAAGGGCTATGTTGCGGTACTTGGCACATCGAACTGTAAATGCTGTTCTGGAAAAAGACAGGGTAGCAAGTACAACTACGCGGCCCGACGAGGCGTCCACACAGCACGGACCGGAATCTGAGCCGTTTTCCCAAAGCAGTGAATTTGCTAACACTTTGAAGAGCATACTGCTACGACATAACTTGGGTTTAAACACCGAAAATCGCCGAACCATTGACAGATACGCGTCAACCGCAAACGCTGATGCATTTCAGCAAGCAGGAAGCGAAAATCTGCTGCGGATAGCGCTGGAATCCCGAGACTGCCAGGCGGCAGAAAAATTACTCGAAGACTATATAAATCGCAATGGGAGGGAACCCAACGCTAACACTACAGAGATCATTAATCAGAGTATAGATGGTCGCTCCATATTACACCTAGCAGCTTCGAATGGTAATTACAAGATTCTCGCAAATCTCATAGCGCTCGGTGGTGACCCAGCTCTTGCCACAGATAGCGGAGAAAACGTGGCGCATTTGTGCGCACAAAGTGGCATGAAGAAGGAAGACGGTACGTATGCCTTCGCCTCCCTCATTCGTGGTGCTAGTGCAAACAATGTTTCCCTGAACACGGCTGACAGGAATGGTAAGGGGGTCCTTGAGCATGCTGCCAACTGCAACGACAAAGCAAGCACAGTAGAAATGCTGGAGCTGATACGCAATAATCCGGAACTCGACTCTCGGTTGAGCAGCCGCAAAGAGGGTAAGAAGAGAGACGACTTCTTTCGTGACACTATCGCAGGGGCATGCTTACAACGGCAAGATGACGCCATCGATACTTTCCTGGATAACAATCCTCAATTAAAAACTGACGCAAAGCGAGATCTATCGCTTGAACTTCTAGCGAAGAGCAAGAATCCGGATGATGATACTTTGGCAAATCTGCTTACAAGTACGTCCTTGCACTCATTTAATGAGATATATCCTCTAGAGCGTGCAAGCCCGATTGTGGGACAGCCCAGAAACACATTTATTGGGCATCAGATGGATCTACTTTCTATAGTCAACTCAAGAACGGTCAAACCGCATGACCTAGAACGTATGAGTCGCATGCCCATGGAAGCGTTTTCGGCTAGAGATTATAGAACTGGAGTCTCCCCCATAGAACACGCAATTGCCGTGAAGAATCTCGACTTCATCAAGTATGTGCTGGAACACAGAATCAGCGAGCTCAGGCCCAACATATGCGATGCCGCAGGGGATAACTTACCAGTGCAGCTGTCAAGGTTTATTGCCGAAAATCCTGAAACGCTGCAGCAGGACCAGCACTTTGCCAAATTGTACACAAACTTACTTGAACGGTGCCACTGCACTGCACAATCTCCGAGCCGGACCTCTGTAAGGGGAATATTAGAGAACAATGCGCGGCTCATATCTTTACGCGACAAAGCCGCAGACTCCGCCAGGAGGGAGTCACTCCTTAAGGATCAACTATCCTTAATTGAGCACAGGCTACGGGAGAACTACGAACCACAGGCAGTGAGCCAGCTTACAGCGTTTGTAAAGGACAATCCTGAGTTCAGTAGAAATTCGGCCAATACGTTCCGCACCCTATTTTTGCATGCTATATCAGACGCTGTGTCTTCGCATCAGGGTCTGAGCGACCACCACAAACGGTATATCAAAGAGCTCATTAAAAATGGCGATACCAGGAAGTTGCTGACCAATGTAGACCATGAGGGAAATAACGCCATACAGAGCGTATTAAATGAGCTATCAAAGAGCAAAATTGGCATAGGTATAGCCAAGGCTGACGCGTTGCAGGAAGTATTCTCAGAGCTTTTGGAAAATCTGAGTAACGAAGACCCCGAGCTGCTCAAGGAAGTACTCTTGAAACACAGAAATGCACGCGGAGAAAACTGCCTCGAGACACTTGCTTCTGTTAAGCCCGCGTATGGCGTATTCAGAGCAATCGAAACTAAGCTTGGAGCCAAGACTATAGCCGAATTTTGCGATCTTAACACAATATTGGTAAGGGCATCCAACCAGGCGGCCCTTCAGCGTCATATTTACGAAAACTACGCCGTGTTCCCAGTCGGTGGATGTGATGCTGAGCAAAATGTTCGCGTGCACATAGCAGCCACTTCTGGAGATCACAGTGCTTTCATCGCCGCAATGCAGACCGGGAGTAATATAAATCAGCTAGATAAAGACGGTAACACCCCATTGCAGAGCCTGCTCATCTACTTGGTGCAGAACCGGGGGAACATTACAGATGGGCACATAAAAATCTTAGAAACTTTGGTTTCCCATGGAGCAGCCCTACACCACAAAAACAACAATGGGCTATCCGCGTGCGACATGGCAAAAGAGCTCAAGGGGTCACTATTCGGCCAAGAAAGCAGCTGTCTACAATTCCTCGCTCGGCATAGGCTACAGTACGACAAACTCAAGCAAGAGGCGCAAGATGAGACAGACAAACGCTTTGTCAAGAGCAAGGAGCAAGGTCAGTCCA
Source organism: Anaplasma ovis str. Haibei (assembly GCF_002214625.1). Taxonomy (NCBI): domain Bacteria; kingdom Pseudomonadati; phylum Pseudomonadota; class Alphaproteobacteria; order Rickettsiales; family Anaplasmataceae; genus Anaplasma; species Anaplasma ovis. The sequence continues at coordinate 551,075 of NZ_CP015994.1, forward strand.
CACACTGCGACATATCTGGCGCAACCATAGCGATAAAACTGGACGGTGGTACACTATTGACCAGTAAGCTGCTCTATAGTGATTTGTGCAGCAGAAATAACTTGAGTAGGGCTACATTCGACTTTAACCAAGGCCAAGACAAAGGTTACGTAGAAAAAGTAGGCAACAAGCGCAACTATGTGGCTACTGAAGGCGTCGTGAAGCTGACTTTATCTTGGAAGCCAGCACAAGGCCCAGAACAAAAAGTAGTCGTAATGGTTCATGCGGATGGAAAGATAAGCGTAGCGCCTGATTCCATAAGCAAATGTGGCAGCAAAGGGGAAAAGCTAAACTTCAACAACTGTAGGGTATACGTAGGAGGATTCTCTCTGGAAGACGCGCTAAGAAACGGTGTCTGGAAAACTCGACTAGCACAAGTTGCAACGGATCGTGAACGAAGCCCAGATGTTACGCAAGAAACGGGGCAATCACCCGATATGGGCGAACAGCGCTCAGGAGAACGAGGGCCTGAACGTGATGGAGATGCGGCAACACTCGCTATGCAAGACGCAAGGAGTGAGCCAAGCATCGACGCACAAGAGCGGAGTGATACAGAGCATCGTAGGCAGCGGAGTGCGTCTTACCCTGATTTGAGACTGGGAGAATCAAACTCTGAACTACCCCAACTACAGAACTACATCACCGGTGTCTCCGACTCTGAACCGCACCCTGCACCGCGCAGCAGTATCGCTAATCGAGGGAATGACCCCAGCGGCGGTGCGTCTCTCCAAGCAGAGACTGGTCAGCCACATACAGAAGGGTTACAGTCACCCGGTGGGGAGGTTCAGAGCCCAGGGGGCCACGGACACGACGGAGATATGCCATCACACACCACACGGAACGCTGACACTGGGCAAAAAGAGCCAGGTGATGCAACGCATGGTAGGCAACGGCGCGCGTCTTATCCTGATTTGAGGCCTGAAGCAGCGGATTCTCAGCCACCACGCCCTGCGCCGCGCAGCAGTATCGCTAATCGAGGGAATGACCCCAGCGGCGGTGCGTCTCTTCAGGCAGGAACTGACCTACCGCACACGGAAACAACGCAAATGTATGATGGGGTTGAACGTGGAGATGGAATGGAGTCATCCCCTATTACACCTCACCCAGTTACACAAGCACACGGTGGGGAGGTGGCAAATGACGCGGGAGGGTCCCCGTCCGACTCCGAGCTACACAGTGCAACTGATGGGCGGTATCCTAGCGCCGCTGAAGCGCATGGCAGCACTCCTGATATAGCAAGCATGGGTGGTGACAGCACCAGCAATTCAGAGCAACGCTCCGGCCAGAGCAGTGAAGTTATACCACAACCAACGGCTAGCGCGCTGCAGTACCATGAACTCGTCAACAATACAGCTGCTGCAACCGAGCAGGGCGCATCGACTGTTAGCGTACCCGAAAATATGCAACTTGCGCAGCAGGGGGTTCAGGAATGGGCTCGCATAACGGGTGTATGCAACGATATTGATAACTATTACGCTTTTAATACCAACGAAAATAGCGATGTGGCCTCGGCTTCTGCAGCTATTAAAGCGCTTCGTGATAAACATATGACAAATGGGCACACTGATGATGCTGTACAAGCACTGAGGAAGGAAATTCCCGAGGAGCTAAAAAAGTATGATATTGATTCTAAGGATTTGGGCACAGACCCAACGGTCATCATGCTCAACGGTGTAGTGCAACACCCAGGAATTAGTATACCAGACAACTGGACCTCTCCTTATGGGTTTGGAAACAATCTTGACGCCGAAATAAAATCGGAGCTACAGTTCATAACAAGCGTTTGCGATCGGTCCTCAATGGACTGCACGATCAAAATGCCTCTGCGACATCTTCCCATGTTGGCGATAGCCGCGCAGAAAATCAGTAATAATCCTCCTATAGGAGTTGATCTGAATGCCCCTAATATTAGCCAGGCAGATGGAGAAAGGATATTGAAGGACATTGCGAACACCTGCATGTTGTGTGAGGAAATTACCGTGGGATCAAGACAGGCCAGCGTTGCGTATGCGATGCCAAGCGCGCGGCAATCCGACGATACACTCCATGCTATGCGCGGCAACGACAGCTCGAATCAAGAAGCCAGCAGGGCAGCAAGCCCCGTGTCATATTCAAGCGATGACGAGGGCGTTGCGAGCGAAGGGGATGACGATTACCATGCGCTAGATGCACCAGAAGACCCCTCTTCACTTTCATGGGATCACAGTTATGACATTGGACCGCACACAGGTGAGCAGGCGGGCAGCGAATCTGAGGTATTGGATAGCATGGAGCTAGACGGTATTGAGAGTGCGCAACTACCTCCCTCATCACAGCTCTCACAGGAAACTGCCGATATCTTACGCGACCTGGGAGTGCAAGACAGCAGCAATAAATTGGCTCCAGATCAAAGCCATGAAGGCCAGGATGCTGCACAAGGCGAGGACGTCGCATCCCCAATGACTGCTTGGCAAAGTATAATGCGTGTGTGTAAGCAGACCGGCTCTTACTATGCATTTGACATACCAGATACCTGCAATATTGAGAATGTTGCATCACAGCTATCATTACGATACAAAGCCATAGCGGACGATTCTACGCTAGGCAAAAGTGAGCGCACACAAGCAACAGTACAGGCAATAAACGAAGTTATGGGTGAACACGGCGTGAGATGCGCTGTGCTTGGTACCCCGATGCTACAGGTAACTCATGATAATATACAAATAGTGGATAGTGGCGAAACACTTTCTGAGGAGTACAGCTCACCCTATGGATTTGGAGCGGAAGTTGATGGCAAAATAAAGTCCGCACTGTCGTCGGTCCGGGAAATTGCACACAGATCTTCTAACGACCTCACAATGAAAATCCCTCTGGAATATCTGCCAAGGATCATAGAAGCAGTGGAACGAGAAAAGGCTAGGCCGCCATCAGGTATAGCGTGGCCGCAATTGGGAGTTGGGGAGAGTTCGGCTATTGACAAGGCTGATGGAGAGAGGCTCCTTAAAGACATAACCAATATCTGTTTGCATGCTACAGCGGAGCTCAGCAGTCCACAGGAGATTTTCTCTGGCTCAGTGCGAGAAATTGCGGAACAGTGGGAACAAATGGAAGAGAGACAGCGCAGTGGCAGTATGTCTAGCGCTTTCTCGACCCGCAGTAGGTCTTCTACAGCTTCTTCCATGAGTTCAGAGCCAGCGCAGGTATTATCACGGTTATCCGCTAGCAGCCAACAACAGCTGGAAAGTGCGATAGAAGGGCTGACTCAAGGTTTGTACAACACTCAACCTAATCCTAACAACGGGGAGGCGGAGAGGCCTGAACAGGAAACAGCACAACAACACTCTGAAGAGGATACATCCTCCAGCGTAGGCGCACAAATACTTCGTGCTGAAAATTGGGCAGGCTTAAGCCAATCCTCCTCTCCAGAGAGCGCAATAACACTTGAAGAATGTGCAGAGCATGATGGTGCGCATTTGCCTGAAGCACCTACCCCCACCCCAGATGTGAAACAGAAAGAAGGGGGAATGGAGCGACAGTAGAGCTACATGTTGTGTAACCCACCCATGCTGAGCATTGCTAAGAGGCCGTCACGGGAGCAGGTCTGCACCACTTGACGCACAAAGGAGATTTTAGGCCGTATTCTACTTCGGTAGCTTGTCTAGGTATAGAAGCACTCCGGAAACTACCATCACCCACGCAAAAGAAAACGGTAGAAATATCTTCCATCCCAGCCTCATTAGCTGATCATACCTATAGCGGGGTATTGTTGCCCTGACCCATATAAAGCAAAACAACAATAGCAATATTTTCAAGCAGAACCACACAAAACCGGGCACTAAGTACAAAATCTGGATATTCAACGGGGGATACCACCCACCGAGGAAGAATATCACCATCATAGCACTAACGAGGATCATGTTTGCGTACTCGCCCAGAAAAAACATGGCAAACGGCATGGAAGAATATTCAACATTATACCCGGATACCAACTCTGACTCGGCTTCAGGTAGATCAAAAGGATGACGATTTGTCTCGGCAAGTATTGAAATAAAAAACACAAGCGCCATAGGCAAAAGCAGCAAGTCCACCCAGTATGGCATAGTGTGACGCATCACAACAATGTCAACTAACCTTAAAGATCCTGTTGCTACAGACACCGACAGGACAACCAGCCCCATGGACACCTCGTACGAAATCATCTGGGAGGCAGATCTGATTGCGCCTAGGAATGCATACTTTGAACCACTGGACCACCCCGCCATTATGATTCCGTAAACTTCTAGAGAAGACACGGCAAAGATGTACAAAACCCCCAGATTGATATTCGCAATAGCTGCGGGAATAGAGGTTTCGACGCCATTGATCACATACGTACTGACTCCAAAGGGTATGACCGCCCACCCAGATAATGCAAGGGTAAACGTGATGACGGGAGCGATGAAGAAAGCAAAATTCCTTGATCGTAGCGGAATAATACTCTCCTTGGTTACCAGCTTTAGCGCGTCGGCAAACGGTTGAAGTAGGCCAAGTGGCCCAACAACGCTTGGGCCGTGCCTGAGCTGCATAAAGGCTATGACTTTGCGCTCCATATATACAAGATACGCAACAGACACCATGACCCCTACCATGGCGGACAGCATGACAAAAATCAACGGTCCGACCGAAGATAGATAAGTGAGTAAGCTCTGAAGAACACCCATATCAACAAGCTTTATCCGCAAAAAATTTGGTACACTTTGCCATGGTCACAGATGCCCTGCTTATGGGATCAGTCATGTAAAAATTTCTTCGCTCAGCGGTAAACTCCCCCTTCAATGCGGATGGCTGCAACTTCATGCTTTTGTCAGGCAAGGACCATTCCGAAGCAACAAGGCCCCCTATATTTTCTGCTTTAAACTGAGCACCAATATTTGCAAGCCCATCCCAAACGTCAAACACTGAATCATAACGGAACTTGCACCCAATCCGCCCCGCCAGCATATTTAGTATCACCCAATCCTCTATAGAGTCCCCAGGTGGGCGAACCGCAATTTCCGTCCTCTGCACCCTCCCCTCAGTGTTAACGTAAGTAGCCCTTTTTTCTGTATACGCAGCACCAGGTAGCACAACATCCGCAATATGTGCACCACGGTCCGCATGATGGCCTTGATACACTACAAATAGGGAAGGATTGGCAGACTTAACGGGACCAAGGTCTATTTCATCCGCACCCAAAAGATATAACACCTGGAAATCACCATTGGAAGCCCCGTGCAAAATCTCACGCACTCCAACTTTGCTCGGATCTTTGGGCAGAAAACCTATATCCAACCCTCCAACCCTCGCTGCCGCCCTGTGAAGTACGTTGAATCCGTTCCAATCACCCTGCACCATGTTAAACTTCTCTGCAATACAAGCGGCCAGTTTTAGGACCTTATCGCCTACATCCGAAGCAAGGGCATCCTGTCCAAGCACAATCATCGGCCTTTTTGAGGCTTTCAGAGCTTTGCAAAATTCATGGCACCCATCACAAATATCCCGCAATACACTCAGCTCTCGCCCTAAGTTTTTCACCGAGTAGGTGTAGTCAAAATCACACCCCACAGCAGCAATAACCATGCCGCCGCTCAGGTACCGCTTGCGTAGTCTGGCATTTATTACGGGCGCATCAAACCTCAGGTTCGCATTCACCAACAAACACAAGTCCGCTTCTTCTATGCCCGCGATTGACGTATTAAACAGGTACATACTTCTGGGATTCGGAAGTAGCTTAGCTCCATCTTGCCTACACTCCATAGTCTCGCTGCCATGGTGGCACATTAGTTCTTTCAACAAAAACATGGATTCGCAATCTGCCAGGTCACCAGAAATCGCAGCCATCCCACCAGGCGGTGTATTACTAAAACGCTCAGCAACCAGACTAAGTGCTTCATCCCAACTCGCGGCCACAAGCTTGTTACGCTTCCTAATGTAGGTCCTATCTAGACGTTGAATGCTCAGGCCATCGTATGAGAACCTTGTTTTGTCTGAAATCCATTCCTCATTTATATCTTCATTCAGCCTTGGTAGAACGCGCATGACCTCCAAACCGCGAGAGTCAACCCTTATGTTGCTGCATACAGCATCTAAAACGTCTATTGTATCACAATGAGAGAGCTCCCACGGCCTGGCTTTGAATGAATACGGCTTTGAGGTAAGAGCACCCACAGGGCATAGATCTATTATGTTGCCAGACAGCTCTGACAGCACACCTTGCTTTATGCAAGAATCTATTTCAATGTTTTCTCCCCTACCAAAGGTGCCAAATTCGTACGTACCCGCAACGTCAGACAGAAATCTTACACACCTAGTGCAGTGGATGCACCGGTTCATCGAGTTCTCTATAAGGGGACCAAACGCCTTTTTTGATACGGCCCTCTTATATTCGTCATACCTACCAATACCGCGCCCGTAGCCCATAACCTGATCTTGCAAGTCACACTCTCCCCCCTGATCACAGATTGGGCAATCTAAAGGATGATTTATCAGCAGTAGCTCAAGCACGCCCTCCCTGGCCTTTCGCACCCTTTCACTGCTAGTGCTTATCTCCATACCCTCAGACACAGGCATGGCACAAGAAGCAACAAGCTTGGGTTGCCCAGTGACTTCCACCAGACACATCCTGCAATTCCCAGCTATAGCCAGACGCTCGTGATAGCAAAACCTCGGGACTTCTACCCCAGCGCTCTCACACGCCTGAAGGATAGTAACCCCCTCTTCGACTTCTATCTCCGCAGAGTTTACTACCACCTTGACCACGGCACTCCTATATGCTTGACCACTGCACCGGAACCCCGTCAGAACCTTCGACGAGATTACCATCGTCAAACTGGGCTGCCATGAATACGTGCCCTTTATCTCTATCAACGTACTTTACAGGCCTGACTGCCTTCCCTGCATACACCTTAGCAGAGGTGCCTTTTTTGCGTTGGTTAGGATTATTCTTGCTAGCGGTTTTAGCAACCTTACCACCTTTTGCCATCGTAACCTCCTAAAAACAGGGCTAATTCTATCAGGTGACACTACCCCGTCAACAACAATAACCAAGATAGCTCCAGAACGGCGCAGAAGTAAAACTCAAAAAACACCTAACTAACGCGACCGGAAATAGCCCAGCGGAACCCAGGCCATAGACGCGGCAACCACACCTGAGAAGAAAACCCTATGAGTCAATATTTTCAACCCTGAGCGCATTGTCGTTAATGAAGTCTCTCCTAGGTTCGACAAGATCCCCCATTAGCACCGAGAAGATAGAATCAGCTGCGGCATAGTCGGATATTTTAACCTTAAGCAATGTCCTAGTCTCAGGGTTAAGCGTGGTATCCCATAATTGGTCTGCATTCATCTCACCAAGGCCTTTAAACCTCTGAAGAGCCATGTCCTTGCGACCAAACTCCACAACACTGCTGGCCAGCGCACACGGAGAACGCACCTTCACTTGATAGTCCTTTGCAGACAACATAGTGCCCTCCCCAAATATGTCTTCTATCCCGTCCAAAGCGCCAATAATACTCTGAACATCTCTGGAATTCACAAAATCGGTACCTATGGAGTATTTGTCAACCATACCCTGAGATAACCTGAAAATCGTGAGCACTCCATCGTCAGATACCTCAACATTCCACTGATACTCCGAGAATACGCGATTCAGATGGGCCGTCATATCTGCAGGCGATCCCCAGCCACACTTTTTGTATTGCACAATGAGAGATTCGAAAACTTCTTGCGGGATCGTCCTGGCATACGCTTTAGTAACGTTAGCGATGCGCATACACTTGCGCAGTATGGACTGCAATTCCGCACCGGAGTGCTCCGCCCCTCCACTGAGCACCAGGCTCCGAGTTGCATTGCCCACGATATAATCACTCAACGCCTCGTCATTCTTGATGTACGTGTCTTTCCTATGCCTAGTAAGCTTGTATAAAGGGGGCTGGGCTATGTACAAATACCCCTCGCTTATTATGTCTTTCATGTATCTGAAAAAGAAAGTAAGTAGCAAGGTGCGTATGTGTGAACCGTCAACATCAGCGTCAGTCATTATGATGATCTTGTGGTACCTCACCTTAGACACGTCAAAACTACCTATACCTATGCTGCTTCCTATCGCCGTGATGAGCGAGGCAATTTCGCTCGAAGAAAGCATCCTATCCAGACCAACGCGCTCCACATTGAGGATTTTACCCCTGAGCGAAAGAACCGCCTGGTATCTACGGTCCCTACCCTGTTTAGCAGAACCACCAGCAGAATTACCCTCAACTATAAAAAGCTCGGATAACTCCGGGGATTTCTCCTGACAGTCAGCCAATTTCCCCGGCAACGCTGTAAAGTCAAGCCCACCTTTGTTTTTGATGACCTCACGCGCCTTCCTCGCTGCTTCTCTACCCTTTGCCGACCTGATAACCCTTTCCACAACGCTCATGGCAAGCTTAGGATTGGTTTCGAAAATAGAAGAAAGCTTTTCGAAAACTATACTCTCAACAACCAGCCTGGCCTCTGAGCTCACCAGCTTATCTTTAGTTTGCGATGAAAATCTGGGGTCAGGCATCTTGATTGATAGAACGCAGGTCAACCCCTCTCGCACATCTTCCCCTATGATAGCAATCTTGGCTTTCTTCAGGCAGCCCTCGCTAGTAGCGTAATTGTTGACACATCTGGTAAGCGCCGAGCGGAACCCGGCAAGATGCGTACCCCCATCTTTTTGGCGAATGTTATTGGTGAAGCACAGCATATTCTCGTAGTAAGAGTCATTCCAGCACATGGAGAGCTCTACAGAAATCTCGTAACCACTCATCATACCCTTAAGGGAAATAACCTTAGTTACAGGAGTTTTATTTCTATCAAGATATTCGACAAACGCCGCAGTGCCGCTACTGCCCTCCTCCAAGGTGTTGCCAAAGTTTGACTCCACAGCCGGAGATTCCCGCATATCCCTCAGTGTGATAACCACGTTAGAATTCAGCAAAGAAAGCTCGCGCACTCTGTTCTCTAGGGTAGAGTAGCTGAAATCTGTATGAGAAAATACATTACTGGAGGGCATGAAACTCACCCTAGTGCCTTTTTTGCTTCCACACTCCCCCACCATCTTCAACGGAGAAATAGCAGCTCCGTCTTCAAACCGCATGAAGTATTCCCGACCCTCTTTCCAAATTGTGAGTTCCAGCCAACTAGACAGTGCATTCACCACAGACACCCCAACACCGTGTAGCCCACCAGAAACCTTATAACTGTTATGGTCAAATTTACCGCCCGCATGCAGCTGGGTCATAATCACTTCCGCAGCTGAGACCCCCTCCTCTTCGTGAATGTCTATAGGGATGCCACGACCGTTGTCTGTAACGGCAACAGAACCATCGCTTGCGATAACAATATCTATCTTATTACAAAACCCCGCCAGGGCTTCATCAATGGCGTTATCAATAACCTCATATGCCATATGATGGAGTCCAGAGCCGTCATCCGTATCCCCAATATACATACCAGGACGCTTCTTAACCGCATCCAGGCCCCTTAAAACGGTAATCGCGCTCGCGTTATAGCTACCCATTCTGACACATTTGTAAAGAACCACCGCCCCATAATACAAAAAATCCAATAAATGTAAAACTGCAATCGACTGTAGAGAACATTGTAGTGCATATTTATGCTTAAAACATCCACCTGACTATGACAATGCAGGTTGCAGAAATGAACACATTAGACACCAAATAAGCGAGCGGCAGCCAGATACACAACCATGCGCCAGTGCCCCTGAACGCAATCAGGATTTTACTCCAGTAAATTGGAAGGCATTTACGACGCGTGCCCTATGGCAGGCAAATTTTCTACACCCCGAAATCCATACGTTAGAAAAACGCGTTGTGCTCCCAGATGTGAGGCCCTAGAATGGACCATATCACACCACACAAACTTGATCATGGCAAAGAGAATAATTGTGGGAATTAGTGGCGCGTCTGGCGCGTTATATGCCATACGGATGCTGCAAAAGCTGCGCAAATCCAAATACGAAGTCCACCTTGTGGTAAGCGATGCAGCAAAGATAACCATATCACACGAGTGCGGTCATTTACTCACAATGGAGCAGTTATACACAGATTATTGCACACACTACCATGATGTGCGCAGCGTAGGCGCTTCAATAGCAAGCGGGTCTTTCAAAACTATAGGTATGGTCGTAGTTCCATGCTCGGTGCGCACTATGTCTGAAATCGCCGCCGGTGTAACCTCTAATTTACTAACTAGGGCCGCGGATGTGGTACTGAAAGAGAGGGGAAAATTGGTGCTAATGCTCAGAGAAACCCCACTACATCTGGGGTACTTGCGCACCATGGTATCATTGGCAGAAATGGGAGCAATCATCGCCCCACCCATACCATCGTTTTATCACCACCCCAAGTCACTAGATGACGTGGTGAGTAATTCAGTGGACAGAGTGCTAGGCATGTTTGATATACAGCAAGAGTTACGTGAGTGGCAAGGAATCTAGTCCACATCACCCAACAACCAAACCAGTGCGAAAGCTGCATACCTGCGTGCGCGCAGCGCGGCTACACCTGCCTTGACCCAACGTGCACGAGTTTCACGAACATCAGCGCACCAAGCACCACAGGAGCTAGAAGCGGTAAAACCCATAGGAGCCGAGTGTACCCCTCGTAGGGTGTAACACTTAGTATTTGCTGCCCGTACCTATCTCTAAGACCAGCTAATATCTCGTCATCCGTACGACCATTGAGAATTTCACCCCTTATTAGCTCTCGCATATTAACCGCAAACTGGGCCTGCGAATCACGCAGCGATTCTCCAGAGCACACTAGGCACTTAGTCAGCCTGAAAATCCTATCAGCGCGGGACTCCATGCCCTTAGACAGCAGCCTATCATCGACCGCAAAGGAGGCAGCATAGCAAGGAAGGGGCATACACAGAAAAAAGAACAGAAACAGCCGGGCCACAGACAAACCATATACACGCACGATAGTGTCTACAACAAAACCACAAGGCATGCAAGCAGCACACCACAAAAAACATCGCAGAAGGGACCATCATCGTGCACTGTACAGCGTGAAAACTGCGGTGGTGCGTAGAGCCACGGTTGCATACGAACTACCAATGGCCTGATTTATATTCCATTTTAGGGTCGTTATCGATTTTGCCTAAGTTACTAAATCGATAACAACCCTTATATACAAAGCACGGCGTAACATCCGGCAAATTTTATAATTTACTACCCAGATTCTTGCCGCTACACTGAGCAGTCGTCACACTGATGCGTCTGCTGCACGTTGCTTAGAACTTAATATATAAGTCATAACATGCCTTGTATCATTCTGAAAATTTCTAACTTTTGCCTCACAAATCCCGCCATATTAGCAGTCAAGCCAACATATAGACAAGGTGGGCACTGGTAACCTTGGCATCATTCCTACACACATATCGGGACTACCCGCCAAGTATAAGCTTTGTGCGATTAGAGCCCAGGAATCTTGGCCTCCCTCACCTTATTCATGACCAACTCTGAAAACTCCAGAAATGACATGGTGCCTATGGTGAGTTTGTTGCCATTAGATTTAATGGTAAAAGTTATGGTATCGGCGTCATCTTTAGCGACAATGGAAGCACTCTTTATCGCGTCGATGATGACCTCAAAAAGTGCCATATAGTTGACTTCGCTCACCACCTCGCTTATTGCCTCATGCTCCTTTCCAAGACGCGTTTGTTGAACGATATCAGCCACAAACTTCGAAAATTCAGCAAAGCCTCTAAGTTCGAAATGTAGGTCTGACTTACACCTTGCAGGCGAGATTAACATACAACTCTCCGACAAGGATGTATTGCCGTGCACCAGCAGGCTAAATCCATCGCTACGAAGCTCAATATGTTGAATATCCGCATACAAAGCCCTTTCGGCCTCTGCAGACCCACGTGACTGTGATAGAGAAAGACCTTTTGCTTGGAGGAATAGGCCTCCAGACCCGTCGGCACCCTCGTTCCTTACAACCTCCGAATTAAGAGTAACGGCAAACTCCTGCTCACCACCCTTGGAAGCTAGCTCATCGTCTTCTACAGACAAATGCGCCCTATCATACACAGAAACATACCCGCCGGAGGCCGCGTCAAAGCAGGCAACTCCACCCTCATCAGAATACGTAAACTTCACCACTTCATTCTTCTTGGCCGCATTTCCGAGCACAAGTTTCCTAAGCACGTGCATTAGCAGGCTATCTTCAAACACTGCGCTGTAGCTGGCGCTGGTCTTGCATTCTACTGCGCCTGATTCATCTTCTGCATCTTGTGGTAACCCAAATATCTGTACGCTCCCACCTGGTAATGCGATATTGAACATGTTATCCGAAACACTATAAGACAGTGATAGGGACTCCGCTACAATAGACACACCGGCGCCGACGTCCACTTTAAAATTCCGCAGTAGGACTTCGCGTGGAATGACCCCCTGTATTTCGATATCTTCATAGTCGATTGACTGCACCGGGAAAATGCCACGTCCAGCACCACGCATGGCATCTATAACAGACAGAGAAGCCTGCTTGGCAAGCCACCTGGAAGCCGGATAAGCCCCCGCAAGGAGGCCGAAAGCCAGAACCAACAAGACCGCACCAACCGACTTTAATTTAGTCATAGCACCACCGCCAATAGAACACGTACAAACCGCTTACTCATCCTTTCCGGAAAAGGATACATTCCTGGTCTCGCTAGGTAAAATGACACGCAACCCATCGAGTTCTTTGGTCACAATAATTTGGCACCCCAATCTTGATGTCTCAGTCAACCCAAATGCTAGATCAAGCATATCATTTTCCTCATCCGACAGCTCATTGTGCGATTCTACCTTGTCGTACCACTCGGGATCAATTATTAAATGGCATGTGGAGCAGGCCAACGAACCCTCGCATGCACCCTCCAAATCAACCTTATTCCTGTGCGCCAACGTAAGGAGAGTTTCCCCTTCGTGGGCCTCATACGTTTTCTCAACTCCATTATGAGATACAAAAGTTACCGACGGCATTTATAAACTCCGAAAATCCTAGCCACTATTCCTCATGCAATTTTCCACAATCAACAAGCCTCTCCCGAAGCTTTTTTGCTGCGTCACGCATTTTCTCTACATCTGACCCAGCCATAGCGATCTTAGCTCCAGAAAGCGCATCGTTGGCCTCCTGCAATGCAACCCCAGACAACCGCCCACTAGCTAGCTCCCCCTCTAGCAACTCAGCAATGCGCGCGCATTCTACCCTACCTGCGCTAAGTTCTCTAGAGGCCATGTCCTCATCAAAATTCTCCACCGCACCGAGTACATGCCGTTTTACATCTTCTGAAGTAATACCTTCAAGCTGATGCACCTCTACACATTTCTCCAAACCAGTAGACTTTTCGCGGACAGAAACAACCAACAGGCCGTCCATGTCGACTCTGAATTCCACTTTCACCCTAGCCTCACCCGCAGGTAAGGGGGGCACTTTAATATCGAACCTTGCCAAAGACCTGTTCGCGTCGGCCATCTCTCGTTCCCCCTGACACACGTGTATGTGTATAGCAGTCTGGCCGTCAGTATACGTGGTAAATTCCTGTGTCACAAGAGCCGGCACCGGGGTATTGCGAGATATTATGGTTTCGACTGCTCCTCCCATCACCTCAAGGGATAGAGAAAGGGGTACAACATCCACTAGCACTTTCTTACCCGTAGCAGCGGGATTTGAGAGGTAATACGCCTGGAGTGCGGCTCCAACAGCCACAGCTTTCTCGGGATCAACGCTATCGAACACCCGCCCACAAAACATAGAGTCCAGCGCGGCTTTTACACGAGGGATTTTAGAGGATCCTCCAACCAAAATGACTCTAGAAACATCGCGTGGCTCGATCCCAGCATCAGAGATTGTCTGTTTCAAAATCTTCATGGTTCTGGAAACCACTTTATCTACAACTTCGGTAAACTCAGCATCGGTTATGCTACATTGAAAAACATCACCACATATCCTGAACTCAAAGGCGCCACCGTTGCCTCCACTCAGGGCCTTCTTAGCATTACAGGCGTCAAGCACCAAGCCGTCAGCGTACGGATCGCCACAAACCTGCTCGCGTTTCCAACTTTCGTACTTTGCCACAACCAGTTCTGCAAGCAACTGGTCTATGTCATCCCCTCCTAGGTGGGTATCCCCACCTGTAGCCAATACTTGAAACACCCCATCGTAGAGCCTTAGAACGGAAACATCGAAGGTGCCACCCCCAAAATCATAAACAGCACATATTTCCACGCCACCGGCCTGCTCAACTTTGTATGATAGCGCAGAAGCGGTTGGTTCGCTCAGCAACCGCAACACCCCAATACCGGCCATCATAGCGGCATCTCTGGTTGCCTTTCGCGCAACCTCGTCAAAATATGCAGGGACTGTGATAACGGCATGCGTAACGTCCTGGCCGGTGCTATTCTTGACCAACTTGACAAGGCACTTGAGCACCTCAGCAGCAGCCTCGACCGGTGTTATCGCCTTATCTTGATCAACACTAAGCGCTGCACTGCCATTTTTATCTACAACCTTTGTACCGCAAAATGAGCCGCTGTGCACATCTTTGGCAAGCTTGCCCATTAGGCGCTTTGTGGAGCGCAAAGCGCACAAGGGATTTGCATCATGTCCCACATTTACCGTCCCATTGCGGGTATATTCAACAATTGAAGGGATTAGAGATCGCCCAGCTGGGTCCTCAAAAACCTTAACGCTGCCATCATGCTCTACAACGGCGATCAGGGAGTTGGTTGTACCTAAATCTATTCCAAATGCAACGTCCCATTCCGTCGTTGCAGGCTCGGTTATATCTAACAGCTGCATGCGGCCCCGCTTTTGTTCAGCTTTTTCAGGTATTTCAGCTTCTCAACCTGTAGCGCAGCCTGGTATATATCACCTATTTCGAAGAACTTCCCCATAAGTTCTTGACACTTTGACATTTCTGACGTGATCGCGGATTCTGCGTCATGGGCATCGCACACGTCAAATACCTCAGATACCAGGTTGTTCCGGTCTTCATTTTGCAGCTTTATACCATTAAGTTCTAGAATATACTCCGCCCGTGTCAATGGGGATTTAAGCACGGAATACGCCTCATTCACCTTTGCAATATTCGCAACAGCGGATTCTTTTTTCGTGAGATCAGAAAAGCAATCCGGATGCATGCTACTTTGCATGGCTACATAGTTCCTCTCCATGGTTTCAAGATCTATGAAAAAACTGACCTCTAAACCAAGCAGGGTAAAGTAGTTCTCAGACATAAAAACTATCCCCACAGCCGCATCTTCCCTTTTCGTTGGGGTTTTTAAAAACGAAACCAGACGACAACCTATCGCTATAATAGTCAACCGTGGTGCCACGGATGAACATCATGGCCTTTGGCTCTATCAGTATCACAACCTTAAACCCATCGAACACCTTTTCAACTTTCACTTCAAGCGGCCTGATATCGTACGCGTATTCTATGTGATACTTAAATCCATAGCACCCTTTCTGCTTCACAAGGATCCTAATCGCAACACCAGGATTCCCCTTGTTCACCAGTAGCTCCTTCATTCTGCGCCACGCTGCATCCGTCACGATGATGGGGGAATCACCACACCAATTGCCTTTCTCAACACTCAGCCCCATAGGTACCTCAATGTTCACCACCCCCTTTGGCATTCTGCTGCTTGCTCTTATAATCGTGCACCGCGGCCTTCACAGCGTCTTCAGCTAACAAAGAGCAGTGTATCTTTACTGGAGGTAGGGACAGCTCCTTAGCAAGAACGGTATTCTTTAGCATGCACGCCTCCTCTATCGTTTTGCCCTTTATGCGTTCCGTAGCGAGCGAGCTCGCAGCAATCGCGGCCCCGCACCCAAACGTCTTAAACTTGGCATCAACTATTGTGCCATGTTCATCCACTTTTATTTGTAGTTTCATTACGTCTCCGCAACTCGGAGCCCCAACTAACCCAGTCCCAACACTTAGATCATCTTTAGGCAGAGAACCAACATTTTGCGGATTCTTGCAGCGATCCAACACAGCGTCACTATAACTCATATATCCTCCTATGCATCCCACTTAATAGTCTTCAAATCGGTACCTTCCTGTACCATTTCCCATAGAGGGCTCATCTCACGAAGTTTGCGCACACTCCGTATCACCAAGTCCGCTGCGTATTCAACTTCCTCCAAGGTAGTAAATCTTCCTATTCCGAACCTTATGGATGAGTGCTCAAGATCCTGCTCTACATTGAGGGCACGCAACACATAAGACGGCTCCAAAGAGGCAGAAGTACATGCAGAACCCGAACTCACTGCCAAGTCATTAATTGCCATGATGACAGACTCCCCTTCCACATAAGAGAAGCTCAAATTCAGGTTTCCCGGTATCCTTTGGGAGTAGCTCCCATTTAGAACCACATGGGAAAGCTCCCCTCTGATCTTATTATACAGCACATCACGCAACATGCGGATTCTTTCATTCTCGGTTTCCATCTCCTCAACGGCTATCTTGGCCGCCTCACCGAGGCCAACTACCAGAGGTGTCGGCACAGTGCCAGACCTCATACCACGTTCTTGCCCTCCCCCACTGAGCAGCGGTACCAGACGCACTCTTGGGTTGCGGCGGCGCACGTATAACGCACCAACCCCCATTGGGCCATATATTTTGTGCCCAGAAATACTCAGCAGATCCACGTTCATGTCGTTAACACTTATAGCCACCTTGCCAAGCGCCTGGGCTGCGTCAGTATGGAAAAACACACCCCTACTTCTGCATATCTTGCCTATATCGCTGATGGGTTGAATGACCCCTATCTCGTTGTTGACTGCCATGACGGACACAAGTATTGTGTCATCCCTTATTGCACTTTCGAGTTTATCCACCTCTAATATGCCATCCCCCCGAACATCGAGGTAAGTTACTTCAAAGCCTTCGGTTTCAAGATGTCGGCACGAATCTAGCACACATTTGTGCTCGGTCTTGAGGGTTATTATGTGGTTCCCTTTGTTCTTATAAAAGCGCGCTAGCCCCTTGATAGCCAAATTATTAGATTCCGTGGCACCAGAGGTGAATATAACCTCCTTAGGATCTGCACCTATCGCCCCAGCAATTTGCTCTCTAGCAACCTCCACTGCAGACTCAGCCTTCCACCCAAAAGAATGGCTGCGTGAATGTGGGTTGGAAAACTGTCGAAAATACGGGATCATGGCCTCAAGCACCCTATCATCTACCCTAGTGGTAGCCTGATAGTCAAAAAACATAGGAGGTTGCACTCCCTTGCTTCCCGTCATACTTATAACCCCCCATCAATCACTTCAAAGCCTTAGTTAACCGCCGCGTGAAAGTTGCTATAAATCCCATACCAACAATCAGCAATCTTACAAATCTGGTCATCTGTCACTCCAGGCCCCAGACTTATCCTGATAGCACTCTGAGCACACTCATCACTGGCCCCAAGCGCAGACAACACGTGTGATGCGCCGGGTTTGCCCGAAGAGCAGGCGGATCCCACGCCTATCGCCACCTTATGGCTATCAAAGCCCATAACCTGTAGTTCTTTACTCACACCAGGCATGGAAACACATGTGGTGTTGGGCAGCCTGTCTACATCGCGTCCAAAAATCACACATTCGGGCACAAATTCGCTTATTTTCCTTTCCAATAGATCGCGCATCTGCCTAACAGCCGCCATTTCACCTACGCAAGTTTGTATACCATCCAAAGCTATAGACAAAGAACAAATCGCCGCTACGTTTTCTGTACCAGCACGTAACCCTTTTTCCTGTAGCCCACCGAATATCATGGGTTCTACTCCAACATTTTTGCTGTTAAAGAGCAGTGCACCGGCACCCGGTATTCCGCCGATCTTGTGCGAAGAGATAGTAACAAAATCTGCACCAAGCTCGAGCACGCTCACCGGAATCTTCCCACAGGCCTGCACAACATCAGTGTGCACGGTAGCCCCGTATTTACGCGCAAGTCTCACAACTTCCTGAACCGGTTGTATTGTTCCCACTTCGTTGTTAGCTAACATGACAGAAACTAAAGCCTTTTCCCCGTTAAGCGAGCTCAATATGCCATCTAGAGCATCGAGAGATATCACGCCAGAACCGCTTACTGGAATTATTGTGGGATTTACCGCAGCATTCATTACAGAAGGATGCTCGATGGCAGAGATAATATGCTTACAATCGGCACTACTCCTGAAAACCAAATTGTTTGCTTCGGTGCCGGAAGAAGTAAATACTACATCATATCCTGCAGCGTCGAGCCTGTTTATAACCGTTCCTCGTGCATCTTCAATGACTCCCCTAGCCTTCTGGCCCAACTTGTGAACGGAAGACGGATTATAAAAACCCCCGAACAGAAGCTCATTACCTAACTTGTGCCTTACCGGCGCACTCACAGCAGCGGTCGCGTTGTAATCTGCATATATATAGCCGTCATCGCCGTTTACAACCCTGAGGTTGTTGTTGAATACATCCAAAATGGAAGTATTCTTCAGATAGTGCATGACATATTTCTCAATGCCATCCCATAAATTATGGCTATTACACTTGACGCCGGGAAACGGCAGACAGCCCACGTGCCCACTCTCACACCTAACCATCCTAATCTTATCTCCAACAGAGTCCAGTAGCAAATCCAGCGTTATGTGCTCAGGAGGCATTCCAAGAGAATACCCTCCGCCCGGTCCCCTAGTTGATTTCACCAGCCCCTTGCTCTTCAAAGACGTTATAACCCTCTCTAAATAACCCTCAGAGAGAGATTGTTTGTCCGCTATGGAGGAGGCCCTCTTTGGTTTGAATGCACCACCCGGCTGCCCCTGGTTGAGCAACCCTACCATGAACATCACGGCGTAACGTAACCTCGTGGTCATCAACATGGCGTCCTCACTCTAAACGCGTACAGTGGCAGAAGCAACAACCGGGGCTAGGTAAAAGATAAAAAAAACCCTTGGTAAGAAGGAACTTTTTAGTTAGCATCTTCACGGTGTATAGTGATAGTGGATAATATACCCCGTGTCAAGTGGGTTTTTTCCTGCAAGATGGCTGTGGCGGTATGGCAGATGTCTGGTAAGTGTTAATGCGAGAGGTTTTTTTTAATGGGCCTGCGGGCAAAATAGAGGGAAGATACACGGGTAGTAGGGATGCTGACGCCCCTCTGGTGCTAATACTTCACCCTCACCCCCAGTATGGTGGGAGTATGGACAACAAAATAGTATACAACCTCTACCGGGTATTTGCCGTTAATGGCTTTTCCGTCCTTCGGATAAACTTTCGGGGTATTGGCAAGTCTGCGGGTGTTTTCGACAAGGGTGTAGGGGAGCTGAGTGACGCAGCAACTGCCGCGGATTGGCTCCAAAACAATAGCCCTTCGGTTTCGTCGTTCTGGGTTGCAGGTTTTTCCTTTGGGGCATGGGTAGCGATGCAACTTATGATGCGCAGGCCAGAGGTTGACGGGTTTGTCGCGGTATCTCCACCGGCAAATAGGTACGATTTCTCGTTCTTATCGCCCTGCCCTGTACCTGGCCTGATAATTCAGGGAGACAACGACAGCATCGCCGAGGAGGCTGCAGTTTCCCAGCTTGCCTCAAGGCTGAGCGCCTCAATCAAGAGTGAACACATGCAATATTACGTCGTAGAAAGGGCAGACCACTTTTTCCGTGATCATATCAGCCAACTTAACGAGGTGGTTGATGCGTATATAAAGTCCAGGATGTCGGCTGGGAGCGAGCAGGCGTTTTCTGCTAAGAGGCTCAAGGGCAAGCACCCAGTGTATGCTGGGTAGTGCGCAGGGTTTGGCTGCCACGCACGGGAGTTGTGATGAATGTGGGTGGCCGTTCCGTTGGTCGTCGCGTTGCTTTAGCCGGGTTTAGCAGTTCTCCAGTTGTCTATGCACATAGAGCGCCCGTCTGGTGGTGTGTAGTCTCAGAGTCTTTAGGGGTAAAAGTAGGTCCACAAGGGCCTCTTGTGATGTCCGGGAGGGGCAAAGTCCATATGTGACAAATAATCGCGCGTATCCCAGCGCATAGGTTTTTCTCAGCTTGGTCCCAAGGCGGTGGTTGAAGGCGGTGGTTTTGTATTGTACAATCCCGATATTATTTCACGAGAAACAGCGGTGCACAGTTCCTGGCCCTTCAAAGAAGCAGAAAGAATCCTACAAGCGTTTGGTGAAGAACGAGAAGTGGTCTTGTCTGTCGGGTACGGGCCCTCCGGGTTGCCGCACATTGGAACTCTGGGCGAGGCTGTGCGAACAACATTTGTGGCCAACGCATTGCGTGAGATTTCGCCAAACACTTCAACTAAGATCCTAGCGTTTTCGGACGACATGGATGGATTGCGCAAGGTCCCAGAAAACATTCCGCAACACGAAATGGTCGCTGAATGTTTGGGTAGACCCTTAACATCTATTCCTGATCCATTCGGCACCCATCAGAGCTATGGGCACCATATGAACCACATATTTTGTGAGTTCCTCGACAGGTTTGGAGTTGAATACGAATTTAAAAGCGCTACCGAGTGTTATAAGTCTGGAGTGTATGATTCCGTATTACTCAAGCTATTGCAAAATTATGATAGGGCAGCCAAGGTGCTGCTTGCCACTGTTGGGGAAGAGCGCCAAAAAACCTACAGTCCATTCTTGCCTATCTGTCCTGAAACGCTGAAGGTTTTGCAGGTTCCTGTAGTAAAAACAGATGTCGCCAGCGGAACGATTTTTTATGAAGATAGTAATGGGAATCTTGTCGAAACACCTGTAACTGGCGGGCGCTGCAAGCTGCAATGGAAGGCAGACTGGGGCATGAGATGGGCGGCGTTTGATGTACGTTATGAGGCACATGGGAAAGATCTAACTCCCTCAGTGAAGCCATCCTCTGAAGTGTGTAAAATTTTAGGTAAAACCCCTCCAGTTTTGTTCCCGTATGAGCTGTTCCTCGATAGAGACGGCAAGAAGATTTCCAAATCCAAGGGGAACGGGCTTTCCGTCGAGGAATGGCTAGCCTGCGCCCCTTACGAGAGCCTGGCGCTATATGTGTTCCAAAACCCAAAAAGGGCGAAGCGCTTGTGCTTTGATGTAGTCCCAAAGTTTGTTGACGATTACTTATCCCTGGTTCAGGAATATAACCGCGCTCCCACCGCGGATAATCCCGTCTGGCACATACACAACGGCAAGGTTCCGAACATCGAGCTATGTGAATTGACGTTCTGTCTACTAATAAACATAGCCTCTGCGTGTAACGCAGAAGATGAGCAAATGTTGTGGAAGTTAATAAGACGCTATAGAGGCGATATTGATTCTAGAGCCGATACTGTTACTCTCAGTAAGTTGGTGAGTTGTGCCGTGGTTTACTACCGCACGTTTGTAATGCCAAATAGATCATACAGGGTCCCTAATGAAAATGAGCGGGGCATGCTTTTGGACTTAGCAAAAACTCTAGCAACGGTGGGGGATGCTGACACTTCTGCTGACATACAAAACCATGTGTTCGCCGTTGGTAAAAAATATTTGCCAGATAACCTGAGAGAGTGGTTCAAAATGCTATACGAGGTGTTGCTTGGGCAAAGTGACGGTCCAAGATTTGGGTCATTCGTGAAGCTTTACGGAGTTGGCAACACAATAGAGCTCATCGAAAGGGCCACTTCTGCGGATAGTAGCAATTGACACGGCAAAATGTGGGTGCTATTCTGGCGGTCTGTTCTCCGGAGTTTGTTGTGATGTTGAGGTTTTTCACTATATGCTGCGCTGCGCTTTCCCTGAGCGGATGTTTTTTTTCGTCTGTACAATATCATGGATACCCAAATGCGGGCGTGCAGTTCTGGGATGAAGTCAAAGTAGGTGAACAGAAGCAAGGGGTCGTAAGGCTGCTCGGGTCGCCTGTAATAATCGATGGAGGCGCGTGGCTATACCCTTCCTGCGAGGTTCGCGGGGTTGCTGCATCTGTTGTCAGAAAGTACAGCTGCACTGTTTTGAAGATATCTTTCGACGGAGACAACGGAACAGTTTCTGACATTGAGCGGCTTAACACGCCTATGGAGCATTTACCACAGATTGAGAGTGCAGGCACACCAATCACCGGAGTGAATGACGGGGCTTGGCGTAGGATCGAGGGTGTGTTTAGCAAGTTTCCGTTTAACAGCAAGAAGAAATAGCCCATAAGCGAGTTTCGCACTTTTGGTGCAGGCTATCGGTTGGGGGTACGTTTTAGTATTCCACCAATACCAGATATAGTCCGTGTGGGGGCGCGGTCGCCCCAGCTGCTGCCCTGCTCTTGCGCTCTAGTATCTCCAAAACGTAAGATGGGGGAAATGCCCCGCTCCCACATTGAACCAGCGTGCCCACGATAATTCTGACTTGCTTATGTAGAAAAGACTTTGCAGATACATGCACGAGTATGTTGCTCCCGTCCTTAACGCACTCGATTCTATCTACCGTGCGCACAGAAGATTTGGATTGGCATTCCTTCGCGCGAAAACTCGCAAAGTCCTTTTTTTCGCCAACCATGTAGCTTGCAGCCTCTTGCATACAGGATACGTCTAACCGCTTGGGTATGTGCCATACTCGAAGACGATCCAGGCACGGAGGCGCATCTCTATTCACAATCTTGTACATATAGTGCCGCTTTTTGGCCGAAAACCTGGCATGAAAACTCTCTTCAGCCGCTTCCAGCGAGAGAATAGAGACCATATCAGATCGCAAATAGTGATTAAGTGCATTTTTTATTACATAATCTTGCAGCGAGGTGTTCAGGTCAAAATGTATAACTTGGCCAAGAGCGTGCACACCGGCATCCGTCCTTCCTGCGGCAAAAACCGTCACATATTGCTGGGAGAGACGATATATAGCACCCTCAACCGATTCCTGTACTGACTTTCCTACCGCACTCTTTTGGCGCTGCCACCCTATAAAAGCGGTGCCGTCATACTCAACAACAGCTCGGTACCTCATCCCAACATGTAGTGCAGAATAGCCTTGCGTACGGCCGCCCCCATTTTAACCTGAAGCAGCACAGACGAGTGGTTATCAGCCACCTCGTCAGAAATCTCAACACCCCTGTTCATCGGACCCGGGTGCATGACGATCACGTCATCCTTTGCCAGAGACAATCGTTTCTTGTCCAACATGTAAAGACGAGAGTATTCTTTATCGAGCA
Organism: Anaplasma ovis str. Haibei; assembly: GCF_002214625.1. NCBI lineage: Bacteria > Pseudomonadati > Pseudomonadota > Alphaproteobacteria > Rickettsiales > Anaplasmataceae > Anaplasma > Anaplasma ovis. The sequence continues at coordinate 574,263 of NZ_CP015994.1, forward strand.
TAAAATCCCCACTAGTCATGCGCTCTCTCTGTATTCTCAGAAGCATTATGACATCCGCCCCTTCAATGCCCTCTTCCAAGCTGTGCGTCACCAATGACACCCCATCCGGCACATGAGCCACAAACGTTGGGGTCACTACCCTGATGTTCGCACCATACCTGGACAGCAACCTTATGTTTGACCGCGCAACTCTACTGTGAAACACATCTCCGCATATAGCAATCTCCAACCCGCGAACCTTACCACCTTTCAGGGAGCATATCGTGGCATAGTCAGTAACGGCTTGAGTGGGGTGCTCGTGATGGCCGTCACCAGCGTTAATGACGCAACAGTCACCCGCCCTTTTGGCAATTTCATCAACTAGGCAACTCTGATCACAGCGCACAACTACCAAGTCAGTCCCCATAGCGACCATGGTGGATATGGTGTCTGATATGCTTTCACCCTTGCACATTGAGGACATGGCAACGTTTAGCGTTACAGATATGGCACCCAAAGCCTTTTCCGCAATCTCAAATGCAAGTAGGGTGCGAGTGGAACCCTCAAAGAAAAGATTCACTATAACCTTTCCCCGCAATACCTCATCACTGGCCTCCTGCGCCATATATTTGTTCGCTAAGAGGAGCAGATTTTCCACATCCTTATCACTCAAGTCCGAAACCCGTAGCAGCTTCTTCAAGCTTCCCATAAAACAACACGTATTCAGTCGTGACGGGTGAATTTAACATCATTTGAAAGCGAAAATAAAGAAATTATCGAGGGCCCGGCCGGCCCTTTTTAGCGCTCACAGCCAGAACCGGGCAACATCAACAATTCTCAGACCGAAATACAGACACACGGTTGGCCGCTGTTAAGCGAGATAACTCTTGCCGGAATCACCCCACGCTTTCAAAAAGTCTTCCAAACCCGATCAGTGAGCGGATGCAAAAAAAGCTGCTTGAATACTGCCACGGGGACGGTAACTATATCTGCTCCGGCCTTGGCAGCTTCAACCACATGCATTGGGCTCCTCACAGACGCGGCCAAAATCTGAGTGGCAAAGCCATACTGTGAATACACACAGCTTATATCCTCAATCAAAGAGGCTCCGCTGCCGCCTAGATCGTCAATCCTACCCATAAAGGGAGAAACAAAGTACGCACCGGCCTTGGCCGCCAATATTGCTTGGGTGACTGAAAAGCATAGGGTAACGTTCACCTTCACCTTATGAACGCTGGATAAAGTTTTGCAGGCGCATATGCCGTCAAAAGTCATGGGTAATTTCACCACAACATTTTCCGCAATCTTAGCCAACTGCAGACCTTCATTGACCATACCATCGGCGTCAGTAGCAATTACTTCGACACTCACAGGCCCGGTTACCAGCCGGCATATCTCCGTCAACAACTCTCTACTAGGCTTCTCAACCCGAGACAGCAACAAAGGGTTGGTGGTTACGCCATCAACAATACCAGTCTTGCATAGAACAGACATGGACCCCGTATCCACAGTGTCCAAAAATATCTTCACCCTTCCAATACCTTATTAATAAACTCCAAGTCAACCCGGGCAAGCTCGCCAAGAAGCCCGCCATCGAGCGCTGCCTTTTCTATAGCATCCTTCACGCTCCGAAGCTTTTCCTCAGCACAATCTTTAGACAGCACGATCATATCGGCCATTATATTGCAGACATTGTCTCTAATGCTCATTACAGCATTGGATACCACTATAATATCAACAACGCTACTTACGTCTCTTAGTACAACCCCGCCCGGCAGCAAATCCATAACGGCCCGCTCGTGATGCGCCATTACCATCAGCGCCCCGGTGGGAGTGCGCGCAGACAAGGAGCACACATCCACAAAAGTGAGCTTGCGCTCCGGAGAAACAAACTCAACACCAAAACATTCCATGGCAACTCAACAACTAGCGCACAACACTTACGAAACCATACCACAAAGCTCGCACACCGCAAGCCCAGCCGGCCGTCATTTCAGAGATGCAGCTTTCTTCACCGCATCGTCTATACCACCAACCATGTAAAAGGCCGCCTCCGGCAGATCATCGTACTTTCCTTCCACCAACCCCTTGAAGCTACGCACTGTATCCTCAAGTGATACAAAGCTCCCTGGATGCCCAGTAAACACCTCCGCCACGTGAAATGGCTGGGACAAAAACCGCTGAATCTTCCTTGCTCTTGCAACCAGCAGTTTATCCTCCTGAGACAACTCGTCCATACCAAGAATGGCAATAATATCCTGCAGAGACTTGTACGTTTGTAATATACGCTTGACCTCCTGAGCAACTTCATAATGCTCATTACCAACGACCTCCGGCGCCAAGGCCTGAGAGGTAGACTCAAGCGGGTCCACTGCGGGGTATATACCCAACTCTGAAATCTGCCTAGACAATACCGTGGTTGAATCCAGGTGCGCAAAGGATGTGGCAGGCGCGGGGTCTGTCAGATCATCCGCAGGGACATATATAGCCTGAACCGAGGTAATAGACCCGATATTGGTAGAGGTAATCCGCTCCTGCATAGCACCCATTTCAGCAGCAAGAGTGGGCTGGTAGCCAACCGCAGAGGGAATACGGCCCAAAAGCGCAGACACTTCCGAACCGGATTGCGTAAACCTAAACACGTTATCTACGAAGAACAGAACATCCTGCCCTTCAGCATCACGGAAATATTCCGCCATCGTCAAAGCGGTAAGGGCTACTCTCATTCTGGCCCCAGGAGGTTCATTCATCTGTCCATAAACCAAAACAGCCTGAGATTTTCCTGGCTCGTCCCTGCTAATAACTCCAGATTCTACCATTTCACGGTATAAGTCGTTACCCTCACGGGTACGTTCACCAACACCCGCAAAAACTGAAAATCCCTTGTGGGCCCTTGCAACATTGCTGATCAGTTCCATAATCAGCACAGTCTTCCCAACGCCGGCCCCCCCAAACAGCCCAACTTTACCACCCTTCAGGTAGGGGGCCAGCAAGTCTACAACCTTAATACCCGTAACGAGCACTTCTGCAGCGACTCGCTGTTCAGACAGGCTGGGAGCCTTCGCGTGAATAGGGCGGAACTCTACATCGGAACTAACACTCCCCAAACCATCTATTGGCCTGCCCAAAACATCAAAAACCCTGCCCAGAGTACCTCTGCCAACCGGAGCCATCATCTGGTTCCCAGTGCTGATAAACTTGTCTCCCCTTGACAGGCCATCGGTGCTTCCCATGGCCACACATCTGACCACACTATCACCTAAGTGCTGAGCAACTTCTAGCACCAGTTTTTCACCAGTATATTCTAGCTCACTCTCCAGGGCACCTAAGACCTCCGGCACACCACCATGAGGGAACTCAACATCAACTACAGCGGGCATCACCCTGACAACTTCGCCAACACCAGACATACCGGCAGCCGCACGTTTCTGAGCAACCTTTCCTTTCATTAGTACCCCAACAACCCATCCAGAAGCAGCACCCCAGCCAGGCCAGCACGCCGCGGATCACCAAGGAGCCTTACGTGCCCTTAGCCGGACTCGAACCAGCACACCCTCACGGGCAGTAGATTTTGAGTCTACCGCGTCTACCATTCCGCCATAAGGGCCGCATCACCGAACTAGATACTACAATCTATTTTACGCAAGTCAATCCTTAATAGAGAGTCATCTACAAACCAATCTGCAGGTACTATCTGGCACTTTATTCTCCCACCGTGACCAAGATTATACTTTACATGCAGCTTGTAGATGTGCAATATCCGCATTGTGCGCGGCTCAAAGTGCCTAAATGCAATCAACTTGTCTAATCTGTGGCCCTTCTACAAAATGAATTGCAAAAACAATTTCAAGATATACAAGACGGTAAAAATATGCTAGGAGTACGCCTGCGTTGTTTCTTGTCAGTCAGTTGAAGTTGTCGCGCGCGTTATGTCTTACCATCTGCTGGATAAACAAACTAGCGACTTTCTTATCAGCGCGGTAGAGGAAGGTAGGTCCTCGGACATCAAGGAAGTCATAGACCGGGTAGATGGAGTACAGCTTGCCTATTTCCTGTTGACGTCAACCCCAAATCACCGCAGAGAGTTACTAGGATACGTTAGAGACGGCCTTATACCAGAGATCTTGCTACATCTCGTGCCGGGGTTGCGCAAGGAAGTGATCAAAACTCTGGGAACGGAAAAGACCGCACTCCTGGTGAGTGGACTAGAGAGTGGGGATATTGTCGAAATTATCGAAGACTTAGACGAAGAATACCAGAACGCGATTATAGATCTACTACCAGAATCCCAAGGTACGCTGATAAGAGAGCTGCTTTCATACCCAGAAAAGAGTGCTGGTAGGCTTATCTATAAAGACATAACTGTTGTACCCGAATATTGGAATGTGGAACAATTGGTCGATTTTTTGTGCAACCATGCCAGACCTAACAAGAAGTTTCACGAGATTTTCGTGATAAACCCTCAGCTGCAGCCTGTAGGAATATTGGCTCTAGACGACATAATACGTGCCAAAAGGAATAGCATGGTAAGGCAGCTGATGAACACTGATATTAAAATCATCAGGCCGGGAGCGAAGCAAGAGGAGGTATCTGAAATATTTCGCCAGTATTCGCTGCTGTCCGCACCCGTAGTCAACAAAGACGGGCGCATCATTGGCTCGATCTTGGTGTATGACATAATTAATGTAGTGCATCAAGAAGCGGAAGAGGACGTCCTACACATGGGTATGGTATCAAGATGGTGATGTTACCTCTTCCACTATAAGCACAGTGGTGAAAAGATTGCCGTGGTTGCTAGTCAATTTATTGACTTCATCTGCCAGTTCCATAGTTATAGGCTGGTTCAGCGAGACGATAAGGAGTTTTATCGCGCTATCTATTATAATGCCGATGATAGCGTCTATGAGTGGAAACTCGGGGTTACAAGCCTTGACCGTAACCATACGCGCTTTGGCGACAAAGCAGTTGACATATAGAAACTCACGCAGGCTGCTCTTCAAGGAACTGTGTGTGGGCTTTGTCAATGGAGCAATACTGGCTGCCATAGCCTCTGTTGCCATTATAATAAGGTTTCACAATACATCGATAGAGGTATTATTTGTCGCCTCAATGATTATAACCTTCTCCATTGCCACCTTTTCCGGGGCGGCGGTTCCTATGCTGTTGCACTTCTTTGGTGCAGATCCAGCAGTGTCATCATCAATAATAGTATGTGCAGCGAGCGACATAATAGCGTTTCTCATATTCCTGGGCCTCGCTACAGTCTTCCTAATGTAGCTATACAGAAGCACGCACGTGCCAGCCTGTTTGCCAACCGCAACTGTCCACTAAAAGCGCCGGTCACCTGCACTGAACTAGAGTATAGGAATCTTGAAGCGCCATGCAGCGTCGGGGTGGAGAGATTCGAACTCCCGACCCCTTGGCCCCAAACCAAGTGCGCTACCAGGCTGCGCCACACCCGAGAGATCCGGCTAGGGTACAGTATATTGCAGTTAGTGTCAATATGCCCGATAACGGGGATATAGATAGCCCAAAGCTCGTGTTGGTTAGGACATATCCGTCAGGATAAACACTTCACCAGCGTGAAGTCTAAGATATTTCTTCACCACTGTATGTAAATTTCTTATTATCTCAAGTACACAGTGTTTGTTAGCCCAAGGTTATTGATATAGTTAACGTTAAAACTGCAAAGGGTCGGAAGATTTCTTCTACAAGCTGGATACGTAGGCAAATTAACGACCCGTACGTTATGTTGGCAAAAAGGCACGGTTATAGGTCTCGTTCGGCATATAAGCTTATAGACATCGATGGCAAGTTTAAACTCTTGCGGCGCGGCAGACGTGTGTTAGACCTCGGTGCATACCCTGGAGGTTGGTCTCAGGTTGCAGCGGAACGGGTTGCGGAAGGTGGCAAGGCGCATGTAGTAGCCGTAGACATGGCTCCCATGGAGCGCATTCCTAATGTTGACTTTGTGCAGTGTGATATAGAACACTCACCAGAGTTACTGCGCGAGGCGCTACAGGATAGGAGGTTTGATGTTGTGCTATCAGACATGTCTCCAAAATCCTGCGGACATCGGCAAGTTGACCATGCCAACATCATAAATCTGTGCGAAACGGCTCTGGATCTGGCAGTGGAGTTCTTGCGCCCGGGCGGGAGTTTTGTGACTAAAATCCTGCAAGGGGAATACGAACAGGAATTTCGCAGGTCGCTGCAGTATTATTTTGAGTCAGTAACATATTTCAAACCAAAATCCAGCAGAAGCGAATCTTCTGAAATATACTTAGTGGGAACGAAGTTCAAAAACCCGGGGTACCCTTACGGTGACCTCGAAGATGCGCCATCCGAACGTTAGATGACGAACTACCGAATCAAAACCGCAGTACAATAGCACGCCGCACAGATGCCAACACCGTACATGTGCACAGTGGGGCTGGCTTTCAGCATTTTTCATCGCCTTTACCTCTCGTAGATGAACACGTATAAGCAGGTTATGCGCACCTATATGTATAGCATCACTCAAGCTGACCTAGCCCCCATCGCAACTCCAGTACCGATAACGTATAAAGGGGACAACTGCACACCTCACCTGTAGATAGCATCTCCCCTCCCTAACCCCAAACAACCATGATGCCTACACTTCCAGTCACGTCGCACTTTACAAAGCACAGTTTATAATCGCACTGACACTATATTGTTGTGTACGGAATCGGCTTTGCACCGGAAAATTTGCCTCACTTTTCAACCCAGCGTTTGCGTGAACGTTGTGTTTATGATACAACGTATGCGACGCGTACGTGCGTGTAGTGGGTCTGGTGTGCTTTCCATTGAATTGTAGTACTTTGTGCGTGCCTTGTTGGCGTGGCACACATCCCCCCCCCCCCACGCAGCGCTGTTATCAAGAAAGTGTATGGGGAAATTGGGAGGTGATGGATATGTTGGTGGGTCTATTATACTTTATAGCCGCTAGCGTGAGTATTGGAATTGGAGTGCTGTTAGAGTCGGCGTTTTCTGCCGCTTGGGAGGATAAGCAAGAGGCTGAGCGCGGTACTGAAAGTAAAGAAAAGGATCGCGAAGAGGAAAGCGCCGAAGTAGAAAGGGAACAGGGAAAGCTCTCATCACCCGAGCAACCAGCCAGTGCCCCAGCACTACTAAGCGGCGTAAAAGGAATTATTGATACCAGTAGCATCGCCGATGCAGTAAAAAAAAGGCTGAAAGACGTGGGTGTTTGTCTGCCGAACAACGCAAGTACCAACGAACTTGTAAGAAAAGCCGTGGATGCCATGGTTGAAGAGATGGTGCAACGACTGCAGCAATCGGCTGAAGCCTTGTCACAGGTTAGCACCGGTGAAATGGACGCGGCAACGTTGCAGCAGCAGCACCCTAAGACGTCAGCTGTTCTAGAAAGTGTGAAACAAGGTTTGACCGCACGAGGTCTAACTGCAAGCAGTAGCGTGCTAGATGTTGTCAATAGTATAACGCAGGGTACATCCGCCATAGGACAGCAACGTCAGCAGGCCACTATTTGTGGCGGCACGGGGGCTGATGTAATTTCTAAAGCAGCCAGCACTGCGGAGGGAGCTACTGGGGCCGCTGAAGGTGCCACCGCCGGCGTTGTTAACGAAGCTGTGGGTTTGACTACTAATGAAACCGGTACCACTACTGCAGAGACTGGTACTAGTGTGACTAATGGCACAACCACTACACTTACTGCCTCTAGCGAAGCGGCAACTTGCCACACGTTTGACGATGAAGACCAGCAACACACTGGGACATGCCCTGCTAATGTGGTGGATAACTCCTCACCAGGAAGCGGAGGACCCTCTACATATGTAGAAGAAGCTCAACCCCTCGGGGGGGGGAGGACATGGCACCTATCGCCTAGCTAGTCATTATTAGAACACACGCTGGGGCTCGCGAACAGCGGTGTAGCCCGTAGTGCCATGCTGTACTGAGTATAGAGTGAGAACCCGTTCTGAGCACGCAACAAAGTTCGAAATAAGGTGCTAATGGTCAGACTGCTGGTACGGTGATGGTAGTGGTTACCCAGCCCAGCAATCCAAGAACTGAGATTGGTGCGATCAAGGATGCTCTGGCTGGTAGTGCTGGTGTCGCGCTCAAGGATGCGGCTACCCCGCCTCACTTTTCGTGATACTTTGATACAAACCTATTGAGCAGCATCACACCAAACCCAGTTGCCCCTTTAGCGCACACAGCAGACCCATCGTCATCCCAAGCAACACCGGCAATGTCCAAATGTGCCCAAGGTACCTCATTTACAAAGCGCTGCAAGAACTGCGCGGCAGTTATGCTGTCAGCCCCACGTCCCTTGGTGGAAATATTTTGCACATCCGCTGCTGGGGAATCTATCATCTTGTCGTAAGCATCTCCCATGGGCATGCGCCAAAGCTTCTCATTAACTTCCTCACCAGCTTTTGTAAGCTGCTCAGCCAGGGAATCATTGTTGGAAAAGAGTCCTGCATACTGGTTCTCCCCCAACGCAACGGTTATTGCTCCAGTCAAAGTCGCTAGGTCAACAATGAACTTCGGAGAGAACACCTTCTGCGTGTACCACAGAGCATCGGCCAAGACTAGCCTGCCCTCCGCGTCTGTATTTAAAACCTCTATGGTCTGTCCAGACATGGAAGTGACAATGTCACCAGGACGCTGGGCATTTCCACCAACAGCATTCTCAACCAGCCCTACCACACCAACTGCGTTTACCTTCGCTTTTCTTGCGGCTAAAGTCCTCATCAACCCGACAACAACAGCAGAGCCGCCCATGTCATACTTCATGCTCCACATACCCTTTGCAGGCTTGAGCGATACGCCCCCAGTGTCAAAAGTCACGCCCTTGCCCACAAACGCCAGCGGAGCCCCACCACCAGGTGCCCCAGTGTATTTCATCACGACCAATCTTGACTCTTTAGTGCTGCCCTGCCCAACTCCGAGAAGGGCCATCATGCCCTCGTCTTCCATGCGCTTCTCGTCAAGCACTTCTACCTCAACCCCGAGCGGAGTTAGCTCCTTCTGAATTCGTGCCGCATATTCTTCTGGGTACAAAATATTTGCAGGCTCTGACACAAGCGAGCGCACGAAAAATACTGACTCTCCTTCCGCTTTCCTAAGCGCATCAAAAGATTTCTTTGCAGACTCCGCGTCCCCGGAAACCAACACGTTGATCTCCTGAACCGTGGACACATGGTCAGACCTCTTGCTGTGAAAATATTGGTCAAACTTGAAACTGCGTAAGAAAGCCCCGTAAGCCACTCCGAGCTCTGAGCCGCTAGGTGAGATATAACCACATTACGTAGCGTGTTGTTGCTGTAACTAGTGTTGGTGTGGTTGCCAGTGAAGATAAAGACTGGTGCTGTGACTCAAGTGCTATACTGAGTAGTAGGCGGGCTTGCCTCAGACTGAGGTGATGCTAAGGGTGGTAACACCCATATGCACTATACTCATGCAATGTTCTACCCCTGCACTCTTGTGATTGCTAAACCACCCTACCCAAAAACCTAAAAGTCCTCCCACCAGCGCTACATGGGATAAAAAGGTAATCATTAAAAGCGTCTACAACAAGGAGAAAAGTTAAGGTTGCAGTGGGTGCTATGTGCGCCTCCCAACCATTGCACGCACAGACTCCTTAATATATTCATATTATTAATAAGTTGTTATGTAGTGTCATTGTACACTAGGACTGGGGAGGTAGACCCTACTTACACGTGAAATACCCCGCGTTATAGGCCTTAGCGGGATAATTATCCCGCTAAGGCCTATAAACACCCAGCAAACAGAGCTACGCATAAACCATATGCCAGCATCTCCGCAAGGAGGAGTAAAATTGAGTTCCAGCGCAAAAACAGGAAAAGCACTTGCACATCGTATCGCAGTAGCAAACAGAGCTCATGCGATATCTGGGGTACTGCTGAATATAGGCAAGCTACTATGTGCAGTAGCAGTAATATGTGCAATTGCTCTGGCTGGTGGTGGTCTGCTATTGCTGTGGCTGGTGCTATATCAGCAGTAGCTGCAGTAGCATATTTAGCAGTAACTGGAGTATCTATAAGGGATTTATATAGATCTTGTAAGCAAGTTATACAAGTAAAGGAAGAAGGATTAGTCACTGTACAATCATTACAACCTGTTCTTACTCCTATAACTCCTATAGCTGGAAAAATAAATTATGGGAAAATTGCTAGTGCTGCTGAGGGTGGTAAGGTTGCTGTTGAGATGCTGGTAACTAAGGAGGGTGCTGCTGCGAAGGCTGGTGTCAAGGTTGCTAAGGATAGTGTCAGGGTCGCTAAGGATAGTGCCAAGGCTGGTGTCAAGGTTGCTGGTGCTCAGTGGTCAGGGTGGTGAGATTCTACTGGTAACAGGTGCTGTGGTGGTCTGTCCTGGGTTCTGTGGCTGGGAATGTCGCTCAGGCTGCCGCTCAGACTCTAGAGGCTCAGGCTGCTGCTGCTGAGGCTGCTCAGCTGCTGCACTGTAGTGGCCTGGTAGTGTTGGTGGCCGGGTGATTGTAGGCTCTAGGTGCTGATTGGGTGGCTAGTGTGGCTGGGCTCTAGGTCCTCAGGTGCTGAGATTCTGGGACTGCTAACAGGTGCTGCTGGTGTATCGGGGCTATGTTGTCTGCTCTGGTGCTGTGGTTGCTGTGGTGCTCTACTCTTTGCTGGGACCGTTGCTGTGATTACTTGTGCCTGTTGTTGCTGTAGGAGTACTGTTGAGATTGGGCCCAGTAAGGTCGTAGCTCAGGTTGCTACCAATTCTGGTGTTGCCAAGGTCATGGTTGAGGTAGATCCCAGTGCCATAAAGGATGCTGCTAAGAATGCTAAGATTCCTGTGATATCCATGAAGGAGATTGTTGTAGCAGGGAGTAAGAAGGATAATACAGAATATGATGTCATAGAAAACTATAAACCACAGCAGGTTAGTAAAATAAAGTGGCTTAATGCTCCACCTGTTGGTGGCCCAACTATGAAACTAGTCATGGCTGTGGTTTGTGTTGCTGTTGCTGTGACTAGTGTAAGTACTGGTGCTGCTGCTCCTGTAATTGCTATAGCTGTAGTCTCTTGTGCGTTCTATGCCAGTGCTGCAGCTGCCTATGTGTGTAGACGTAAAGCTGGTGCAATCAAGGATGCTGTTAAGGCTGGTCAGCTCGCTTATGCACCTGCTGAGATTGGTGAGATTGCTCCAGATGTTGAACCTGAACAGAGTACTTCTAAGCCACCAAAACAGGAAAAGTGTCAGGGTGTTGGGATTGCTAATGAGGAAGATTGGGTGCCTGTTGCTAAGGCTGCGGCTGTAACTATTGGTACCGGTGCTAAGGATAGTGTCAGGGTCGGGGCTAAGGAGGGTGCTGCTGCTAAAATTGCCAAGGCTAGTACTTCCAACTCTGATGTGATGAAGTCTCTTGCGGGAGAAAAAGATTTCCTCGAGGCTGGTGCTGATCTTTACCAGGCTATTGCTAGTGCTCAAGATTGGGAGCCTGTTGTTGGTAATGTTGCTACCGTGGCGCAACAGTCAAGAGCAAGATAGGGGGGCAACTATGAAATACTGGCGGGAAAAAGAAACAACTTACTGCCGTCGTTTGCCTCAACTACGTCATCGCTGCCTAGCCTTATTTTGCCTAGAGATATAAGCCGTACTGCCTCAGGGTAGCACACATGCTCCGCAGCCAGTATCCTGTTCGCAAGGCTTTCTACGCTGTCGTTGCTCAAAACTGGTACTGCCGCCTGCATTATTATCGGTCCGGCATCCAGCTCCGGATAAACATAATGCACAGTACACCCAGTAACTTTAACCCCGGCTCTCAAGGCCTGTTCTTGTGCCCGCATACCTTTGAATGCTGGCAGCAGAGATGGGTGTATGTTTATCATTTTGCGATGCCATTTTTGAACGAATCCCCCCTCTAGTATGCTCATAAAACCTGCCAAGCACACCAAGTCTACCTTGTGATCCGTCAAAACTTGATCAATTCGCTCAACATCTAGAGGCTTCCTCTCGACGACGAACGAGCGTAGCCCGTAGTTGTTGGCAATAGAGAGCCCCGCAGCTTTGGGGTTGTTTGATATAACACACTCCACAACTGCAGGGAACCCGTCATCTAGACATGCCCGAGCTAAGACTGCCATGTTTGACCCCCTGCCGGAGATCAACACGCCAAGCTTAAGACGGTCTGCCCCTGCCATGCGGCTACCCCGCCTCACTTTTCGTGATACTTTGATACAAACCTATTGAGCAGCATCACACCAAACCCAGTTGCCCCTTTAGCGCACACAGCAGACCCATCGTCATCCCAAGCAACACCGGCAATGTCCAAATGTGCCCAAGGTACCTCATTTACAAAGCGCTGCAAGAACTGCGCGGCAGTTATGCTGTCAGCCCCACGTCCCTTGGTGGAAATATTTTGCACATCCGCTGCTGGGGAATCTATCATCTTGTCGTAAGCATCTCCCATGGGCATGCGCCAAAGCTTCTCATTAACTTCCTCACCAGCTTTTGTAAGCTGCTCAGCCAGGGAATCATTGTTGGAAAAGAGTCCTGCATACTGGTTCTCCCCCAACGCAACGGTTATTGCTCCAGTCAAAGTCGCTAGGTCAACAATGAACTTCGGAGAGAACACCTTCTGCGTGTACCACAGAGCATCGGCCAAGACTAGCCTGCCCTCCGCGTCTGTATTTAAAACCTCTATGGTCTGTCCAGACATGGAAGTGACAATGTCACCAGGACGCTGGGCATTTCCAAATTATTACCCAAGCTTCTATCTTCTAAGTCCTGGGTGGTCCTGACTCACATTATATTGTATCAGGTGCCCATGGGAGATATAACCACATTACGTGACTGTTGTAGGGTGGAGATTGCCGAAACTGTTGCCAGCGAAGATAAGGACTGGGGTTGGGATACCTCAGGGGCTACGTCCTGAGTAGTAGGCGGCTGCTCAGGCTGAGGTATTGCTAAGGTCAGTTTGGTAACACCCATAGGCAAGTTGCTCAAGCAATGTTCTACCCCTGCACTCTTGTGGAGGCTAAACCACCCTACCCAAAAACCTAAAAGTCCTCCCACCAGCGCTACATAGGGTATAAATACATAGGGTGGTGTGTATCGGACAAGAAATACTCCTGAACATATTGATGCAAAACAGAAGGCCATAATAAACATGTTGGCTTCCATGACGCGCTTTATACGTTGGGCGATTGATCTCCGCGATGCGGTTTTTACAATGGCGCATCTTTGCCGTTCCGAAAGCTGCTTTGGCCTGTAGTGCAGGGTTGGATCTCTACTAAACTCGTCCTCAAGGTTGCGCTCCACTACACTTTCTCTATCATCAAACTGAAATCTGCTCAGGGTGCGTCCCGCATACTCGTCAATTGCCGCCTTTAGTGGTTGCTCACAGCCCCTAAGTGATTGGGGTGTGCCAGACTCCTGATCGCCAATGAAGTAGGGAGTAAGGCTGGTGGTGTTGTAGAGGTTACTCAGGCTACTCAGAGTGGTATAACTCAGGTTGCTGTTATAGTCGGGTAGGCCACAAATCCTGAGTAAAAGCCTACTTAACTCTCCGGATGTAGCGCTGGGACCAGGCAAAAAGCCTATGAGGTTCGCAGCAGATTCTGTAAGTTGTGCGTTACGCAAAAAGTCTCGTATGCATAGCACTCTCGGCAAAAAAGACTCATATACCACCTGTCCTATGCGATCATCAAGCTGCCTTAAGTGGTTAATGCCTGTAAGCTCCCTTAATATACGGGATTGTGCAGCCTCCGCAAACTGGCTGGTGATCATAGTTTCACAGAGTTCGTTGAGTTCCAGTAAAAACTCCTTCCATTTCAACGGGCCAGCCGACAGTCTGAAGCCCCAAAAGAGCATCTGTAGCTCTGAGAGGAGTATGTCTGGCCGCTGGACTATACGCGAGACTTCTTCCTCATTAAAAAAGTCATGAGAGGTGCGTATCTTGCCCTCCCCTACATTCAATAATTTTAGCCCGTCTCTACCCAGTACTATATCCGATCCGTCAAAGTTACAGCCAGGATAAAATATGAATATAGCAGCGGCAATTTTCTCCAGATTTTCCTGATTATAGCGTGTATGAACTTCCAGCGGGGGCATGACCTTTCTTAAAGTTGCTGCTACGTCTCCAACTAGCGTACTCCTAAAGCTGTGGCTCTCCATAATAAACCGGGCACTATCCGCGCTCATGGCATGGACCAAGTCTTCCTTGTTGGTGGCATTGTACAGTTGGGCTGCCACACTTGTAAGTGCAGTAGAAAAGCATAACAGCGGCATAAGGTGTTGGAGTGTATTCCTGCCGATCTTTTCAAGCATGTCTCGGGTTTCTGGGCCACTGGGGCAGCCAGCTTTCACGCACTGATACGCTATAATGTTGCTCAGCAATGCGTTATAATGCTCGGCCATGTACCCCGCTGCCTTGTGTCCTGCACTCAGTAGTAGGGAGTTCGCCCTGCCCGCATCTCTGGCAACGAGGTGCTTCATGTATTGGTAGAAGCCTTGATAATCTTCCGTATGTAATATGTTATGAATGTTAGTATGCTCGTCATCCAGATACTCTAGTATCGAGAGCACAGTAGCGTCCGCTTCCTCTTCTTCCTGCGGAGTAGAACGTCTGAGCGATTCGAGATGCACTAAATACGAAAATATAAATCTCAAAACCGTATTCGCTACATTCTTGGAGGCTATACTCTCTGGACTGACGGGAGTGTAGCGTGTGGATAGTAAATCCTGAAATACTTGGGCGTTAAGCTGCATTCTCGACGCTACATCTATACCATATGTGTAACTGCCTACAGATATGGCACCTGCGGCATAGCGGTTGACGGTTATCAACCTAACGCTGCGAACCTCATCAACTACCACCCGCCCCCGCTGGAAGTCTACAGAGCGCGCAAACTTGCATACCGTGCGGGTCACCTTCGGCCTCAGAACACCGGGTATGTAACTGTCACCTATTAGCTCCGAAAGTAAGGGGTTACAAAACAATGAGTAGACGGTACTGGGGCTAACGTCTACTCTTGAGCACTCTTGTATGTTATCAGCCAGTACCGCCGCAAGTTTGTAGGGATTACCAAACGGCTCGGTTTCCAGTAGTTTATTACAGTAGCTGCCATCAAGGGTCACGCGCGCTTCTGGTGAGGCAGAACCTTCTGGTGGGGGATTCGAGTCACCGCCGCTTCCACTTTGAACATTCCTCGCAGAAGTATCCAGTGCTGCATTTTGCTCACCAGATTCAGCATCTGGCACCCTGGAAAGTTGACCATTCTGCTTTGAAGCTTGCTCTGGAGCTGGCGTAGAAACTTTACCATTCGCCTGAGTAGGCTCAAGGCTCCCCAAAACATCCAGGGCGCGCTCACCACCCTGCTCTGCTGGGGATGCTGGCACCCTGGAAAGTTGACCATTCTGCTTTGAAGCTTGCTCTGGAGCTGGCGTAGAAACTTTACCATTCGCCTGAGTAGGCTCAGGGCTCCCCAAAACATCTGGGGCACGTTCACCACCCTGCTCTGCCGGTTTGGCTGATGACACCCTCAAAAGTTGACCATTCTGCTTTGAAGCTTGCCCTGGGGTTGGCGTAGAAACTTTGGAAGGTTTACCTGATCTTACAACAGGTTTTGCAATTTTAGCCTCCATCCTAGCACTACGAATCTCACATAACCTCATACCGCGTATTCCAGTACTTCCAGCGCTATTAGCCGAAATACCATTAGTAGATGCTACAGACCGTTTTGCAGAATTCACAGACGCGCTACGCGCCGCCGTACCCCGTGGTGACTGCGCTCGGTTCCTTGATGCACCTCCAATATCATCATTTGAAAAGCATCGACGCGCCATGTTGTGTGCATGTACACCATTGTTACCTTGCGGTGATCGACTCTTAGGAGGCTCAATAACATCACTTTTTAGCGGTTTTCCACGATACATACTATTTTAAGAAGTTTAGCAATTTACTTATTAATCTTAACATTTCTTAAAATAATATGCACATTATTTAACCTATGTTAAAGAATTATACTAACATCAGCGCAGATATTCTTAACATTTTAGGGAAAAATTCTTAACAACTTAAAATATGGCTCCACCACCACAGCTTTACGTCTACACACATAGGCAGCCCCTGCAGCACTGGCATAGAACGCACAAGAGACTACAGCTATAGCAATTACAGGAGGAGCAGCAGTACTTACAGTAGTCACAGCAATCACTGCAAAAGCCACAGCCATGACTAGTTTCATAGTTGGGCCACCAACAGGTGGAGCATTAAGCCACTTTATTTTACTAACCTGCTGTGGTTTATAGTTTTCTATGACATCATATTCTGTATTATCCTTCTTACTCCCTGCTACAACAATCTCCTTCATGGATATCACAGGAATCTTAGCAGTCTTGACAGCATCCTTTATGGCACTGGGATCCATCTCAACCATGACCTTGGCAACACCAGAATTGGTAGCAACCTGAGCTACGACCTTACTGGGC
Organism: Anaplasma ovis str. Haibei; assembly: GCF_002214625.1. NCBI lineage: Bacteria > Pseudomonadati > Pseudomonadota > Alphaproteobacteria > Rickettsiales > Anaplasmataceae > Anaplasma > Anaplasma ovis. The sequence continues at coordinate 590,721 of NZ_CP015994.1, forward strand.
CCAATCTCAACAGTACTTCTACAGCAACAACAGGCACAAGTAATCACAGCAACGGTCCCAGCAAAGAGTAGAGCACCGACAGCAACCAGAGCACCAGCAGCCAGAGCAACACTAGCCCCCACAACAGCACCTGTTAGCAGTCCCACGATCTCAGCACCTTGAGGACCTAGAGTCCCAGCCACACTAGCCACCCAATCAGCACCTAGAGCCTGAACAATCGACCCGGCCAACCCACCACCAACACTACCCTTAGGAAGCTTTACAGTAACCCTGACACTACCCGTTGCAACCTGACCACCCTTAGCAGCAGCCTCCCTAGCAGCGGCCTTAAAAGCCTCTAGCGCAGCGGCCTGAGTAGCAAGCTGAGCAGCCAGAGCCCTAGCAGCCTCAGCAGCAGCAGCCTGAGCCTCTAGAGTCTGAGCGGCAGCCTGAGCGACATTCCCAGCCACAGAACCCAGGACAAGACCACCAGCAGCACCTGTTACCAGTCCCAGAATCTCACCACCCTGACCACTGAGAACACCAGCAACCTTGACACCAGCCTTGGCACTATCCTTAGCGACCCTGACACTATCCTTAGCAACCTTGACACCAGCATCGGCAATCTTACCAGCTGTACCCTCAGCAGCACTAGCAATTTTCCCATAATTTATTTTTCCAGCTATAGGAGTTATAGGAGTAAGAACAGGTTGTAATGATTGTACAGTGACTAATCCTTCTTCCTTTACTTGTATAACTTGCTTCCAAGATCTATATAAATCCCTTATAGATACTCCAGTTACTGCTAAATATGCTACTGCAGCTACTGCTGATATAGCACCAGCCACAGCAATAGCTAGACCACCACCAGCCAGAGCAACCGCCCATATTACTGCTACTGCACATAGTAGCTTGCCTATGTTCAGGAGTACCCCAGATACTATATGGAGAATGCTATTAGTGCATATTGGGATGAATGATAGCGCTGAGCACTGAAAGTAAAGGGAGCTTGCATTACCTATGTTCAGTGGTACCCTGACACTTTTCCTGTTTTGGTGGCTTAGAAGTACTCTGTTCAGGTTCCCAATCTGGAGCAATCTCACCTCTAGAGCACTCACATTCAGGAGTACCCCAGATATCGCATGAGCTCTGTTTGCTACTGCATATGGGATTGCTGCACACAGTGCTGGGGTACAGAAGTAGGCACTCCCCTATCTTGCTCTTGACTGTTGCGCGACGGTGCTTTTTCCCGATTAATAGGATGAGCAAGAGGCTGCACTGAAAGTAAAGGATGGCGAAGGGGAGTAGAGGACAATAGAAGTTTGCATTGCTGGGGTAAAAGCAATTATTGGTGCTGAAGGCATTGCCAACGCAGTTATAAAAGGACTGAAAGACAGGAGCACTGGTATATGCTTAAGGCCGTTTGCGCTAACGCATCTCCTCCATAGGAGTTATGGAAAATATGGAGAGGCCTAAAGAAATCACCAGCGCGACAACCTTGACAAGGTAGATCCTGGCCGAAGTTGTGGCAACGTCTCCTTCAACAATAAATCGCATATCAACACTACGGCTTCCGTGCCCCCAGAGCACGTGGAACGCTTCGGCAACTTCCAATAAATAGAACGCTATCCTGTGCGGTTCATGGCTTACAGCAGAAGATTCTACTACGCTCGGCCATCTAACCAGAAGCTTTATGAGCGCAATTTCTGGAGCGGAAGACACTCGCGAAAAATCCACATCCTCAATGGGTAAAAGGTCGGGTGCATTGCGTATCAAGGAGCATGCCCTTGCATGAGCATATTGAATGTAGAAAATTTGACTATCCTTTGACTGCTCTTTCGCCTTTGCGAAGTCAAAGTCAAGCACCACATCATTCTTTCTGGTCATCATAATAAATCTGGCAATATCCTTGCCGACCTCTTCTACCACATCTCTCGCAGTCAAAAACTCACCGCGCCGTTTTGACATTTTAACCGGCACCCCATTTTCTAAGAAGTTGACCATATTATGGAGCTTAACGTCTATTGTAGCCTTGCCATCACTCAGTGCGTGCACCGCGGCTGTGAGCCTTGATACGTAGCCTTTGTGATCAAAGCCTAAACCTAAGATCATGTCATTAAAACCCCTGGAGATTTTATCGAAATGGTAGGCGATATCCCCAGCAAAATAGGTCCAAGACCCGTCTTCTTTCTGCAGCGCCCTGTCGGAATCGTCACCAAAATCAGTAGACCTGAATAGTAGCTGCTCCCTGGCTTGCCAAGCCACGTCTTCCTCTACACCTCTAGGGCGCTCAAGTGTTCCGTAGTAGAGCATCCCCTTTCGTTGTAAAAATTCTACGCACTTTTCAATGGTGCGGTTACGCTGCAAATCCGCTTCATACGTGAACACGTCGTGTTTCACACCCAAAAGCGCCATATCCTCCCGTATCAGATCTAGGATGCTCTTCAGTGCAAATTCTCGGATAACCGACGCCCTGTCTTCAGACGAAAGCAGCTTATCTCCGTGCCTTTTAACTAGGGCTTCGGCTATAGGTTTTAGGTACTCTCCAGGATAAAGACCCTCCCCTATCGTGACCTTCTCTCCTAATGCTTCTTTGTATCTCAAATATACTGACTCAACCAGCGTATTGATCTGCCCGCCGGCGTCATTTACATAATACTCCCTGGTAACATCATAGCCAACCCATGCCAGTAAATTTGACAGCACATCTCCAAAAACTGCGCCGCGCGCATGCCCTATGTGTAGTGGACCTGTGGGGTTTGCTGAGACGAACTCTACATTCACCTTTTGCCCACGGCCTAGATTTATTGCTCCATAGTCTTTACCCGCATTGTTTATGTCTCTGATGGCTGAGTACCAAACTTCGCTTTTGCATTTTAAGTTCACAAACCCAGGAGGTACTACATCCACACTCTCTACCCCCTCCACTCCCTCAAGGGCTTGTCGCAGATGTTCCGCAATTTCCATCGGGTTCTTTTTCTTGAGCTTACCAACAACCAGCGCAGCATTGGTATACACGTCGCCATGTCTATCCTCAGTGGGGGGAGCAACTATGAGCTTTTGTAATGAAGAATCCGCAACCTCAGCACCCCAAAGCTCACCAATCTTCTGGATTACTACACGCCTAAAGTTGCCAAACAAATTAATTGCACTACCAGCCGAAACCATGGATAACCCTGCATTCTATGGCTTCAGTATATAAGCAATCTCCAGTACATAAAAGTCTTATATGGCAACACAAGCTATTCTCACCAACTCCGAAAACACATTCTCAGCTGCAAAGCCAAGCATCAGCACGCAACCGGCGTATGCCGTTCCAACAGCGGAGAAGTTTCTGATGTACTTGATACCAAATGTGCTATAGTGCTATGCTGTCTCACCCTAATGGTTACATTCGTATATGCAGTGGAGAGAAAGGGGAGTGGTGATAGGGGCACGCCCGTACGGGGACGAGCACTTACTACTTTCCATACTCACGCGTAACAGAGGGTTGCGTAGAGGGCTAACGAGGTTCATAAGAAGGCGTCCTCCGCAGATAGGGGATCTTGTTGATGCAACCTGGCGGGCAAAACTTCCAAGCAATTTAGGGCATTTTACCTATGAGGTGATTACTTCTACCTTTTACAACTATTTCCGCGACAGGGTTAAGCTCATGTGCCTATCATCAGTTACCCACATCATGAGTGTTGCGCTTCCAGAAAATGAACCACACCCAATATTATATGACTCATTCCAAGATTTTGCCGCCGCGGCTGAGGCCGAAGCGCCATGGTATAACCATTATCTGAGATTAGAACTGTCAGTGCTATCTCAGCTGGGGTTCGCATTAGATCTGTCAAGGTGTGCCATAAGCAACACCACAGACAACTTGCTATTCATCTCCCCAAAAACTGGCAGAGCATTGTCTGCAGTTGTCGGGCATGCATACCGTGACAGGCTTTTACCCCTGCCAAAAGTCCTGCGCAGCATATCATGTGGGTTAGAGACCGAGTGTTGCTCAGCAAGTGAATTTGCACTAAGCCTAAAAATTTTAGGTTTTTTCTTGCGCAGACACCTCCTACAAGAGAACCACACGTTTAAGGAGTCCAGAAAGATACTAACTGAGCTACTGGAGTAGAATTCTTGCATTTTTAAAGAATATTCACTATTAAATGATAAAAGCAAGTAGTTCAAGTACCAACCAGGGGGTTGTTATGGCCGCAGCACAAACTGCTCAAGAGCAGAACATGGGACCGAACTTGGCGGCAGTGCAGTCTTTGCTCAATGCAACTCGAGATATGTCCGGCGGTGGCGAGTCAGAAGATGACAAGTCTGCTTTGGCAATAGCATGCGCAGTCATGGCCACTCCAACCCAAGCGTTGAAGAGCGATGTAGTGGCAAGCCTTTTAGGTAATGTAGACAGGGCCGTGGTCTCTCTGGGAGCAAACATCACTCCGCAAGTTAGTATTTTTAGTCCTACAAGGGGCACTTCAGTATTTTTTGGATTCCCAATACTCTTCGATAGCATATCTAATGGGGACGCCGGAGGAGATGAGGGGGGAGATGTGTCGGGAGGAGGCGGCGAAGGAGAAATCGCCTCTGGAGACGGCGACGAGGGGCATCATCTAGACGCAAGGGATGATCCGAGTCTTTTTGACCCCTGGCGCTTTAATGAATATCCCTACGCAGATGAAGCAATATCGCACGCCTCCCACGGCATGGATGGCGTTTCGCACGCAATGGGTGTGGATATGTATCATGACCTATCTCCTTCCGCATCTCCAGATGTGCGTCCTGAACACTCTGAAGGTCGGGGAATGTAGCCCTTGTGGCCTATCCGACCATATCAGTACAAAGGGGCGATACATTATTGCAGTAGCGATGCCGAGATACACACTTCCGATGGCGGGCAGGCTTTGAAGATTGACCCGTATTACTACAACACACATGCCTATCCAGAAGGGATGGGTGTCGTAGCTTTTTCACCCTAACCTCTCAAGAAATTGCACATACCCTGACGGCCGAAATACAAGCGCTACATCACGTGGATACACATGCGCTCAACCCCGTACAGGAGATTGTGCACCGGCCACAGCTTGTAACTCCACAAAGGTCTGAGCCAACGTAGAAGGCTCAGAGCGCCCTGCCCTTTCAGCTGCACTCCGCTCGTTACATTGATTGCCGGGTTCATATACCCATCCGGGTCCCAAGATGGGCGAGTGTACTTCATGGCAGTGCCCAGAAAAGATGAGCCAGCATCCCAACGCCATTATAGATATTGCAATCAGAGCTTCGGCAAGAATTGTAATCACATCTCTGGCGCCCCCCACAGGGATGTGTTCGTGCAGTAAGGGTACTAGCAGCAAGAGCACAAATAAGCTAACAAATAGTAGAATACAAAGTGCGTTGAAGGCCCTAGACCTGGTTATAGTATACTGCGGTACGGTGCATACAGTTTGTACACCAGACTGTCTTAAGTTAGGATGCTGTATCTCAGATTGAACAGTAGCATGTTCCGCTGTAGGCGGATTTGTTACGGACCTTTGCTGCAGTTGTTGACTAGTACCGGAGTTGTGCAATTCCACCGGCTGATGGCGCTCCTGAAATCCACGTGCCACGATTGTACTGCGCAGGTACGAGCGCAGATAAGTCTTGCTACTTGCACCTTCCAACAGGTTTGCCATTTTCTGATCATACACCCGATCGAGGCGATGTACGAACAGCAGCTCCCTAACTGCGGGGATTATTATGTCTTTTCTGCTGTCTACATACGATTGCATGTCTTGATGCGGAGTCGTCCTATTAAAAAAGACCCCAGTCCTGGGAACGTACTGAGAAAAAAGAATTTCCAGTAAGGTATCAACATCTTCGAGGTACACGGCCCTCCGTTCTGACACGTCACCGCTTCTGGCTAACTCAGCTCTGAGAGTTTTTATCCCAGTCATGAACGTGTCAACCTCGCACGCTAGCTCTTGCTTCCTCTCAAAGTCTGACTTTAAGTTCAAAAATTCAGATACTGCCTTCTTTCCTTGGGACCATCTATCCATGAATCCCTCGGCAATTGTGCCCGACATATCTGCGAGCGCACCTTCCCCAAGCTGCCCATCTTCATTCTCCTCTTGGCTATTGCACTCCCCAGACGTGCTGCTGGTACGCCGTATTTGCTCTGCTAGTTTTACAGGCGAGCGGATCAGGAGCGCAATATCCCGAAAGGCCTGTATGGAATCCACTAGCTCTTCAGCCATTGATGGGGCATCTGCCCCATATTGCACCTGTAATGCCGAAGCCACAAATTTTACTAGCGGTACTCTGTATGCCTTGCCTTCTTCTGACCCAAAGAAATCCTGCGCGGGGCTATCCGGCGCGATATCCTCAAACGCAGCAAACGCCCTAAGTAACTGTCCTTTGCCCCCTAATGGCATACGCACCCCGCTATGGCCGCACTACACCACCAGGTAACGCTAGAATACCTCAAGCAAAAAAGCAAGCCGTACAGGGACGACTTCCACCCACACCGACAACTATACCAAACTTAGCAAGCTTGGTACACCGTTGATATATATGTCGTTCCGCAGAAAAGGTCCAGGGAATAATGTTCCTAGCGCAAAATTCAGCGGGTGGAAGGGGATTTACACTAATAAAGTTTGGTATTGTGGTGACCGTGCAAAACGTGAGCCTCAGCATGCCCAATTGAGCATATAACTGTGCGGAGTACCTTCAGGAGCACAGGGCTGACTTGCATAAGAATACGTCAAAGCCCTTACCGGAAATTTTTGTGTACTTGCTGTAATTCTCCACCACAGCCTGCGCAGGCTTATGTTCCAGCGTATGAGAAAAGGTCTGCTGCTTTATAAAGTCACACCAAATGCTTACTGCCTCTGTTATCTCAGCTGCATCAGTGTTTATAATAACCTCCGCATAATCGAGCATATCCAGACCACAATCTTTACGGGCCTGCTGTATAAGCCGCATGATGTCCCGCGCGATCCCTTCGAGTAGAAGCTCCCTGGTGAGTTCATGGTCTATGTGTAGCACTCCTACTGGGACGCCACCAGAAACTATCTGGCATGCATACTCACTGTGCGCCTTAAGATTTAAAGAGAACTCATCCTTTTGGATTATGCATTGCTCACCGCTCGGAGCGCCGAGTAGCAGGCTACCGTCGCTCTGAACTTCCCATACACCACCCTTCATAAGAGCAATTATCTGCTTAACTTTCTCAGGTACTCTCTGGCCAAGTAGCGCAAAGTTTAGTTTTAGCTCAAAGGACGCCATATCCTTTATGGTGCCTGACATCTGCAGGCTTTTAACGTTAATCTCGTTGAGTATTATATCTCTATACTCCTGGGGCATGTTCAGCAGACTTTCGCAGTTATACGGGTATATAACCATGCACCGTAGCGGCTGCCTTACCCGTATGTTGTGTGCGTTTCTAAGGGAAAGTGCGTGACTACAAACATCCATAGCTAGTTGCATGTATTCCGCGTTCTTTTTATATTGGCTGACAGCGCCAAAATTGCTTGCATCGGGAAAATCTGCAAGGTGAACTGACTTTTCACGCTGAAAACCCAACCCTAGCCATATAGACTCTGCAACGAATGGAAGAAATGGCGCGATGACCCGCACCAGGTAGTACAGCACGGTGTATAACGTGTCATAGGCGTTAGTTTTGTCAGCAGTCTTGTCCCGCATCCAAAACCTTCCCCGGCACCCGCGTATGTACCAGTTGTTTAGCTTATCAGAGAATTGCACTATGGCGGCACACGCAAGCCTTATGTTATAAGGGTCCTTCACCCCAACTGAACTGGATTCCATGGCCTCCGATACCTTCACCACCATACACGCACACTCGTACAGTATGTATTGGTCCATGATATTCGTAATGCATTCCAAGCTCTCCAGAATGCGCCCTTGCATCTGGTCTGAGTTTGCGTATACGGTAAAGAAGCTATAACTGTTCCATATGGGTTTTACCACATTCTTCAACGTATCACGAACGACGTCACCATCTTGGTCAAGAAGCAAATCCCCACCGACTGATACCGCGTGTGAGAGCATGGTAAACCGTACGGAGTCAGCCCCGTACTTTTCAAACATTTCCATGGGGTCCGGATAGTTGTTTAGCCGCTTTGAGAGCTTCTGACCTTTAATATCCAGCACCACACCATGGCATATGCAATTATTGAAAGGGTGCCTATCAAACAACCCGGTGGATAGAACAAACAGCGTATAAAACCAACCCCTGGTTTGCGCAATATACTCGGTGATAAAGTCTGCGGGAAAGTGGGAGTCAAAAAACTCCTTGTTCTCAAACGGGTAATGCATCTGCGCGTACGGCATGGAACCAGATTCAAACCAGCAGTCTAGAACATCTGGAACTCTTCGCATCATAGACTTACCCGTGGGGTCATCCGGGTTGGGGCGAACTAAACTGTCAATGTATGGGCGATGCAGATCCTCCACCGGACCGAAATCTTCCTCTAGCGCCTTAACATCTGGCAGTACCTTCTTGATGGAGCCATATACATCCGTTCTAGGATATTTAGGGTCATCAGATTGCCATACCGGCACCGGAGCCCCCCAGAACCTGTGTCTGGATACCGACCAATCTTTCGCGCCATCAAGCCACTTACCGAATTGGCCACTCTGCACGTGCTCTGGCACCCAATTAACCTCTTTGTTAAGCGCAATCATACGTGCTTTTAGCTTAGTTACCTCCACGTACCACGATGACATTGCTCTGTATATTAGCGGGGTATCCGTGCGCCAGCAGTGAGGGTAGCTATGGGTGCACTGCTCCGTTGCAAACCATAATCCCTTGCCTTTCAATTGTTGAATCACAGCATCAACTGTGTCAAACACGTGCTGCCCAGCGAAATCGTCAACAACCGATGTGAACCTTCCTGCGTCATCCACGGGGCATATTACAGAGAGCATTCCAGGGGATTCCTCGCCCAAATCGGGAATTCCGTGCTGTTTGCACAGTAGGAAGTCATCCTCACCGAAACCAGGAGCCAAATGCACTACCCCGGTGCCGGACCCCTCAGCCACAAACTCCGCATCCAATACAATAAACGCATTTTTACTGTCTGCAAAATATGGAAATGGTGGAACATACTTTACTGTCAGCAGCTCCTTGGCCGGTATTTGTATGACTTGAGCACACTCAAGACTGCGCCTCTCACAGTAACGCATGAAGTGGTCTAGATAACCCGCGGAAAATACCAGCATTTCCGCACCGACAACTGCCCCAACGTAATCCATGTTCGCATTTATGGCTAGGGCGAAATTTGACACCAAAGTCCAGGGAGTTGTGGTCCACGCAAGGATGCTGCAAGATTCAACCCCTTGTGGAACAAAACCCGCCTTCTCAGAGAGTTTGAACCTGACCGTGACTGATTTACTAACCTTGTCCCTGTAGGCATTATCCATTTTTGTTTCGAAGTTCGACAAGGGTGTTTGGCACGCCCAACTGTACGGAACTACTCTCACAGATTCATAAACCAGCCCCTTACGCCAAAGCTCATAGAACGCCCACATTACAGACTCCATGAAGTTTTTGTCCATGGTTCTGTAGCCGTTTTCAAAGTCTACCCATCTTGCCTGTCGCTCTACATACTCCCTCCACTGCTGGGTAAACCTCATGATAGAGCTGCGGCAGTAGTCATTAAACTTACCGATACCAAAGCTTTCTATGTTGGTCTTGCCTGACACACCTAGCTCTTTCTCCGCTAGCATCTCTGCCGGCAGCCCGTGGCAATCCCACCCGAATTTCCGCTCCACTCTAAATCCGCGCATGGTCTTGTATCTGGCAACGGCATCTTTTATGAACCCTGTTAGTAGGTGCCCATAGTGGGGCAGCCCATTTGCAAACGGTGGGCCGTCGTAAAATACGAAGCTTTTGTCCTTAGAGCGAGTGTTTACAGACTCCTCAAAAATCTTCTCGCCGTTCCAGTATTGCAGTATCTCTTTTTCTATAACAGAAAACTCTGGATTGCCTTTAACCTCCGGATAGTAATTCACATCACCCTAAGCATCGAATAACGAGCACAAAATATACACACTCCTTTGCGCGTTGGGAAGCCCCATGCACAGCCCCAACAATGCCGTAGTGCAGTGGAGATCTTCATAAAGTATTGTCGCAGCGCAAATGATTGAATCAAGCCAGGCAACATGCGAGCCGGAGCGAGATATGAGTTAGCCGAACGGCACACAGATCGAGTACGTATTTACCAATCAACACTGCCCCAATGGGAGGCCTAAAAGGCTGAATACTCTGGAATCAGAATCGGTCATAGCCCTGTTTTAGTTTTGTACAATATCTACGAGTAGGTGTATCATTCGCCCTGTAACGTGACTGAGGTGGTTCTATGGACATAATTGAAGGAGAAGCGGCCCCGGAATTTACTATAAAGCTTGAAGACGGCACTGTGGCACCCTCCTCCTCGTATATCGGTAAGAAGAATATAGTCCTGTACTTTTACCCAAAAGATGATACACCAGGGTGTACAAGAGAGGCAGAAGGTTTCAGAGATGCTCATGCGGAGTTTGCGCGCCTAGACACAATAATTGTGGGTGTGTCAGGTGATGGTGCGTCCTCGCACGCGGGCTTCAGGAAGAAATATCAGCTACCGTTCGAACTAATTTCTGACGAAGACTCTAGCCTTTCCAAGCTATACGGCACCTGGGTTGAAAAGCATATGTTCAGCAAGTCCTATATGGGTATAGAACGATCAACCTTTCTCATAGATAAGCATGGTAAGATACGGAAAATCTGGCATAAAGTGAAAGTTGACGGGCATGTAGATGCCGTTTTAGATGCAGTAAAACGCCTGGAGACGGTGTAGGCACATTAAGAAGAACCGTGGTGTATTCCAGGAAAAAACCCATAAAAATCAGGCTGTATCACGAAGAAGACGGCATTAGGGCTGGTGGCATGGTCACGCTAAACATTACCCAGGCTCACTACGTGCGGGATGTCATGCGGGCGGGGCACGGCGATGCTGTATTGCTGTTTGATGGAACACACGGAGAGTGGCTGTGTAGGATTGCGTACATCTCGAAGAAAACTGTCGAGGTAGAAGCCGAAAAACTCCTCAGAAAACACGTCCGCACCAGGACCTTAGTCTTGTGTTTTGCGCTAGTAAAGGGTGACACCATGCGTAATGTTGTGAGACAGGCTACAGAAATGGGTGTAACTCTTTTCCAGCCCATGCGTACCGAATACTCCTCCGTGCACGATATTGATCCAAGAAAATGCCGCTTATGGGCTGTTGAAGCCTCTGAGCAGTGCGGCAGGCAGGATGTGCCTGAGGTCGCACCTGTGGTGGATTTCCGCACGCTGTGCGAGTTTCATAACTCGGATAGGCAGTTTGTGTTGTGTGATGAAACTGGCGGTGGCAAACCGCCGCGTGAGGTTCTGCGCAACAACCGAGACGTTTGGGTGATAGTGGGGCCGGAGGGAGGGTTCTCCAACGAGGAGTTACGCTCCTGTGAAGATTTCTGCAATAAAATATCCCTGGGCCCTAGGATACTTAGGGTTGATACCGCAGTGGTGTGTGCCCTTGCACATGTTAATGAGTGTTACGCCTACGAATAAGCCCTACCAGTTCCCACAGAGTTGTGCATCAGCAGCCAGCGGCGCTACTTACACATCTATAACCTACACAGCATACTGTGCGGACTCCCAACACAGCCCTATAGACAACTAACGAGTATATCGGCATTACAAGCTGGAGAGTAGTTAAACACACTTGGCATGCATTGCCTAATAACATGTGTAGTACAAATATTCGCAATGGAGGGGTATATACACTACCTACGGTGGCAAAAATCCGCCATAGATGTTACAATATACCGTACAGCTTCTAGCTACACTTGTTGGATAGGTCAGATTGTGTCCGAACTGTTTCTCAGCTTTTGTAGTAGTCCAAGCGAAACAGGCAGGCGTAAACTGCGGGATGTGCTCGCTGCCAATCCGGGGCTGCAGCGTAATTTGCTTGCTGTCATCAGCCTAACGGAAAATGGGGTACTGAAAATAGGGCATAACCACGAGTTTTCTGGATGCAGAGTCCGATTTACGCCTCCTGACAGTGACCCCAAAAACGCGGAAGAGCCGTTTTTCATACTTGATACCGATCTGGATAGTGAGCTGAGTGAGTCACTGGCGCGGCTAACGCCAGACAGCGTGCTCTTAACTGGGGCAAACATAGAAGAGGCGCGGCTCAAGGCCGGAGTTAGCGTCATTGTGAGCAACGCTGAATCCGTACAAAGTCTGTTTTCCTTTATTGTGCATATCATAGACAGCGGGATGGTGCTCAATAAAGGGGAGGACTGCGAGGAACAACGCGTCAGCAGTTCTGGTAAAAATGTCAAAAAGCGCATAGGCAGCCTCATGCGGAGCCTATTCAAAGGCGGTTCCGAGCACGATGATAACGAGCATAGTGTGCTCACCTCTGTTTTCGAGTGCTACCTAGACTATTATCTCGAGCGCGCATTGGGCCACATCCATGCCGGCGGTTATGACAGCAATGGTGACAGTGCTTGGGAACTGGACCCACGTTTTCTGCACGCCACATTAAACGGGCGCGCCTTGTTACATGATGAAATCACCACCGGCATACTGTCTAGTCTGCACCGCGGCCAGGCATTTATTTCATCCACGTGGAGTTCTCAAGCAAGGCACAGAGTGATGCTGCTCTCGGCGGTGCTACGCGCCATCAATGAGCTACCTAAAAATGTGAAAGATGAGGTACGCCGTGATAGTTCGACCAGGCAGCGTTCCAGCATAAATTTCCTGTGCGCGTGTGGTATTGCAATATATGCTTCGGAAGGGCGCTACGTAAGCTTGCAAAACTCTGACATAAGAATACGCAGCTTGCTGCAGGCTATGCTTGCTGACAACCCAGCACGGTACGACGAGGCCGCGGGTATGCTTGCCATTTCGCATCTGGCATCTGACAAGAAGTACAACAAGAAGCTTATACAGGAGCTGATGAATGATGCGCGTTTTGCCAGCGTGTATCACAAGCACGATATACGCTGCTCAGAGGCGCAGGATTTACTGCTTAGGCTGCAGAGCAGGTACAGAAGGGTTTGTGACCTTGTGCAGTCGTGCGGTGGCCAGCCACTACTTTTTCCCAAGTTCTGTATTTACAGCTTCTTTGAAAGCCTACTTCCGGCACTAGAGCGTTGTGGTGGGTTTCAGCTTACCTTGCCGATTCAAATAGACAGCCACATTGACCGCGTGCGCCAGGGTGCCGCATTTGGGCAGTACGCTCCCACCATTTCAGACCTGGGACGTGGGGGTGCTAACGCTGAGCTGCTATACCAGGGCCGGGATGCTGATGTTGAAAGCACACCCAAATTTGACGATGTTCGCGTGAGGAAAGCTCTAATAAGAGCTGTAGCAGTATTTGTCATCTCCGCAGTTATATTGGGTATTACGGCTATACTGTATCTCTCGGGCGCCATCAGCGCACAGGTGATGATGGCCGTGGGAATCATCATTGGGGTGGTTTTCGTGCTATCTATGGTGGGTTTGGCATTCTCTTATGCAAAAGGCAGATGCGGGCTTGATATTGCCAGACATCGCAGTGCCCCCATGCTTACCCTATGCGTGAGCGTACGTGACAGGGATCTGTTTAATGATGCTCGCGAACAAGAATCCATATCTGGGTTTGGTATAGCGAACGGGAAGCTGTGTATGGAAGGCCGCCCCTTACCCAGAGATAAATATGTAGCACACGTTTTGGGTTCGGAAGATGAAGTCCCACATGGCATGTGTATCCTGTTTGGTATGCGTGCAACGCGGGATGACGGCGATCTTGAGCTTATCAGAACTGTCTCAAGCAGAACTGCGTGGCCGGAGGGGAGTACCACAAGCATATCGTTTACTGAATGCCCGTACATGGGTATGGATGATTGTAATGTACGTTGCAGTGCGAGCGGACAATGGTCATCCAGGGCTGGACACATAGTACTTATGAAGACCCTTGCCAGAGCCGGGAGGGTGAATCTGCTGCTTTCGTACTTAGACGCTTATGTAGACCTGATGTGTTCGGACGACGGCCGAAATGCTATAGATCCAAAATTCCGTACCTCAAAGCAATGGAAGCTTCTGTGCAGAGACCACGCAGAGCATGGCGTAATAACTGCCATATATGAATGTTGCGGCATGTATATTGACGAAAGAAGGAGAGCGTGCCTAGAATACGTAACCGCGCTGTTACAGGTGCATGATGTCTCGAAAATTCCCGGGAAAAAGTCACACTCAGGCATCCTGTCTACACTGCAGCACAAGTATGTAGATAAGTATGCAAGCAATCTGCACCGGCTGGTAAACGGCCCGGAATTCCCGTTCTCGGACGATGCATACAAGTTCGCTTTGGAGAAAGAAAGTGGGATCACGTTTGACTCAGCCAACTGGTTTTTCTCTCAAATCGTGCCAGTGCAGTTCACTAGGTTTATGTGCGCGGATGATCGCACATTAATATATCCTCAGGGTAATTCCAGCGCTGCTGCAGGAGCTGGGCGACAGCGTGACGACGAGCAGCCCATAATGAGCGAAGACAAAGCGTATGAAGAGCCACAAGATTCGCATTTGGATGTGAAACGCAGTGCAGCAGGAAATCGTCCACAAACAATGGACTCCGAACCCGGTGATGACGATATCTTGAGCCATAGCGGGGCTGGTGCAACCACATATGATGACTTGTCATACTACGAAGAAGAGGAAACCGAAATATGCCCAAATTTTGCACCTGACTCGGACGAGGAGGACTTTACAGCAAGAGGAGTGGCACCTCGACAGAAAAAGGGAGGTGGTGCACATGGCAATACACCTACAAATTGCGGCGCGGAATACACTACAACAAGCAAAATGCGTGTTAATAGCTATAAGCAACACGGTGGTGGGGCGCAGGGATTGTGCGCCGGAGGAGGAGGCCAGTAAAGGATAGTGGGTACCACACCACGGACGCCGGGAGTAGGAATGGCGCGGCCACCCCTAGGAAGTCAACATTACCGCTGAGCTTGGGATAGTTTGTAAGTCAGAGTTGCGGTGATAAACTTATCCAAATCTCCATTGAGCACGGAGTCCACGTCTCCGGTCTCGCACCCAGTTCTCAAATCTTTAACCATGCGGTACGGGTGCATCACATATGACCTAATCTGGTGTCCCCACCCTATGTCGCATCTGCTATCATGTTCTTGGGCCATTTTTTTCTCCTTTTCCTGAAGCTCCATCTCGTAAAGGCGGCTGCGCAGCAAACTGTAGGCTTCCGCCCGGTTCTGGTGCTGGGACCTACTGGTTTGACATTGCACTACTATACCTGACGGTATGTGAGTTATGCGCACTGCGCTTTCAGTCTTATTCACATGCTGGCCGCCCGCCCCAGAGGCCCTGTACGTGTCGATACGCAGGTCCTTCTCAAGTATTTCTATGTTAATTGTATCGTCAGCTATTGGCGATACTTCTACACTGGCAAAGCTTGTATGGCGCCTTGATGAAGAGTCAAACGGTGATATCCTCACCAGCCTGTGTACACCACTTTCGGTCTTCATCCAACCGTAGGCCCCTCTCCCGGACATTTTGACCGTAACTGACTTCAACCCCGCAGCTTCACCATCAATTTTATCTATAATTTCTGTGGTAAACCCATGATAAGTCTCGGCCCACCTCACATACATACGCAGGAGCATGGCAGCCCAATCACTACTCTCCGTACCGCCAGCACCTGGACGAATAACTAGGAAGCACCCGCTATTATCGGCTTCCCCAGAAAACATGCACTCGGCCTTTTTCCGACCAACACGGCGTTCCAGCTGAGTTAACGTCTCCCACAGGCCACCGAGAAACTCGCCATCGCCCTCGTCCGCCATGTCAAACAACTCGACACAGTCAGCATGCTCCCTCTCCAAGGTGCGGAACGAAGCTAAAACCTCCTCTACCCTTGCTCTCTCGCTAAGTAATTTTTTTGCGTTCTCTTGATCGTCCCACAGAGAGGTGGATGAACAACGGGAATTTAGCGCTTCTAAAGAATCTGCCAGGCCATTAACGTCAAAGACACCTCGCAATAGACTCCAGGTCCACCCCAAGCCTATGTATAAATTCCGAAACCGCAGACCTACTATGCACCTACACCCCCAAAGCTATTATACCTCACCTCTATCTTTAGACGCCAACCTATTGAATACCAAATAAAACAAGAACACACACAATAACAGCTTTAACATAAACCCCGTATCTAGGCGACTGCGCCGATGCTAGCAGATAGGCCTAGAAAAGGCAAGTTGCGAAAACATCGCGCAACGAGTAACCCCCTGTTTACGTTCTACTAACCCACAATTGCGAAGTCCCCCTCAACATACTGTACATCGTCATTATCTTCAAGGTCATTCAGAAAGCTGACAAGCTTTGCACAAAGCTCGGGAGAGTCCACCTGTACCTTTTGTTTCGGCCTCCAAGACAGCTTAGCCAGTTCGCCGTCAGAATACTGCGCATATAGCCCGTCTCGCACTTTACCAAAGTCCTCCACGCTGCAAATTATGGTATACACCTTGTCTTCACCTTCGCCGCCTTCCTCTAGATCTATTGCCCCCAGGCTGGTTGCGAGATTAAAAAGGGCATCGAAACTTTCAATGCTCTCGGCTTTGTAT